>NZ_JADYVR010000996.1:0-401 GCF_020193935.1 Bradyrhizobium sp. NBAIM08 | reverse complement strand
GAGCTGACGCGGATCGCGCAGCAACTCGGCGTCAGCGAGGACGAAGCCGCGGAAGCGGTGGCGCAGGTGCTTCCGGACGTCGTCGATCAGGCGACGCCGGCGGGCGAGCTCCCGGACGACGATGAGCTCGACCGGACCTTCGGCCGCCTGCACGAGCTGGACGGTGCACAGAAGGGCTAACAGGATCGTTCTCGGCGGGCTGCTGCTGCTCGCCGGCGCAGCTTGCGACGACAGCGGCGGTGACGACGATCGCGGCGGCGAGCGGTTCGCGATCTACCACCTCGAGACCGCGATCGGCCCGCCTGGCGACGAAGGCGAGCTGCGCTGCGGGCCGCCGCGCGTTGCGTGCCCCGGGGTGGTGATGCAGCCGCCGCCGCGGGTCTTTCGTTACGAGGTGAGGG
>NZ_JADYVR010000995.1:0-401 GCF_020193935.1 Bradyrhizobium sp. NBAIM08 | reverse complement strand
GTAGGTGAGCCGTGCATCGGACGCGCCTGGCTGGGTACAAGAGCAGTACGTCAACGTAGGAGGAACCGCATGGGCACCGACGACAAGATGGCCAACCAGGGCGAGGGTCTGCTCGGCAAGGCCAAGGAGAAGCTCGGCGACGCGACCGACAACGAGAGCCTGCAGGCCGAGGGCAAGGGCGACCAGAGCAAGGCCGACATCAAGCAGGCCGGCGAGGTCAAGGACGCCTTCAAGTAGCCAGCACCCTCTCGATCACGGACCGGCTCGTCGCGAGCACCTCACGCAGGTGCTCGTGGCGGGCCGGTCTCGTCGTCAGTGCCGGGCCTGCAGCGCCAGCCGGAGGGCGGTGTTGGCGCTGCCGTAGCCGTCGTAGCCACCCCGTCGCTCCAGCAGCTCGAGGT
>NZ_JADYVR010000994.1:0-401 GCF_020193935.1 Bradyrhizobium sp. NBAIM08 | reverse complement strand
CTTTTTAATGTATACGTAAAACTAAAAAGCCATGCCAACTAAAAAATCACATCCCCTGACAGTGCGCCCATCACTCGGCGACATCCTCTTAAGCAGCGCTGACATCCCCGACCAGGACAAACCACCCGTCGAACTCAACGCAGCAAGTAACCTGTTTGTCATCGATCGATTATCTCAGGCCCGTGTGCCGAAGGGCAGTGCCCTGTCACTCGTGCCGCTGCCCGGACACAGCGATGCGCTAACCTCTGAATACTCAGGTGCAGTATTTGGGCATGTGGGCGGAGCACTGGAAGTAATTGAGGTTCCAAAGGCTTCTCCGGTTACCCCAAAGGATTCAAAACCCTTTATTCCAAAATGGAGTGGTGTCTCCTTTGCTCCACGCTCGGCAGCGATGCCAACTC
>NZ_JADYVR010000993.1:0-401 GCF_020193935.1 Bradyrhizobium sp. NBAIM08 | reverse complement strand
AAGGAGCAGAGGATCTGGGGCTACTACGCGCTGCCGATCCTGTACGGCGACCGGCTGGTCGGGAAGCTCGACGCCACCGCCGAACGGGCCGAGGGAGTTCTCCGGGTCGACGCGATCCACGAGGACGAGCCGTTCACCCCGGCCATGACCGAGGCCGTGCATGCCGAGATCGACGACCTGGCCAACTGGCTCGGCCTCGAGGTCATGCGGGTCCCCGCTGGTTGAGGAAGGACGAAGTCCTGTCACGAAACCAGCGCACCCGTCACGGCCACCCGTCCCCCGGCTCCGGCGCCTCGTAGGCCACGAGCTGACCCGTGACCGGTCCGCCCCACGCGTTCTCGCCCCACTCCTGGCCGACGACCAGCAGCAGCGGCTGGTCACCTGCTTGGCCGTCTCGCGAC
>NZ_JADYVR010000992.1:0-401 GCF_020193935.1 Bradyrhizobium sp. NBAIM08 | reverse complement strand
TCATCTGACAGCACGGACGTGCCTCGCGGACATCGCCATGATGCATCGCGATCGTGGCGCCACCACAGCGACGGCTGGGCGAGATCGACCGGTCGATCGCTCGGAGTGAAGACTGCGAGGCCGTCATGTTCGGCTGCCGTCACGTGTCCCGTCGCAGCGACGAAGCGTGCGAACTGGCCGTTGGTGACCGGGTGCACATCGAGCGCAAATGCGGCCACCTCGACAGCGCGCACCGGGGCCTCTTCCGGGTAGTGGTGGTCGTCGCCCTGGAGGAGGGTGCCCGCGGCGATCGGCGTGGGCGTCGGGGTGGCTGTTCGCTGCTGCGTGCTCACCGCGCCAAGTTCGGAGCAAGGAGGGCGCCAACGCTCATGTCGATCAGGTTGGCGATGAAGGCCTTGTTG
>NZ_JADYVR010000991.1:0-401 GCF_020193935.1 Bradyrhizobium sp. NBAIM08 | reverse complement strand
ACGACCACTTCGGCGACACCCCGGTGGGCGAGCTCGTGCAGCCAGAGGAGGGCGAGCTCGGTCGAGACGACGTCGCCGCCGCGCCGGCCATGCCCGGGGACGAGCGTGATCGACGTGCGAAGCGGCACGCCGGCACAGCGCTCGCGCAGCAGCTCGATGCGCTGCCACGGATCCTCGCCGCGCGCGACGCATTGCTGCAATGTCGCCGCCGAGGCGATCTCGATCGCCGAGGGACGCGCGGCCGCGAGGCGCGGGGCGACGGCGAGCGCCATCGGCGTCGTCATCGCGCCGGCCCAGCGCGCGCTCTGGCCGTCGCTCAGGCTGACGTCGGTCCAGCGTGTTGCGGGCTTGCTCATGCCTGCGCGGCGCCGGCCGCCTGCTCGTTCCTGGCCGCCAGGGCC
>NZ_JADYVR010000990.1:0-401 GCF_020193935.1 Bradyrhizobium sp. NBAIM08 | reverse complement strand
ATGCTCGACACCGCCCACAGGCTCCAGGCCCAGGGCGTCAAGCTGCGCTCCCTCACCGAGGCGGTGGACAGCGAGACGCCCACGGGGCGGCTCATGTTCAACTTCCTCGGCACCCTTGCCGAGTACTTCCTCGACCTCAACCGCGAGCGGACGCTGGAGGGCCTGCGCGCCGCCGCCGCCCGCGGGCGCAAGGGCGGGCGCCGGCGCAAGCTCTCAGAGGAGGATCTGGCCGTGGCGCGGGCCATGCTCCGCGACGCCGCCATCCCGGTGGCGCAGGTGGCCCGGAGGCTGGGCGTGAGCCGCGCCACCTTCTACGCCTACTTCCCGGCCGCACGCGCGCGAAGCCGGGAGGGAGAGGGCTCGTAGCCCGCGCGGCGGATCAGCTTTCCGGCCGCGCAGGC
>NZ_JADYVR010000989.1:0-401 GCF_020193935.1 Bradyrhizobium sp. NBAIM08 | reverse complement strand
GCTCTGGGAGGCGACCTTCGAGGCGGTGCCGGAGTCCCCGCGCGCCGCCTACAACCTCGGGTTCGTCGCGACGCAACAGGGGGATCACGAGCGGGCGATCCGGCTCTACGAGCTCGCGCTCGAGCGCGACCCCACGTTCCTGCCCGCCTATCGCAACCTCGCTTCGACCTACGGCAAGCTCAAGCGGCCCGACGAGGCGCGTGCGGTCTACGAGCGGGCACAGCGGATGGATCTCGGCCATGCGGCGCGAGACTGGCACATGACGCCCGATCAGCTCGCGTCGGCCTTCCGGGTCGAGATCGCGCTGGTCGACGCGCGCAAGGGCGAGACCGAAACGGCGCTCGCAGAGCTCGAGCGAATCGTCGGGGAGGACCCCGACACGATTCGCGCGCAGGACGCCC
>NZ_JADYVR010000988.1:0-401 GCF_020193935.1 Bradyrhizobium sp. NBAIM08 | reverse complement strand
CCTGTCGGCCGAGCGGCTCGACGAGTTCCTCACCGCCCTGTTCCCCACCGGAGGTGGCTGATGGATCTGGCTCTTGGAGAGCGGCGGGCGTTGCTCGTCGGTCCCGATGACGAACTGCGCGCGGCCTGCGCCGCCACGCTCGCCGCCGAGGGATGCGCACTGGTGGAGGGCGTGGGCGACGGGCCGGACATCGTCATCGCCCACGGCGAGCGCGGCTCGCGTTCCATCGTCGACTGCGACAGCGCGGACGCGTTCGAGGCGATGTGGAACCCGGTCGAGACGACGCTCGGGTTGTACCGCGAGGCGCTCGGCGCGATGCAGGCACGCGGCTGGGGACGCCTGGTGTGGATCGGCTCGGCGGCATCGCGTTCGCTCGACGCCGACGGGGACCAGCTCGATGC
>NZ_JADYVR010000987.1:0-401 GCF_020193935.1 Bradyrhizobium sp. NBAIM08 | reverse complement strand
CATTGTCGAAGCGGTCCATGGCCTGCTTGAGATTGCCGAAGGGTGAGCCTACGCGACCATCGCGCGTGGATACCACCTGCCTTGCGTGCTCAATGGCGGCAAGACGTTTCGGCGTATCCAGCGGGACGAAGCGCTCGCGCCCGCCCTTGGCGCCGCTCTCGATGCGTAGGTACAAATCCGCTTTCTTGTGATCGGGCGGCAGTCCTGTCGCCTCGAAGAACACCACGTCGCGATGCGGTCGGGACATCAGCGCCTCCTTCTTGCGCATCGCGTTCGCCTCCATGAGTTCGAGCGCGACGCCGATGTTCGGATCGTAGTCGCAAACGCTTGCGATCAGCGCCGTGGCATCGACGCCGTTTCCTAGCCAGCTCTTGTCGCGCTCGGCGGCTTGATGCCGCTGG
>NZ_JADYVR010000099.1:0-537 GCF_020193935.1 Bradyrhizobium sp. NBAIM08 | reverse complement strand
GGAATGACCCCGCGGACCGCAGCCGCACGCCTAAGCTCCAATCGGGAAGAAAGTGAAGGTCCCGCTTGGCTAGCGCGCCCGCCAGCACTGAACATAGAGTGCCGAATTCGTCCGGCACCGAGCCGCCCAGGCTCAAAGCGCCGGCGCATGCGGCGGACTGTCATATCCATATCTACGATCCCCGCTTCGCGCCGCCCGTCGCGAAGCCTGCGAACGCAACGGTGGCGGATTATCAGCGGCTGCAAAAACGCCTGGGAGTGACGCGCGTCGTCATCGTCACCCCGCGCAATTACGTGACCGACAACAGCGTCACGCTCGACGCGATCAGGCAATTGGGCGCAGACGACGCGCGCGGGGTCGAGGCGCACGCCGTGATGCGCGAGCGTCTCCGTCACGCGCGCCTTTATCTTCAAAGTCTCTGCCTGCCAGTCGGCGCCGGGCATCCGGCTGAGCGTCGGCGTCGGCGCGAGCACGAAGACGGCCGAGCATCCCTTCGGCGCCAGCCCCGGATCGGTCGCCGAGGGGACGCTCACATAG
>NZ_JADYVR010000986.1:0-401 GCF_020193935.1 Bradyrhizobium sp. NBAIM08 | reverse complement strand
ACCCGCGCCTCGTCGTCGATCCGGCGGACGTCGTCGGGCCCGACGAGGTGCTCGCTCATCGCGGAGTCGAGCGCGAGCAGGTTCTGGATGGCGGTCGGCGGGTGGTCGGTGAGGTGGAGGACGTCGCCGGTGAAGCGCTCGACCACGCGGGCGCCGAGCTGGTAGCGGGAGGCGTCGGAGACCACCCGGGTCTCGGGCTCGTGGCCGATCCGGAGGCCGTGGTCGGTGAGCAGCGAGGCGGCGTAGGCGTGGTAGGTCGCGACCGTCGGCTCGAGCACCTCGTCGACGTCGTCGGGGTCGACCTCGCCCGCGGCGGAGGAGTCGAGCAGACCGGCATGGGACAGCGCGCCGTGGACGCGCTGGCGGAGCTCGGCGGCCGCCTTCGTGGTGAACGTCAGGCC
>NZ_JADYVR010000985.1:0-401 GCF_020193935.1 Bradyrhizobium sp. NBAIM08 | reverse complement strand
AATCTCACCTTTACGTTAGTAATTTTTATCTAATTAATCGAATCGATGCAGAAGCAAACATAGCAAAAGCCTCCTACCAATAAAGATAGAAGGCTCATGTATTTATAATCATTGTGTATGACTTATATAAAGTTCTACCACAATTCTTTTAATAGGTTTGTTTGTTCTCTATCTGGACCAACTGAGAAGATAGAAATTTGTACATTACATAATTCTGAAATACGCTCTAAATATTTACGTGCATTTTCAGGTAATTCTTCTAAAGTACGCACACTTGTTACGTCTTCTGTCCAACCTGGTAACTCTTCAAAGATTGGTTTACAACGTTTTAATTGATCTAAGTTTGCTGGGTACTCAGTAATTTCTTTACCGTCTAATTCATAAGCTGTACAGATTTTCAC
>NZ_JADYVR010000984.1:0-402 GCF_020193935.1 Bradyrhizobium sp. NBAIM08 | reverse complement strand
GCTTCGGAGGCTGATGCGGTCCAAACGCTCGGCGTCCGACTGCATCGCCTCGGCATGTTCCGCCGCGTCGTCGAACCGGCCGGCCGCGAGCAACGCCTCGACGTGATCGGCGCGAAACCGGCTGTAGCCCGGCTCGCCGAGGCCCATCTCGTTCCCGAGCCGCTCCCATTCGGTGAACATGGTGACCGCCTGCTCGGCGTCGCCCTCGGCGAGGGCGACGAGGAGAACGAGCCCGTCGACCTCGACGGCGCCGTGGCCGGGCCCTCCGAAGGCCTGTCGCCGATGGTCGAGGCGCCCGCCGGCGACGAGGCCGAGGAGGCCCCCGGGAACGGGACGGGCGCCGGCGCCGTCGAGGTGGTCGAGACCAGCGACGCCATCGAGACCGTGGCCGAGGACGACGAC
>NZ_JADYVR010000983.1:0-402 GCF_020193935.1 Bradyrhizobium sp. NBAIM08 | reverse complement strand
GTGCAACAGCTCAATTTGTATTTGCAAAGCCCCGCCATCGGGATGACGTTGGGCGCGTCAGCGGGCATCCAATCCACGATGGCGGTGGCGAGCATCGGCGGCAAATTCTTTTTCGGCTGGCTGAGTGATCGCGTCTCGAAGACCTGGGTGAATGTGATGTGCTGTGTGTTGCTGTGCGGCGCGGCGGTCTTGTTGCTGAACCTTTCGCCCGGCCTCGCGCTCGCGTTTGCGATTCCGTTTGGCCTCGGCTACGGCGGCGCGTTTGTGTTGGTGCAGTTACTCGTTGCAGAATGTTTTGGCTTGAAGCACCTGGGACGAATTTTGGGTGTCGTCACGGTTGTCGAAACGCTCGGCGGCGCGCTCGGCAATTTCTTGACCGGGAAGCTGGCGAAAGCCGGAGAT
>NZ_JADYVR010000982.1:0-402 GCF_020193935.1 Bradyrhizobium sp. NBAIM08 | reverse complement strand
CGGCTGGATACGGAAGGATTGCAGCCAGTTCTGGCGCACCGGCTGGCGCCGCGACAGGGCCTCCAGCGCGGACAGCTTGCGCACCGCCAGCTCGCCGGTGCGCAGGTTGCTGCCGCGCGTGACGCGGCCCTCGACGAAGGCGACCAGCGCACCTTCCATGCGCTCGCGCCCTTCGTCCGGGATCTCATAACCCGCTTCGGCCGTCACCGACAGCACATAGGCCGTCAGCGCATCGTCGCCCTGGCGCATGGTCGGAAAATATTTGAGCATGCCGTCGCCGTCGAGGTGGGCCGGCAGCGTCGCCGCCACGCCCCGCCACATCGCCGCATCGCCCAGCGCCACCGATTTCGAGGTGCGCTGCTCGAAGCAGCTGTAGGGATAAGCCGCCATGTAGTCGCGCAC
>NZ_JADYVR010000981.1:0-402 GCF_020193935.1 Bradyrhizobium sp. NBAIM08 | reverse complement strand
TGGTGGACCAGCTCGACCGGGACCAGCTCGAGCGCGAGACCTCCACGCCGTCGCTGTTCGTCGAGCTCCAGCTCGAGCGGCTCCAGCTCGAGCGGGCGAAGTCGAGGCCGAGCGAGGAGTCGGCCGCGCTCCACGATGAGCGGCTCCACGAAGAGCGGCTGTAGTCGATGTCGCCGTTGGCGGCGCTGACGAGAGTGTTCGGCGTCAGGCCCTGGTTGGCGACCGGGATATTGCCCGCCCCGACCGACTTGATCGCCGCGTAGACGTCCAGCGCCGGGAAGCGGTTGTTGACCAGGCGCGAGGAGCCCATCAGGACGCCCTTGACCTGGTTCGGCGTCAGGTTCGGGTACTTCTGCAGCAGCAGCGCCGCCGCGCCCGAGACCATCGGGGCCGCCATCGAGG
>NZ_JADYVR010000980.1:0-402 GCF_020193935.1 Bradyrhizobium sp. NBAIM08 | reverse complement strand
CCATCATCCAGGCCATGATCTGGGCGTTGGTGTTGACGTCCGGGGCCGGGATGTCCTTCTCGGGGCCGACCAGGACCTCGATCTCGGTGAAGAAGCGGCGGGTCAGGCCCTCCAGCTCCTTCATGCTCAGCTGCTTGGGATCGACGATGACGCCGCCCTTGCCGCCGCCGTAGGGGATGCCCACGACCGCGCACTTCCAGGTCATCCACATCGCGAGGGCCTTGACCTCGTCGAGGCTGACGTCCTGGTGGTAGCGGATGCCGCCCTTGGCCGGGCCACGGCCCAGGTTGTGCTGGACGCGATAGCCGGTGAAGACCTTGACCGACCCGTCATCCATGTGGACCGGGAAGTGGACGGTGAACTCGCGCCGTGGCTCACGCAGGACGAGACGCATCCCCGGAT
>NZ_JADYVR010000979.1:0-402 GCF_020193935.1 Bradyrhizobium sp. NBAIM08 | reverse complement strand
CGTCGGTAGAGGCCGGCCTCTTCATGCAGCACGATCACGATCATCACGACCATCAGCTGAACACCGCCGACTCGACCGACGTGCAGGCCGTGACCGGCGAGCCCGAGGCGGCGCGCCCGCCGAAGCAGGAGCAGCAACCGGCCACCACCGACGTCACGGAGGTGGCGCCCGGTGTCGTCCGCACTCAACTGCCGATCAGCATGCCCGGGCTCGGTCACGTGAACTGCTACATCCTCGAAGACGAGCGGGGGATTGCGGTCGTCGATCCGGGCCTACCGGGTCCGGAGTCGTGGGAACACCTCGTCGGCCGGCTCGGCCTCGCAGGCTTCGCCGTGGAGGACGTCCACACCGTGGTGGTCACGCACTCGCATCCGGATCACTTCGGCGGGGCGATGCGACTCC
>NZ_JADYVR010000978.1:0-402 GCF_020193935.1 Bradyrhizobium sp. NBAIM08 | reverse complement strand
GGGCTGTGCCGTGCCTCCATAAAAGCCGGGCGATAAGGCGGGGATGCATAGGGCGCAAGGGAAGCCGCAGCCTGACACACACGGCTGGCGGGAGTTGGAGGGTGAGACCGCGAAATCTGAGCGGGTAAACGACCGGAAAATCACGGCAGACGGGAAGGAGGGACCGGGTGACCGCAGCGGCGAAGCGTATCCTTATATCTTGAAGATGGCATAAACTGAATCTGTAGGTCTGGCAAAGCTCATGCAGCACGTGCGAACCCGAGGGTATTAAGCCCGCATGCAAGCGTCCCGCGCATGAGCTGAGTCACTCATCACAAATCCGTACAGTTGATTGAAACCAAATTCGTATCGTAAGGAAGGGTCATATGAGTCAACCAAATCTGCAATGCATGGGTATTGATG
>NZ_JADYVR010000977.1:0-402 GCF_020193935.1 Bradyrhizobium sp. NBAIM08 | reverse complement strand
GGCAAGGACTGGATCGAGGACAACAACGCCGACGTGCACGAGGTCGCCGAATTGACGTACTCCAAAGCCACGCGCAACGCGATCCGCGTGGTGCTGGCCGCGCCGGAGGGCTCGGCCATCGAATCGGCGCGCGATCTGGCGGGCAAGCGCATCGCGACCGAGTACGTCCGCCTGACCGAGCGCTACCTGAACACGCACGGCGTCCGCGACGCCTCGGTCGAGTTCTCCTGGGGCGCCTGTGAGGTCAAGGTCCCGGTTCTGGCCGACGCCATCGTCGTCAACACCGAGACCGGGTCGAGTCTGCGCGCCCACAACCTGCGGATCGTGGACACGCTGCTCACCTCGACCACGCGCCTGGTCGCCAATCATCGTGCCTGGGGAGACCCCGAGAAGCGCGCCAAG
>NZ_JADYVR010000098.1:0-543 GCF_020193935.1 Bradyrhizobium sp. NBAIM08 | reverse complement strand
ATCGAGGAGCGTTATTTCGCGCTGAAGGAAATCGCCAAGAAACACCGCACGACCGTTGATGGTCTTGCCGCCATTTACGAAGACCTGTCGCAAAAACTGCGCCTGATCACCAATCAGGAAGAGGCGCTGGCCGAAATGCAAAAGGCAACCGCCGCCGCCCGCACGCTGTATATGGCGGAGGCTGAAAAGGCCACATCGAAACGCCAGAAGGCGTCGGCAAAACTCGCCAAGGCCGTGAATGCCGAACTGCCCGACCTGAAACTCGACAAGGCGAAAATCACCGTTGTCTGCGATAAAGCCGCAGACGAAAACGGCTGGTCGCCCGAGGGTTTCGATCATGTGCAGTTCATGATCTCGACCAACCCGAACACGCCGCCCGGCGCGCTGCACAAGGTGGCATCGGGCGGTGAACTCAGCCGTTTCATGCTCGCGCTGAAGGTTATTCTGGCCGAAACCAGCAGCATCCCGACCCTGATTTTTGACGAGGTCGATGCGGGCATCGGTGGCGCTACCGCAGATGCGGTAGGCGAACGCCTGCAACGC
>NZ_JADYVR010000976.1:0-402 GCF_020193935.1 Bradyrhizobium sp. NBAIM08 | reverse complement strand
GCCCTCCACACCCCCCGAACCAGAACCCGAGGAGGAGCCCGCACCGAGGGAACTTTTTCGCAACCCTCTGGTTGAACTCCAGACGTCACTTCCAGCGAAGCTCGACCTCGGCACCGAAGCATTCGAAAGATTCTTGCGCAGCCTCTCGCTTTGCCGGGAGCCCGTGGCTTTTGAACTCATTGGCACGCCGGGGAAGATAAAGGTGCAATTTGCAGCAGAGGAGGGAGACGCTCCCTTGGTTCGCCGCCAGCTCGCGTCCCATTTTCCCGAAGCCGTGTTTCAGCCGGGCGAAGGCGCGCTCTTGTCCGCCTGGGAATCGTCGCAGAGCGACGAAGTCCTCGTGGTTGAATTCGGCCTGGAGCGCGAATTCATGCTTTCGCTCCAAAGCGGCAAGCTCGATCC
>NZ_JADYVR010000975.1:0-402 GCF_020193935.1 Bradyrhizobium sp. NBAIM08 | reverse complement strand
AGCCGGGACCATCGCGGTGCTCAAGGACCCCGGCTGCGGCTGCTGCGAGGCTTGGGCCGACACGCTGCGCGCCGAGGGCTTCGCCGTGACGGTCGAGGAGGCGGACAACGATACGCTCGCGCGCGCGAGGATCGCGGGCGGCGTGCCGCTCGACCTCTACGGCTGCCACACCGGCCGCATGGGCGAGCTGGTCATCGAGGGCCACGTTCCCGCCCCCGACATCCTGCGCCTCCTGGCCGAGGCGCCGGACGCTTTGGGCCTGGCGGTGCCGGGCATGCCGATGGGCTCGCCGGGGATAGAGATGGATGGGATGCGGGACGCCTTCGACGTGGTGCTCTGGCACCGCGATGGGACAAACGCGGTGTTCGCGAGCTACCCCGCCGCGTGATGGGAGCACAGGGC
>NZ_JADYVR010000974.1:0-402 GCF_020193935.1 Bradyrhizobium sp. NBAIM08 | reverse complement strand
CCCTGACCGTCAAGATCCCGTCAGACAAGCTCGACACCGGGATCGCCCAGCTGTCCAAGCTCGCGCATGTCAAGGCCCGTTCGCAGCAGGCCCAGGACGTAACCGACCAGCGTGATGCCCTCGAGGCCTCCGTGCGTGACGCGCGCGCCGACCGCAACGGGCTGCGCACCCGCCTGAGCAAGGCGACCACCGACAAGGAGCGTTCACGACTGCGCGCCCAGCTCGATCGCGCGTCCCGTCGCGTCACGCAGCGTCAGCGCCAGGTGAACGAGCTCGGCGCGGCCGTGTCGTTCGCGACCGTCGACTTGAGCATCGACGGCGACCGCCGTGGCGCCGCCGCTCCGCCCGAGGGCCGCTGGACCCCGGGCGACGCCGCCGGGGACGCGCTGCGCGTGCTCGAGG
>NZ_JADYVR010000973.1:0-402 GCF_020193935.1 Bradyrhizobium sp. NBAIM08 | reverse complement strand
TCACTCGCTACTTTTCCTACCGGCGGCGTCCGCCACCACCACCGCCACCTCTTGAGCCGCCGCCACCGTCTCTTGAGCCGCCGCCGGAACTAGACCGGCTCGCGCTACCGCGTTGGCTGGCACTTCTGGCGGCACTTCCGCCGCGATCGACGCCTTGATAGGCCCCGCCTCGATTGCCGCCACCGCCGCGGTCGCCGCCGCCGCCGAGTTGACTCGCGCCACCGCCGCGGTTGCCGCCTGATTGCCCGGCGCCGCGATCCGCGGTTGCCGCTCGATTGCCGCCGCCCGCGCCGCCACGATCACCCGCTCCGCCAGCGGCGCGATCGCTGACGCCACCCCGGCCGATTTCCTGCCTGCCCTGTTCGACTCGGCCGCGAAACTGCTCGCGCGACTTGATCGCAT
>NZ_JADYVR010000972.1:0-402 GCF_020193935.1 Bradyrhizobium sp. NBAIM08 | reverse complement strand
GTCTTCGAAAACAATCCAGCCGTTGTTGCAATGCCCTTTCGCCTTGATGTCGCCCTCGTGAAAATAAACGTCGGGCGCGATCTTCTCGACCTTGTTCACCTCCGCCAGAGCCAAAGCAACGGGAAAACAGGTGGCAATGATGAGTGGAAACAACCTCGCAGGTTTGGGAGATTTCATGGCGCGGATACTCCGAAAACTTTTCCAGGGGGTCAAATGGGAAGGAGTGCTTGACCCACCGGGTTCGGCAGCCAAGCGGATATCCGGCTTTCGGCTTTGCACCGACTGACAGGCGGGCTAGTTTCGCCATCGATGAACCCTTTGGCCTGATGGCTTTTTGGGGCAGCATCAAAACTCAACCGCAGTTTCGGAGAAACGTTATGAACGCAATGAACACAGACATGA
>NZ_JADYVR010000971.1:0-402 GCF_020193935.1 Bradyrhizobium sp. NBAIM08 | reverse complement strand
GCCGAATGATCCTGACTTGGCCAAGTATGCGACCTTGTCCGATCTCCGGTCCCTGCCGGTGGACCTCCTTTCCTTCTTCGCCGACCGCCTGAAGGTGCAGCTTCGCGAGCAGGGGGCGCGGCACGATCTTGTCGACGCGGTTTTTGCGCTCGGCAATCAGGACGACATTCTTCTCATCGTCCGCCGTGTCGATGCGCTAGGGAAATTCCTTGACACTGACGATGGGAAGAATCTGTTAGCCGGCTTCAAGCGCGCCGCAAACATCTTGCGAGACGAAGAGAAGAAGTCAGGCGAGAGTTTCGGTGGCGCGGTCGATGCGGCGTTGCTCACCGAGCCGGAGGAGAAGGCGCTTGCCGCCGCTCTCGACAAGGCGCTGCCCTCGGCAACGACCGCGGTCGGGGC
>NZ_JADYVR010000970.1:0-402 GCF_020193935.1 Bradyrhizobium sp. NBAIM08 | reverse complement strand
ACCGGGACTCCCGCACTGCGCCGGCGATCGATGCCGTGCACAGTCGGGTTCCCGCAGCGGAGCTGTACGCGGCGACGGGTCTCCAGCGCCTCCCGTTCAACACCGTCTACCAGCTCGCCGAGGATCAGCTCGCTGGTCGACTCGAGGGCATCGACAGGTTCCTGCTGATCCCCGACCTCATCACCTACTGGCTGACCGGTCGGCAGTTCAGCGAGCGCACCAACGCCTCGACAACCGCTCTCTTCAACGTTCACACCGGTGAGTGGGATGACGCGCTGATCGAGCGCGTCGGCCTGCCTCGCGGCATCTTCCCGGAGCTTGTCAGCGCGGGATCGGCCGTCGGCGGCCTGCTGCCGGCGATCGGATCGCGCATCGGGCTGCCCGGTCTCGAGGTTTCGACAG
>NZ_JADYVR010000969.1:0-402 GCF_020193935.1 Bradyrhizobium sp. NBAIM08 | reverse complement strand
GAGTAGCCCGCCACCGGGTAGTCGGTGCTGACCCACTGGGCGCCGCTGGCGAGCGCCGCTTCGAGCGTGCTCCGATCGTTGGTGGCGACCTCCCGACCAGGTGAGTCCGAACGGGTCCGCACCATGTAGCCCTGGCGAACCAGGTTCTGGATGGCGGTGAAGGACCCCTTGGCGTCGTTGCGCTCGACGAAGGCCGCGTCGGCGTTGCCGGGGTTCGAGTTCGTGAACAGGACCCGGCCCTGCAGGCTGGGGTGTCCGGCCAGGTAGGTGGTCCGGTAGGACCCGGCGTTGTCCATGAGGAACATGACCTTGCCGCGGGAGGCCCCCAGGGTGGGCCAGCCGTCGTTCAGGACCGCGCTCTCCAGGGTGCTGCGGGATCCGCGGACGTCGTCCGGGGTGATC
>NZ_JADYVR010000968.1:0-402 GCF_020193935.1 Bradyrhizobium sp. NBAIM08 | reverse complement strand
AGCGAAGCCGCCATGGAAGATCGCAAGCGAGAAGGGTACTTCTGATGGCTCCCACGCTGACCTCCCCCACCAAGACGGGCGGCCGCACGCTGCTGCGCCTGGCCACGGCCGGCTCGGTCGACGACGGCAAGTCCACCCTGGTCGGGCGGTTGCTCTACGACACCAACTCCGTGCTCACCGACACCCTCGACCACGTCCAGCAGGTCAGCAAGCGGAAGGGTCTGGCCACCGCCGACCTGGCCCTGCTGACCGATGGGCTGCGGGCCGAGCGCGAGCAGGGCATCACGATCGACGTGGCCTACCGCTACTTCGCCACCCCGGCGCGGAAGTTCATCCTGGCCGACTGCCCCGGGCACGTGCAGTACACCCGGAACACGGTCACCGGCTCCTCCACCGCCGACG
>NZ_JADYVR010000967.1:0-402 GCF_020193935.1 Bradyrhizobium sp. NBAIM08 | reverse complement strand
CCAATACATTGTATACCATTTCGAACGGTGGCAGCCTGTGGAAAACGATATTGGGTAGCGGAAGCTGGACACTGTTAAATCAAGGCTTCCGGTTCGACCAGCGTAATATGCAGGCATTTATTAAATCCGGCGGCGGTACCCGCATCTTAGCTGCTATCGGCCAAAACATGATGTATTCCGATAATGAAGGTGCTACATTTACGCCTGTAGCAGGCATTAGCTTTCCGGTAGCCTGGGGTGGTAATTATGTGGCAAAAATCATCCGGCTGCGTGATGCCGGCAATACTGTTTACTGCCTTACACGGCTCTGGAGCGCAGTGCCCTGGGGGCCTCGTTTTTGGCTATACCGCAGTACCGACCAGGGGCAAAGCTTTACCAAAATTCATGAATTTACAATAGGGG
>NZ_JADYVR010000097.1:0-549 GCF_020193935.1 Bradyrhizobium sp. NBAIM08 | reverse complement strand
GGGATAGCATACATAATAATGTGTACCCGTTCCAAGCTGTGTCGCCAAAATTAATCCTCCTCCAAATGGGGTTAGAAATCCGCCAGGCAGGGCAGTATTGCCGTTTGCATTCCAGGTAGTATCACTCACCTCCACTGCATTGTGCGCTGAATCGATGACAAAATTCACGCTGTCGCCAGGATTTATAGTGATGGATGCAGGCGTAAACGTAAATCCAAAATTGGTGATGGTCCAGGTAGTGCAAAAACCCGTCAACCCGGCTGTCAACAGCAGAAGTGAAAGTAAAATTTTTGATTTCATTTCTATTTGTGTTTAAGGATTTGAATGGGTTGCCGTTGAACAGTTACTAATTATTGTATCACCACTTTTCTTGCAACTACACTTTGATTTTGATTAATAGAGAGGGAATAAATTCCTGGCTTTAATTCCGAAACATCAATGGTAATTTGCTCCTTGCTCCTTGCTGCCTGCCTCTGGCTAAAAACTTTCTGACCAAGCACATCATAAATTTCAATGCGCTCTGTTGCAAATTGCATATTGTCAATTGTC
>NZ_JADYVR010000966.1:0-403 GCF_020193935.1 Bradyrhizobium sp. NBAIM08 | reverse complement strand
CCGCGTGGGAGGGCAGCCGGGCCGACGCGGTCCGCGCGCTCGTCGCGCACCCGTTCGTCCCGACGCTCGCCGTGGACGCCGAGCTGGGTGCGGGGCGACCGACCCTGCTGACCGCGGAGCTGCTGGCGCTCTACGGCTACGACGACGTCGAGGCCCTCCTGCACGCCTTCACCCGCCGCCACCCGGTCAGGCCCGTGCCCGACGAACGGGTCGCGGCCCGTTCGGTGCTGCGCGCCGCCGGCTCCGGCGACGCGGTGGCGTGGGGGATCGTTGCCGCGCAGGCGGGCACGTTCGCCCGGCTCGCCGGTGTCGCCGCCCGTCGCACCGGGCTCGCCGGCGCGCAGCCCACGCCGGTCGTGCTCGGAGGGTCCATCCTCACCTCCGAGCACCCTGCGTACCGCGA
>NZ_JADYVR010000965.1:0-403 GCF_020193935.1 Bradyrhizobium sp. NBAIM08 | reverse complement strand
ATCGCGAACAGGCCCGCGCCGGAGGGCAGCACGACCGCCCCGACGGACGCGATCGCGAGCCCCACCAGCGCCACCCGCAGCAACCGTTCCGAACGCCAGATGTCGGCGACTGCGCCACCCAGCAGCAGCAGCCCGGCCTGCACCAGCGCGAACACGGTCAGCACGTCCCGGATGGACGGCGTCGACCGTAGCAGCGCCTCCATGTGCGGGTTGCCCGGGTCCAGGACGTGCGGATCCAGGCCCGCCGCACCCAGGGCGAGGCACGCGGCCACGAGGCCCCGGAGCGCCCGACGGTCGTCGACGACCTCCAGGACGAACGGGGGCAACCGATCGCGGACGGTCACCGCACGCGGACCCGCGACACCTCAGCCGGCGTCACCCCTCGTTCGCCGTGGACGAGGGG
>NZ_JADYVR010000964.1:0-403 GCF_020193935.1 Bradyrhizobium sp. NBAIM08 | reverse complement strand
CAATTGCGCCAGCGTGGTCACCCATCTTGAGCATCTGATAACCCATCGCTTCCATTCCGGCGCGTGTGTCGATTTCCGGATGCTCCTGGCGGAACGCGAGATACGACCATTGCACAGCTGACGTGTCAGCGCGCTCGGCGAAAAGCTTTTCCATGAAGGACTGGAGCTCGGTGCGCACGAACTGAGGCGGAGAGAACCATTCGGTCGGAAGCTGCCGGTCGACCTCTATGTTGCCCCACTGCATGCTCGCGAGCTCCTTTTTCGTTGCAATCTCGACATCTCTGGATGTAAACGAAAACAGGATTCCACCGACTTTCCGGTAATCACCGACGCGCGACTCAGTGGTTACTGGATCTCCGAATGCGTGGACCGGAGACGATTGACGAACCGCGACGATCAGAAA
>NZ_JADYVR010000963.1:0-403 GCF_020193935.1 Bradyrhizobium sp. NBAIM08 | reverse complement strand
TCGCGCACGAGGTCGATCAGGACCTCGCCGCGCTCCGCGTAGGTGGTGATGTTGCGGGCGATCTCCGAGATCGCGGTGGCGAGCAGCGTCTGATCGGTGCTCGGCATTTCGAGGCCGACGGCGAGCTGCCGCGCGCGCTGGCGCGCGGTCACGACGTCCGCGTCGGATTCGATCGCGATCCGTTCGGCCGCGTCAGGTGCCAAGGTCACCCGCCTGCAGGAGCGCCAGCCCCTCCTCGAGGTCCAGCGCCGTCTGCACGTCCTCGAAGCTCATCCCGAGCTGGACCATCGCGAACGCCACCTCGGGCTGGATCCCGACGATCACCGTCTCCGCCCCGCGCAGCCGGGTCATCATCGCGATCCCGCGCAGCGAGCGCGAGACGAACGAGTCCATGACGTCCAGC
>NZ_JADYVR010000962.1:0-403 GCF_020193935.1 Bradyrhizobium sp. NBAIM08 | reverse complement strand
CTACCGGACGTTCGGGCGCTACCCGGCGCCGGGCGACCGGCACGTCGCGGAGTTCTTCGGCTGGTACCTCCGCGGCAGCGACGGCGCCGGGGTGGACGAGGACCGGCTGCCCTGGGGCCTGCAGGGCGGGCGCGACGACACGATCCGCTACATCGACCAGAAGTCCGACCTCTGGCAGCGGCTCCACGACCAGGCCGACGGGAAGCTGCCCGCGGCGCCGGTCGACGGGGACGGGGACGACCAGGAGGCGGAGCGGCTGGTGTCCATCGCCGAGGCGCTCGTCACGGGGCGCGAGCACGTCGAGCTCGCCGTGAACCTGCCCAACGTCGGCCTGATCCCGAACCTGCCCCCCTCGGCCGTCGTCGAGGTGCCGGCGCTCGTGGGCGCCCGTGGCGTGACGGGG
>NZ_JADYVR010000961.1:0-403 GCF_020193935.1 Bradyrhizobium sp. NBAIM08 | reverse complement strand
GCCAGGGAATCAACCATGGGGAACGATCCTGCGTTTTCGATGTCGGCCGGCGGCGTCGACTCGACTCGGAGCAGGATGCCTGAGCCGCCCAGCGCTGCGCCGGGTTGCACGTCGCGTAGTCGGTCGCCGACAAACCATGAGCGGACAGGATCGAGGTCGTGCGCCTCGATTGCTTGCCGGTATAGCAGCGTCCCCGGCTTTCGGCACTCGCAGGCTTCACCGAAGTCGGGATGATGCGGACAGTGATACGTCGCATCGACACGCGCGCCTTCCGCCGCGAGCAGCTTGTCGACGCGCATCCGGACGCGCTCGTAATCCTGCTCGGTGAGCAGCCCACGAGCGATGCCCGATTGATTGGTCACCACCACCACCGGAATCCCCTGCTCGTTGAGGCGGCGGATGG
>NZ_JADYVR010000960.1:0-403 GCF_020193935.1 Bradyrhizobium sp. NBAIM08 | reverse complement strand
AGTTGACAGCATTCGCGCGCTACCTAGTCTCGCGTGCGATCGGGAGGGGACCAGTGGAATTCAGGCTTTCGGCGGCCGGCATCGCACGCCCCTTGCGGTGCTTCGCGCCCCTGCTCGGCGCTGCGGTGCTGGCGAGCGCATCACTGGGCCAGCCGCCGCGCTTCCGCGACCTCAACCATAACGGGCAACTCGATCCGTACGAAAACCCAACGCTCGATGCGGCGGCGCGCGCCGCGGACCTACTCGGCCGGATGACGATCGAGGAGAAGGTCGGCGCGATGCTCCACGGCAACCTGCCGGGCGCGGATGCGCTCGGCCGGGGCGACGCGGGCTACGATCTCGTCGCGGCCGAGAAGCTGATCGCCGGCAATGCCGTCAATAGCCTGATCACCCGGCTCGTCGT
>NZ_JADYVR010000959.1:0-403 GCF_020193935.1 Bradyrhizobium sp. NBAIM08 | reverse complement strand
AGCTCCGAGCCCTGGCCGCCGACCTCGACGTGCAGGCCGTGGACCGCCGCGACGGGCTCGTGGCCGACGGCGAGCTGCCGCCGGGCTGGCCGCTTCCGTACGTGGCGCTCGAGACCCTTCAAGGCCTGGCTGACCGGGCGACCGAACGCCTGGAGGAGCAGGCCGACCTCGACCCGGCGTACGGCGCGGCGCCCACCCTGCCCGGTCGGGCCGAGCGCGCCGGCGCGTGGCTCGTCGAGCTCGCCACGCAGGGCCGGCGCGTCCTCGTCACCACCGACCAGGCCAGCCGCGTCGGCGAGCTGCTGGAGGAGGCGGGCCGGCCGACCACCCCCGTCGCGGAGCTGCGGGAGGTGCCGCCGGAGGGCGCCATCGGGCTGGTGCATGGATCGCTTTCGGGTGGCTT
>NZ_JADYVR010000958.1:0-403 GCF_020193935.1 Bradyrhizobium sp. NBAIM08 | reverse complement strand
GTTGTGGCACAGCAGCGACGAAGGCGTCTCCTGGCGGCTCATCACCGCGAACCTGCCGGAGATCTGGTCGGTCGAAGCGCTCGTCCTCGACTGACGAGCCGTCCCGTGGCCGTCGTCCTGCTGCCGCGCTCGCTGCTCGCCCTGTTCCCCGGTGTCGAGCGCCGGCATGCCGTCGATGGCGCCGACGTCGACGCGGTCCTCAGTGCGCTCGATGTCCGGGCTCCGGGGATGCGCAGCCGGCTGGTCGAGGAGGGACCGCGGCTGCGCCCGCACATCAACGTCTTCGTCGCCGGGCGCCCGGCCGACCTCAGCACCCCGGTCGGGCCCGAGGACACGGTCCACGTCCTGCCCGCCGTCTCCGGCGGCTGATCAGGGGAGCGCGGCCGGGCGCGGTGTCGTCGCG
>NZ_JADYVR010000957.1:0-403 GCF_020193935.1 Bradyrhizobium sp. NBAIM08 | reverse complement strand
CTCCAGCATCTCCTCGTACGAGATGTGCGGGATCCGCCGCGCGCTCGGCACGATTCGCGGGTCGGCGGTGAACACCCCGTCCACGTCGGTGTAGATCTCGCAGTAGTCGGCGCCGAGACTGGCGGCCAGCGCGACCGCGGTGGTGTCGGAGGCGCCGCGGCCCAGGGTGGTGACGTCCTTGGTGTCTTGGGCGACGCCCTGGAAACCGGCCACGATCACGATGTCGCCGCTGTCGAGGGCGCTGGTGATCCGGCCGGGAGTGATGTCGATGATCCGGGCGTTGCCGTGGGTGCCGGTGGTGATGATGCCGGCCTGCGACCCCGTCAGTGAGCGGGCAGTCAGCCCGAGGTCGTGGATCGCCATCGCCAGCAGCGCCGCACTCATCCGCTCGCCGGCCGTCAGG
>NZ_JADYVR010000096.1:0-554 GCF_020193935.1 Bradyrhizobium sp. NBAIM08 | reverse complement strand
CGATAGACCGCGGCGATCATCGGCCCGTCGATGATCGCGTTCATCTTCATCACGACCCGCGACGGCGACTCGGCGCTGTGGCCGGCGATGGCCCGGTCGATCTCGGCCACGATGCCGTCGCGCAGGTGGGCGGGGGCCACCAGGGCGCGCCGGTAGCTCGGCGGCCGCGCGAACCCGGTGAGGTGGTTGAAGAGATCGGCCACGTCCTCCACCAGGTCCTCGCGGCAGGTGAAGATGCCGAGGTCGGTGTAGAGGCGCGCGGTGGAGGGGTTGTAGTTGCCCGTCCCGATGTGGACGTAGCGCTGCACGCGGTCGCCCTCGCGGCGTACGGGCTTCACGTCGTGACCGCGCAGCGCCTCTTCGATCCCGTCGACCACGGCTCCCACCTGGCGCTCGTTCGCGGCGGTCACCACCAGGAAGACGTCGGTGATGGCCAGCTGGTCGGACACGTCGTAGGCGATCAGGTCGGTGCCGAGCTTGTCGGCGGCGGCGGCGGCCGCCACCCGGGTCAGCTCGAGGGCATGGTCAGTGGCGGTCACGCGGTGGTCCTCTTC
>NZ_JADYVR010000956.1:0-403 GCF_020193935.1 Bradyrhizobium sp. NBAIM08 | reverse complement strand
GGTCAGGAAGCGGCTGTTGATGTAGATGGTGCGCATGGGGCCTCGCGGTTCGCGGGAAGAGAGCGGTTGGCGGCACGTGGCGGCGGTGATTGATTGACCAGCCGCTCGACTGCGCCGCGGCGGGCGCGCGCGCTTCACAGCCTGGCGCGGGCCATGCTTCGCCAGAGCGGGACCAGCGCATGCGCGCTGATGTGCAGGCGGCGGCGGACAAGAATGGTCAGCGCAACGCCGAGCACGACGGTGGCAAGGGCGGTGCCGAGCGCTGCGCCCTCGATCCCCCAGCGCGGGATCAGATAGAGGCTGGCGGCAAGCTGGACGACGACGGTGGCGGCCCAGACCAGGGCGCAGCCCACCTGGTTGCCGGTCATCGTCATCAGATACGAGACCGGGCCAACCGCGACGT
>NZ_JADYVR010000955.1:0-403 GCF_020193935.1 Bradyrhizobium sp. NBAIM08 | reverse complement strand
CGTGGAGCCGGTTGGCCGTATGGACGGCGCGGAGCACGGCCGCCGCCTTGTTGCGGCACTCGGTGTCCTCGGCGACCGGGTCGGAGTCGGCGACGACACCCGCTCCGGCCTGTACGTACGCGGTGCCGTCGCGGAGCAGGGCGGTACGGATGGCGATGGCGGTGTCGGAGTCCCCGGCGAAGTCGAGGTAGCCGACGCAGCCCCCGTACAGTCCGCGGCGGCTCGGCTCCAGCTCCTCGATGATCTGCATGGCGCGGGGCTTCGGGGCGCCGGAGAGGGTGCCCGCGGGGAAGCAGGCGGTGAGGACGTCGAAGGCGGTGCGGTCCTCGGTGACGCGGCCGGTGACGGTGGAGACGATGTGCATCACGTGGGAGTAGCGCTCGATCGACATGAAGTCGACGAC
>NZ_JADYVR010000954.1:0-403 GCF_020193935.1 Bradyrhizobium sp. NBAIM08 | reverse complement strand
CCATCAGAGCGTGTGGCGCAAGCCCGGATGCCGCCGATTGCTCCAGGGCTCGCGAGGCTGCGACGTCCAGCAGGGGCCAGCGGCGGTCGGGCGTGATGCGTTGCATGCCCGGATTCTGTCACCGCGCAGCGAGTGCCAGCCGCTCGATCCCCAGTCCCTCGATGTCGACCTCCGGCGCGTGGCCGCCCATCAGGTCGGCCACCGCGCGGGCGCAGCCGCAGGACAAGGCCCAGCCGCTCGAACCATGGCCCAGGTTGAGCCACACGCCACGGATGCCGGTGGCGCCTATCACCGGCGGCCCGTCGGGCAGCATCGGCCGTGCGCCCTTCCATTCCTGCACCGCGGCGCCGGTGTTGGCAATGCGCGCGGCGCCCGGGAACCAATCGTGCAGCACCTTGTAGAG
>NZ_JADYVR010000953.1:0-404 GCF_020193935.1 Bradyrhizobium sp. NBAIM08 | reverse complement strand
ATCGTGAGCTGCTGGCCCTGAATGCCAACGACGTCATCGCGCGCAATGGCCTTGTTATGTCGCTTTTCGACGGCAGCCATCGAGCCGAGGCCGAAACGGAGGGAGAGCTCGTTCCGGTCGGCCGCCACGACGCTGACGTAGGAGGCCCCGAGGGCCCATTCGACGACGGCGCAGGTTTGTCCTACGAGCAGGCCGACGTCGACGCGCGCGAGCGCGGCCTGGCCGAGCTCCGCCAGCGCCGCCTGCTGGCGTGC
Organism: Bradyrhizobium sp. NBAIM08; assembly: GCF_020193935.1. Classification (NCBI taxonomy): domain Bacteria; kingdom Pseudomonadati; phylum Pseudomonadota; class Alphaproteobacteria; order Hyphomicrobiales; family Nitrobacteraceae; genus Bradyrhizobium; species Bradyrhizobium sp. NBAIM08. The sequence goes on along the minus strand of NZ_JADYVR010000953.1, from coordinate 150 downwards.
ACGTCTGGCGATCTCCGCTTCCGCGGCGGACAGCCGGTCATCGAATGCTGCTGCGGTCACGCTCTCTGCCTCGGACGTGCGAAGCCAATGCAACCGAACGGCCATGGATTAAAGTGTAGGCATGGGCCGGATGCGCACGTTCCTCATCAC
>NZ_JADYVR010000952.1:0-404 GCF_020193935.1 Bradyrhizobium sp. NBAIM08 | reverse complement strand
CTTTATAAAACCACTTTACAAAGTTGGTTTAGGAAAAAAAATGCAAGTTCCAGGAAAGAAGCAGCGGTTACGAACCAGCGTCCAACTGTACATCTTTTCTGTGATGAATTTACCAACTACAACGATACAGAGATTGGCATTAAAGCAATTACATTACTGGAAAAATTGGGTTACGAAGTAGTAATCCTAAAACACATTGAGAGTGGCCGGGCCTGGTTAAGTAAAGGATTGTTGAGAGATGCAAAAAAGATAGCCAATAGAAATATTGAGCTATTGAAAGATGTAGTTACGGCAAGCTCTCCTTTAATAGGAATTGAACCAAGTGCCATTCTTACTTTTAGGGATGAATATGTTGATCTGGCAAATGATGAAAATTTTGAGTCTTCAAAGGCATTGTCCAAAAA
>NZ_JADYVR010000951.1:0-404 GCF_020193935.1 Bradyrhizobium sp. NBAIM08 | reverse complement strand
GTATAAACCTGTTTATCACCATGGAGCAGGTCTACACGAACGATATCTGCCGACATCATTAATTCGGTAATTTGTGGCCTTAATGTGCTGAAGTCATTCGACACAAGGTGGGTATCAATCGCCGTCGCCACCGCCTGAACGCGATGACTAAACTTATACTGAATTGCGTTGTAGAAACTTAGCGAACAGCCCAGCAAAGTCACAAAAATTGTTAACCCGGTGAGCAGCGTAACAAAGGCCGAAAATTTCGTCGTTAATCTCATCCTTGTGTTAACTCCGATAGTGAGGAAGCGGGCATACTAGCAAATCAGATTTATCTCGCAATTTATTGCGCTTCATCGGCTTTGCTTTTCCATTAGCGAGTATAGTCTTCAGAAATTATTTTCCAATCCATCATGCACATG
>NZ_JADYVR010000950.1:0-404 GCF_020193935.1 Bradyrhizobium sp. NBAIM08 | reverse complement strand
GTGGGGGAGGAGCGCCAGCTGGGGCACGCGCTCGAAGACCCGGATGCGGTCCGAGTCGGGCGGCACCGCGACGCGGGCGGGTGGCGCCACGACCACGACCTGGAGGTCGGGACGGCTGTCGGGCCCGGAGAGCGCCTCGACGACGGTGGCGAAGAACCGGTCGCCGACCTCGGCGTTGACCGTGCCGAGCGAGACCAGCACCCGCCGCCGGGAGGGGTCGAGCCACTCCCACGGGAACGGGCTCGGCTCGGGCCGCTGGTCGATCGAGGGCCCGACCCAGCGCACGGGCCCGGCCGCGGCCGGGAGGCCGGTGGCCGGCCCGAACAGGGCCTCGGTGGTGAAGGCCAGGACGAGCTGATCGGAGAAGCGGAGGTCCCCGCTCGTGGCCACGTCGGGCTCGACCC
>NZ_JADYVR010000949.1:0-404 GCF_020193935.1 Bradyrhizobium sp. NBAIM08 | reverse complement strand
GCATATTTTTTTACAAAAGAAACCCCTCAGGTTTTATAAAAATGTTTTTTCAGTACTGTTTAAACAGAAGACCTGGATCGGTTATGCAGGAAACGGAGAAGGCTTGCCGGCTTTATTAAAACCCGTGATCACCTGTACGTCTTTGCCTTTTGAATTAAATGAATTGCCGGCAGAAAGTTTACATAATACAGACGAATGGTATGCAACCAGCTATTCTGTTTTGCTTGATCTGCAAAAAATAAAAAGAGGTTATCAATATCTTTATTATTGATCTTTTTTGAGGGCATGCACAAAATTTTCAATTACTTTTTCAAGATCATCCGCAATAACAGGCGCTTCGCTGAAATTAAAAGCTTCCGCCTTTTTTAAAGCGCCGTGGATAGAAAAATCCCGCTGTTCTATTG
>NZ_JADYVR010000948.1:0-404 GCF_020193935.1 Bradyrhizobium sp. NBAIM08 | reverse complement strand
TGTGTCCGCCGCGGAGCCGGTGAAAGAGACCAAGCCCCGCGCGACCGCCGTTCCCAAGACGACGAAGGCCTCGAAGCCGACGGCAACCACGACCGAAGTGACCGACGAGATGGTCGCCGAGCACGCCTACCACCTTTGGCAGAGCGGCCACCCGGGCGACCACGTCGAGCACTGGACGACTGCCGAGCGAAATCTTCGCGGCAAGAAGTGATTCATCGGCCGGCGATGACCGACCTTTGCCGCTCAGTCGGCCCGCGTTGAATCCGCAGTCGAAAACCCAATGATGCGACCGCACGCTCACTGACGCGCTCTGTACCGGCGCGTCTGCATCCTTGCGCGACGCGTGCGCGAGAATGTATTACTTCGCCTACGGCTCCAACCTCAACGCCAAGGCCGTCTCCGAG
>NZ_JADYVR010000947.1:0-404 GCF_020193935.1 Bradyrhizobium sp. NBAIM08 | reverse complement strand
TCCCGGTCCCGCCGGTCTTCGTCGGCCCGATCCTCCCCGATCCCGGTGACGGCCATCGCCAAGTCTCGCCCTCCGGCCAATCGTCGCCGCGCCCCGGCCTTCTCCCGGACCGCGATCCGGTACGCGACCCCGTAGAGCCACCCGGCGACCGAGTCGAGGTCGCGGATCGTCCCCGCGTTCCTCGCCAGGAGCAGGAACGTCGCCTGGAAGACGTCGTCGGCCTCGTGCGCGTCGCGCAGGACCCGCCGGCAGAGCCCCAGCACCATCGGCCCGTGCCGCAGGACCAGGCCCTCGAAGGCGTCCTCGTCCCGCGACGTCCGGAACCGTTCGAGCAACTCTCGGTCAGTCATCCCGGCCTCTCGCTCCGACCTCGGCCCCGCCCCGCTCGGCCTCACACCCTCGAT
>NZ_JADYVR010000095.1:0-556 GCF_020193935.1 Bradyrhizobium sp. NBAIM08 | reverse complement strand
GTTTTGCTCAGGTTACCGTCAGCGGTACCGTCACCGATGCAGCTACGCATCAGCCCCTAAAGTCAGTAAGCATTCTTTTTAAAGGTAGCCGCAGGGGTACTACTTCCGATGCTGACGGGAAGTTTACGTTAAGTGCTACGGGTAATTTCACCCAAATCCTGTTCTCCTATATCGGTTATAAATCAGCGGCAATAGATGTGGTTGCCGGTACGCAGACCATTGATGTAGCGCTGGTTGCCGGGGCCGATACGACCAATGTACTGGTGAAACCTCATAAAGTAAAATACCGGAATAAGGATAATCCTGCGGTAGAACTCATTCAAAAAGTAATTGAGAATAAGGAGAAAAATGGGATTGGTAGCTACGACTATGCGCAATACGAGCAATATGAGAAAATGCAGGTGGCTATCAGCAACCTGGCAGAAAAACTAAAGAACAGCAAGCTGCTACGCAAATACCGTTTTGTGCTGGATGAAAAAGATACCAGCAAACTAATGGAAGGCCGCTCTGTAGTGCCTGTTTACCTGCAGGAAACGATTTCTCAAAACTACTACCG
>NZ_JADYVR010000946.1:0-404 GCF_020193935.1 Bradyrhizobium sp. NBAIM08 | reverse complement strand
GGCATACGCCCAGGCATATCCAAGCTCAGATCGCCGCGCCGACGAACTGCCGTTCTGGCTCCATCGATACAACTGGCATCGCCCGCACGGCAGTCTAAAATCAAAACCGCCCATCAGCCGCCTCGCCCTCGGCAAGGACAACCTATTGAGGCTCCACAGCTAACCCACTGCGTAGGAAACCTCAGCGTCGAGGAGGTCTTGCGACGGGGCGAAGGAAAAGGAGTTTTTCCGGGAGTGTTTGCTAATGTGATGGACCGGCTGCTTCCCCCCGAGCAGTCTGCCTAGACTGCTTCACGCCATCCGGAGAAGCAGCCCATGGGAAAAACCACATGTCCTTACGTGTGATTGGTTTCGGCGTCGGCCGCACTGGCACTTTTTCGATGAAGCTTGCGCTCGAGGAGTTG
>NZ_JADYVR010000945.1:0-404 GCF_020193935.1 Bradyrhizobium sp. NBAIM08 | reverse complement strand
GTCCCAGGCCTGCTGGGCGCCGACCGGGCCGAGGCGGACGTAGTCGCCCTCGTCCTCGTGCTCGTGGTCGGTGTCGATCTCCACCACCCAGGTCTCCGACCAGTCGGCTGCGAAGTCGTCGAAGGTGGTCTCGGCGTCGTCGGGGGTCTCCTCGGCGACGGGATAGATCAGGGGCATGGCGAACTCCGTTTCATCGGTGGTGGGACGTGCTCGATCGTGCCGGTCGGCTGCGGGCCCATCGTTGCAGGCCGGTCAATCGCGGACCTCAGCCGGCCACGGGTCGCGACGCCACGAGCACGCCGATCTTGTCGATGCGGTGCTCGGGGTTGTCGAACTCGTCGGCCCAGTAGTTGCCGACCGCATGGTCCTCGAGCGTGGCGCACGTCGAGAGCGTGATCATCGGT
>NZ_JADYVR010000944.1:0-404 GCF_020193935.1 Bradyrhizobium sp. NBAIM08 | reverse complement strand
GTCGTCGAACTGGTTCAACACACCCTCTCCGACGCCGGCTACACCGTCGAACTTGTGCGGTCCTTCGCACAGTTCGCCCGCCTGCGCATCATCAAAGAAGGCGCGGACGTCCTCGACGTCGATCTCGCCCTCAACTGGCGCGCCGACCCGCCCGTGCGCCTCTCCGTGGGCCCGGTGCTGTCCGAACGCGACGCGATCGCCGGAAAGCTGTCCGCGGTGTATTCCCGCGGCGAGGTCCGCGACTTCCTCGACCTGGACGCCATCCGGTCATCCGGCCGCATCACCGACGATGCGCTGCTGACCCTCGGTGCCGAGCACGACGACGGGTTCAACGCGCAGATGTTCGCCCAACAGCTGTCCCGCGTGGTCGGGTTCCTGCCCAGCGAAGCGGCGGTGTACGGGAT
>NZ_JADYVR010000943.1:0-404 GCF_020193935.1 Bradyrhizobium sp. NBAIM08 | reverse complement strand
TGGTGGCGCTGGCTGGGTTGATCGGCCAGCGGGTCGGGGGCTGGCGCGGGGTCGGGATCGCCTCGGTCGAGGAAATTGACGAGATCAACATTTACTGGGCGCGGATGCTGGCGATGAGCCGCGCGGTCGAAGCCTTGGCCGAGGCGCTCGGCTTTGACCCCGCCTGGGTGCTGGTCGACGGCAATGCCACCCCGCGTTGGGAGCGGCCGTCGAAGGCGATCGTGACCGGCGATACCAAATGCCGCTCGATCGCCGCTGCCTCGATCGTCGCCAAGGTGACCCGTGACCGGATCATGGCCGACCATGCGCGAACCTGGCCCGGCTACGGGTGGGAACGCAATCGCGGTTACCCCACACCGGAGCACATTCGTGCGCTCGATACCCACGGCCTGACCCCGCTGCAC
>NZ_JADYVR010000942.1:0-404 GCF_020193935.1 Bradyrhizobium sp. NBAIM08 | reverse complement strand
GCCCTGCTGGCATTGCAGGCCTGCGCGCCGCTCCAGCCATGGGTCAAGCCCTACGAACGCGAGCACCTTGCCGATCCGATCATGTCCATGGATCCTGACCCCGTGTCGTCGTCATACCTCGACCATGTATTCGAGGTTCGCGAAGGTGCCCGGGGCGCCACCGGTGCAGGTGGCGGCGGTTGCGGCTGCACCTGATGCTCCGCATGCCGCGCGTTCCGGCCCTGGCCCTGCTGCTGGCTGCTTCGGCCGTGCATGCCGGCGTGCTGCCCGAAGACCGGGCCGACGTCATGTATCACAGCTACTCCGGTGGCGGCATCACGGTGCAGGGACCGTCGGTGCTGGTGCGCAAGACCTTCGGTGATTCCTTCTCGGCCACCGCCAACTACTACGTCGATGCCATCACC
>NZ_JADYVR010000941.1:0-404 GCF_020193935.1 Bradyrhizobium sp. NBAIM08 | reverse complement strand
CGCCGACGTCCGGTGGCAACGCCGTCAGCGCGGCCGCGGGACTCGCGATGATCGAGACGATCGTCGCCGAGGTTCTCGTCGAGAACGCGGCGAAGATGGGCCGCTACTTCACCGAGGGCGCGTGGGCGCTCAAGGATCCGTGGATCGGCGACGTTCGCTTCACCGGCCTCCTCGGTGGCATCGAGCTCGTCCACGATCGCGACTCGAAGAAGCCGCTCGGCAAGACCGAGATGGCGAAAGTGAAGGACGGTCTCCACGACGCCGGCATGCTGATCACGGTCAGCGGCTGGCACGGCAACGTGCTGCGCTTGCAGCCCGCGCTGTGCGTGACGTCGGCCGAGCTGGATCGGTTCCTCGCTGCGCTGCGCAAGGTGCTTGTCGCAGTCCGCGGCGGTTGATTCCCT
>NZ_JADYVR010000940.1:0-404 GCF_020193935.1 Bradyrhizobium sp. NBAIM08 | reverse complement strand
GCTCTTGCCGGCGCCGTTCTCGCCGAGCAGCGCGTGCACCTCGCCAGCCTGCAGGTCGAAGTCGACGCCGTCGAGCGCGACCGTGGGGCCGTAGCGCAGCGCGATGCCGCGCATCTCGAGCAGGCTCGGCACCGTCAGCGACCGAGGCTCGAGAGGTCCGGATGCAGCAGCGCGCGGATGGCCGGCTGCTCGCGGTTCTCCGGAGTCGCGACGACGAGTTCGGTGCCGACCGTCGCCGGCACCTTCTCGCCGCGCAGGTGCGCGACGAGCAGCTCGACGCCGCGGCGGCCCATCGCCACCGGATCCTGGACGACGAGCGCGTGCACGTACGCCTGGTCGAGGCCTTTCAGCAGCTCCGGGCTCGCGTCGAAACCGACGAACTTGACCTTGCCCGCCTTGCCGAC
>NZ_JADYVR010000939.1:0-404 GCF_020193935.1 Bradyrhizobium sp. NBAIM08 | reverse complement strand
TGACTTTGCTGGCAAAACCTTTGAGCAAAAACCTTGGGAGGATGTGATGTCGAATACCAGCCATAGTCTCTGTTTATCAATTAGGCATTAGCCTTGGCGTTCATGATGTGGCTGCGGTCGCAAAGCATCCCGCCAAGCATTGTATTCTGATGGCCGCAAGCGGAAGCGCGCGAAATTGCCTTCGTGCAAATTCTCCAATTCCTTGATTGTCAGTCGAACGAAATCGTCGACATGCTCCTTCGGCACGAGCTTGTCTACCGCCTTCGTTACTTCTTCCACGGTCGGACTTGCGCTGCGACGTACGATATCACCGACGACTTCGATGAGTTCATTCCGAAACTGAAGCCTAAATCTGTCCGGCTCTCCGAGCGATTGACGGACTGCCGCGTAATGCTGGCAAGACC
>NZ_JADYVR010000938.1:0-404 GCF_020193935.1 Bradyrhizobium sp. NBAIM08 | reverse complement strand
GGCGGTAGGCGCGGGCGTGGAAGCCCGTGGCGTGCGAGACCAGGAGCGGGGCAGACGCAGGACCGGAGACCAGGTGATGCACGGTCAACGAGACGCCATCGCTCGACGCGACGGACTCACGAGGTGGCGCGGCCGGGGGCTTCACAGAGCGTCAGTCAAGCGGTCATGTGCGTGGCAACCACGCGCGTCACTCGCGTTCCGTGCCCGCAGGTCACTCGCGTTCCTTGCGGCGGCGCCACCAGACCGAGAACAAGCGGTCGAGGATGACCCCGAGGGCGATGGCCACGAGAACACCGACCCATACTCGCGTCGTCACGCTGAAGAACAGGAAGCGGACCTTCGACCGATCGCTGTTCTGCACGATGAAGACCACCGTCGCGACGGCCAACACAACAAGGCCGACC
>NZ_JADYVR010000937.1:0-404 GCF_020193935.1 Bradyrhizobium sp. NBAIM08 | reverse complement strand
ATTCATTGGCGGCTATTATTCCTTCCACCTGTTTCGATACCCTGCTGATATCATTTGTATAAATCAATTCAGGGAAACAATACACCTGATCTGTTTTAGGAAAACGGATATACAGATACCAGAAATGCATAGCAGTTGAAGAAACCCAGTTGATATGACCGGTAAAAAACGGAACAAAACTTTGATTACTGTCTGTTATGTTGATTTTAACTGCAGGAGCGTAATCAAATGAATGAAAGATGTCTTTATAAACGCCTTCCCGTACCCAGGTATCCGTTGTAAAAATATCAACAGCCGGATAGGAGCTTACGATGTTCGGAAGTGCTTCCCTTTTTTTAGAACATGTAATATTCCTTGCCGCACATGCTTCTATAAACGTATCCAGTCCTTTTGCAGGCACATCT
>NZ_JADYVR010000094.1:0-557 GCF_020193935.1 Bradyrhizobium sp. NBAIM08 | reverse complement strand
ACATCGGTCTGACCGCCCTGGTCATCAACGTGGTCGTCACGGTCGTGCTGACCCTGCTCTTCCGGGCCCTGAAGACCAGCAACGGCACCGACATCACCGTCCAGTCCGACTACTTCGCCGACCGTGGCGACCCGCGGGTTTCCGACACGGTGTCGGAGGAGAAGCCCATCCACCCCTGACGTCCAGCCCCTGGCTCGCGTGGCAAGACCCGTTCGAGATCACGACTGCGGCCGTCGCGGCTCGGTGTGGCAGAATGACTCCTCGTGCCTCCGGGCACTTTCAACCGACGAGCTGAAGGAGGCGCAGATGGGTAAAACCGGCCGCAAGCGCCGCGCCCGCAAGAAGAAGGGCGCGAACCACGGCAAGCGCCCCAACGCCTGACGGCGCGAGCCAGACGACGAGAACCCCACGGAAGACTGCTTCCGTGGGGTTCTTGCTGTTCGAGCCGGGGGCCTCAGCTGGTGCGGCGGAGCACCATCATCTGGGTGACGATCCGAGCCCGCAGCTGAGCCGGCGCCTTGTCCCCGCCGCACTTGCGGTTGACCAGCGACTTCAGG
>NZ_JADYVR010000936.1:0-404 GCF_020193935.1 Bradyrhizobium sp. NBAIM08 | reverse complement strand
CACATACAGTCAGCTCGTGGATCTCACGTGGATAGCGCGTCAGCTCAAGTCGCTCCCCGATCGCGGATCGTCATTCCTGTTGCGCGTCGTCCCCGCCGTCGTCGTGAGCGCAGCCGTCGCCGCGCTCGTGAGCCAGGTCGGCTGGCCGGTCGGATTCCTGGCCGGTCTCATCGCGATCGGGCTCGTGTGCTTGTACGTGTTCGACGCGTGCGACGACCAGGTCGAGTTGGCGGTCGCAGGCGCGAACGCCCGCAGTGCAGCCGTCGCCAACGAGGCGAGCGCGAACGCGGCGAACGAGCGCCAGATCGAGCAGGCTCGTCACGACCTGCAGATCGAAGATCTCGAGACCACGTTCGATCTTCGAAAGCGCGAGTACGACGCCAGGATCCTGATCCTCACCGAGG
>NZ_JADYVR010000935.1:0-404 GCF_020193935.1 Bradyrhizobium sp. NBAIM08 | reverse complement strand
TGCTAATGGTATGCAGGTTTCTGTGATGAATTATGGAGCAACAGTTACCAGGATCATTGCTATTGACAGGAAAGGAGGTTTTGAAAACGTGATACTGGGCTTTGATAATTTACAAGGCTATATCAGCAATGGCAACCAATACATTGGAAGTACCGTGGGGCGCTATTGCAACCGCATCGCCGGCGCCAGGTTTTCCATAGATGGAAAAGAATACAGCCTGGCAAAAAATAATAAGAACAATTCCCTGCATGGCGGTCTTAAAGGTTTTGACAAAGTGTGCTGGCATGCAGAAAAAAAAGGCACTGATTCTGTACAATTCACCTGCCTGAGCAAAGATGGCGAAGAAGGTTTCCCGGGAAATTTGCATGTTCAGGTGGTCTACACACTCAGCACCGACAATGACA
>NZ_JADYVR010000934.1:0-405 GCF_020193935.1 Bradyrhizobium sp. NBAIM08 | reverse complement strand
CTCGCGCTCGGCGTGGTCGTAGTAGCCGTGGTGGTAGCTATACGTATTGGAAAAACGGGTATTGCGCCATTTGTCTTCCACCACCGTTTTTTCTACCACCTGCACCGGAAAGGGCAGTTTGGTGATCCAGGGTTGGCCCGCCTGTTTGTCTTTCAGGTAAAACCAGGTAGAGGAGCGGTATTCCATGCGCACCGTCTTGCCCATATTGTTGTGGTACGCGGTCATGATGTGCGGTTTCCGGCCGCCCATCAGGTCAATGTAGCGCATAGGGGCCTGCGCCTCGCCTGGCAGTTCGGACGACCATACCAGGCAGCCGGTGCCGTGACCCAGCAAGTCGGTTACCGTCACCTGGTTAGGCCGGTTGGTTGGAAAAAACGGCTCGATTTCCTCGGCCCTGCCCCAGCG
>NZ_JADYVR010000933.1:0-405 GCF_020193935.1 Bradyrhizobium sp. NBAIM08 | reverse complement strand
GCTCTGTTCCTGGCACTCTGTTGCGCGCTGTTCGGGACCATGACGCCGACCTTTCTGACCAGCGGCAACATCCTCAATGTGATCCGCCAGGCGGCGCCGGTCCTCGTCGTGGCGGTGGCAATGACGTTGGTCATCACCACTGCGGGCATCGACCTATCGGTAGGCTCGACCGTCGCGCTCAGCAATGCGCTGGTGGCGATCCTGATCGCGCAGGGCTGGGGCTGGCCCGCGGCGACGGTCGCCATCCTGGTGGCGGGTGGCCTAATGGGCGCGGCGCAGGGATGGTTCATCGCCTACCAGGGCATTCCCGCCTTCATCGTCACCCTCGCGGGGCTATCGATCCTGCGGGGCTACGCACTCTGGCTGACCGAGGGCTACTCGATCCCGATCACCGACGTGCCGGGC
>NZ_JADYVR010000932.1:0-405 GCF_020193935.1 Bradyrhizobium sp. NBAIM08 | reverse complement strand
GTCGTCTTCTCACTCACGGCGTTCCCCCGGCTCGGGCACCGGTCCGCCTGACCATCCCCCGTACCCAGGGTCGGTCAGGCCGCAGGGCGGAGGCGCACGGTGAGCGATCGGCCGCGCTGCTTGGCCGTCTCGTGGGAGTCCGCGAGGAGCGAGTGGGCCAGCTCGCGCAGGTCTGCCATCTGAGGCGTGACCTCGGCCAGGGTCATCTCCGTCTCGATCACGTCGAGGTCGAGACCCCACACGTCCTCGAGGACGCGCCGCATCCATCCGGTGGCGTGGTCCCAGCCCTCGCGGGGCGTCCCGGGCCCGTAGCCACCACCGCGGGCGGTCACCAGGAACGCAGGGGTGCCGGCGAGTGTCGTCGCGCCAGGACTGAAGCGGGGGTCGGTGGAGACGATGTCGTAC
>NZ_JADYVR010000931.1:0-405 GCF_020193935.1 Bradyrhizobium sp. NBAIM08 | reverse complement strand
GCGACGTCCTGCCCATGGAAGCTGCCGCAACCCCGCTCCGCCACCCCCGCATCACCGTCCTCGCCAACCGCGTGCTGGTCGACGGGTTGTCGATCGACGACGCGACGGTGGTCGACCTCGTGCGCGCCCGCCTGGAGGCTGGTGACGATCCGGCTCGCGTGATCGCCGACGCGCTGGAGATTGGAGCGCGCGTGCTGCACCGCGAGCAGACGGGCGCGAACGTCGAGTTCGTCAAGGCGGAGCTGGAGAAGACCGCGCGCGAGGTCCAGGGCGAGTTCGCCGACCGCTCCCGCGCGGTCGCCGAGGTCTTCGACCGCAAGTTCGACGAGGCGTTCGGGCCGGAGACCGGGCACGTCGCGCGGGTGCTCACGAAGCACTTCGGCGACGAGTCGTCGGTGGCGGTGC
>NZ_JADYVR010000930.1:0-405 GCF_020193935.1 Bradyrhizobium sp. NBAIM08 | reverse complement strand
GGCCCATGAGATCCAGGGCGTGATCGCGATCGAGAACAGCTTCAACCGGGTCGGCCTCGATCACGTGGTGCTGGTCAAAGTCGCGAGCACTGCCGTGGTCACCGCAATGCTCGGCGGCTCGCGCGACGAGATCGTCAATGCCTTATCGAATGCGTGGATCGACGGACAGTCGCTGCGGACGTACCGTCACGCACCCAATGCCGGTTCGCGCAAGTCGTGGGCGGCAGGCGACGCCACCAGCCGCGCGGTGCGCCTGGCGCTGATCTCGCTGAAGGGCGAGATGGGCTATCCCTCGGCGCTCTCCGCCAAGGACTGGGGCTTTTATGACGTGCTCTTCAAGGGCAAGCCGTTCAAGCTCGAGCGCAAGTACGGGTCTTACGTGATGGAAAACGTGCTGTTCAAGAT
>NZ_JADYVR010000929.1:0-405 GCF_020193935.1 Bradyrhizobium sp. NBAIM08 | reverse complement strand
GCCCCAAAAACAGGCGCGGACAAGGCCATGGAAGCGGCGTTGGAAACGGTGAACAAAGCTGATAAAGTAAACATCGCTCCCGAATTGCGGCAGAAAATTGAGCAATTGTGTGCCGATTTATTTGCTTCTATTGGCTTGCAAACGAGTGTCCCCAAACACCAGGCCAAGGGCTACGAACGCGGGGCGGTGCTGGATTTTGTGGATTATCCGCTCAATAACCGTTGGTGGTTGGCCGATGAATTTAAGAAAATCAGTGCCTTGCCTTCCAACGAAGCCAAATTGCAACGACTGAAAACCATCAGTACGTGGGAAAATCCCGGACCGGGCAGTTTTTACGATGATGTTTCCAGTGTAGCCAAAGGTCCGCGCGTCAAGACAGTTTCCGAAGATGCTACCGACGTGGCG
>NZ_JADYVR010000928.1:0-405 GCF_020193935.1 Bradyrhizobium sp. NBAIM08 | reverse complement strand
AGCTTGAAGTTCAGCAGCGTCGTCGGCGTAAAGCTGTAGCTGCCTGTCACGTCCAATTGATGCGCCTGGTTGTCCGGTGGCAAAGCGACGGGTTGGCTGAGAATGGGCTGCAGTCCGGGCACCAAAGGCAGGGACGAGCCCAGCGGGTTAAGCAAAGTGCCGGGAACCAGCGGATTCAAGCTGCCGTTTTCGTTGCGGTAGAACGAGCCGTAGTAACCGGCCGAGAGGTTCAGCTTGTCGCGGGCAAAGCTCAGTCTGGCCTCGACCTGGCTGTGACGTGCGTCGACCGGCTCGGGCAACATCAGCAGCCCGGTTCCGGTTTGGGCGCCGTTGCCTGGTGCGCACCCCGGCGCGACGGCCGACGGACAGGTGAAGCCGATTCCCCACAGGTGCGAACCTTCCTTC
>NZ_JADYVR010000093.1:0-562 GCF_020193935.1 Bradyrhizobium sp. NBAIM08 | reverse complement strand
CTTCGGGATGTCCCAGCTGCACCAGCTGCGGGGCCGCATCGGGCGGGGGGAGCACGCGGGCCTGTGCCTGCTGGTCACCGAGGCCGAGGAGGGCAGCCCGTCCCGGTCCCGCGTCGACGCCGTCGCCGGTACCGCGGACGGCTTCGCGCTCTCCCAGCTCGACCTGGAGCAGCGCCGCGAGGGCGACGTGCTGGGCTCCGACCAGTCCGGCCGCCGGTCGTCGCTGCGGATGCTGCAGCTGCTCCGCGACACCGACGTCATCCTCGCGGCCCGGCAGGCGGCCGTCGAGCTGGTCGACGCCGACCCCGACCTGGCCCGGCACCCGGCGCTGCGGGCGGCCGTCCGGTCGATCCTCGACGAGGAGCGCGCCGCGTTCCTGGACAAGGCCTGACGCCGTGGCCGGGGGAACGCGGATCGTGGCCGGGACGCACCGGGGCCGGCGGATCGCCGTACCGCCCGGCACGGTCACCCGGCCGACGTCGGACCGGGCCCGCGAGGGGCTGTTCTCCTCGCTGCTGAGTCTCGTCGAGATCGAGGGCGCCCGCGTGCTCGACCTCTATGC
>NZ_JADYVR010000927.1:0-405 GCF_020193935.1 Bradyrhizobium sp. NBAIM08 | reverse complement strand
AGGGTGGACATCGCGGTTCTCACGACGTCGGGGGTTTGCGTCCAGCGCGTCAGCGCGCGAGGCTCGTGGTTGAACGCGACAACGGAAAATTCGTCGTTCGTGTCGAGCAGCTCGAACAGAAACCGCTCGACGGCCGATCGCGCGTCGACCAGACGCTGTCCGAACATGCTGTCGCTGACGTCGAGCAGCACCGCAAGACTGACGGGGACACGTTCGCTCGTAAATTGCGTGATGGTCTGGCGCTCGCCTTCCTCGAAAATCTCGAACGCCGCCGCCGGTAAGCCCGTCACCAGGCGTCCGTCGCGGTCGACAACCGTCGCCGTGACGCTGATGAGATCGACGCCCGACTGGAATCGCCCCGGACGGTCCTGAGCGCCCAGGCCGGCGCCGATAACGGCCGAAAGG
>NZ_JADYVR010000926.1:0-405 GCF_020193935.1 Bradyrhizobium sp. NBAIM08 | reverse complement strand
CTACTCGGGGGCGCTGCTCGTGTGGTTCGGCTTCACGGCCTACGCCACGCTGCTGCGTCCCGACCTGCTGGAGCGCGCCGTCCACGCCGTCGTCGGGCTGCCGCTGCTGCGGCGGTTCGCGCCGCGCGTGCGGGCCGTCGCCGCCGAGACGCGCGTGGCCGTGGACGCGCTGCGCGGCCAGCCGATCCGCTTCTACGCCATCGCCATCTTCTGGAGCGTGATCCACTGGACGGCCCGCTACGCCGTCCCGCTCTTCGTCGCGCTCAGCTTCACGCGCGACCTGCGGCCGGTGCTCTACCTGCTGCGCACCGCCGGTCTCTGGCTCGCCGGCCTCGCGATGCCGACGCCCGGCGGCTCGGGGGGCATCGAGGCGCTGTTCCTGATCTACCTCGCGCCGCTGCTGCC
>NZ_JADYVR010000925.1:0-405 GCF_020193935.1 Bradyrhizobium sp. NBAIM08 | reverse complement strand
GGCCCTCGCGGAGGATGCCGCCGCGGGCGACCTCCATGACGGCGACCTCGACCCGGGGGTTCTGCAGGACCATCCGGGCGGACTTCGGGCCCGAGGCGTCGGCCTTGAAGACGAGCCGCTCGTCGATGACGATGCCGTCGGTCGAGGTCATGCCGACCTTCTTGCCCTGGCTCTTGAGGATGTGCGCGATCATCCGCGAGGTCGTGGTCTTGCCGTTGGTGCCGGTGACGGCGAGGATCGGCACCCGCGAGGGCGCGCCGGGCGGGAAGAGCAGGTCGACGACCGGCTTGGCGATGAACTGCGGCTCCCCGATGGTCGGGTGGGTGTGCATGCGGAACCCGGGCGCGGCGTTGACCTCGCAGATCGCGCCGCCGGTCTCGCGGACCGGGGAGGCGATGTCGGGGC
>NZ_JADYVR010000924.1:0-405 GCF_020193935.1 Bradyrhizobium sp. NBAIM08 | reverse complement strand
CCTCATTGCGGCCGCCAATTTCGCGAACCTCGTGCTGTCGAGACAGATGATCCGCGGCCGCGAGGTCGCCCTCCGTTCGGCGCTCGGCGCGTCGAGGACGCGGCTCTTCCGTCAGCTGGCGACCGAGAGCGTTTGCGTCAGCATCGCCGGCGGCGTGCTCGGCGTGGGCATCGCATTCGGCGGACTTGGGCTTCTGCGGTCGCTGGCGACCCGCGTCACCCCGCGCGCCGAGGAGATCACGATCAATCCGATGGTGCTCGGCTTCGCGATTGGGGTGAGCGTCCTCGTGGGCCTCGCAGCCGCGCTCGTACCGCTGTTCCGGCGCGGGGGCAGTTTGAGTGATTCGCTACGTGCCGGCTCCGTGACGTCAACCGGCTCGCGCCACGACGGCCGGCTGCGCAGCGC
>NZ_JADYVR010000923.1:0-405 GCF_020193935.1 Bradyrhizobium sp. NBAIM08 | reverse complement strand
GCATCATCCCGCTGGGCCGCCTTTTTCGAGCGGCATTTCGGACACCGCTGCGGCGGCATCATATTTCGCTGATAAAATAGATCCTGCTCTTTCTCGCTGAAAAAAAAGATCTCTTTACATTGCACGCATGGGATCTCGGAATCGGGCATAACGGTGACCTCGTCATTTCTGGAACGCCTGGGGATGTTTGAATTGAGTCGTTAGTTTAGCACACGCCAGGCTCAGCGATTGAGTTCTGCGACGTGGTTTCTTACCGTCTCACCGAGAGAGTTGAGATCGTAACCGCCCTCGAGACACGAAACGACTCGCCCTCCGCAGACTTCGTCGGCCCAATCCATCACGCTGCGCGCCATCGATACGAAATCGCGGTCTTCCAAAAGCAGCTGTCCCAGCGGATCGTTAAGA
>NZ_JADYVR010000922.1:0-405 GCF_020193935.1 Bradyrhizobium sp. NBAIM08 | reverse complement strand
GTGTCGAGCCGGAACGTCGGCGGGAAGCTCGAGCGCGCGTAGGTCCGCAGCGAGCGCGCGTCGTAGCGAAACGAGCCGCCGCGGATCACGCACGGCGCGACGCCGAGCTGGATCGTGTTACGCGGGTTGCGGTCGGGGCCGTGCATGTAGAACGCGACATCGTCGATGTCCTCGCACCACTCGAAGACGTTGCCGGCCATGCCTTCGATTCCGTACGGCGAGGCGCCGCGCGGAAACGCATCGACCGGCCGCGTGCTGCCGTCCTTGCCGGTCACGGTGATGCCCTTGGAGCGTGCGTGGCCGAAGTTCGCGAGCTCGGGCGTCGGCTCTTCGCGACCCCACGGGAACTTGTTGCCGTCGGAACCGCGTGCCGCTTTCTCCCATTCGGCCTCGGTCGGCAACCGC
>NZ_JADYVR010000921.1:0-406 GCF_020193935.1 Bradyrhizobium sp. NBAIM08 | reverse complement strand
TTGCTAGGTAGAAAGAATCGACCGCACCAATAATAGCTGTCCCATTTTTAAACCATTGATAAGTAGCTCCAGCAGGCAAAGCTGTAGTTTGGAGCAAACGGCCGGTTTTGGTAACTACGGGGGCTACGCTAGGCGGTAATTCATTTACATATACATTTATCTGTTTGGTTTCCGAATTGCCGTCTGCATTGCTGATGTATAGTTGCAAAACATGCAGGCCGGGCATGGTCCAGTTTACGGTAGCGGTGCTATCCACAAAGTTGAGGGTGCCGCCATCTACCAGTGTCCAAAGGTAGGTAATGTCGCCTTCTGTAATGTTGGTGGCTTTGTAAACTTGGCTACCGCTACAAACCGATATGCTGCCAGCTATGCCGAAATTTGCCAACGGCAAGCGTTTGCCCAAACT
>NZ_JADYVR010000920.1:0-406 GCF_020193935.1 Bradyrhizobium sp. NBAIM08 | reverse complement strand
GAGCAGGAAGGCCCCGGTGGCGGCGTCGTAGAGCGCCGCGAACCCGTCCGAGGCGCCCGCGCTCGTCCGCGCCGCCGTCCCCGCGCCGGGGTCGAAGTCGACCGTCTGCTCGAACTGCCCGCCGACGTACGCTCGCCCGCCGATGACGTCGACCGCCGACGCGAGGTCGCGGCCGGGCCCGGCGAGCGTCTGCGCCCAGATCTGGGACCCGGACGTCTGGTACGCCGCGAACCAGACGTCCGAGGAGGCCGCGTCGGGCTGGGCCGCGCCGGACACAAGGACGCGCCCGTCGGCGAGCACGACGTCGTACGGGCTCACGCCCGGCGTGGGCGTCGCGAACACCTCGGCGCCATCGGCGACGGCGTACGCGCCGACGACGCCGTTGCGGTTGTTGAACGAGTTGGCC
>NZ_JADYVR010000919.1:0-406 GCF_020193935.1 Bradyrhizobium sp. NBAIM08 | reverse complement strand
AACCGGCGCTGCGCCATTTGCTTCTGCTGTACGTTGCCTGGCAACGGCTTCCAATGTTGTTATTACGTCCTCACCTGAACCTTTACCATCCCAGCCTCTACGACCTGCTGCGCCTACATCAACACCGCTAACGGTTGCAAGGGCTTTAATGCGCCGTTCACTCATTGCTGCTTTTACTGTTGCTCCACTCCCTGCACAAATACCTAAACCACCAATGTTATTTGCATCAACATAAGGAAGGGCAACGAGATAGTCTACTGCACTGTAAATGTCCCCAACACGGTTTATAGGGTTATCGAGAAAACGAGGTAATCCCTCACTTGCTCCCTGGTGCGAAGCATCAAAGGCAAGAGTTACAAAACCATTTTCTGCAAGTTGTTGTGCATACAAACCTGCTGTTTGTTCC
>NZ_JADYVR010000918.1:0-406 GCF_020193935.1 Bradyrhizobium sp. NBAIM08 | reverse complement strand
CGATAAGGTCCTGGCCACTTTCATCTTTACGCAGTCTCTGAAGAAAATTGAGCATTTTGTACTCCTGAAGCGAGTATCGGCTGGTATCACCCCTTTTGCCCATAGGGTGTTGGGCTTAGGGTCCACGAGAGCTTTTACCCAGCGTGTTCTCAGATCGTTCCTTGGAGTACATAATGTGGCGTATGGCCGACAGGGTATGTGGGTTTGCTGCCTGGGTGTAAACTGAGTCTGCAAACCTCTCGCAAATGCTCCTGCAACTTACGGGGATACAGAAGCGCTTTGGCGGCGTCGTAGCGCTGAAGAACGGCAATTTAAGCGTCGACTCGGGAGAAGTGCATCTTCTCATGGGCGAGAATGGCGCCGGCAAATCCACGCTGATGAAGATCGTAGCCGGAATGTTTCCACC
>NZ_JADYVR010000092.1:0-564 GCF_020193935.1 Bradyrhizobium sp. NBAIM08 | reverse complement strand
GGCGAGAACATCTTCGTCGTCCGGGACGGCGTCATAGCCACGCCCGACCTGTCGACGTCGATCCTGCCCGGCATCACGCGGGACACCGTCGGTGAGATCGCCCGGAGCCTGGGCTACGAGGTGGTCGAGAAGAGCCTGATCCGGTCCGACCTTTATCTCGCCGACGAGGTGTTCATGTGCGGGACGGCGGCGGAGGTGACACCACTGCGGTCGGTCGACGGCGTCGAGCTCGGGGTCGGCCCGGTGACGGAGGCGATCCGCGACGAGGTGGCGGAGCAGGTGCGGAAGAGCGTGGAGATGGGCGCCCGCGTGCTGACCGGCGGATCGGCGCCCGACCGGCCGGGGTGGTACTACACGCCCACGATCCTCACCGACATCCCGAAGGATTCGCCGGCGTACACGGAGGAGGTGTTCGGTCCCGTCGCCCTCCTCCACCGCGTCCCCGACGCAGACGCGGCCGTCCGGCTGGCGAACGACACACAGTTCGGCCTGGGCAGCTCCGTCTGGACGCGCGACGCGGCCGAGGCGCGGCGCTTCACGGACGAGCTGGAGGCGGGGATGGTG
>NZ_JADYVR010000917.1:0-406 GCF_020193935.1 Bradyrhizobium sp. NBAIM08 | reverse complement strand
GGTTTACCGTCTGCGCCGCGTAAGCCACCGAGTGTACTGAGCAGTAAAATACCGTCCCGATCCAGCTCGTCCGGAGACCAACCCATTCCGGCATTCATGGTCATACCGAACAGATCCCCGCTCGGGCGGTTGATAAGCATCTCTGCGGTTAATGGGAGTTCGCCGTCCGGGCCATCGGCGTGCGTTCTGACGGTGTAAATATCGTGGCTCTCGTCAGCAAAAATATTGCGAACAGACATGAGTTTCTCCTCAGACTGGTAAAATGCCCTGCGCGGTAAGCAGCACGTGGACTTTATCTTTTGCTTCTTCTGATGCTTCAAGAATCGGTGGTAAGCAATATGTCTCTACAGGCAGCCCGACACACTGCATGCTGTATTTGATCAGTGAGACAAACGGTGTTTCGAGG
>NZ_JADYVR010000916.1:0-406 GCF_020193935.1 Bradyrhizobium sp. NBAIM08 | reverse complement strand
GATGGAGCCGATGGGCACCTCCTCGACGGGGACGTCAGGCCACAGGTCGGCGAACATCTCGCGGGACACGGCGCCGTGGAGCTTGGCCACGGCGTTGGACCGGCTGGCCAGCCGGAGCCCCATGACGGCCATGTTGAACCGCTCCTCGGGCAGGTCGCCGGCGCGGTGGCCGATGGCCATGAGCTCGTCGAGGGTGATGCCGACCTCGTCGCACCAGCCGCCGAAGAAGGTGGCCATCTGCTCGCGCGTGAAGCGGTCGATGCCGGCGGGCACGGGCGTGTGGGTGGTGAAGACGGTGCCGCCCCGCACGGCCTCGACGGCCTCGGCGAAGCCCAGGCCCTGGTCGGTCATGAGCCGCCTGATGCGCTCGAGGCCCAGGAACCCGGCGTGGCCCTCGTTGGTGTGG
>NZ_JADYVR010000915.1:0-406 GCF_020193935.1 Bradyrhizobium sp. NBAIM08 | reverse complement strand
TCCTGGAACTGGTCGTTCTTGGCGACAAAGTCGGTCTCGGAATTGACCTCGACGGCAACGCCCTTGGAGCCTTCGACGGCGACGCCGACCAGGCCCTCGGCCGCAGTGCGGCTGGACTTCTTGGCGGCTGCGGCAAGCCCCTTGGCGCGCAGCGCGTCGACGGCGGCTTCAATGTCGCCATCGGTTTCGGTCAGCGCTTTCTTGCAATCCATCATGCCGGCGCCGGTGCGCTCGCGCAGGTTTTTAACGTCAGCGGCGGTATAGGCCATCTGTGTTTCCTCTTATCTTCTGGCGCACGCGGGACAGATGGCCCCTGCATGCTGCATTTCGATGACGAGCGGGGGCGCTCTCAAGCGCCCCCGGCCCTTCTTCAGGCCTGCGCGTCTTCGGCAGGCGCTGCCTCAAC
>NZ_JADYVR010000914.1:0-406 GCF_020193935.1 Bradyrhizobium sp. NBAIM08 | reverse complement strand
GTCTCGAACGCCGCGGCAGTCGCGCTCTACGCCGCACAGCGCAAGCTCGCGATCAGTTGAATTCGAAAATCTGGCGGAAGATGCCAGGCGCGATCGCCGAGATCGGATTGACCTGAACGGTCGGCGATTTTGCGTCGCCGGCGACCTTGTAGGTAATCCCGATCAGGCCCTTGTCGCGGCCGCCCAAAATGATCCCGACCAGCGGAATTTCGGCAAACAGACTGTTCAAGCCGTAGGCCGGCATGAACGTGCCGGTGATCGCCATGTTACCCTCGCGGTCGTAGAGCGAGCCCTGGAAGGTCGTTCCAAGCAGCGGTCCCCGGATCGCGCCGTTCTTGATCGACAGATATCCGTCGCCCTTTTCGATCTGCGCGAACCCACGATCGAAATCGACCTTGCTCGTATC
>NZ_JADYVR010000913.1:0-406 GCF_020193935.1 Bradyrhizobium sp. NBAIM08 | reverse complement strand
GCCGAACGGGCGCTTGGCGTCGTCAAGGGTGTAGCCGCACCAGACGCAGACCGACGCGGCCTCGCCCTTCCAGTCGGGGACGGGCGTCAACGGATCGGTCCCCGGCAGATGGCGACGACGTCGAGCGATTCGTCGAGGCCATCGTCACCGAGGAAGAAATCGTCCGGGGTGATCTTTGCGGCGCGCGGGTCGTCGTCCTTGCGGAACCGGCTGAGCATCGTGTCGTAGAGGCGCTGGCGCATCTTCATCGGGACCGCCTTGCGGAACTTCAGCGGGTCGAAGCGCAGCACGCGGTCGAGCGTGGCCCGTTCCTCGTCGAATATCTCCATGTAGGCGGGGGAGCCGAAGATGCCCTTGACCTCGACCTCCCTGAAGCTCGCCTGGCACAGCTTGCGCAGTTCGTCGG
>NZ_JADYVR010000912.1:0-407 GCF_020193935.1 Bradyrhizobium sp. NBAIM08 | reverse complement strand
CGATGGAAGAGGCCGTGACCCGCGCCGACATCTTCTGCACCGCGACCGGCAATGCCGACGTCATCACTGCCGATCACATGAAGGCGATGAAGCCGATGGCGATCGTCTGCAACATCGGGCACTTCGATTCGGAGATCCAGATCGCTGCACTCAGCAACTATGAGTGGGACGAAGTGAAGCCGGGCACCGACCTGGTGAAGTTCCCCGATGGCAAGCAGATCATCATCCTGGCGAAGGGTCGCCTGGTGAACCTGGGCTGCGCGACGGGCCACCCCTCGTTCGTGATGTCGGCCAGCTTCACCAACCAGACGCTGGCGCAGATCGAGCTGTGGACGAAGGGTGAGAACTACCAGAACCAGGTCTACGTCCTGCCCAAGCACCTGGACGAGAAGGTCGCGGCACTGCAT
>NZ_JADYVR010000911.1:0-407 GCF_020193935.1 Bradyrhizobium sp. NBAIM08 | reverse complement strand
GCCAGGTCGTCCGCGGCAAGGACGACGTCATCGACCTCGCCCTGGTCTGCCTGCTGTCCGAGGGCCACCTGCTGGTCGAGGACGTGCCCGGCACCGGCAAGACCACGATGGCGCGGGCGATCGCCGCGTCGGTGCGCGCCGCCTACCACCGCATCCAGTTCACCCCCGACCTGCTGCCGTCCGACGTGACCGGCGTGTCGATCTGGAACCAGCGCTCCCAGGAGTTCGAGTTCCACCGCGGCCCGGTGTTCGCCAACGTCGTGCTCGGCGACGAGATCAACCGCGCCTCGCCCAAGACCCAGTCGGCCCTGCTCGAGGTGATGGAGGAGCAGCAGGTCACCGTCGACGGCGAGCCGCACGCGGTGCCGCGCCCGTTCCTGGTGGTCGCCACCCAGAACCCGATCGAC
>NZ_JADYVR010000910.1:0-407 GCF_020193935.1 Bradyrhizobium sp. NBAIM08 | reverse complement strand
GTCGGCGCCCACCCGGCGCAGCACGCCGTCGTGGCGGGTGCCGTCGAGGCGGTGCAGCACGCAGCGCCGGCCGGTCTCCGCGACTCGGCGCAGCGCCGAGCCGAGCCCGAGCCGGGTGTCCGCGCCGAGGTCGCCGACGGTCTCGCTCGGCGGGCCGAACCGGGCCTCGAGCGCGCCGCGGAGCCGCCACGTCCGCATCGTGTCGAGCGTCGTCCGGTAGAGGGGGCCGGCGTAGGCCCACGGCGTCCGCGCGTACCGGTTGCGGAACCCGAGCCGTTCGAGCCGCCGCACGGGCCGGACGCTCGTCGCCGTGAACGTGGGCGGGAGCGGCTCGACGACGAGCGGGAGGTCGCCCGCGGCGAACCACGCGAGCGTCGCGACGGCCGCGGGGTCGAGCACGGCGAGCG
>NZ_JADYVR010000909.1:0-407 GCF_020193935.1 Bradyrhizobium sp. NBAIM08 | reverse complement strand
AGGCCGACCAGGGCCACCGCGCTGGCGGCCAGGATCGGGATGCCGGCGGGGGCCACGGGCACCATCGCCAGCGCGACGAGGCCGCCGCAGACCGCGACCCGGCGCGACTCCGGGTCACGGACCTCGCTCATGAGGAGCGCGAGGAAGAACGTCGGGTAGATCGCGTCCAGGCCGAGTCGGTGGGTGTCACCGATCGCGTCGCCGAAGACGGCGCCGACGATCGTTCCCAGCGTCCAGGTGAGGTACTGCGGCGCGGTGTTGCCGAAGAGCAGCCACCGGTCGAAGGTGCCGTCGCCCCGGTTGGACAGCGCCCACGAGACGTCGACGACCGCCTGGCCCTGGGCTGCGCGCCTGAGGGGGCCACCCGGCAGCGAGGGCGCGAGGGCGACCCCCATGGCGAGGAAGCG
>NZ_JADYVR010000908.1:0-407 GCF_020193935.1 Bradyrhizobium sp. NBAIM08 | reverse complement strand
CCAATACAGCGCAGAGGGGCAGCAGCAGCGCCAGCTTCAGCGCCACGGATCCGCCCAGGTCGTCGAGGATCCGCTCGGTCGACCAGATCGTTCCGCTGGGGCTCCAGGTCGAGGTGATGCAGGCCCAGGCGAGCAGGGCGCACAACGCGGCGAACGCCCACAGCCACGACCGGAACCGAACGGCCGGAATCAGCGCGACGGCCGGTATCGCCACCAGCAGCATGAAGCCCAGCGGTCCGGCATAGCCCACCGGCGCCACGAACAGCGCGGCCAGCAGCAGCCAACCGAGCCGCCAGCGATCCCAGCCCCTAGCGCCCTGCCCGCTCAAGCCGCCGATCCCATCTCGGGCGGCACGTACTTCTCGCGCAGGGTCACCAGCTCCTCGCTGATGGTTGGGTGCACGGCGC
>NZ_JADYVR010000091.1:0-564 GCF_020193935.1 Bradyrhizobium sp. NBAIM08 | reverse complement strand
TTGTTAGCAATCTCAAAGATACGTCAACGAATTAATTTTTCTCGGAAAAACAAATGGCTATAGCACTTGTGACCGGTGGCAGTCGCGGCATCGGGCGGGCAACTGCATTACTGTTGGCGAAAGAAGAGTATACGGTGGCGGTTAATTATCAACAAAACCTCCATGCGGCGCAGGAAGTGGTGAACTTAATCACGCAAGCCGGTGGCAAGGCATTCGTGCTCCAGGCGGATATCAGCGACGAAAATCAGGTCATCGCAATGTTTACAGCAATCGATCAGCACGATGAACCGCTAGCAGCGCTGGTCAATAACGCCGGGATCTTGTTTACCCAGTGCACCGTTGAAAACCTTACCGCAGAGCGAATCAACCGAGTACTTTCCACCAACGTGACGGGATATTTTCTCTGCTGCCGCGAGGCGGTAAAACGCATGGCGCTTAAAAATGGTGGCAGTGGCGGCGCTATCGTCAATGTCTCTTCGGTGGCCTCACGGTTGGGTTCGCCAGGGGAATATGTTGATTACGCGGCATCGAAAGGGGCGATTGATACGTTAACCACCGGACTAT
>NZ_JADYVR010000907.1:0-407 GCF_020193935.1 Bradyrhizobium sp. NBAIM08 | reverse complement strand
GTGTACGCGCAGAGGCAGACGTCGGTGATCACCACGAGCTCGGGGTGGGCGTCCTTGATCGCCCGCACCGCGAGCTGCACCACGCCCTCGTCGTCGTAGGCACCCGACCCCCTGGCGTCCTTCTCCGCGGGGATGCCGAAAAGCAGCACGGCGGGAACACCCAGCGCGTGCGCGGCGCCGGCCTCCTCGACCGCGTGGGAGATCGACAGCCGCTCGACGCCGGGCATGGCCTCGATCGGCGTGCGCTCGGCGGTGCCCAGCTGCACGAACAGCGGCTGCACGAGGTGCGACGGGGTGAGCTCTGTCTCGCGCACCATCGCGCGCAGGAGGCCCGTCTGGCGCAGGCGGCGCAGGCGTGTGGCTGGAAAGGCCATCGGAATCAGTTTAGGCGCGTAGCGCCGTTAGGC
>NZ_JADYVR010000906.1:0-407 GCF_020193935.1 Bradyrhizobium sp. NBAIM08 | reverse complement strand
CATTATCGACAACGACCCAAACAAAAAGCCACCTTTCACACGCGTTCAATACGGAGCGACCCTGGGTGGCCCAATCAAGAAAGATCGCACGTTCTATTTTGCGAGCTTTGAACAGCGACGGCGGCAAGAGTCGGGATTCTTTACCAGCGATGTTGGGGCAGGCTTGAACTCCAGCGTCACGATCGGTGCGCCCTTTCTTCCGTTCACGAACGTGTATACGAATCTCAGGGCAGAACAAGCCGCATTCATCCAGGGTGAACTTGTCAGAGCCGGAGCAATCGTCGACCCCGCTGTGCGGGCCCAGGTTATTGGGACTGCCATTACCTACGCCACCTTCGCCTCATCCGGCGGGCAACTTGGTCTTAATGGGTTCAGCCCGCTACGTAGTCCGGGCGGTGCAATTCCTG
>NZ_JADYVR010000905.1:0-407 GCF_020193935.1 Bradyrhizobium sp. NBAIM08 | reverse complement strand
CTTGCCGGGCGCGCACGGCGCGTCCCAGGCGCGGCCAGACGAGATGGCGCTCGCGATGAGCTGATCGGCGGCAGTCCGACTGGCCATCAGCGCGGATTCGATATCACCCACAGGCTGTTCTCCCATTCGCTCGACCGACACTCACTCGCGATCGATCATCCCGGCCAGACGGGCGTCGTCCAGAACGCGAATTCGCCGCCGGCCAATCTCGATAATTCCTGCTGCCTTCAGCTCGTTCAGCGCGAACGTCGCCGTCTCGCGATAGACACCGAGGCGCTCGCCG
Organism: Bradyrhizobium sp. NBAIM08; assembly: GCF_020193935.1. Lineage (NCBI taxonomy): Bacteria > Pseudomonadati > Pseudomonadota > Alphaproteobacteria > Hyphomicrobiales > Nitrobacteraceae > Bradyrhizobium > Bradyrhizobium sp. NBAIM08. The sequence goes on along the minus strand of NZ_JADYVR010000905.1, from coordinate 124 downwards.
ATCTCCTGATGCGACCACCCATCGACGATCCCGGCGCGAGCCTCCCGGTGAAGCAAGCCCGCCAGGCGAGGCACGACCGCCTTGAACGCCAGCTCTTCGAGCTGCCTTTCGGCTTCCACCATGC
>NZ_JADYVR010000904.1:0-407 GCF_020193935.1 Bradyrhizobium sp. NBAIM08 | reverse complement strand
CATCCGGGCGTACCCGCACGACGCACTCGCCGTCAGCGCGGCCGTCCCGACGATCGCCTTCGCAGGGGTGTACGACGTTCCCGAGCAGGCCTGGGAGCTGGTCGAAGGGCTGGCCCCGGCATACGGCGACGACTGGTGGTACGCCGGGATGCTCGCGTTCATGCGGCAGGAGCAGGAGCGCTGGGACGAGGCCGCCGAGCTCTCCGATCGCGCCCTCTCGGTCGAGCCCGCGGCCGGACACGCGGTACACGCCCGAGCGCACGTGTACTTCGAGACCGGCGACCACGTCAACGGCCTGACCTGGCTGGACCGCTGGATCGCCACGAGCGGGCCCGGCGCGCACCACGGTGCCCACTTCTCCTGGCACGCCGCCTTGCACGAGCTCGCCCTCGGTGACGACGCGGCAC
>NZ_JADYVR010000903.1:0-407 GCF_020193935.1 Bradyrhizobium sp. NBAIM08 | reverse complement strand
GTGAGGCGGTGGCGGCGATGCTCGACCTCGAACTGCAGCCCCCGACCGTCACCTTCGAGACCCCACTCGACGGCGACATCGTGAGCCCCGACGGCCTGATCGCCATTCGGCCCCACGCGGTCGACATGTTCGGCCACGAACTGTGGACTCGGGTCATGACCGGCACTACCGACTTCGGGTGGGTGGCACCCGGCGACTACGTCGCCACAACGCTGGAACCCGGAGAGCACGCCATCATCGCCAACGCCACCGATCGGCTCGGCATGCAGGGCACGCCAGCAGTTGTGAAGGTGACCGTGCCCACCGTTCCGGCGACGCTGGAGATCGTCGGTGTCAGCGAGGGCGCGACGGTGGACGGTGGAGTGCCGCTGCAACTCATCGGTCGTGGCCGGGACGGAATCCTGTAC
>NZ_JADYVR010000902.1:0-408 GCF_020193935.1 Bradyrhizobium sp. NBAIM08 | reverse complement strand
CCCCTGTCCCGACTTCGGCCGATGATACGCTAGCCCGCCGCCCGCGAAGCACACCCAGCGACCTCCGGAGGACCGATGGACAAGGCGTTCCACGATGCGATGACGGCCGGCTACGGGCTGACCGAACCCGGACTTGTGATCGGCAGCCCGATGCTCGACGGTGAGCTCGCCAACGACGCCCGGGTGCAGGTGGCGCTGAGCATGCTGAACCGCCACGGGCTGATCGCGGGCGCGACCGGGACCGGCAAGACCAAGACGCTCCAGCTTCTCGCCGGCCAGCTGTCAAAGGCTGGCGTGCCGGTCTTCGTGGCCGACATCAAGGGCGACCTGACCGGCCTCGCGGCGCCGGGTGACGCGACCAATGCCAAGCTCATCGAACGTGTCGAGTCGCTCGGCTGGACGTTCGAG
>NZ_JADYVR010000901.1:0-408 GCF_020193935.1 Bradyrhizobium sp. NBAIM08 | reverse complement strand
GCCGACTGCGTGAACGGCGCGCCCCAGGCCGTATTGCCGTAGACGTAGAGAAAACCGCCCGTCAACGCGATCAGTTCCGGACGCCCGTCCTGGTTGATATCGGCCGCTCCGATGTCGACGCCGTTGTTCAGGGTCGTGCTCTGCCAGACCGAGGTGGAGTGGAGGGGATCCACGACGGAAATTTTTCCGTCCCCGCCAATGACCACGAAATCCGCGGCGCCGTCTCCCGTCATGTCCGCATGAGTGGCCGCGACCGCGCTCGCGTAATTGAGCGGAGACTGCCACTCAGTGGCAGAGGCCGAAAAGTCATACGTGGCCAGATAGCCGTCGTACAGACTGGCCGTGCTGAGGAAAGCTTCATCGACGCCGTCACCGTCATAGTCGGCAACGTCGAGCGCTGCGAGGCCA
>NZ_JADYVR010000900.1:0-408 GCF_020193935.1 Bradyrhizobium sp. NBAIM08 | reverse complement strand
CTACTACCCTGGGCCGCCGTGGCCGCCCAAGGGGAAATGAACGCAATCGAGATCGGCGGGGCGGTCAAGCGCTTCGGCGAGATCACCGCCGTCGATGGGCTCGACCTCGACGTCCCTCAGGGGATCTGCCTCGGGCTCCTGGGCCCGAACGGCGCGGGCAAGTCGACGACGATGCGGATGCTGACCGGCCAGGTGATCGCCAACGAGGGCGAGATCCGCGTGCTCGGGCACGAGCTGCCCGGCGACTCGAAGATCGCCCGCTCGAAGATGGGGGTGGTCCCCCAGCTCGACAACCTCGACGTGGACGTGACCGTCGAGGACAACCTCGCCGTCTACTCCCGGCTGTACCGCGTGCCCGACGTCCCGGCGGCCGTCGAGCGCTGCCTCCAGATCTCGCGGCTGACCGAC
>NZ_JADYVR010000899.1:0-408 GCF_020193935.1 Bradyrhizobium sp. NBAIM08 | reverse complement strand
GCAGAAGCTGGATTTTCTTTGAGTTCTGACTCTCATCAAGCCATAAATTTCTTTGCTGATGAGATTAAAGATACAAGTTTTGAAAAAGCCTTAACTTATCAACTTCGTCATACTATGTCAACAGCGGTTTATTCTGAAAAAAATACAAAACATTTTGGACTTGCAGCGACTAACTACACACATTTCACAAGTCCAATTAGACGTTATCCTGACTTAATTATTCATCGTTTATTACATTTATATCCTTCTGACCATTCCAACCGTACTAAGGATGAATGGAAAGAACGTTTGCCTGAAATTGCTAGTCACTCTTCCGATATGGAACACCGTGCTGTTGTCACTGAACGGATTATTGATGCGATGAAGAAAGCAGAATACATGTTAGAACGTATCGGTGAGGTTTATACT
>NZ_JADYVR010000898.1:0-408 GCF_020193935.1 Bradyrhizobium sp. NBAIM08 | reverse complement strand
CCCGCATGCTGGAAGCCAACGGCGCGAGCGCCGCCGAGGCGCTGGAATCGTTGTCCTCGGGCGACTTCGAATTCGACGTCACCGACGACGTCACCGCGCCGCAGGAGGCCGCCGATGCCGGGAGCGACGTCGAGGACGCGCCGGTGGTGCGCTTCCTGCAGAAAATGTTGATCGACGCGATCAACATGCGGGCCTCCGACCTGCATTTCGAGCCCTACGAATATCACTACCGGGTACGCTTCCGGGTGGATGGCGAGCTGCGCGAGATCACCCAGCCGCCGATCGCCATCAAGGACAAGCTCTCGTCCCGCATCAAGGTCATCTCCCGCCTCGACATCGCCGAGAAGCGCGTGCCGCAGGACGGCCGCATGAAGCTCAAGTTCGGCGCCAAGGCGATCGACTTCCGGG
>NZ_JADYVR010000090.1:0-566 GCF_020193935.1 Bradyrhizobium sp. NBAIM08 | reverse complement strand
GGACATGGAAGTAGTTCGCCGGCACGGTGATGTTGCACACGCACATGTTGTCGTCGGCGCAAAGCTGGAGGAAGCGTTCGAGCCGCGCGCTGGAATGCTCCGGCCCCTGGCCTTCGTAACCGTGCGGCAGCAGCAGGGTGAGCCCGTTGGCGCGCAGCCACTTGCTTTCGCCCGCGGCGATGAACTGGTCGATCATGATCTGCGCGCCGTTGGCGAAGTCGCCGAACTGCGCCTCCCACAACACCAGCGTCTTGGGATCGGCGCTGGCGAAGCCGTATTCGAAGCCGAGCACGCCGTATTCGCTCAGGGGGCTGTCATAGACCTCGAACTTGCCATGCGGCAGCGTCGCGAGGGGGATGAACTTGTGCTCGTCGGTCTGGTCGACCCACACGGCGTGGCGCTGGCTGAAGGTGCCGCGGCCCGAATCCTGCCCTGACAGCCGCACCCCGAAACCCTCGGTGACGAGGCTGCCGAAGGCCAGCGCCTCCGCCGTCGCCCAGTCGAAGCCTTCGCCCTTGGCGAACATCTCTTCCTTGGCGGCGAGCACGCGGCCCAGCGTCTTGTGG
>NZ_JADYVR010000009.1:0-297375 GCF_020193935.1 Bradyrhizobium sp. NBAIM08 | reverse complement strand
CGTCACCCCCTCCACCTCCGCCCCCACATCCGCCCCCGGCGGCACCGGCATCGGCACCGTCACGTAATCCTTCGGCAGGTTCACCGGCCGGTAGCCCGGCTCCACCGCCATGCGCTTCAGCACACTCTCATGCACATGCGCGCCTTCGGGGATCAGGCGCGGCTCGCCATCGGGGATGTAGAAGCCGAAATAGACTTTCCGCGCCGGCCATTCCCTGTACTTCGCGCGCTTCGGCAAGAACTCCAGCAGGCGCCAGGCCGCCGTCATGGAATCGTGCAGCATGCCGCTCTTGCCGGTAAAAGCGGGCTCGACGTAGGTGAACGGCGAGTTCTTGCGCTGGACGCCCCAGGCGAGCTGGTTCACCGTGCGCGGGTTGAACTTCAGCCCGGCCTTCTCGGCCTCGTCGATCATCCAGAGCAGCGGATATTTGGACTGCCCGCTCTCGGCCTCCGGATAGCCGCCGCCGACGTCGCAATGCACGCCGGCGAACCACACCTGCATGATGTCTTGCGGCACCTTCTTCTCGTCAGGCACGTAGCGGTTGCTCCAGAACTCCTGCGGCTCCGCGTAGGGCTTCAGGCGGAACATGCGCCGCCGCTCGTCGATCGCGATCGCCTGCCGGAAGATCCTGATGCTGGGATCGCGCAGTGTGAAGGCGAGCTCCTCCAGGCTCGGCCAGTAGAAGCGATCGGCGCGCGGCACGATCACGCTCGCCACCGTGTCCCAGACGCCGACGAAATGGATGGTCGGCCAGCGCGTCGAGGTGATGCGTGCGAACTGCGCGGCGAGGTCGAATTCGTCCTTCGGCAGCGGCCCGCTCTCGTCGAACACGATGTTCTTGATATCCTCGACGTCGTTGCCGCGCCCGCTGCCGGAATATTGCTTGTAGGCGATGAGGCCCGAGCCTGAGAGGTTCGCCTGCTCCGGCGAGATCAGACCAATTTTGTGGATCAGCCCCGCCAGCACGCGCACCGTGTAAGCCCCGCGCGAGAAGCCGAACAAATAGATCTTGTCGCCGGGCGCGTAATGCTGAACCAGGAAGCAATAGGATGACAGCACGTTGTCATCGAGCCCGTATCCGGTCGCGAGCCCCCACACCAGCTTGATGTTGGCCTTCCAGCGCCCCCACGTCGACGGCTCCGTCATGGTGCCGACCCCGGGATCGTAAAACACCATCTGCCGCGGCGACGTCTTGTCCGTCTTGCGCAGGCAGCGATAGAGCTTCAGGACGTTGGAGATGTTCTCCGAGATTTCGTTGCCGGTGCCGTCACAGCAGATGACGAGGTTCTTGCCGGCGCCCTTGTGGTCGGCGGGGTGGGCGGATTCCATGGGATGCGCCTCCGGGTGATGCTACCGGGGCGAGTATAGCGGAAAATGGATGGCAGCGAGGAGGCGACGTCGCCGGCACCCGGTCCCATGGCCGAAGGCTGTGTTGACATTAACCTCTTGTTAACCATGCGGTTGCCTAATGTCGACGATGGGGGATCACCATGTCGGCCCATGTGACGCGACGGAAGTTGATGCCTGTTTCGGCCGATCCGGCCATCTGGTCGATGGCGAGGCTGGCGGTTCGCGCCAAGGCCGTCCTACAGGGCAGAACGCCTGTCCTATGGAGCAAAGCCATGTTCGCAAGGGACGACTTAGTGGACAATCTCAGCCGCGATCTCGATCGCGCGCGCGGCAGACGCGATGCGCTCGCATCCGAAGCCACGACCCTGGCGGCGCAGATCGCCGAAATTGAAGCCCGCCTTTCGGAGGAGAAGAAAAGGCGGGAGCGTGAGCGCGTCCTGAGCGAGATCGAACTGATCAAGACGCGAATCAAGCAAGCCGCCGGAGCGTTTGCACCTGTCGTGGACGGTCTCTCCAGGGCGGTCGAATCGGCTGCGGCCGTTGTGCCCGAGGCGCGCGAGCTCAATAGTTTCCTGGTGTCGGTGGCGACCGAGGTCGACAGCGTGCTCGATCCCCTGTTGCGTGAACTGGATCAGCGCGCGGATGCAGTGCGATCCGGCCATGCGGCGCTGGACTTGCCGAGTTCGGCCGTTGAAGCCCCGCCCATCGAGCTGCCGAAGGACACCAACGAACGCCTGCTTCGCTTTCCGGCCTGGCTGTCCCGCGACAAGGAAACGGACAAGGAAGCAGCGGAGAAGCCGCACAGCACGGCGGCCTGAAGCCTCGGCGGCTGCGCACGCTCTACGCCGTCATTCCGGGGCGCGCCTCTTGGCGCGAGCCCGGAATCCATACTCACGATGGTGGTTATGGATCCCGGGCTCGCGACTTCGTCGCGCCCCGGGATGACAAGTTGTCGTTGGGCTCGCTGGTTGCCGAGCAGGTAACTTCCCCGCTCGCCGCCGCTCAGCTCGCCGCGCGGCGCAAGAAGGCCGGAATATCGAGAGCGCTCTCGTCGGGCGCATTGCGCGCAGGCGCACGCCCGTAAGGATCCAGCGGCTGAAGCGCCGCCTGCTGCGCATGGTCCAGGCTCGGCCGTGCCGGCGGTCCGACGGGGTGGTGCGGCTGCGGCCGCAGCGGCGGGCTTGCCGCTTGCGGAAGGGGGGCACTGCGCTCGATGCGATCGGCGATGCGACGGCCGTCATTGCGCAGCCTGCCGGCGAGCTGGGTGAGGGCGGTTTCCACCGGGTGCGCCTGCGCCGGATCGAGATTATCGATTCCGGTCGCCACCACCGAGACGCGGACGATGCCTTCTAAGCTTTCGTCAAAGGACGCCCCGACGATGATGTTGGCGTCCGGGTCGGCCTCGTCGCGAATGCGGGTCGCCGCTTCGTCGACCTCGTACAGCATGAGATCCTTGCCGCCGGTGATGGAAATGATGAGGCCACTGGCGCGCTTGATCGAGGGATTCTCGATCAGCGGATTGGAGATCGCGGCCACGGCGGCTGCGAGCACGCGCTTCTCGCCGGAAGCCTCGCCCCGTCCCATCATGGCCTTGCCCTTTTCCTTCATGACGGAGAGGACGTCGGCAAAATCGAGATTGATCAGGCCTTCCTTGACGATGAGGTCGCTGATGCAGGCCACGCCCGAGTAAAGCACCTGGTCGGCAAGGGCGAAGGCGTCGGCGAACGTGGTCTTCTCGCTGGCCACCCGGAACAGGTTCTGGTTCGGGATGATCAGGAGGGTGTCGACTGTCTTCAGCAGCTCCTCGATGCCGGCTTCGGCAAAGCGCATGCGGCGCTGGCCCTCGAAATAGAACGGCTTGGTGACGACGCCGATGGTGAGAATGCCGAGCTCGCGCGCGATTCTGGCGACGACGGGTGCAGCCCCGGTGCCGGTGCCGCCGCCCATGCCTGAAGTCACGAACACCATGTGCGCGCCGGTCAATTGCTCGCGGATCGTGTCGATCGCCTCTTCGGCTGCGGCGCGTCCCAGTTCCGGCTGCGAGCCGGCGCCGAGCCCTGCGGTCACCTTCGTGCCGAGCTGGATCAGGCGCTTCGCCTTCGACATCGCCAGCGCCTGCGCGTCGGTGTTGGCGACCACGAACTCGACCCCTTGCAGCCCGGCCGTGATCATGTTGTTGACGGCATTGCCGCCGGCGCCGCCGACGCCGAACACGACGATGCGGGCCTTCATTTCATGGATATCGGTGTTGCCAGTCATTCTTCCCTCGCGATTGCTCCGGCAAGCCGGGGATTAAAGAAAGTCTCGCGTGCTACCTGCAAGCATGATCCGGAAAAGTGCGAAGCGGTTTTCCGAAAAGATCATGCTCGAACAAAAACCTGGAGCGCGATGACGATTCATCCCAATCTCATCGCGCTCTAGCCGCGCGGTCTGCTTGCACGATGAAGGCGGCCAGATGCCCCAACCGGCGCGCCGCGTGTCCTGCGATCGAGCCGCCAGGGCGGCGATCGCTCCGCAGCGCCGCCACTTCGTCTTCCAGTCGTGCCGCCCATGCATTGGCGGCCGTCGTCTCGGCGGCCGCCTGCGTCAGCTCGACGGCGAGGCGATCGGCACGTTCGCGCTCGCGCTCGAACACGGCCCTGTAGGCGGCTGCGACGTCTTCGAGCCGCGCGATCTCCGCCTTGAAGGCCCCAATCTTGATTGCCTCGATCTTGGCCATGGAGGCATCGACGGGGTCCGCCCCGCGGCCCTTTCGCGGGCGGGGCGTGTACCGGAGCTCGGCGAGATCGACGCTCACCACCGCCTTGCCGTCGTCCGACCGCGAACGCGGCAACCGGCGACGCCGCGCCAGTGCCCGCGCGGCCTCGCGCGAGACATTGAGGCGGGCACCGAGATCGGCATACGTCAACAACTCAACGCACATCGGCGCTTCTCCTGGAGCGAACCGGGAAGGGATTTCGAGCTAGTGATGGCTGGACGATTGCAGCAGGCTAGGATGCGTTGGTTAATGGACGGTTAACGGACGCCCGGGGTGTTTACGGGTGGGGCTGCGGTGACGGCCGCCGGAGTCGAAGGGCGCCATCTGTCGCGGCGAGGGCTTGTCCGTCTTGCGCAGGCAGCGATAGAGCTTCAGGACGTTGGAGATGTTCTCCGAGATCTCGTTGCCGGTGCCGTCCAACAGATGGACGAGGTTGTTCGGAGAGGGGGCGCGGTCGGTGTCGCGCGCGTGCTCCACGGGATGTGCGTCCGGGCGATGCTATGGAGGGCGCGTAGAGCTGAAATTACAAAGTGAAGCGACGCTTGCTGGGTCTAGATTTTATGTATGAAACTCCCTTGCGCGATCATGCGCCGCTCTCAGCGACGCTTTCTGCGTGCAAGCTTCGCTTTAGCGATAATCGCGGAAAAAGCCACAGCCGCTTCTACCGAGTTGGTGGCGTCGATGCATCGATTTAGGAGGCGGCCTAGCTCATAGTGGTCGAAGTTCGAACGAATAACGAGGTCAGTCCAGTCGTCAATGCCTTCTCGGGTCGCCATAGGTGAGTTTGACGGTTGTACATCGTGTTGGGCGGCGGAGTGATTCAAGGGAAGGCTTGGCTGAGTCATCGTTTTCCTCCGATTGACGTTCACTCCGGCTGGTAGAGGGTCCTGCGATGGACCAGGGAGCTGCGAGGAATCTATTCTATCTTTCAAGTTCGCCTTGCGTTTTGCGAGTAGGGATTGGCCGAAGGGCAGGATCAGCCACTGCCACACTGCGTCGCCAGCTCTATATTCTTGACCAAGAGGCTCAAGCGAGCCAAGTCCCGCTATCGCAAGTTTGCCATTGTGCAATCCAATTGACGCGGTTTGCTTTGTTGGCGGATTCCAATGCCCCAGGTCCGGGTAGGTGAAGCTCTCCCGGGATACACCCCGAGCAATAGCAGATAAGCGGACCGCCTCATTTACTATGTAGGCACGATCTTGAATGGGCCATTCGGGAGCATCGCTTGACACAGCTCCAAGCACAGCTCCAGCCATAGTTGCAATTGTGTCGGTGTCACTGTCTAGCTCGTTCGCAGCGACAACAAGAGCGACCGCCGGATCCTGATCGCGGTATGCGTAAGCGAGAAGCGCCGCTGCCAGTGCGGTCTTAAAGCCAGATCCACGAAATCTTGTGGTTAGGCAACCTAGCTCTTCGAGACAACGGTGATAGTAGCTGTCTCTAGCGTCGAGTTCGATTCTTGATATCAATTCGAGATCGGCTCGAGCTTCTTCCGCCATTTGCTGAATGGCATGCGTCACCGGCCTGCCGCCTGAGTTTTCCCAAGTGGATTGCCAAAATGCACCTAGCTGCGGGTCTATATGCGCTGAACGGTATCAATCACGAAGGTTATCGCATGATCATCCGCTAGGTGCCGCCTAATCGCGCGCAATTGGTTGGCTGAGAAATCCTGACTTTCGTCGACAATGATGACGTTGTATCCGATGGGATCAACATCGCGTGCCATGCGGATTGCCACAGAATTCCAATCCAGCGAATCCGATTGTTCGAGCCATTCAATGTACGGTGTTACGACCTCGGTGAGGATTCTTCGCCTCAAATTCCTGTCGACGCGTGGTAGGTTGCCCCGACCAGTGCGCTCTGCGGTTAGGTATCGATCCAAATGCTCTGGCTCGAAGCGGCCCAGCAAATATTCTGTTTCCTTCAGAATGTAGTCGGGCGTCAGTACACCTAAGGTCCGAGCCAGCGCTCTAAGCTTTCTCCTTGCCTTATCGTCCGCAACGTCGGGAAAGCCCAGCGCCGACATTGCCCACCGACCAAATGTCTCGATCTCAAGTTCAACGGCGGGATCGCCGGAGATTTGATGCTCGGCCAGAGAGCGGACATATCCTGCAAGAGTTCTATTGTATGTTAAAACAAGAACGCGAACAGGAGCGGCATCACCTCTACGTTTGCGTCGAGCGGCAAACATGTAGCAAAGCGATCGCAGTCGCAGGAGTGCCGTCGAAGTCTTGCCGCTTCCAGCGGCACCGCAGATGACCTCGACTCCGAATCTGTTTTGGCTGATTAGCGGTAGCTGTTCAGCAGTAGCGACGACTTGAGGCAGCGTCTTCAAAATCGCATTCCCCCCTGAGGCACGACCCTATCTATTTGGAGCAATGGGGCCAATGCCCAACCCTGAGTCGCAGAGGGCATTCCACAAAAACAAAAACGGCCGGATCTTCCGATCCGGCCGCTACTCGAACTCTTACTCGGCTAAGCCTACGCCACGCGACGCAACTTAGCCCCCGCCCTAACGGTAAATCTTCTCAGCTCGCCTGCTTGGCCGGCTGGGTGTCGCCGACCTTCTTCTGGATGGCGCGCTTCAGCTCGACGGCGCGCGGGGAGAGCGCATCGGCGTTGGCCTTGAGCAGGTAGGCGTCGAGGCCGCCATTGTGGTCGACGCTCTTGATCGCGTTGGTGGAGACGCGCAGGCGCACGTTGCGGCCCAGGGCTTCCGAGATGAACGTCACGTTGACGAGGTTCGGCAGGAAGCGGCGCTTGGTCTTGATGTTGGAGTGGCTGACCTTGTGGCCGACGAGGGGGCCCTTGGCCGTCAGTTCGCAGCGGCGAGACATGGCATAAATCCTTTAGTTCGAACCCCCAACGAGTGCGGCCGCCATTTCGGCGCCACGGGGGCAAATTCTTTCGTCCTTGCAGGGAGCGGGCGGACGTATAGGGGGGAAGGGGCCTTGCGTCAAGGTTTTGGGGCGATCGGGATGCGGGTTTCGCGCCCCACCCTCGGTGTCATCGCCCGCGAAGGCGGGCGATCCAGTACGCCGGGGCGGCGCGGCTGACCAGAAGCGCTGCGGCGTACTGGATGCCCCGCCTTCGCGGGGCATGACAGGAGGGTGGGGAGAGGTCGGCCCGCCCCCGTTACCGCCCGATCACCAAAACGGCAATGATTGTCGCGCCTTACCATCACATAAAGGGCGTATTCGCCGTCGAAGAGTCCGGTGGAGTTCCCGGGGCTGCATGCCCCGACACATTGTTTGTCGCCGGTTTTGGCTTAAGTAACAGCATATCGCGCTCTGATTGGATTATTTCGTGCCGACAACGCTTCATTTCGCGCAAGTCCTGCGCTCAGCCTGTCTGTGTCGGGGCGTCCGCTTGGACGTCCCCTTGGCCGGCCGGCTGATGGCGCTTTGTGGCCTGGCGGCGGTGCTGGGCCTGGCGTCCGGCGCAGCGCCCGCGGCGGCGCAAGGCAAGCTCGAGGCGCAATATGAGGCGACGCTGGCGGGCATTCCCGTCGGCAAGGGCGCCTGGAACATCGATATCCAGGACGACGTGTTCTCGGCGGCGGCCGCCGGCGGCACAACGGGGCTTTTGAAGTCGTTCACGGGCGGGTCCGGCACCGGCGCCAGCCAGGGGCGCGTCGTTGGTGGCGCGCTCGTTGCGACCGGCTACCAGGCCTCCACCACCACCCAGAAGAAGACCGAAGAGATCCGCATCACCCTCGACAAGGGCAATGTGAAGGATTTTGCCATTCTGCCGGAGCCGCCGGTCGATCCGGACCGCATCGTCGTTACCGAGGCGCATCGCCGCGGCGTGTGGGACCCGATGACGGCCTCGCTGCTGCGCGTGCCCGGCACCGGTGATCCCGTTTCGCAGGACGCCTGCCACAGCTCCGCGCCGGTGTTCGACGGCCGCATGCGCTACGAGCTCAAGCTCGATTTCAAGCGCATGGAGACCGTGAAGGCGGAGAAGGGCTATCGTGGCCCGGTCGTGGTCTGCGCGATCTATTTCGTGCCCATCGCCGGCTACATCCCCGACCGGCCCGTGATCAAATACCTCGCCGCCCAGCGCAACATGGAGATCGCGTTCGCCCCCATCGCCGGCACGCGCATCCTGGTCCCGTTCTGGCTGAAAGTGCCGACGCCGCTCGGCCCGGCCATGCTGGAAGCCACCAGCTTCATCACGTCGCCCCAGCCGCCAAGGGTCGCGAAGACGCAGTAGGCAAGGAGGCCGCACCGCTCTCTCCGCCGTCATTCCGGGGCGCGCCCCTTGGCGCGAACCCGGAATCCATTAGGCCGCAGAGACGGTTGCGCGATGGATTCCGGGCTCGCGACTGCGTCGCGCCCCGGAATGACGAGCGTTCGGCGTAGGCTAAGCAAAATCAATCACTTACCTACTGTGCATGGGGTTGTTTTCGCACCCTTTGTTTGGCCAGCCCGCCTGCTCAGGGAATCCATTTGACTCCTCCCCGATTCTGATTCGACTCGACACCATCCCCAGCTTTAACCACCCCGCTCGCTTGTGCGCCTCCGCAAAACTCCATCTAGTGCGCAACCAAGACGAGTCCCGCGACATGTTGCGTGAACGGAACGGGACTCACAGGGGAGTCAGCGATTCGGCCGCGATTCGTTCTAGAGTCGTTCCGAAGCTTAAAGCGAACGGGAAAAGCGTCGCAAAGTGAGACAGTTGCGCGGGATTTGGGGCGGGCGCTCTCACGCCCGCGGTGTGCCCCTCACCCTGAGGAGGCCGCGCAAGCGGCCGTCTCGAAGGGCGAGGGGCTTGGCTTGCCCAGCAGCACCAGCCGGGCCTTCATCCTTCGAGACGCGCTGACGCGCTCCTCAGGATGAGGAACGAAGAGCCAGCCCCCTCTCCGCCCCGGATAGCACTGACATTCGCCCAAATCGCCATTACCTAATCCCCTAGACATGGCTTTTTCCTCCTCTCCCTTCGCCTCCGAGCGCGCCCCCGGCGCGGGCGTCACTGCGGTGCTCGGTCCGACCAACACCGGCAAGACCCATCTCGCCATCGAGCGGATGCTGGCGCATCCCTCGGGCATGATCGGCCTGCCGCTGCGCCTGCTCGCGCGCGAGGTCTACAACAAGATCGCCGCTCGATCCGGCGAGGCCAGCGTCGCGCTCGTCACCGGCGAGGAGAAGATCAAGCCGAAGAACCCGCGCTATTGGGTCTCGACCGTCGAGGCGATGCCGCGCGATATCGACGTCTCCTTCCTGGCCGTCGACGAGGTCCAGATCGCCGCCGATCTCGAGCGCGGCCACGTCTTCACCGATCGCATCCTCAACCGCCGCGGCCGCGACGAGACGCTGTTGTTGGGCGCCGCCACCATGCGCCCGATCATCGAGCGCCTGTTGCCGGGCGTGTCCATGATCACGCGGCCCAGATTGTCGCAGCTCGAATTCGCCGGCGACCGCAAGATCACGCGCCAGCCGCGCCGCACCGCCATCGTCGCGTTCTCGGCCGATGAAGTCTATGCGATCGCCGAGCTGATCCGCCGCCAGCATGGCGGCGCCGCCGTGGTGCTGGGCTCGCTAAGCCCTCGCACACGAAACGCGCAAGTGGCGATGTTCCAGAACGGCGACGTCGATTATCTCGTCGCCACCGATGCCGTCGGCATGGGCCTCAATCTCGACGTCGACCACGTCGCCTTCGCCTCCGACCGCAAGTTCGACGGCTACCAGTTCCGCCGCCTCACGCCGTCCGAATTCGCGCAGATCGCAGGGCGCGCCGGCCGCGCCACCCGCAACGGCACCTTCGGCACCACGGGCCGCTGCGCGCCGTTCGAGCCCGAGCTCGTCAACGCGCTGCAGAACCACACCTTCGATGCGGTGAAGGTGCTGCAATGGCGCAATTCCAAGCTCGATTTCTCCTCGCTCGGCGCGCTCCAGGTCTCGCTGAACCTCGCCCCCGGCCACGAGACGCTGACGCGCGCGCCGATCGCCGAGGACATGCGCGTGCTCGATCACGCCGCCCGCGACGGCGAGGTGCGCGATATCGCGCATGGCAAGGCCGCCGTGGAGCGGCTCTGGGAAGCCTGCCAGGTCCCGGACTATAGAAAGCTGTCGCCGGCCGCCCATGCCGAGCTGGTGACGACGCTGTACGGCTTCCTGATGCGCAAGGGCTGCATTCCCGATGCCTGGTTCGAGTCCCAGGTCACCCAGGCCGACCGCATCGACGGCGACATCGACACGCTGTCGGCCCGAATCGCCCAGATTCGCACCTGGACCTTCGTCGCCAACCGCCCGGACTGGCTGAAAGACCCGGAACGCTGGCAGGGGATCGCGCGGGAGGTCGAAAATAAATTATCGGATGCGCTCCATGAACGCTTGACTGAGCGTTTCGTTGATCGCCGGACCAGTGTATTGATGCGCCGCCTGCGGGAGAACACGAGCTTGAATACTGAAATCGGCAAGACCGGCGAAGTCATCGTCGAAGGCCATGTCATCGGCCGCCTCGATGGCTTCACCTTTGCACCGGATGCGGCGGAAGCCGGCTCCGATGCGAAAGCCTTGCAGGCTGCAGCGCAAGCGGTGCTCGCCGGCGAGATCAACGCGCGCGCCGAAAAGCTGGGCAATGCGCCGGACGAGCAGTTCGTGCTCACCTCCGAAGGCATCATCCGCTGGACCGGCGATGCCGTGGCGCGCCTTGCCGCCGCAGACGAGGCGCTGCATCCGCGCATCCGCATCATCTCGGACGAGCGCCTGACCGGCGCGCCCCGCGACAAGGTGCAGGCGCGGCTCGAGCTCTGGCTCAAGACGCACATCGAAAAGCTGCTCGGGCCGATGTTCGAGCTGTCGAAGGCCGAGGACGTCACCGGCATTGCCCGCGGCATCGCCTATCAGCTGGTCGAGGCGCTCGGCGTGCTCGAGCGGCCGAAGATCGCCAGCGAGCTGAAGGATCTCGACCAGCCCTCGCGCGCCGTGTTGCGCAAATACGGCGTCCGCTTCGGCGCCTATCACATCTATTTCCCCGGTCTGCTCAAGCCCGCCGCGCGTGCGCTCGCCGCGCTGCTCTGGGCGCTGAAGCAGGACAATGTCGATCTCTCCGCGCTCTCGGGCGCGCAGCATCTGGCCTCCTCGGGCCGCACCTCGTTCCCGGTCGATAAGGCGCTGCCGCGCGATGCCTATCGCGTGCTCGGCTACAAGCAGGCCGGCGAGCGCGCGGTGCGCGTCGACATTCTGGAGCGCCTCGCCGACCTGATCCGCCCGGCGCTGGCCTGGCGCGAGAATTCGCCGGGCGAAAAGCCCGCCGGCGCGTTCGACGGCCGCAGCTTCGTGGTGACGCAGGCGATGACCTCGCTCACCGGATCTGCCGGCGAGGATTTCGCCTCCGTGCTGCGCGCGCTGGGCTATCGCATGGAGAAGCGCCCGCCGCTGCCGCCGAAGCCTGTGGTCGCCGAGCAGGTCGTGACCGAGCAGATCGTCCCTGAGACCGTCGCGGCCGAGACGCCGCCCGCTGAAGGCAGCGCGGAGACCTCGACCGAGGCTGCAGCGGAAGCCGTTGCCGGCCTGCCGGCTGAGGCCCCGGCCGCTGAGGCTACGGCCGAATCCGTCACCGTCGAAGACGCGCCCGGCATGGAGCCGCACGACGAGCCCGCTCCTGCGGAGGCTCACGAGGAGCCGGCGCTGGAAGCGTCTCCGGAAGCGCCCGTCACGCCCGAGGACGCCCCCGGAATCGCGCCGCCCGCAGAAGAGGCTGCGACGCCCGCCGAGGCTGCCGGCCTCGAAGCGGCTGCCGCCGAGACCGCCGCGACGGAAGCTGCTGCATCCCCCGATGCTGCCGCGCCTGAGGCAACAGTCGCACCGGCCGAGCCTGAGCTGGTCGAGGTCTGGCGCCCTGCCGGTCGTCACGAAGATCGCAAGCCGCGCCACGAGCGCCATCGCCATCAGCGCCACAACAACCAGCGTCCGCGGCCCGGCGCTGAGGCTGGCGCTGCACCCGATGCTGCGAGCGCCGCGCCCGGCGAAGCAGCCGACGGCGCGAAGCCGGGCCATCGTCATGGCGGCGGCCATCGCCGCGATGGCGGCCGCGACTTCCGCAAGCCGCGTGAAGGCGGCGAGGGCGGTGAGCGTCGCGACGACCGCAATCGCAGCTTCCAGGGCAAGGGAGACCGCGACAAGGATCGCGATCGCAACCGCGACAACAAGAAGTTCGGTGGAGATCGCGACAAGGGCCGCGACAATCGTGGCCGCGACCGCGACAAGGGCCGTGACCGCCGCGATCGCGAGTCGGGTCCGTCACTGCGCCCCTACGCCTCGAGCGCGAACCCGCGCGAGCGCGATCGTCCGATCGATCCGAACTCGCCCTTCGCCAAGCTCGCCGCGCTGAAAGAGCAGCTGGGGCGGAAGGAGTAATCCCACGACGACGACCGAGCGGCAGCGTATCGACAAATGGCTGTGGCACGCGCGCGTGGTGAAGGCGCGCACCTCCGCGGCCGAGCTCGTCGTCACCGGCCATGTCCGGGTCAACGGCGTGCGCGAGACATCGCCGGGCCATGCGATCAAGCTTGGCGACGTCCTCACCATCGCGCTCGATCGCACCGTGCGCGTGCTGAAGGTCACCGCCTTCAACGAGCGCCGTGGCGATGCCGCCTCGGCTCGCGTGCTCTACGAGGAGCTTGGGACGCGCAATTAATTGCGCTTTGCATTCATTTCTTGATCGATCAAACACACAAAGCCGTCATGATCGGGCCTTCCCGACCTTGCGGCGCCCGGCCATCCGCGCTAGGCAAGCCGCGACTTCTAAAAGAGCTTTTCGGAGCGTTGGATGACTTACGTCGTCACTGAAAACTGCATCAAGTGCAAGTACACCGACTGCGTCGAGGTCTGCCCGGTCGATTGCTTCTACGAGGGCGACAACATGCTCGTCATCCATCCCGACGAGTGCATCGATTGCGGCGTGTGCGAGCCGGAATGCCCCGCCGACGCCATCAAGCCGGACACGGAACCGGGCCTCGAAAAGTGGCTCCAGGTCAACGCCGACTACGCCAAGAGCTGGCCGAACATCACCCAGAAGAAAGAATCACCTGCCGACGCCAAGGAATTCGACGGTATGGAAGGCAAGTTCGAGAAATATTTTTCTCCGAACCCCGGCTCTGGGGACTAATTCGCGCCCAAACTTAACCCTAATAGCGGCGCTGCCGCCGAAAACCAGCCCTCAAGACCCCTAAATCATTGATTTTTGCGGGAAATGTGCTATATTGGGCACATTAAGCCGAACCCCGTCAGCCCCGTTGGCCCCTCTGGGTTCCCGTGAAACCAAATGTCGAACAGGGGCGTGGCAGTTTCCGCGCGCAGGCTGTGTCACAGAAAACGCGTAAAAAGAGTACTTCAGCGAGGGCTTCCCATAAGGAGGCCAAAAAAGTCGCCGCGGCCAGCCGTAGCGCATCCAAGGGTCGGACCGCGACGAAGGCGCCGGCTGCAAAGTCCTCGAAGAACAAAAGAAGCGCAATGCCTAACAAGACTGCCAAACCGGCCGCGAAAGCGACCGCTGCCAAGCCTGCTGCCGCCAAGCCTTTGAATGTCAAGCCTGTGACTGCCAAGGCCCCCGCTGCCAAGCCCGCCGCGACGAAGGCCCCTGTTGCCGTTGCGCCCGCCAAGGCTCCCGTCGCCGCCAAGCCGGCTGCCAAGCCCGCGGCTGCGCCGAAGGTCGAGGAAAAGAAGGTCGTGACCCAGCGTCAGGGCTTCAAGGCCAACGAGTTCGTGGTCTATCCCGCTCACGGCGTCGGCCAGATCCTGGCCATCGAGGAGCAGGAGATCGCCGGTGCGAAGCTCGAGCTGTTCGTCATCAACTTCATCAAGGACAAGATGACGCTGCGCGTGCCGACCGCCAAGGTCGCCAATGTCGGTATGCGCAAGCTGTCCGATCCGGCCCTGGTCAAGAAGGCGCTGGAGACGCTCAAGGGCCGCGCCCGCGTCAAGCGCACCATGTGGTCGCGCCGCGCCCAGGAATACGAAGCGAAGATCAATTCGGGCGACATCGTCGCGATCGCGGAAGTCGTGCGCGACCTCTATCGCTCGGAATCGCAGCCCGAGCAGTCCTACTCGGAACGCCAGCTCTATGAAGCGGCGCTCGACCGCCTGTCCCGCGAGATCGCGGTGGTGCAGCACTCGACCGAGACCGAAGCGGTCAAGGAGATCGAGGCGCAGCTCGCCAAGAGCCCGCGCCGCAATGCCAAGGCGGAAGCTGCCGAGGGCGAAGCTGACACGGATGCCGAGGGCGATACCGACGATACCGATGGCGACGACAGCACCGTCGCCGACGAGGCCGCGTAAGCAGCTTCGTTCTGAGCAAGCCATCAAAAGCCCGGCCGTTTGGCCGGGCTTTTTGTTTGGCTTTCCTGAGGCCCGCGGGAGTTCGGCTCTACGCGCCGCGCGGCTGGGTCCAGATCGCGATCGGCTGCTGAATGCCGCGGACCGCCCGCGCCTCTCGCGCTTCCAATGTCTGAAACGTTGTGGCTGCACCGCCCAGCTCGGCCTTCGCCTGGCTGACGAGGTCGTCACTTGCCACTAGCGCGCAGCCCAAGGTGCGGGTCAAGGCCTCGAGACGGCTTGCCACGTTGACGGTCGCGCCGATCACGGCAAATTCCAGACAGGTCTGCCCGAGGTCGCCGAGCACCACCGGCCCATAATGCAAGCCAAAGCTCACATGCAGCTTTGGCTCGCCTGACGCTGCCCGCTGATCGTTCCAACTCTCCGCCGCCGCGATCATGGCCTGGGCACATCGCAACGCGTTGCTGGCATCGTGCTCGCCGGCAAAGGGCGTTCCGAACGTTGCCATCAACCCGTCCCCGAGATATTTGTCGAGCGTGCCGCTATGGCGGAAAACCTCCTGCTCCATCAGCCCGTGGAATTCCCGCAACGTCCGCACAACCTCCTGCGGCGAGCGTCCATCGGCAAAGGCCGTGAAGCCGACGATATCGACGAACAGCACCGCGACGTGTTGCGTGCGCACCTGCTTCAACGGCTCGTCCTGTTTCGACAATTCCGCCACGACATTGGGGGAGAAGTAGCGCGCTAGGTTGCCGCGCTCGCGCTCCACCGCGGCATGCCGGACCAGGAGGTCGTTGCTGCGGCGGACCGCGAGCGCCAAGGTCATGGCCACGATCATGAAGACGACGATCTCCTGGATGCGAACGTGGAACACGATCTCGCTGGGCGAGATCATCGCAAACAAGCGCTCATCGCTGCCTGTTGCGGCCGCGATGCGGGCCGTCAGCGCAGGATCGCGATCGGGTTGCCACCAGACCCAGGCGATGCCGATCAACCAGAGCGCAGCCGTCCAAACGCCGACCGCAATCACGGTCCGCCAAGTATAGGCCAGTGTGGCGCCCGCGAGCAGGACGAAGAAATAGATGAAGTTGCCGGAATGGTACTGCATCGCGACCGGCCAGTGCGAGGCTCCGAACGGATTGGGAACCACGATGAGGCAGGTCAGCAGCGCCAGGTCGCAGAACAGGAGTGCCAATTCCGGCCGTGACAGGCCGACCCGCCCAACCCGGACCTGGGCCCAGCCGATCAGTGCGAACAAGCCGAGCAGCGCCACGTAGTAGAGCTGCTCCCAGGCCGGGTTGATCACCATGATCAGGCAGCCAATGACGACGAGGGCGACATAGCGCGCCCGCACCGCGAGTTGCAGGCCCTCCCGCTTGGCGGACGTCAGCGCGGCTTGTGCGAACTGAACTGTTTCGACATCGCGCTCGCTCGGCGCGGGCGAATGCGCAGCCGGCAGGTTGAAGCGCTCGACGAGCATTGTCACGGCAGTCTCCTCGCTTAAGCCTTCAGCGCATCAAGTCCGCTGCGTCGTTGCCGAGACGCGGATTTCACCCCGAAGCTCTTCTCCGTCAGCCCTGGCTGAAACCGACGCCCACCAGTCCCCCAGGGCATCGATCAACGGCACGAGCGCGTGACCGGCGGCCGTCAGATCGTACTCCACGCGCAGCGGATATCCGCCGAATTCCGTGCGGCTTACGATACCGGCGTCTTCCAGCTTGCGGAGCTCAAGCGCGAGCATCCTGTGCGAGATGGTCGGATTGTCGCGACGCAAGTCGCTGAAGCGCTTGGTGCCCTGCTTCAAATAGTAGATCAGCAGCGTCGGCCAGCGACCGCTCAGAATCTGCATCACTTCCTCGATGGGACATCTCGACACGAGATCCTTCATCGGCGCCTCCAGGTTACAAAAAAGTTCGTAATTTACTTGATGCGGCGAGCGGCTAGGGTCGCATCACCGCTGCGCAGCGTGATCATCAGAAATCACGGAGAATGGATCATGGACCCAATTCTACTCTACGGCTTCCCGAAGGGAAGCTCCATGGGGCTCGTTGCTGCTCTCGAATGGCTGGGTAAGCCATATCGGCTGTGTCGGGTCGATATGATGGGCGAGATGCGAAGCCCGTCATACGCCCGTATCAATCCGCGACACGAGACGCCGGTCTTCATCACCGAGCGGGGTGAGGTGCTGACGGAAACGATGGCTATCGCGGCCTGGTTAGAGGCCAGGGACGTCGAGCGGCGGATCAGCTTCGATCCGCTGTCGCGGCAAGCCGATCGCATGCATCAGTTCATGGCGTTCGTGAATACCGGTTTCACCGCCGCCTTCGCGCCGCTGTGGGCCGCAATGGAAGCCGAAGCCATGGAGCCCGCCACGAAGTCGGTCCTGCGTGCTTTTGGCACAGCAAGGGTCATCGAGCGTCATGACAAGCTCGAAGCGATGATCGAAGCGCGGCAATTCCTGCTCGGGGAGCGGCCGACCCTCGCCGACGCCGTGCTTGTCGGCGTCGCGCGCTGGCTCGACTTCCACGCAGTTGCGGAGAAGAGCCGCTGGCCGAAGCTGGCAGCGCTGCGAGCTCGCCTCGAAGCCGATCCCGCGGTCCTCTACGCCACCGCTCTGGAGGACGGCGGGTCTGATCCGGGAACGGGATCGTGCACAGGCCACGTCGCGCTGGCCGAATTGATCGCGCAGTTCGGCAAATAGCGGCCGGTGCGCACGCCTCGTTCTTCGAAACGACGCTGACGCGCCTCCTCAGGATGAGGCTCATCAGCTCAGGCTCGTTGAAAACTGCTGCCGCGCACTCCGCCTCATCCTGAGGAGCCCGCCCTAAAGCGGGCGTCTCGAAGGATGGGCCGCAGGGAATGCTCTCAAATGCGATAGCGCTCCTACTTCACCGGCCGCTTCTCGAGCTTCCTTGCCAGCGTCCGCCGGTGCATGCCCAGCCGGCGGGCCGCTTCCGAGATGTTGAAGTCGGTCTCGATCAAGGTCTGGTGGATGCGTTCCCATTCCAACGTCTTGATCGAGGTCGGCCGCGAATCGAGCGCGACCTCGGCGTTGCCTTCGGCCTTGTGGAAGGCGGCCTCGATGTCGTCGGTGTTCGACGGCTTTGCCAGATAGTGGCAGGCCCCTAACTTGATCGCCTCGACCGCGGTGGAGATGCTGGCAAAGCCGGTCAGCACCACGATCAGCATGTCCGGGTCATGCGTGTGCAGGAGCTCGACGCAGGCAAGGCCCGAGGCGCCGCCGAGCTTGAGGTCGACCACGGCATGACCGAAAGAGCGTTCCTCCAGCACCTGGCGCACCTCCTCGATCGAGGCGGCGAGTATCACCTCGTAGCCGCGGCGCTCGAACGAGCGCTTCAGCGTGCGGGCAAAACCCGCATCGTCCTCGACGACGATCAGCGAACGGTCAGGCGTCAAAATTCCCTCCGATCGCCAATGTTGCGAGCGGCAGCGTGAGGCGCACCGTGGCGCCGCGCTTCCTGTGATTCTTGGCGCTCACGGTGCCCCCCAATTTGCGCACGACGTTCACCACCAGGAACAGGCCGAGCCCGCCGCCGGCGCGGCCCTTGCTCGACTGGTAGGGCTTGCCCAGCTGCGCCAGCATCTCCGACGCAAAGCCCGGGCCGCGGTCGGAGATCGACAGCACGAGATTGTCGCCCTCGCGCTCGGCGACGAGCTCGACCCACTCGCGCGAGACCTCATAGGCGTTGTCGAGCACGTTGAAGATCACCTGCTTCAGCGCGACGTCGGAGACGATTGCGACGTCCTCGCCGAAGGTGTTGACGAAGTAGAGCGTGCGGGCGGAGCGCGCATTGCGCCATTCGTCGACCAGCGCGGTGACGAAGGCCGTCACCGTCGTCGGTGAGGAGCCTTCACCGCGCGCTTCGCCCGCCGACACCAGGATGCCTGTCACGATCGACTTGCAGCGCTGCAACGAGGTTTCCATCTCCGCGAGGTCCTCGGCAAGCTCCTGATCGGCGGCAAGATCGGGCATGCGGCGCCAGTCGCTGAGGATTACCGAAAGCGAGGCGAGCGGCGTGCCGAGCTCATGCGCCGCACCGGAGGCGAGCAGGCCCATGCGCACGATATGGTCCTGTTCGGCGGCATGCTGGCGCAGCGCCGCCAGATG
The DNA here is from genome assembly GCF_020193935.1 of Bradyrhizobium sp. NBAIM08. Taxonomy (NCBI): domain Bacteria; kingdom Pseudomonadati; phylum Pseudomonadota; class Alphaproteobacteria; order Hyphomicrobiales; family Nitrobacteraceae; genus Bradyrhizobium; species Bradyrhizobium sp. NBAIM08. Next base: position 278,858 of record NZ_JADYVR010000009.1, on the reverse strand, counting down.
CGCGTCGCGCTCGCGCAAATTCCTGTTGATGCGGGTGACGAACACGACGAGCAGCACGGCGTTGAGCACGAAGCCCAGGAGCATGCCTGTTACGGTGAGCGTATAGGTCTCGCTCAACGGATTGGGCGGCAGATCGAGCGGCCGGTAGGCCAATGTCAGCCAGACGAAGCTGGCGCAGGTCAGCGCCACCAGCGACCAGGTCGATCGGGCATCGAGCAGCACCGCACCGAGCGTCACCTGGAGCAGGAACAGCGAGGTGAAGGGATTGGTGGCGCCGCCGGAGAGATAGAGCTGCGCGGTCAGCGCGGCGACGTCCAGTATCAAGGCGACCAACAGCTCGTTGTTGGTGATCGCAGCGCGATGGCGCACCCAGACCAGGCTGGAGACGTTGAGCAGCACCAGCGCGCCGATCACCGCGCCCATCCGCTCCAGCGGCAGGGGGATGCCGAGGCCGAAATGCACGGCACCGATGGTCACGATCTGGCCGACCACCGCGGTCCAGCGCAGCTGGATCAGCAGCACCATGTTCTTGCGGTTGGTCTCGTCCTCGGTCGGCATGGTGCCGATCAGCTCGCTGCGCGCATCGGCCTGCGATTGCAGCGTGACGGCTTGCCCGTCACGCCCAAGCGTCTGGGAAAGCGTCTTCCCGTCGTCAGGTCGGCTCGACGATCGTTCCAGCATCTGATCCCGTCCTGCGGGCGACGGCATCCGAGCCGCCGGCCTTGTCGTGGACGAAGCGCTTGCGGCGGAACAGCCCGCCGCCGAATATGACGAAAAGTCTGCCGGCCAGCATGAAAGCCAGGGCAAACCACGTCAGCGCGTAGATCAGGTGGTTATTGGGAAAGCGGATCACGGTCAATCCGCCGATTGGGCCGCCGGCGATTTGTGATCCGGCGTCGGCGTCCACGAAGAAGGGCGCGACCTCGCCAAGGCCGCGCGCCGCCGCAATGGCGGCGACGTCCCGCGAGTACCAGCGGTTGTGCTGGGGCACGTTGGTCCGCAAGAAGCCGCCCTTCGGCTCGGTGATGCGCAGGAGGCCGGTGATCTCGACCCGACCTTGCGGATTGCCGTCCCGGCGCGTCGATGCGTCGCGGCGCTCGGACGGCACGAAGCCGCGATTGATCAGAACCAGCGTGCCGTCGTCGCGCTGAAGCGGCGTCAGCACCCAATAGCCGGGGCCTTCCTCGGTGACGGCCTGAACCAGCGTCTCGCTCTCATGCAGGAAGCGCCCGCTGAGGCTGACGTGCCTGTATTCGTCGCTTGTGGCGCTGACGGTGGACCACGAAGCGGGCGAGGGGATCGGCTGAGCCGGCGCGTGGACGCGCTGCTCGACCCGGTCGATCAGCGCCAGCTTCCAGGCGCGGCGCTCGATCTGCCAGACGCCAAGCGCGATCAGAAGCACGAAAGTAATGAGCGAGAGGACCGTGAGCCACAAGGACGGCGACCGCGCAGCCTTGCTGCGCGCATCTCCGTCCTCGCTCGTCACGGTCCTGGTTTCGCTCACTTCATTCCGCTCATCTGGTGCATCGGCATCATGTTGCTGTTGAGGTGGCTCATCACCCACAGCGAACCCGACAGCGCGATCACCACCATCACGATGGTGAAGATCAGCGCCATCATGGTCCAGCCGTTCTCGGAGGCCGTGTTCATGTGCAGGAAGTAGACCATGTGCACGACGATCTGCACGATTGCGAAGGCCATGATCACCAGCGCGGTGATCTGCTTGCTCGGCAGCGCGCCGCTCATCACCAGCCAGAACGGGATCGCGGTGAGCACGACCGAGAGCACGAAGCCGAGCATGTAGCCCGAGAACGTGCTGTGGGCGTGGCCGCCCTCGTGGTGGTGGTCGTGCGCGCCGGCTGCGTGGGTATCGGTGCTCATCGCAGAACTCCCAGGAGATAGACGAAGGTGAAGACGCCGATCCAGACCACGTCGAGGAAGTGCCAGAACATCGACAGGCACATCAGGCGGCGGCGGTTGGCCTCGATCAGGCCGAACTTTCCGACCTGCACCATCAGCGTCACCAGCCAGATCAGGCCGCAGGTGACGTGCAGGCCGTGGGTGCCGACCAGGGTGAAGAAGGCGGAGAGGAAGGCGCTGCGCTGCGGCGTGGCGCCCTCGTGGATCATGTGGGCGAACTCGAAGAGCTCGATGCCGATGAAGGCGAGGCCGAACAGGCCGGTGATCGCGAGCCAAACCTGCGTCTGCGCGACCTTGTTCTGCTGCATCGTCAGCATCGCAAAGCCGTAGGTGATCGACGACAGCAGCAGCATGGAGGTGTTCACCGCGACCAGGGTGAGGTCGAACAGGTCCTTCGGCGCGGGGCCGGCGGCATAGTTGCCGCCGAGCACGCCGTAGGTGGCGAACAGGATCGCAAAGATGAGACAGTCGCTCATCAGATAGATCCAGAAGCCGAGCGAGGTGCTCCAGCCTTCCGGATGCGGATGCTCGTCAGCGAGGTAGAAGACCGGCTCGCCGGTCTGCGAGGGATTGACGGCAACGGTCATTTACTTGGCTCCGGCGAGCAGCTTGGTGCGCGCGTCCTCGGTCCGGATGACGTCGTCAGCCGGAATGTCGAAGTCGCGGTGATAGTTGAAGGTGTGGCCGATCCCGACGGCGAGCATCGCGATGAAGCTCAGGGCGGCGAGCCACCACATGTACCAGACGAGAGCAAAGCCCATCGCGGTGGCGAAGCCGGCGAGGATGATGCCGGTGCCGGTGCTGCTGGGCATGTGGATCGGCTTGAACCCGGTGAGCGGACGCTGATAGCCGCGCCGCTTCATGTCCCACCACGCGTCATTGTCGTGAACGACAGGGGTGAAGGCGAAGTTGTAGTCCGGCGGCGGCGAGGAGGTCGCCCATTCCAGCGTGCGCGCGTCCCAGGGATCGCCGGTGACGTCCTTGAGCTGCTCGCGCTTGAGCAGGCTGACCGCGAACTGCATCAGCATCGCGAGGATGCCGATGAAGACGAACACGGCACCGATCGCGGCGATGACGAACCAGATCTGCAAGGACGGATCGTCGAACACGCGCAGGCGGCGGGTCACGCCCATCAGGCCGAGCACGTAGAGCGGCATGAAGGCCAGGTAGAAGCCGGTGACCCAGAACCAGAACGACATCTTGCCCCAGAACGGATCGAGCTTGAAGCCGAACGCCTTCGGGAACCAGTAGTTGATGCCGGCGAACGCGCCGAACACCACGCCGCCGATGATCACGTTGTGGAAGTGCGCGATCAGGAACAGGCTGTTGTGCAGCACGAAGTCGGCCGGCGGCACCGCGAGCAGAACGCCGGTCATGCCGCCGATCACGAAGGTCAGCATGAAGGCGATGGTCCACATCATCGGCAGCTCGTAGCGGATGCGGCCGCGATACATCGTGAACAGCCAGTTGAACATCTTCGCGCCCGTCGGGATCGAGATGATCATCGTGGTGATGCCGAAGAACGAGTTGACGCTGGCACCCGAGCCCATCGTGAAGAAGTGGTGCAGCCAGACCAGGTAGGACAGGATGGTGATGACCACCGTGGCGTAGACCATCGAGGTGTAGCCGAACAGCCGCTTGCCCGAGAAGGTCGAGGTGACCTCGGAGAAGATGCCGAAGGCCGGGAGAACCAGGATGTAGACCTCGGGGTGCCCCCAGATCCAGATCAGGTTCACGTACATCATCGGGCTGCCGCCGAAATCGTTGGTGAAGAAGTTGGTGCCGACATAGCGGTCGAGCGACAGCAGCGCGAGCACCACGGTCAGGACCGGGAAGGAGGCGACGATCAGCACGTTGGTGCAGAGCGAGGTCCAGGTGAACACCGGCATCTTCATCATGGTCATGCCGGGGCAGCGCAGCTTGACGATGGTGCAGATCAGGTTGATGCCTGACAATGTCGTTCCGACGCCGGCGACCTGCAGCGCCCAGATGTAATAGTCGACGCCGACGTCGGGACTGTAGCCGATGTTCGACAGCGGCGGGTAAGCCAGCCAGCCGGTGCGGGCGAATTCGCCGATGAACAGCGAGGCCATCACCAGCACCGCGCCGCCGACCGTCATCCAGAAGCTGAAATTGTTCAGGAACGGGAACGAGACGTCGCGCGCGCCGATCTGCAGCGGCACGACATAGTTCATCAGGCCGGTGACCAGCGGCATCGCCACGAAGAAGATCATGATCACGCCGTGGGCGGTGAAGATCTGGTCGTAGTGATGGGCGTTGAGATAGCCTTCGGAGCCGTTGAACGCGAGCATCTGCTGGCCGCGCATCATCAGCGCGTCGGCAAAGCCGCGCAGCAGCATCACGATGCCGAGGATCATGTACATGATGCCGATGCGCTTGTGGTCCACCGTGGTGAACCATTCGCGCCAGAGATAGCCCCAGAGGCGGAAATAGGTGAGGCCGCCGAGCAGCGCGGCGCCGCCGAGCGCGACCACTACGAAGGTGCCGACGACGATCGGCTCGTGCAGCGGCAGCGATTCGAGGCCGAGCCGGCCGAAGATGAGCTTGAGAAGATCAGGAGACATGCGCGTTCTCTTTAGGAATCTGACTTCAGGAATCGGACTTGGGACGCTGTCCGAGGAAGAAGGACGAGGACTTCAGCGGCGTGAACGACGGCCGCTTCAGGCCGGCACCCAGGAGCGGCGCGAAATCGGTCGGAGCCTTGATCGAGGCGGTGGTCTGCCCCTGCGGCGCATCCGGCGTGCAGGTGCCGGCGACAAAGGTCGGCTCGGGTCCGAGCACCGTGCCGCGGCGGGCATACTTGTCGTAGGCGAGCGGCAGGGTGTTGTTCAGGCCCTGATGGCCGTTGCCGCCCTTGGCGTCGATCGCCATCATCTCGCTCTGGCACATCTTGCCGGTCTCGACGCACATGTTGAGGATCAGGCGGTAGAGATCGGCATCGACGGCGCCCCAGCGCCGCACCGGCTCGTTCTGGCTGGGCTTCTCCAGCTGAAGATATTCGGCGCGGCCGAGCGAGCCGCCGGCCGACTTGGCGCTGGCGATCCAGGCGTCAAAACCCTTGTCGTCGAGCCCCTTAAAGTTGAAGTGCATGCCGGAGAAGCCGGCGCCGCTATAGTTCGCCGAAAAACCCTTGTAGGTGCCGGCGTGGTTGACGACGGCGTGGAGCTTGGTCTCCATGCCCGGCATCGCATAGATCTGGCCGGCGAGCGCGGGGATGTAGAACGAGTTCATCACCGAGGACGCAGTGATGCGGAAGGTGATCGGGCGATCGACCGGAGCTGCGAGCTCGTTGACAGTGGCGATGCCGTAGTCCGGGTAGATGAAGAGCCACTTCCAGTCGAGCGCGACGACGTCGACCTCGAGCGGGGCCTTGGACTTGTCCACGGCGCGCTCGGCATGAATGCGGCCGAGGGTGCGATAGGGATCGAGCAGATGCGTGCCCATCCAGGTCAGCGCGCCCAGGCAAATGATGATGAGAAGCGGCGCCGACCAGATCACCAGCTCGAGCTTGGTCGAGTGATCCCAGTCCGGCTCGTAGCGGGCCTCGGTGTTGGACTGGCGGTAGCGCCAGGCGAACAGCACCGTCAGCGCCATCACGGGCACGACGATCAGCAGCATCAGGACGGTGGAGATGATGACGAGGTCGCGCTGTTGCGCTGCGATATCGCCGGCTGGCGCCAGCACGACATAGTCGCAGCCGCTGAGCGCAGCAGCCAGAGGTAGTAGCGCCAGGATCTTGAGACGAGACACGGGCCGAGCCTTATGAGAATGAGTTTCCTTTGCGGGGCCAAGGGGTAGCTGCGGCGCAACAATCCGGACATTGGACAATTTGTCCAATGTTGCAGTGCGGGAGCTTGCGCCAGACAGGGTCAGATTGCCTGGCGCCCCGCCGGGCGGTCAGCTTTGGTTTTCAGGACGTTAAGGGCGCACGAATGGCGACGGCACAGACCCCCGCAATGGCAAACCTCCACACGGGCGAGCACGGCCACGACCAGGCCAGTCCCGGCGAGATCGCCATCGGCGTCATCATCGGCCGTACCTCGGAATTCTTCGACTTCTTCGTCTTCGCGATCGCCTCGGTGATCGTGTTTCCGCGCCTGGTGTTTCCGTTCGCGAGCGAGCTGACCGGGACCCTCTATTCCTTCATGGTCTTCGCGCTGGCCTTCATGGCCCGTCCGATCGGCACCGTCATTTTCATGACGATCGACCGGGAATACGGCAAGACGGCCAAGCTGATCTCGGCGCTATTCCTGCTCGGCACCGCCACCGTCGCGCTCGCGTTCCTGCCCGGATATCAGGAGATCGGCGTCGCCGCGATCTGGCTGCTGGCGCTGGCGCGCATCGCGCAGGGTCTGGCCTGGGGCGGCGCCTGGGACGGCATGGCTTCGCTGCTGGCGCTGAATGCGCCGGCCTCGCAGCGCGGCTGGTACGCGATGGTGCCGCAGCTCGGCGCCCCGCTCGGGCTGATCGTGGCGAGCGCGCTGTTCGCCTATTTCGCCGGCCTCCTCTCGGCCGATGACTTCTTCGACTGGGGCTGGCGCTATCCGTTCTTCGTCGCCTTCGCCATCAATGTCGTCGCGCTGTTCGCGCGTCTGCGTATGGTGACGACGGAAGAATACGCCACGCTGTTCGAGACGCGCGAACTCCAGCCGGCGCGGATCTCCGAGACGGTCGCGCGCGAAGGCCAGACCATCATGCTAGGGGCCTTCGCGCCGCTGGCGAGCTTCGCGCTGTTTCACATGGTCACGGTGTTCCCGCTGTCCTGGGTGTTCCTGTTCACCCACGAAAGCCCGGTGCGCTTTTTGATCATCGAGATCGTCGCCGCCGTGTTCGGCGTCGCCGCGATCGTGGCCTCCGGCATCATTGCCGACCGCGTCGGGCGCAAGTCGCTGCTGATGGGATCGGCGATCGCGATCGCAGTCTATAGCGGCTTCGCGCCGCAGCTGCTCGACGCCGGCGCGTTCGGCGAGACCATCTACATGGTGATCGGCTTCATCCTGCTCGGCCTGTCCTTCGGCCAATCCTCCGGTGCTATCGCCTCGAACTTCCGGCAGGCCTATCGCTATACGGCGTCGGCACTGACCTCCGACATGGCCTGGCTGTTCGGCGCCGGCTTCGCCCCGCTGGTCGCACTGCTGCTCGCCACCAATCTCGGCGTCATTGCCTCGGGTGCGTATCTGCTGTCCGGCGCGTTCTGGACCCTGCTAGCGCTCTGGCTCAGCGGCCAGCGCGAGGCGGGGGATATGGACGCAGGGCGCTGATCAAGCGGCGAAAGGGTGGGCAACGGCGCTGGTGGCGCCGGGCCCATCTCACCCCTGCCGCTGCCGCAACAGCGCTTCGACATCCAGCCGCTTGGTGAACATCGCGAGCTTCCCGTCAGGCCCGAACGGCCATTGCTCCCGCGGCTTGTCCCAATACAGCTCCACGCCGTTCTGGTCGGGGTCGCGCAGGTAGAGCGCCTCGCTGACGCCGTGATCGCTGGCGCCATCGAGCGCAATGCCGGCCGTGAGCACCCGATGCAGCGCATCCGCCAGCGCAGGGCGCGTCGGAAACAGGATCGCGGTGTGATAGAGCCCGGTCGCATCAGGCGGCGGCGGTGAGCCGCCCTTGCTCTCCCAAGTGTTGAGCCCGATGTGGTGGTGATAGCCGCCGGCCGCGATGAAGGCCGCCCCCGAGCCCATCCGCTGCATCAGCTCGAAGCCGAGCACGCCGCAATAGAAGCCGAGCGCACGATCGAGATCGGCGACCTTGAGGTGGACGTGGCCGATCCTGGTGCCGGCAGGAATGGTGGGGCTTTGCGACATGTGAATGCTCCCTCGAAAACATGCACGTAAGCCCCGCTTCGAGCCAGTGCTACGGCCAAACTCGAAACCCATCGTTTCTGAATGGGAAACTAAGCCAGCTCCGACACCTCGCCCTCGGGCAGGCCGAACTCGAACGTGTTCAGCGTCATCGACACCAGCGTGTAGTAGCCGCACAGCCCGATGACCTCGACGACGCCGCGCTCGCCGAGCAGCTTGACCGCTTCGTCGTAGAGACCTTTCTCGACGCCGTGGCCCTCGTGCAGCGACTTCGCGAGATCGTAGATCATCTTCCCCATGGGATCGTCGAAGTCGGGGGTGCGGCGGTCGCGGATCGCGTCGATAATCTCGGGCTTCATGCCGCCGGCGAGCGCGAGGCGCTTGTGCGCATACCATTCGCAATGCGCGGTCCAGTGCCGCGCCGTGACCAGGATCGCGATCTCCGAGAGTTCTGCGGGGAAGATCGTGTCGAAGCGCATCACCTCGCCGAGCCGCGTGGCATGCCGGGCCATCTCGGGGCTGTTCAGCCAAGCCATCATCGGAGGCGGCGGCTTGCCGCGCTTGCCGGCGATCGACTCGTCATAGGTCTGCCGCTGGCTCTCGTTCATTTCGCCAGGCGAAAGAAGTTTTAGGCGCATTGTCGTTTCCTCTTTGTTTTCAAGGCTCGCTGTCGCCGCGACTATAAATGATAAGTGGTTGAATTCCGCGGGGGCTTGGCCCAGACTCGCTGTCAACAATTCGAATGTTGGGTGATGGAAACGACCAATGACCGATCTCAAGACCAGCGATTCTGAATTCGCCGATCTCGAAACATTCCGCAACGAGACCTGCGCCTGGCTGGAGGCCAATTGCCCGCCGGAGATGCGCAAGCCCGCAACGTCCGATGCCGACGTGTTCTGGGGCGGACGCAACGCGAAATTCTCGTCCGAGCCGCAGCGCATCTGGTTCGAGCGCATGCGCGACAAGGGCTGGACCGTGCCCGACTGGCCGAAGGAGTATGGCGGCGGTGGCTTAAGCGCTGCCGAGCACAAGGTGCTGCGCGCCGAGATGGCGCGGATCGGCGCGCGGCCGCCGCTGTCGAGCTTCGGCATCTGGATGCTCGGGCCGGCGCTCTTGAAATACGGCAACGAGGCCCAGAAGAAGGAGCATCTGCCGAAGATCGCCGCGGGCGAGATCCGCTGGTGCCAGGGCTATTCGGAGCCGAACGCCGGCTCCGACCTCGCCTCGCTCCAGACCCGCGCCGAGAGCGACGGCGACGACTTCATCATCAACGGCCAGAAGATCTGGACTAGTTACGCCAATTACGCCGACTGGATCTTCTGCCTGGTGCGCACCGATCCGGCTGCGAAGAAGCACGACGGCATCAGCTTCATCCTGTTCGACATGACCTCCAAGGGCGTCTCGACCAAGCCGATCCTCTTGATTTCCGGCTACTCGCCGTTCTGCGAAACCTTCTTCGACAATGTCCGCGTGCCGAAGTCGCATGTGGTCGGCACCATCAACCGCGGTTGGGACGTTGCGAAATACCTGCTCCAGCACGAGCGCGCGATGATCTCGGGGATGGGCGAGCGCGGCGTCGGCCGGCCGCTCGGCCAGATCGCGGCCGATTCAGTCGGCACCGATGGGCAAGGCAAGCTCGACGACGCCATGCTGCGCGGGAAGATCGCCAGCTTCGACGTCGATGAAGCCGCGCTGGCTGCCTGCGCCGAGCGCGCGGTCGATCTCGCCAAGGCCGGGCAGGCGCATCCGGCGTTCTCCTCGGCGATGAAATATTACGGCACCGAGCTCAACAAGCGCCGCCACGAGATCCTGATGTCGGCGGGCGGCGTCGATGCGCTGGAATGGGAGAGCGAGCGCTCCAGGCAGGGCGCGCGCCCGCGCGCCTGGCTGCGCACCAAGGCCAACTCGATCGAGGGCGGCACGTCCGAGGTCATGCTCGGCATCGTCGCCAAGCGCATCCTGGATCTGCCGGGGGCGTGAGGTTTCCGTCATTCCGGGGCGCGACGAAGTCGCGAGCCCGGAATCCATTCATCCTCCCCCTCTGCCGCCCGATGGATTCCGGGCCTGCGCCTGCGGCGCATCCCGGAATGACGAACCAGATAGATTTCGAATCGGAAACACGCATATGGCCCTCGTCCTCACCGAAGAACAATCCATGCTCCGCGACTCCGCGCGCGGGCTGATCAGCGACAAGGCGCCGGTGTCGCACCTGCGCCACTTGCGCGACAGCAAGGACCCCACCGGCTTCTCCAAGGATCTTTGGCATTCCTTCGCCGAGATGGGGTTTGCCGGCTTGCTCGTGCCGGAAGAGTTCGGTGGCAGCGGTCTCGGTTTCGTCGAAGCCGGAATTATCATGGAGGAGATCGGCCGCACCTTGATGCCGTCGCCCTTCCTGGCGACGTCAGTGGTGGCGGCATCAGTGCTGACCCGCGGCGGCAATGCCGCGCAGAAATCGGAATATCTGTCAAAGATCGCGAACGGCTCGCTGCTCGCGACGCTCGCGATCGACGAGGGCGCCAAGCATCGCCCGCTGCAGACCAGCCTCAAGGCTGTGCGCGCCGGCAACGGCTTCAAGCTCTCCGGTGCCAAGGCGCTGGTGATCGACGGTCATGTCGCCGATCTCCTCATCGTCGCCGCGCGCACCGCGGGCTCTGCCGGCGAACGCGAGGGCCTGACGCTGTTCCTGGTCAACCCCAAGGCCAAGGGCGTTGCGATCGAGCGCACCATCATGGTCGATGCGCACAATGCGGCGCGGATCGAATTCGCCAATGTCGAGGTCACCGCCGACAGCGTGCTCGGCGAGGTCGACCAGGCGGCCGGCCTGCTCGATGGCGTGCTCGACATCGGCCGCGGCGCGGTCGCCGCCGAAATGGTCGGCCTTAGCGACGAGGTGTTTGGCCGCACTGTCGAGTATCTGAAGAGCCGCAAGCAATTCGGCAAGCTGATCGGCGAATTCCAGGCGCTGCAGCATCGCGCCGCCGAGCTCTACATCGACATCGAGATCACCCGTGCTGCCACCATGAAGGCGCTGCAGGCGCTCGATGCCGACCTTGCCAAGGCCGCACCCGCCGTCGCCGTCGCCAAGGCGCGCGCCGGCACCACCGCCACGCGCGCGGTGCAGGAAGGCGTGCAGATGCACGGCGGCATGGGCATGACCGACCAGTTCGACATCGGCTTCTTCATGAAGCGCGCCCGTGTCTGCGAGGAGCTGTTCGGCGACGCGAACTACCACACCGAGCAGCTGGCGCGCGCGCGGGGTTATTGAGATGCTCTCGTAGGGTGGGTTAGCACTGCAGAAGCGCGAAGCGCATCTGCAGTGCGTAACCCACCATCTTCGTCCGGCAAACGCGGAAGCATGGTGGGTTACGCCGAGCAATTGCGCTTAGCGCAATTGCAAGGCTAACCCACCCTACGACGTTCGCTGGAGACACCCCTTACCGCATCGGCGGTGCGTACTGCACACCGCCTGCGTTCCACAGCTGGTTCATGCCGCGCGGGATCTTCAGCTTCGACTTCTCGCCGATGTTGCGATCGTACATCTCGCCGTAATTGCCGACGTGGCGGATGATGCGCGCGGCCCAGTCCTTGTTGAGGCCGAGCTGCTCGCCGTAGCGGCCTTCGGTGCCGACGAGGCGCATCACCTCCGGCTTCTTCGACTTCAAGGCCTCGTCGATGTTCTCCGAGGTCACGCCGAGCTCCTCGGCGTTGATCATCGCGTAAAGCGTCCACTTCACGATCATCATCCAGTCGTCGTCGCGCTGGCGCACCACGGGGGCGAGCGGCTCCTTGGAGATCATGTCCGGCAGGATCATGTGGTCGCCGGGCTTCGTCAGGTTCAGCCTGAGAGCATAGAGCTGAGAAACGTCGGCGGAGAACGTGTCGCACTTGCCGGTGTCGTACGCCTTCACCACGTCGTTGAGGTTATCGAACTTCACCTCTTCATACTTCATGTTGTTGATGCGGAAGTAATCGGCGACGTTGAGTGTCGTCGTGGTTCCGTTCTGCACGCAGACCTTGCTGTCTGCCAGGTCGAGCGAGGTCTCCTTGTTGCGCGTGCGCGGCACCATGAAGCCGACGCCGTCGTAATAGGCCACGGCCGGGAAATACAAATCGTAGTCGAGCTCGCGCGCCATGCTCCAGGTCGTGTTGCGCGAGAGGATGTCCACCTTGCGGCTCTGCAGCTCCTTGAAACGCTCGTTGGCGTCGAGCGGAACGAACTTCGCCTTGCCGGGGTCGTTGAAGATCGCAGCGGCCACCGCGCGGCAGAAATCGACGTCGAAGCCGGTCCAGTTGCCCTTGTCGTCGGGGATCGAGAAGCCCGGCAGGCCCTTGTTGACGCCGCACAGCACCTCGCCGCGGCGAACCGTGCGCCTCAGGGTGCGGGTGTCGTAAAACTCGTAAATGATCGCGCCGATGGCGACCAGCACGGCGATGGCGACCCCGATCAGCAGGCCGCCACGAAAAGTGCGCATCATGTTGCTCTCTCGAAAAATCGGGAAAAGGAATCAGGCGAGGACGGAGTGCATGATCCGGATCCGGACGACCGCGTTGGCGCAAGGCACGCTGCGGCCGTCCGAAGCAATCATGCCGGGATCATGAACCTTAGAGCTCGGGCTTCTGCCGGATGACCACCTTGGTGCCGACAGGGACGCGATCGTAGAGGTCGGCGACGTCGGCGTTGACCAGGCGGAAGCAGCCCGAGGACACCTTGGTGCCGATCGTGTCGGGTCGGTTGGTGCCGTGGATGCGGTAGACGGTGGTGCCGAGATACATGGCGCGGGCCCCCAGCGGGTTGCCCGGGCCGCCGGCCATGAAGCGCGGCAGATAGGGCTGGCGCTGGATCATCTCCGGCGGCGGTGTCCAATCCGGCCACTCCTTCTTGTTGGTGATGGTCACCAGCCCCTGCCACTGGAAACCGTCGCGGCCGACGCCGATGCCGTAGCGGATGGCGCGCCCGCCGGGCTGCACCAAATAGAGGTGACGCTCGGCCGTCGAGACGATGATCGTGCCCGGCGGCTCGGTGGTGCGGAAGTAGACCACCTGCTTCTGCCATTCCGGCTCGAGCTGGTATCCGTCATCGGCGATCAGGCCCGGCTCGTCGCCGCGGTCCGGCTGCTGGGCGAAGGCGTGCGGCGTGGACAGGACCAGTCCCATCGCAGCCACGAAAATCCCGGTCAGGCGACGAAAATTCGTCATTTCAAGCTCTCCCCGCTGCCACAGCGCAAATCATTCGGAACCATCAAACCTGAGGGGCAAGTTCATGGCAAGTTGATGGCGCGCCGTCCTGGCATGTCACGAGAATGCTTTGGTTTTTTGACGGGCCCGGCGCAATGCCACGAACAGGGGATGGCGCGAAAAGCATAGGATGTGCGGCTGGGCGGGGTGCGCTCCCTTCCCCGCTTGCGGGGGAGGGTTGGGGAGAGGGTGCTTCCGCAATGGGACACTCCCCCAGAGGATAGAACCCTCACCCGCCGCTACGCGGCGACCTCTCCCGCAAGCGGGAGAGGCTTAGATCGAACGCGTGGTGAGATCGAGGCCGACAATTTGCGCCAGCTAAATCTTGTTGCTCCCCGCCGGGATCCCGAGCCGCCGGACGATCTCCGTCGCCACGGCGCGGGCTTCGACGCGCGAGCCGATGCGGGGGCTGCGAAACCGCCGCCCCGAATGCAGCCGGATCACCACGATGCAATGCTCGTCCTCGGAGCGGCCCCGGCGCTCGACCGTGATCGTTTTCACGTCGGGTCCGGCGATGCGGTCGGCGCGCAGGCTGCCGTCGCCCCACAGGCGCTCGACGCGAATATCGTTCGGCCCGATGATCCAGAACGCGCCGGTCGCAAGGTTGGCATAGCGATAGACGGCGAATGCGGCGATCGCGCCCAGCGGCAGCAGCAGGATATCGACATGGCTCGGCGAGAGGCCGCGCCACAGCTTGTAGGCATAGGGGGCCGCGGACAAAGCCACCGCGATCAGTGCGACGATGCGGATCTCCCGTGCAGGAAACGCCTCGAGAGGCTCGCCGAGATGCATCTCGGGATTGCTGGCGTCGAGCGGGTTGCTCGGCGCCTCGACATTGGGAACGTCGAAATGCGCCGCGATCCACGCCACGGTGTCGCGGACATGGGTGACATCGGAAATCGGCGGCGAGGTCAGCCGCTCGCCCGAGGCCAGGGTGAAGACGAGCTGGAAGCGGGCCTTCACCCTCTTGCTGCCGGGGACCTGCAGCGCCGTGATCTCGTCCTTCCCGACGAGGCGCGTCCTTAGTTTTCCGAACGGCCGTTGCCGGCCGATCAGGATCTCGTCCGGCGTGATGATCCACACCACCGCCGGCGCCATCATGATGCCGACGACGAATCCGGCTCCCACCAGCAGCGCCACCGTCGATATCGTGATTTCCAGGAGGTCCTGCGTGAACAGACCCGGCGTGAAGCAGAGGGCAACGGCAGCCGCACAGCCGGCCACGACCAGCCGCTGCGCGATCGAGGAACCTTCACGAAGGCGGATGTCGGTGCTGGTGGTCGCGTCCATTGCGGGCGGCTGATTGCGTCGATTGCGAAACTCCACGGACGGCTCCGTGGAGTCAAGCAACAAGGGCGACAATTGAAGCCCGCCGCGCGATGACCGTGCGGCGTCAGCTGCTCGCGTTCAGCAGCTTGGCCACCGTGCGATCGATCTCGTCATAGCTGCCTTCGCCGGCGTGCTGGAACACGATCTTGCCGCTCTGGTCGACGATGTATTGCGCCGGCCAATATTGATTGCGATAGGCGTTCCAGGTCTTGGACTCATTGTCCTGCGCCACCGGATAGGTGATGCCATGGCGCTTCAGCGCGGCCTGCACGTTGGCGGCGGAGCGCTCGAACGGGAATTCCGGCGTGTGCACGCCGACCACGACGAGGCCTCGATCCCGGTACTTGGCGTAGAGGCCGGTGACATGCGGCAGCGTGTTGACGCAGTTGACGCAGCCATAGGTCCAGAAATTGACCAGCACGACCTTGCCGCGGAGATCGGCGATATGAAGCGGCTTCGAGTTGAACCAGTTGGTGATGCCGGTGAAGTCGGGCGCGGCCTGCTGGTTCGCGGCGGCGGTGACGACAGGCGCGGCGCGTGCGGCCTCGTCGCAGATGCCGGGAATGACGGCGCCGATCACTGTGATGCCGATCAGTGCAGCAGACATTGCGAGCAGCTTGAGAGTCATGGAAAGCGTCCTCCGGTGAAGATGAGGTGGGATCACAGGCCGATCTGGCCGGTGGGGTAGAAGCCGGTGAGCCACGCCACAATCAGCGTGTCGTATTGAAAATAGGCGGCGACCGCGAAGCCGATCACGACGACGCCAAAGCCCTGCTGCAGCCGCGGTGAGATCCGGGCCAAGCTGCGTACGCGCGTGGTCGCGGCCTGTCCGCCGTAGGCTATTCCCAGCATCGGGATCGCAGTGCCAATGGCATAGGCGACCAGCAGCGTGCCGGCCCAGGCAACGTTCTTCGACGTCGCCACCAGCGTCAGGATCGAGCCGAGCACGGGCCCTGCGCAGGGCGTCCAGACCAGTCCCAAGGTGGTGCCGAGGATCAGCCCACCGAGCGCGCCCTCGCGCTGCGTGGCGCCGATGTTGCCGAGATCGAGCCAGCCGTTGATCCGGAGCGACAGCCATTCGAACGGCGCCGGCCACAGCATCAACAGGCCGAAGCCGAGCAGCAGGACCGCTGCCGCCTCGCGCAGCACGTTCGGATCGAAATCGAAGGCCCGCGTGATCGCGCCGAGCGCCAGCGCGACCGTCGAGAAGGAAAAGACGAAGCCGAGCGCGATCATCGCGGGTCGCAGATGCCCCGCGCGCCCGATCGAGGCGCCGAGCAGGATCGGCAACATCGGCAGCGTACAGGGCGCCGCGATGGTGAGGATGCCGGCGAGGAGAGCAAAGAGCAGGTCGAGCATGAGGCACTCGTGAGGGAGGTCACGAGGGCTGTTCGCGTGCGGTGGGACGGTCGTTACGCAGCGTCACGGCTTCGTGACGGGGGCTGTTGCTTTGCAGAGCACGGTGGCCGCGGGCTCCCGCCTCTCCCCTTGCCGGAGAGGCCGGCGCACTCGCAGAGTGCGGCGGGTGAGGGTTCTTTCCTCTGGGGGGAGTGCCCCGTTGCGGAAACACCCTCTCCCCAGCCCTCCCCCGCAAGCGGGGGAGGGAGCGCACCGACCGCGGAGCCGGCAACCACTCAGGCCCAAATAAAAACGACCCGGACGGGGCATCGTCCGGGTCGCTGGAGGTCTTGGGAGGTTTAACGAAACCGTATGGGAGCTTTATAGAAGGGAAGTTTTTCCGCCTGATGTTGTCGTTTGTTTCAATTGTTTCGTCAGTGGTAACGCTTCCGTGTCCGGGGAGAGGGCCAAAACGGAGGTCCTATCCCCTTGAAAACATTGTTGTTAAGCGGCGAAACGGTCGACGCCGGCGCCCTTAAGCAAATCGGCGAGTTGCTTGCGAGCATAGAACATCCGCGTCTTCACCGTGCTCTGGGGGATGCCGATGATCTGGCCGACCTCCTCCACCGACTTCTCGTGGTAATAGACGAGGTTGATGATCTCCCGATGCGCCGGCGACAGCTTCTGCACGCAGGCGCGCAGGATGGCGCTGGTGTCGCTGCGGTCGAGCGAGGTCTCCGGCGTGTCGCAACCATCAGGGATCTGACGCACGTCCTCCTGATCGATGTCCTCAAAGCGGCGCTGGCGCATCGCGGTCAGCGCCTTGAAGCGGGCGATCGAGAGCAGCCAGGTGGACACCTGCGAGCGGCCCTGGAATTGGCCGGCGGTCCGCCACACGTCCAGAAACACCTGGCTGACCAGATCTTCCGCCGTGGTGGCGTCGCGCACGATGCGCAGGATGAATCGGTACACCCGCACATTGTGCCGGCAGTAAAGGATGTGCATGGCCGTCCGGTTGCCGTCGGCAATGCTTGCGAGGAGCATGTCGTCCGAGGTCGCCTGAGCGGCAATGATGCTCTGGCTGGCTTGGGCGTTGATGGCAATGACGTTCGGCATGGACTTGGCTCCCCGTAGCGCCGCAACCGAGCGGCGTTTCCTTGGGTCAAAGTGTTAATGAGCCAACGTTTCGGGACGTCTGCACGAAAAGCGGAAAATGGTTTCGTGCGCCGTCAAATTGTTTCGCCGGACAGGGTGCGACGAAACATTCGGGGCAAAAAACCTTGTGATTTCAACGTACGGAAAATACGGGGTGGGGATTCGGGGCCGGACGGGCGCGCCGCGGAACGAATTTAGGGGGATTGCGTTTGGTCGCGCCACACCTACCGCTGTCGTCCCGGGGCGATAATCTCGTAGCCCGGATGAAGCGCAGCGAAATCCGGGGCAACTCCATCCGCGGCTACAGCACCCCGGATTGCGCTGTGCTCCATCCGGGCTACGGCAGAGCGGGTTGTGCCGCTCGCCCTACGCCTTCTCGCCCTGCGGCGAGAACAGATAGCCGCCGCCGCGGATGGTGCGAATCACGGCAGGCTTGGCCGGGTCGGGCTCGATCTTGCGGCGGATGCGCATGATGCGCAGATCGACCGCGCGGTCGAAGGCTTCGGCGTCGCGGGCGTTGGCGAGCTCGAGCAGGCGCTCGCGCGACAGCACGCGCTTCGGATTGGCCGCGAACACCTTGAGCAGCCCGAACTCGGATGCGGTCAGCGGATGCTCGTTGCCCTCGTCGTCGCGCAAGGCCTGCGCTTCGAGGTCGAGCCATTTGGTGCCGAAGCGCACCAGCTGCTCCTTGTCCGACTTCGCCGCTGGCGCCTCTGCCGCCTTGGCCGGCCCGCTCCGCCGCAGCACCGAGCGGATGCGCGCCATCAGCTCGCGCAGCTCGCAGGGCTTCGCCACGTAATCGTCCGCGCCGAGCTCGAGGCCGACGACGCGGTCGATCGGGCTCGCGGTCGCCGTCAGCATGATGACGGGCACGTTGATGCGGCTCTTGAGGTCGCGGATGATCGAGAGCCCGTCTTCCTCGGGCATGTTGAGGTCGAGCACGACGAGATCAGGCATGCTGCCCTGGATCGCGGCGCGCAAGGACTTGCCGCCGTCGCACAGCGTCACGGTGAAGCCGTGCATCTTGAGGTAATCGCCGACCATCTCCCGGGCCGGAGCCTCATCGTCGACGATCATGATGTGCTGGCTTTGGGTCATGGGCTTTGCATCATGGGCTTTGCATCACGGGCTTTGACATCACGGCGCTTCAGTCGCAGGGAGGGTGATGGTGAAGGTCGAGCCCTTGCCGGGGCCCTCGCTCTCGGCGGTCACCTCGCCGCCGTGCATGTCGATGATACGCTTGACGATGGAGAGCCCAAGTCCCGTCGAGCTCTCCCCGGCAGTCGGCTTGGCCGACAGCCGCTGGAACCGGCCGAACAGCCGGCCGAGGTCCTCCGGCGACAGCCCGGCGCCCTCGTCGCTGACGCTGACGATGGTGTCGCTGCCCTCGTGGACCACGGTGACGTCGATCTTGCCGCCGATCGGCGAGTATTTGATGGCGTTGCTGATGAGATTGTCGATCGCCTCGCGGATGCGGTCGGTGTCGCACATGGTGACGATGTTGGGCGGCGCCGTGACGCTGATCGCCTGCTGCTTGTTGACCGCGAGCGGCTGGTTGGCCTCGGCGACTTCCTTGACCAGGGCGGCGACGTCGACCGGCTCGCGGCGGATGGTGATGTCGAAGGCATCGGCCATCGCGTCCGAGATCAAATGATCGACCATCGTGGTCAGGCGCTTGGTGGCGTCGCGGATGTGGTCGACCTGGGCGACGACCCCGCTTTCCGAGGCGCCGGTCGAGATCAGCTCCTTGAGCATCTCGGTGCGGCCGAGAATGACGCCGAGCGGGTTCTTCAGGTCGTGCGCGACGGTGCCGAGAATCTCGTTCTTGAAGCCGTTGGCGCGCTGCAACCGCAGCCATTGCGCCGAGAGGCGGCGGTTGGCCTGCATCAGGGCGCGGGTGCGCTGGGCGACGCGGTCCTCCAGCTGGGTATTGGCGTCCTGCAGCTGCTGGTAGAGGATGACGTTGTCGAAGGCGATCGAGAGCCTGGAGGAGAAGATCTCGACCAGCGAACGGTCGGTCTCCGACAGCTCGCGCTCGGCCTGGAGGAGCACCACGACCTCGCGGCCCGATCCGGTGCGCAAATAGATCACGCTGCGATGGTCGGCGAACTCGTTCTTGCGGCGCTGGAACGCGGCCTCCACCATCTCGCGCAGCTCGGGGTCGAGCGCCTTCGACGAGGTGGTGCCGATGAAGCGGCTGTAGCAGCCGCTGCCGGCGAGCACCGAGAGCTCGGGATCGATGCCGCCATTGTCGCGCAGCACCAGGATGCCGGCGCAATCGACGTTGAGTAGCGAAGCGAGCTGGGTCAGGACGCCCTCGGCGAGCCGCTGCATCGACTTGAAGTCGTACAGCGTGGACGCCGCATCGATGATGATCTCCAGCCCGCGCCGCGTCTGCACCATGCGCTCGAGCTGCTGATAGGAGCGCAGCGCCGCGGTCAGCGAGGTGAACAGCTTGTCGGCGGTGAGCTCGGTCTTGGCCTTGTAGTCGTTGATGTCGTACTGAACGATGACGCGCCGCTCCGGCGCCTGGCCGGGCTGGCCGGTGCGCAGGATGATGCGCACGGTCTCGTTCCGGATCTCGTTGCGGATGAACTCGACCAGCTCGAGGCCGGCGACGTCGGTCTCCATGATGACGTCGAGCAGCACGGCGGCGACGTCGCGGTGCTCGGCCATCAGCTTGCGCCCTTCGGCCGCGGAATAGGCCGATAGGATCTCCAGGCTCTGGCCGTTCAGGCTGTAGTCCGACAGCGCGAAACGCGTACCGTCATGCACGGCCGGATCGTCATCGATGACGGCGATCTTCCATTTCCGGGCGTTGCTGTCCTCCGACGCGGTACCGGTGTCGTCGATCAGGTGGAGGACATCGTCCTGTTCGGCCATTGCGAAGATCCGTCACTTTCTGTGCTTTGCGCGCCGCCCTTGGCGACGCGGGGCATGATAATGCGAAAAGTAGTGCCTTGTCCCAGCTTGGATTCCAGCATCATCCGGCCGCCGAGCTGCTGGGTGACGAGGTTATAGACGATATGAAGGCCAAGTCCCGTGCCGCCTTCATTGCGCCGGGTGGTAAAGAAAGGGTCAAAGGCCTGGCGCTGCACGTCCGGGGTCATGCCGGCCCCGTCGTCGGAGAAGCTGATCTCGATGTCCTCGGTGCCGCGCGGCCGCGCCGAGATCGCGATCCGGCCGGCGCGGCCGTCGGCGAAGGCGTGGTTGGCGGCGTTGAGGAAGAGGTTGGTCAGGATCTGGCCGTAGGAGCCGGGATAGCCGTCGAGCAGCAGCCCCTCGGGGACATCGACCTCCAGCGTGATCGGCGAGCGCTTCAGCACCGGCTTGAGGCTGGCGATGATCTGGTCGGTGGCCTCGCTGAGCGAGAATTGCCGCCGCTCGGCATGGGAGCGGTCGACCGCGACCTGCTTGAATGACTGGATCAGCTCGCCGGCGCGGGTCAGGTTGGCGACGAGCTGCTGCGAGGCGTCGCGCGAGGACTGCACGAATTCCTCCAGCTGCGAGCGGCGCAGGCCGCCCTCGCCCTTGAGCTGGGCTTCGAAAATCTCGGTGCGCCGGGCAAAGCTCGAAGCCACCGTCAGGCTGATGCCGATCGGGTTGTTGACCTCGTGCGCAACGCCGGCAACCAGGCCGCCGAGCGCGGCCAGCCGCTCGGCGTCGATCAGGTTCTGCTGCGCGGTGTTGAGCTCGAGCAGGGCGCTCTCGGCCTTTTCCTTGGACGCGCGCAGCTCGTCCTCGGTCCGGCGCTTGGCGATCGCGTTCTCGCGGAACACCTCCACCGCGCGCGCCATGGCCCCGACCTCGTCGCGCGCTTTCGTGCCCTGCACCTCGCGGTCGAGATCGCCGAGCGTGATCGCCCGCATCGCGGACATGATCTGCTGCAGCGGCAGGCGGATCGACAGCGCGATCAGGACGCCCGCGGTGAGGATGATGCCGAGGAAGATCACCGCGATCGACAGCACCCGGCGTGAGATATCCGCCAGCGTGCGGTCGAACACCTCCTGCGCCTTCTGCTCGCGCTGGCGCATCTTGGTCGAGAGGTCGTCGATGGCGCCGATCGCCTCGGCCTGGCTGGCGTCGATGGTGTTGCGGAGCAGCTCGGTGCGGCTCGCAAGCTGCTCGGAGAGTTTTGCAAAGCCCTCGCGAAGTGCGGCGGTGCGGGCCGCGAGCCGCCGCAAGGCCATCTTCTGCAGGTCGTTGTCGGCGAGATCGATCATGACCGGGATGGTCCTCTCGATCGTCTCGGTATGGCGGCGCGCGTCGTCGGCGGCGCCCGACGACTGCGACAGGTAATAGGAATTGGCCGCGACCAGCATCGCGGTGAAGGCTTCGCGGGATTTGCCGAGTGAGGGCCAGATCAGCGCGTCGCGATGGCCGGTGGCACCCTCGATGATGGAGTAGAGTCCCGCCATGTCCCTGGCCGGGCCCTGCACCTGCTCCTCATAGGTCTTGGCGATGGTGGACTGCACGCTGCGCAGCTCGCCGAAGCCGTTGAGGAAGCGGTCGGTGGTGCGCTCCAGCTCCTCGACCGACCCTGATAGCATCGGGTCCTTGGCGGCGCGATTGGTCAGCGTGCCCAGCACCGCCTCGCGCAGCAACAGGATCTCGGCGAACAGGTCGGGGCTCGGCTGGTTGATGTAGCGGTGGATCAGGTTCTGCAGCCGCCCGGTCTCGCTCTCGAGCAGCGCCAGGATCCGATCGGACTCGCGCACCTGGCGCACATCGTCCCAGGCCGAGCCGAGCACCTTGGCGCCGTTCCAGATCATCGCCACCAGCACCACGACCACGGCGGAGTTCAGCGCGGCGATCGACAGGATGCGCCAGCGGATCGGCACCGCCCGTAAGAGGCCGACGATGCGCGCGCGCAGCTGCCCGAGCGGGCCGGGCGGCCTGTCCGCGTGTTCGCTATGTCCAAGTGCAGCCAAAAGGCCTCACTCCACCTTGCGAATGCGTTCGATCAGCGCGGCCGCGGCGGGATCGCGCGCGGCCTTGGCGTAGATCGGGGCCATCGCGTCCCAGAACGGCTTGCGGTCGATCTCCCTGACGATGGTGACGCCGGCGTCCTGCGCCTTGCGCTGCGACTGTTCCTCGAGGTCGCGCCACTTCTCGCGCATGAACCGGCTGGAGCGCTGCGCGGCCTCCTTAAAGATCGTCTGCTCCTCCGCCGACAGGCTGTTCCAGGCCTTCAGAGAGATCACCAGCACCTCCGGGCTCATCGTGTGCTCGGTCAGCGTGTAATGGCCGGCATGCTTGTAATGGTTCGTGGTCACGAAGGATGGCCAGTTGTTTTCGGCGCCGTCGATCAGATGGTTGGCAAGCCCGGTGAGCACCTGCCCGTAGGGCAGCTCGACCGGTTCGGCGCCGAGCGCGCGCATCATCTGGCTCATCAACTCCGACTGCTGCACGCGGATCCGCAATCCCTTGAGGTCCGCGATGGTCTTCACCGGGCGGACCCCGTTATAGATCGAGCGCGCACCCGAATCGTAGAAGGCGAGCCCGACGAAGCCGTAGGGCTCGAAGCTACCGAGGATCTCGCTGCCGACAGGTCCGTCCAGCACCTTCTGCATGTGCTCGATGGACCGGAACAGGAACGGCATCGCCAGCACGTTCATCGCCGGGACGAAATTGCCGATCAGGGCGACATTGGTCCGGTTGAGGTCGATCGCACCGGCCCGGGTCTGCTCGATCGTCTCCTTTTCCTCCCCGAGCTGGCGGGAGTGGAACACCTTGATCTCGTGGCGGCCCTTGGTGCGCTCGGCGATCAGGGCGCCCATGTAGCGCAGCGCCTGGACGGTCGGGTAATCTTCGGCCTGGGTGTCGGCGGCGCGAAATTCGCGCGCAACCGCACTCGTCGCGCGCATGCTCGACGAGACTGCGGCAAGCAGAAGCGCGACGAAGACCACCCCGGTCCGCGAGAGTTCGGCACGGCTCAACACTGGCACACTCAACCCCTCAGTGGTGGAGTCTATGGCGGAAGGAAAAGGTTCAATGCAATCTAAAGCGTTTTCAAGCGAAGTGGATACCGGTTCGCGTAAAGAAAACCCGTCAAATTAATAATTTAGAACCCGTTCCGATTGGAACGGGGCTGCAGCAGATGTTAAGGGAAGTCCCATCCCGCCCCCGGCCAGCGGGCTGATTGTGCGGCGCGGCCGGCGTTCATTCCCGGTTGAAACGACCAATGCCGGGCCTTAAGCAGGACAGCCGCCTCGTCGTCGCCGCGGCCTGGGAAGAGCCATCCTGATGTCAGCCTTGCGCCTTTTGCAGCTCGTTGCCGCCTTTGCGGCCCTCGCATTGGCCGCCCCTGCGCGGGCCGCCACCGAGATCGCCTGGTGGCACGCCATGTCCGGCGAGCTCGGGCGGCAGCTGGAAAAGCTCGCCGCCGACTTCAACGCCTCGCAATCCGATTACCGCATCGTGCCCGTCTACAAGGGCAATTACACCGAGACGGTGACGGCCGCGATCTTCGCCTTCCGCTCGCGCACCCAGCCCGCCATCGTCCAGGTCAACGAGGTCGCCACCGCCACCATGACCGCGGCCAAGGGCGCGATCTATCCGGTGTTCAGCCTGATGCGGGACCAGGGCGAGCCGTTCTCGCTCAGTGATTACCTGCCCGCGGTCTCCGGCTATTACACCGATGCGGCCGGCAATCTGTTGTCCTTTCCGTTCAATTCCTCGACGCCGATCCTGTACTACAACAAGACCATGTTCCGCGACGCCGGCCTCGATCCGGAGGCGCCGCCGAAGACCTGGCCGGAACTGGGAGCGGCCGCCAAGCGCCTGCGCGACCGCGGCGCTGCTTGCGGCTTCACCACGTCCTGGCCGTCCTGGATCCATGTCGAGAATTTCGCCGCCTTCCATAACCTCGCGGTCGCGAGCCGGGCGAACGGCTTCGCCGGGCTGGATGCGGAATTGACCATCAACAATCCGAGGCTGGTGCATCACGTCGCGGCGCTCAGCGAGTGGCAGAAGACCAGGCTGTTCGATTATAGCGGCCGTGGGCAGTCGGCCGAGCCGCGCTTCCAGAAAGGCGAATGCGGCATCTTCATCGGCTCCTCGGCCACGCGGGCCGACATCAAGGCGAATTCGAAGTTCGAGATCGGCTACGGCATGATGCCCTATTGGCCCGACGTGAAGGGCGCGCCGCAGAACTCGATCATCGGCGGCGCCACGCTGTGGGTGCTGCGCGACCGTCCGCGCGAGGAATACAAGGGCGTGGCGCGGTTCTTCGCCTATCTGTCCCAGCCCGGCGTGCAGGCGGCCTGGCACCAGAACACCGGCTATCTGCCGGTGACCCGCGCCGCCTTCGAGCTGACGCGCTCGCAAGGCTTCTATGAGCGCAATCCCGGCTCGGCGATCTCGTTCGAGCAGATCACGCTCAATCCGCCGACCGAGAATTCCAAGGGCGTCCGGCTCGGCTCCTTCATCCTGATCCGCGGCGTGATCGAGGACGAGCTCGAGCAGGCCTTCGCCGGCCACAAGAGCGCGCAATCAGCGCTCGATTCCGCCGTCGAGCGCGGCAACAAGCTCTTGCGCCAGTTCGAGCGCGCGAGTCCCGAGCGGTAGGGTGTGTTGCGATTATGTCTCGCCGCCGCTGCGAACGAGGTGCGCTCCCTCCCCCGCTTGCGGGGGAGGGTTGGGGAGAGGGTTCTCTCCACGTTGGGATTGTCTGAAGTCTGCGGAGAGTGTCCCCACGTGGAGAGAGCCCCCACCCGGCGCTTCGCGCCGACCTCCCCCGCAAGCGGGAGAGGTGCACCGTTTCCTTGGCTTGCACCGGGTCAACCAAAGTTGCCCCTGCATTCGATACGCGAGTGCAGATGACAATCACGCCGCAACAGCTGCCTCACTTCACCGACGCCGCAAGCTTCCGCGCCTTCCGCTCCGCCTCCGCGCAATGGCTGCCAATCGCTCTCGACATCGCACGTAGCCATGGCCTCGATGCCGGCTCGCCGCATGTGTTTGCGACCGGCACCAATCTCGTGGTCGGCCTCGGCGAGACGCTGATCCTGAAGATCTTTCCGCCGCTGCTCGCAGCGCAGTTCGTCTCGGAGCGCGCCGCGCTGACGCAGCTCAAAGGCCGTCTGCACCTGCCGATCCCCGAGATCGTCGCGGAGGGGATGCGCGACGGCTGGCCCTATCTCGTCATCACGCGCCTTGCCGGCACGCTGGGTTCGGAGGTCTGGCCATCACTGCCGGAGCCGCAGAAGGAGCGCCTGCTGCTCCAGATCGGGGAGACCATCGCCGCCGTGCAGCGCGTTCCGCTCGGGGAGCTCGCGTCCATCGAGCCGCGCTGGGATGCGTTCATGCGTCAGCAGATGCAGGGCTGCCGCGGGCGGCACGAGCGTCTCGGCCTCGCACCAAAATTCCTCGCCGGCCTCGACGATCTCCTACGTGACGCCCCGAAGCTGATCCCGATGGACGCGCCGCCCGTGATCCTGATCGGTGAATACATCCCCGAGAACTTTCTGCTCGCCTGTGACGGCCAATGGTCGCTCGGCGGCCTGTTCGATTTCGGCGACGTGCTCACGGGGTGGCGCGACTACGATCTGCTCGGCCCCAGCGCCTTCATGGCGGCGGGCCGTCCGGGCAGAGTGAAGAGCCTGCTCGAAGGCTTTGGCTATACGACACTGGATTTTACCCTCAAGCGCCGCCTGATGGCCCTGATGCTGCTGCACCGCGCCAGTGACCTCAACGCGCACATCTGCATCGAGGGCTGGCAGGAGCGGGCGGATGATTTGATCGAGCTGCAGGAGTTGATCTGGCCCAACTGAGGGCCCCCTCCGTCATTCCGGGGCGCCGCGCAGCGGCAGGCCCGGAATCCATTGTGCCGCGCGTTCTGCCGCCCGATGGATTCCGGGTTCGATGCTGCGTATCGCCCCGGAATGACTCTGGGGGGCCGGGACGAGCGCCGGCGGCTGCCTCCATAATGATCCCTCAAGTCGATCAGCCTAAGTTTTACGCAATTGTGCGTCTTTGTATGCAATTGCGCGTTGCGGTGCAGAGTGCTGAGAACAGGAATAATTTGTGATATCAGCGGCTTAGATGGACTTTAGTCTCCCGTTAAGCCTTGGCACAAACCTTGCGAATCCAGTTCCAGCCAAAACCTTTGTGTTGGAGCGATTTCATGAAGCGCCGCGATTTCCTCAAATCCGTTTCCGGGTTGGCCGCTGGCGCGGCGCTTCCGGCCATGCCGTCCGTGATCTCCTCAGCCAAGGCCGATGCCCGCTCGGAGACCTTGCTGATCGTCTCGGAAGGCGGCCCCAACAATCTCGACATCCATGGCATCGGCACCAACGTGCCCGGCTATGAAGTCTCCTGGAATTGCTACGACCGCCTGATCAGCCACGAGATGAAGAGCGGTCCCGGCGGCGTGCCCTATTACGACCGCGACAAGTTCAAGGGCGAACTCGCCGACGACATGAAGATCGACGACATGTCGGTCACCTTCAAGCTGAAGAAGAACGCCAAATTCCACGACGGCGCGCCTGTTACCGCGAAAGACGTGAAATGGTCGCTCGACCGCGCCGTCAGCGTCGGCGGCTTCCCGACCTTCCAGATGAGCGCGGGTTCGCTCACCAAGGCCGAGCAGTTCGTCGTGGTCGACGATCACACTGTGCGCGTCGACTTCCTGAAGAAGGACAAGCTGACGATCCCCGATCTCGCCGTGATCGTGCCCTGCATCGTCAATTCCGAGCTGGTGAAGAAGAATGCCAGCGAGAAGGATCCCTGGGGCCTCGAGTTTACAAAACAGCAGACCGCCGGCTCCGGCGCCTACAAGGTGACGAAGTGGACCGCCGGCACCGAAGTGATCATGGAGCGCAATGAGGATTGGGTCGGCGGTCCGCTTCCCAAGATCAAGCGCGTGATTTGGCGCATGGTGCCGCAGGCCGGCAACCGCCGTGCGCTGCTCGAGCGCGGCGATGCCGACATCTCCTATGAGCTGCCGTTCAAGGATTTCCAGGAGATGAAGGCGAACGGCAAGCTCAACGTGGTGTCGCTGCCGTTCTCCAACGGCATCCAGTATATCGGCATGAACGTCACCAAGCCGCCGTTCGACAATCCGAAAGTGCGGCAGGCCATCGCCTATGCGTTGCCGTACCAGAAGATCATGGACGCCGTGCTGTTCGGTCTCGGCAATCCCATGTTCGGCGCAAAGGACAAGGCCACCGAAGTCGCCTGGCCGCAGCCGCACAAGTACAACACCGACATGGAGAAGGCGAAGGCCCTGCTGGCTGAAGCCGGTTACGCCAACGGCTTCGAGACCACGATCTCGTTCGATCTCAACTTCGCCGGCGTCAACGAACCGCTCTGCATCCTCGTGCAGGAGAGCCTCGCCCAGCTCGGCATCAAGACCACCATCAACAAGGTGCCAGGCGCCAACTGGCGCACCGAGCTCAACAAGAAGGAGATGCCGCTGTTCACCAACGTGTTCTCGGGCTGGCTCGATTACCCCGAGTACTTCTTCTACTGGTGCTATCACGGCAACAACTCCGTCTTCAACACCATGAGCTACAAGTCGGCGGCGATGGACAAGTTCATCGACGGTGCGCGCACGGCGGCCGCCACCGGCGACAAGGCCGCTTACGATGCCGACGTGAAGGGCTTCGTCGATCTCGCCTTCGCCGACGTCCCGCGCATTCCGCTCTACCAGCCCTTCGTCAACGTCGCGATGCAGAAGAACATCAGCGGCTACCAATACTGGTTCCACCGCAGGCTCGATTATCGCGCGATGGCGAAGGGGTGAGGAAAGCGAATAGGGAGCGGCGAATAGCGAATAGGGGGACGTGATGGTTGACAGGAGCGAATATCCATTCGCCACTCGCTATTCGCCATTCGCGCGAGCGGAGCGAGCACCATGCTGACCATGATCGGCAAGCGCCTGATGTTCGCGATCCCCTCGCTGATCGGCGTCGTCATCGTCACCTTCCTGCTGACGCGCGCGCTGCCGGGCGATCCCGCCGCCTACTTCGCCGGCCCCGCCGCGACCAAGGAAGCCGTCGAGCAGATCCGGAAAAAACTCGGCCTCGACAAGCCGCTGATCGAGCAGTTCTTCCGCTATGCCAACGATCTCGCGCATGGCGATTTCGGCAACTCGCTGACGACGGGCCAGCCGGTCGCCACCGAGATTCGTAACCGCCTGCCGGCGTCAGCCGAGCTGACGCTGCTCGGCCTCTTCGTGTCCGTTGCGATCGCCATTCCGCTCGGCGTGCTGGCGGCAACGCGGCCGGGATCATGGATCGACCATCTCTGCCGGGTCACGACCACGGCCGGCGTGTCGTTGCCGGTGTTCTTCACCGGCCTCGTGCTGGTCTATGTCTTCTACTTCCGGCTCGGCTGGTCGCCGGCGCCGCTCGGCCGTCTCGACGTGTTCTACAGTGCGCCGCCGACGGTAACAGGCTTCTATCTGATCGACACTTTGATCGCGCGCGATGTCGAGGCGTTCCGCTCGGCGTTGAGCCAACTCATCCTTCCCGCAACGACGCTCGCGATCTTTTCGCTGGCGCCGATCGCGCGCATGACGCGCGCCTCGATGCTCGCGGTGCTCGCGTCCGAATTCGTCCGCACCGCGCGCGCCAGCGGCCTGTCGCCGGCAACCGTGATCGTCACCTACGCGTTCCGCAACGCGATGCTGCCGGTCATCACCACGCTCAGCATGGTGTTCTCGTTCCTGCTGGGGGCCAACGTGCTGGTCGAGAAAGTGTTCGCATGGCCGGGCATCGGCTCCTACGCGGTGGAAGCGCTGATCTCCTCCGACTTCGCGCCGGTGCAGGGTTTCGTGCTGACCATGGCCGTCATGTACGTGCTGCTCAATCTGATCATCGACATTTTGTACGGCGTGATCGACCCGCGCGTCAGGCTGGAGGGGTAGGTTATGAGCTCCGTTGCGCCTGCTGTTGAACCTGTCGGTCCCGCCCGCACGTCAGGCCTCGTCGCGGTACTCGAGCAGACCCGCTATGTCCTCGGCGAGAACAAGGTCACGGGTTTTGCCTTTGCGCTGCTCCTGATCATCGTGTTCGCCGCGCTGTTCGGCCCTTACGTGGTGCCGTACGATCCGCTCGCCTCCGACACCGCGGCTGCGTTGAAACCGCCGTCGGCGGCGCACTGGTTCGGCACCGACCAGCTGGGGCGCGACATCTTCAGCCGCGTCATCGTCGCCACGCGCCTCGACTTCTTCATCGCGATCGCTTCGGTCGCGCTGGTGTTCCTGATGGGCGGCCTTGCCGGCATCGCGGCCGGCTATTTCGGCGGCTGGACCGACCGCATCGTCGGCCGCATCGCCGATACCATCATGGCCTTCCCGCTATTCGTGCTCGCGATGGGCATCGTCGCCGCGCTCGGCAACACCGTGCAGAACATCATCCTGGCCACCGCGATCGTGAACTTCCCGCTCTATGCCCGCGTCGCGCGCGCGGAAGCCAATGTCCGCCGCAATGCCGGCTTCGTGCAGGCCGCGCGTCTGTCAGGCAACGGCGAGTTCCGCATCCTCCTGGTGCACATCCTGCCGAACATCATGCCGATCATGATCGTGCAGATGTCCCTGACCATGGGGTACGCCATCCTCAACGCCGCCGGCCTCTCCTTCATCGGCCTCGGCGTCCGTCCGCCGACTGCCGAATGGGGCATCATGGTCGCCGAAGGCGCGGGCTTCATGGTGTCGGGCGAATGGTGGATCGCGCTCTTTCCCGGCCTTGCCCTGATGATCGCCGTGTTCTGCTTCAACCTGCTCGGCGATGGCCTCCGCGACATCGTCGATCCCCAGCGGAGGACGTGATGGCAGACGTACGTCAGAAATTCTCCAATGATTTCAGTCGCCATTCTACTGTGCATGGGGTTGTTTTCGACCGCTTGAGTGACGGGAGCCGTCCATGACGGCCCAGCCCCTGCTCGACGTCCAGGACCTCACGGTCGAATTCACCACCCGCCGCGGCATCGTCAAGGCGGTGCAGCACGTCAACATCTCCGTCGCGAAGGGCGAGACGCTCGCCATCGTCGGCGAGTCCGGCTCCGGCAAGTCGGTGACCTCCTACGCGGTGATGCGCATCCTCGACCGCGCCGGCAAGATCGCCGAGGGCTCGGTGATGTTCTCCGGCATCGACGTCAAGGCCGCCACCGAAGACCAGATGCGGGACTTGCGCGGCCGCGAAGTCTCGATGATCTTCCAGAACCCGCGCGCCGCGCTGAACCCGATCCGGAAAGTGGGCGATCAGATCGAGGACGTGCTGCGCACCCATGTGCAGCAGGCCCAGGTCGCCGATCACGGCGAGAAGGCGATCGAGGCGCTCGAGCAGGTCAAGATCGCCCGCCCGCGCGAGCGCTATCACGCCTATCCGTTCGAGCTGTCGGGCGGCATGTGCCAGCGCGTCGTCATCGCGCTCGCGCTGGCCTGCAATCCGCAGCTGCTCATCGCCGACGAGCCGACGACCGGATTGGATGTCACCACGCAGAAGGCGGTGATGGACCTGATCGTCGAGCTGACGAAACGCCGCGCGATGTCGACCATCCTGATCACGCACGATCTTGGCCTCGCTGCCGCCTATTGCGACCGCGTCGTCGTCATGGAGAAGGGCCGCGTCGTCGAGACCGCCACCGCCGCCGACATTTTTGCCAACCCTCAGCACCCCTACACCAAGAAGCTGATGCGCGCGACGCCGCGGCTCGGGGTGAGCTTGCGCGATCTGCTGCCGGAAGAGGAGACTCTTGCCTCTCCCCGCGCGCGGGGAGAGGCCGACGCGCGAAGTGCGGCGGGTGAGGGGGACTCTCCACGAGCCGAGTTCGCAGAGGCAGCCCCTCACCCCAACCCTCTCCCCGTGAAGGACGGGGAGAGGGAGCAGAGCGGTGCAAGCGGTGAGAGGGAGAAGACGCTCCTCCTCCGCGTTGAAAAGCTCGTCAAGGAATATCCCCGTCAGGGCGCGACCGCCGTGCTCGGCAAGCTGTTCGGCCGCAAGCCGCCGGTCGAGCCGGACGTGTTCCGCGCCGTCGACGGCATCAGCTTCGTGATCGGTCATGGCGAGAGCGTCGGTCTCGTCGGCGAATCCGGCTGCGGCAAATCGACCACGTCGATGATGGTGATGCGTCTGCTCGACCAGACCTCCGGCCTGATCCAGTTCGACGGCGAGGACATCGGCGGCATTCAGCCTGCCGCCTTCGCCCGGCTGCCGCAGCGTAGCCGCATCCAGATGGTGTTCCAGGACCCGACCGACAGCCTCAACCCGCGCTTCACCGCCGCGCGCGCGATCGCCGACCCGATCATGCAGCTTGGCGATATCAAGGGCCGCGACGCGCTCCGCGCCCGCTGCGAGGAACTCGCCACCATGGTCGGCCTGCCGCACAATCTGCTCGACCGCTTCCCGCACCAATTGTCCGGCGGCCAGAAGGCCCGCGTCGGTATCGCCCGGGCGATCGCGCTGCATCCCAAGCTCGTCATCCTGGACGAGCCGACCGCGGCGCTGGACGTTTCCGTGCAGGCTGTCGTCCTCAACCTGCTGCAGGACCTCAAGGCGAGGCTAGGTATGAGTTATCTGTTCGTCTCGCATGATTTGAACGTGGTGCGCTTGTTGTGCGATCGTGTCATTGTGATGCGGACCGGACGGATCGTCGAGGAAGGCTCTTCCGAGCAGGTTCTCGGCGATCCCAAGGACGACTACACCAAGGAGCTGCTGACGGCGATCCCGCATCCACCGTTGCCGATCCACTGAGACTGCACTGATTGCTTGAGAGCGTGATGGCCGAACCCCTGGACGACTATATCGACGCCGTATCGAAGGCGCTGGCGCTGCCGATCGAGGAGGCCTGGCGGCCTGCCGTGCGCGCCAACCTCGAGGTCTCGTTGCGGCTTGGCCGTCTGGTCGACGAATTCGCGCTGCCGGACGAAACCGAGCCGGCGCCGATCTTCACGGCCTGACGCCATGTCCGCCAAGCCAGAGATGACGGCCTCCGAGATCGCAAGTGCGGTTGCGGGGCGCAAGATGTCCGCGCTCGATGCCACCGAAGCCGCGCTCGCGCGCATCGAGCGGCATGACGGCATCCTCAATTCCTTCACCGACGTCACCGCCGAACGCGCCCGCGCGAAAGCGCGCGCGATCGATGCCGACATCGCCGCGGGCAGGAATGTCGGTCCGCTCGCCGGCGTCCCCTTCGCCGTCAAGAACCTGTTCGATGTGGCGGGCCTTTCAACGCGCGCCGGCTCGAAGATCAACCGCGACCTCGCGCCCGCCAGGCGCGATGCGACCTTGATCGAGCGGATGGAGGCGGCCGGCGCCGTTCTCGTCGGCGCGCTCAACATGGGCGAATACGCCTACGATTTCACGGGCGAGAACATCCACGACGGTCCCTCGCGCAATCCGCACGACACCACGCGGATGAGCGGCGGCTCCTCCGGCGGCTCGGGCAGCGCCGTCGGCGGCGCGCTGGTGCCGATCGCGCTCGGCTCCGACACCAACGGCTCGATCCGCGTGCCGTCGTCCTTCTGCGGCATCTTCGGCCTGAAGCCGACCTATGGCCGGCTGTCACGTGCGCGCTCCTTCCCGTTCGTGGCGAGCCTCGATCATCTCGGCCCGTTCGCGCGCTCCGTCGCCGATCTCGCGCTCGCCTATGACGCGATGCAGGGTCCGGATGCCGACGACGGCGCCTGCACCACGCGCGGGTTGGAGCCCGTCACGCCGCGGCTCGATGAGTCCATCTCCGGCCTGCGCGTTGCGATCGCCGGCGGACACTTCCAGAAGAACGTGTTTCCGGAAGCGGTCGAAGCCGTCAGCCGCGTCGCCCAGGCGCTGGGCGCGACGCAAGTGGTGGATGTTCCCGAAGCATCGCGCGCCCGTGCGGCGGCTTACGTCATCACCACCACCGAAGGCGCTTCGCTCCATCTCGATCGCCTGCGCAAGCGTCCCAACGATTTCGATCCGGCGGTGCGCGACCGGCTGATCGCGGGCGCCATGGTGCCGGCCCCGCTGGTCGACCGCGCCCAGAAATTCCGCCGCTGGTATCGCGCGCAGCTTGCCGAGATCTTTCGGTCGGTCGACGTGCTGCTGGCGCCGGCGACGCCCTGCACCGCGCCGAAGCTCGGCCAGGTCAATTTCAATCTCGACGGCGTCGAGCTGCCGGTGCGCGCCAATATCGGAATCCACACCCAGCCGATCTCCTTCATCGGCCTGCCGGTGGTCGCGGTCCCCGTGCCGCTCGAGCCGCTGCCGATCGGCGTGCAGATCATTTGTGCGCCCTGGCGCGAGGACATCGCGCTGCGCGTCGCGCACGCATTGGAGAAGGTGGGCGTCGTCGCTGCGCCCGCGCCGAGAGGGTTCTAAGATGCAGATCGATCTCCCCGAGGTGATCGCGGAAGTCAAAGCCGCGTTCGAGCGCTATGAGCAAGCCCTCGTCAGCAACGACGTCGCTGTGCTCGGCGAGCTCTTCCGCAACGATCCGCGCACCTTGCGCTACGGCATCGGCGAGAACCTCTATGGCTACGAGGCAATCTCCGGTTTCCGCGCCGGCCGTTCGCCGGTCGGGCTGAACCGCCGCACCGCCAAAACCGTGATCACCAGCTATGGCCGCGACACGGCCGTGGCGTCCACCTTGTTCTATCGCGATACGGCTCCCGGCAAGGTCGGCCGGCAGATGCAGACGTGGATACGTTTCCCGGAGGGCTGGCGCGTCGTTGCCGCTCATGTCAGCATCATCGAGGGGCCGAAAGAGACCGTATGACGCTTGATGATCTTCCGCAGGGCGCATTGCCGGCCGAGCCGGTGGTGCCGCGCGTCGACCGTGCATCGCCGTCGCTGCTGAAGGTCACGCGCGCCGAGGAGCTGCGGCTGCAGCTTGCCGACGAGATCGTGCGGGGAACGCTGGCGCCGGGCTCGCCGCTGGACGAGACCGACATCGCGCGGCGCTTCAACGTCTCGCGCACGCCGGTACGCGAGGCACTGCGCCAATTGGTGGCGAGCGGCCTCGTCGAGGCGCGGCCGCATCGCGGCGCCGTGGTGGCGCGGCCATCCGTCGAGCGGCTGAAAGGCATGTTCGAGGCGATGGCGGAGCTCGAGGCCTTGTGCGCGGGTCTTGCCGCCGAACGCATGTCGGCGGCCGAGCGTCACGGCCTGGAGGCCGTCCACGAGGAGCTGCGGGTGCTGAGCTACACCGGCAATCCCGAGCGTTTCCACGAGGTCAACGAGCGCTTCCACAATGCGATCTATGCCGGCTCGCAGAACGGTTACATCGCCGAGATCACGCTCGCGACCCGCGTCCGCGTGCAGCCGTTCCGCCGCGCCCAGTTCCGCAACCTCGGCCGCCTCGCCAAGTCGCAGGCCGAGCACGACCGCGTCGTCGTCGCCATCATGCGCGGCGACAAGCAGGGTGCCGCCGCCGCCATGCGCGCGCACATCGAGCTGGTGCGCGGGGAGTATGAGATCTACGCGGTGTCGGTGTGAGTTGCGTGTTCACCACGAGGTGAAGGAGAGGCGTCGGTTCTCAGGAACCCGGCTTTGCACCGATCGTTTCCTCCCATCGATCCGATAAGGAGAAAACACCATGGCCTCCTCCGAGAAAGATCCGCGCCATCACACCCAGAAGATGAAGCAGCGTCTACAGGAGACGGTGACGCATCTGCGCGAAGACATCCGCAAGGTCGACGAGCCCCAGCTCACCGCGATGTTCGAAACGTCCGCAGAGGTGCTGTCCGGCCTCGTCAAGGCGTTCGACGATTACGAGAAGAAGAACGAAGCCGCCTGGCGCAAGTCGGCGTGAGGCCGCGGTCGCTGTCTACGCCGTCGTAGCTTCAGCCATAAACTTGCGCCAGCCGCCATAGGCGGTGATGTCGCGAGCTTCGCCCAGCACTTCCGGCTCGACCAAAAATCCCTTCACGCTGCGGCCGTCGGCGAGCCTGATCGTGCCGATCGCCATCGGCGCGGGGATCGCGTTGACGAACTTGCCGAAGGCGGAGGACGACAGCGACCAGATCTCCAGCTCGATCGCAGCGCCTTGGCCGGCCTCGACGCGCAGCATGCCCGGCTTCGGCGGCGTGGTCTGGAGTGCATAGAGCTTGTAATCGGCGGCCGTCCTGGTGGCCTCGATCATGTGTGCGTTCAGCGCCGTCAGCTCGCCGTTCAGCGCCATGCCGGACAGATGTGCGCCGACCACCGCAATCGGGATTGCATCGCCGTTGCTTGCGGGCAGTGGCGCGAGCGGGGCCTGTGCCACACCCTTCGCGCCGACCGTCAGTTTGGTATCGGCATGGAACACGCGGCCGATGCTGGCCAGCAGCGCGTCGCGCCCTGCAGGCGCCAGCAGCGTGATGCCGAACGGAATTCCGTCGCTGCGCATCGCAGCCGGCACAGCGAGACCGCAGAGGTCGAGCAGGTTGACGAAATTGGTGTAGGTGCCGAGCCGGCTGTTGAGCTCGATCGGATTGGCC
The DNA here is from genome assembly GCF_020193935.1 of Bradyrhizobium sp. NBAIM08. NCBI lineage: Bacteria > Pseudomonadati > Pseudomonadota > Alphaproteobacteria > Hyphomicrobiales > Nitrobacteraceae > Bradyrhizobium > Bradyrhizobium sp. NBAIM08. The sequence goes on along the minus strand of NZ_JADYVR010000009.1, from coordinate 243,656 downwards.
AGCACCTGCGCGGTCGTATAGGCCGTCGGCGCCGTCGGCAGCACCAGCGCGTCGATGTTGGCGAACGTGCGCTCGGCGATCTTGCGCAGGCCCTGCAGGCGATAGAGCGCCGAGAAGGTTTCCGCCGCGGTCAGCCGCGCGCCGGCCGCGGTGATCTCCCGCGTGACGGGGTGGATCGTGTCAGGCGCGGACGCCAGCAGGTTCTTGATCACGAGGTAACGCTCGGCGACCCAGGGGCCCTCATAGAGCAGCCGCGCCGTCTCGTAGAACGGCTCGAGGTCGAACTCGACCAGCTTTGCCCCGAGCGCGGTCCATCGCTTCAGCGCATCGTTGTAGGCGGCTTCCGCTTTCTTGTCGCCGAAGAAGATCAGCTGGCCGTTGCGCGGCACACCCAAGCGCAGGTTTGCCGGCATCGGCGTGATCGCGCCGAACGGCCGGTCGCGCGAGAATGGATCGGCCTGGTCGGGGCCGGCCATCACCGACAGCGCGAGCGCGGCATCGTCCACCGTCAGTGCGAACACCGAGATGCAGTCGAGCGTGCGGCAGGCCGGCACCAGGCCTGCGGTCGAGATCATGCCGAGGCTCGGCTTCAGCCCGACGATGTTATTGAGCATCGCCGGTACGCGGCCCGAGCCGGCGGTATCCGTGCCGAGCGACAACGGCACGAGCCCGGCGCCGACCGCGGTGGCCGAGCCCGAGCTCGAGCCGCCGGGAATCAGATCCTCGCGGATCGAATTCCGGGGAATGCCGTAAGGCGAGCGGACGCCGACGAGGCCGGTCGCGAACTGGTCGAGATTAGTCTTGCCGATGATGATCGCCCCCGCTGCGCGCAGGCGCTCGACGGCGGTCGAGTCGTGCGTGGGCCTGTAGGAGAAAGCCGGGCAGGCGGCGGTGGTCGGGAAGCCCAGCGCGTCGATATTGTCCTTCACTGCGACCGGCAAGCCGTAAAGCGGCAGGCTGGCAGCATCCGCGCGGGCCGCGAGCTTCTCCGCTTCCGCGATCGCGTCCTTCTCGTCGCGCAGGCTGATGAACACGGCGGGATCGTCGTAGTCGCGGATGCGCTGATAGGTCCGCGCGACGGTCTCTGCCGGCGAAGACCGGCCCGCGCGGTGCGCGGCCACAATCGCGGCGATCGTTTCAGGCTGCTCGGCCCCCATGGCGGCAAAACTCCGGCAATTCGACTTCGCCCGGAGCGAAGCAAGCGATGTGCCATTGTGTACAGAATCCGGGCAGGATGATCGTGCCGGATCTTATCGTGCGATCAGTGGCTTGGGGGACATTTCGGCCGGCGCCCGGCCGGTCGCCTCAGGGACCTATCTGCCCAAATCATAGGCAGTCGGGCTCAGGTGAAGCCGGAGAGGATCCGGAGCAGCTGTGCCCGGTTCTCCTTGCCGATCTTCGCCTCGACGTGCCGCTCGTGCTCGGCCGCGAGCCGCTTGAATTTCGTCAGCGCCGTCTCGCCCTGCGCAGTGAGGTGCAGCGCATGCGAGCGCCGGTCCTGCTTCGACTTGATCCGCTTCACCAGCTTGCGCTGTTCGAGGCCGTCGAGCAGGTGCACCAGCCGGGCGCGCTCGATGCCGAGGCGTTTTGCCACCGCCATCTGCGACAGGCCCGGATTGGCGCCGATCACGGTCAGCACCGAATATTGCGTCGGCCTGATGTCGACCTCGCCGAGCGTCTTGATGAAGTCCTGAAAGATCCAGATCTGGAAGCGCCGCACTGCATAGCCGGCGTGGCCGACCAGCGCGTCGAGGCCGACGCCGTCGGCGCCATCGCCTGGTGCCGCGCCGTTGCCGGCGCGCTTGCGTGGGGCGTGGCGGCCGTGGGCCCGGGATGCTGTGGCTGTCACGTCGTGTCTCCTGTCGCGCAACCCTAGCGCCCTTGGGCTAAGAGCGAAAGATTGTTGTTGACGACAACAATTGCCACGCCAACATTATGACCAAAGCGGCCCGGAACGAGGCTGCGCCGATCCTGTAAACCGGGATGGAGGAGGAAACACATGACAGCCGCCTCACATGGTGACGTTGCAGGCCTGTTCGCAGTCCCAAGGACCGTCGCGGAGCATCGGCCCGACGGCAGCATCGTTCTGCGCTCGCCCGAGCCTCTCGGCGAGACTGCGCGCTGCACCGGCGATTGGCTGGAGCAATGGGCGCAGCAAAGGCCGGATGCGATCTTCCTCGCCGAGCGCGGCAATGTCGAAATGCCCTGGACCACCGTCACCTATGCGCAGGCGCTTCGCAAGGTGCGCGCCGCCGCGTCCTGGGTCCTGGCACAAGGGCTCAGCGCGGACCGCCCCGTCGCGATCCTCTCGGACAACAGCATCGATCATGCGCTGCTCGCGCTCGCCGCCCAGCATGTCGGCGTCCCCTCGGCGGCGATCTCGCCGGCCTATTCGCTGATGTCCAAGGATTTCGACAAGCTCAAGAGCATGATCGCGCTGCTCGATCCTGGCGCGATCTACGTCTCTGCGCTTCAGCCGTTCGCACCGGCGCTGGCTGCCATCGAGCCGCTGCACAACGCGCAGATCATCAGCGGCAATGCCGATGACACTGAGGTGCTCGCGTTCCGCGCCGTTGCGGCCACCCCCGAGACGGCCGACGTCGCAAGAGCCTTTGCGGCACTCACGCCTGATACGATCGCGAAATTCCTGTTCACCTCGGGCTCGACGGGCACGCCGAAAGCCGTCATCAACACCCAGCGCATGCTGACGTCGAGCCAGCAGGCCAAGGCGCAGACCTGGACCTTCCTCGAACGGAGCCGCGATCTCGTCATTCTCGATTGGCTGCCCTGGAGCCACACCTTCGGCGCCAACCACAATTTCAACCTCGTGCTGCGCAACGGCGGCGCGCTCTACATCGACGGCGGCAAGCCCGCGCCCGGCCTGTTCGCGACCTCGCTCGCCAACCTCAGAAGCGTGATGCCGACGGTCTATTTCAACGTGCCGCGCGGCTTCGACATGCTGATCGCCGCGCTGCGCAGCGACGAGGAATTGCGCCGCCGCTTCTTCGACGAGGTGAAATTCGCGTTCTATGCCGGCGCGGCATTGCCGCAGAATCTGTGGGATGCTCTCGAAGAGCTCTCGCTCGAGACGGTCGGCCGCAAGCTGCCGATGGTCTCGGCCTGGGGCTCGACGGAAACCTCACCGCTCGCCACCGACTGTCATTTTCTCGCCGAGCGCTCCGGCAACATCGGCGTGCCCATTCCCGGCACCGAGCTGAAGCTCGTCACCTCCGGCGACAAGCTGGAGGTGCGGGTGCGCGGCCCCAACGTCACGCCCGGCTATTGGAAGGCACCCGAGCTGACCAGGCAAGCGTTCGACGAGGAGGGCTTTTACTTGATCGGAGATGCGGTGAAGCTTGCCGATAGCGCGCGCCCCGAGCGCGGCCTGTTCTTCGACGGCCGCGTTGCCGAAGACTTCAAGCTCAATTCCGGCACATGGGTCAGCGTCGGCGGCTTGCGCGTTGCCGGCATCGCCGCGCTGGCGCCGCTGGCTCAGGACATCGTCGTCGCCGGCCACGGCGGTGACGAGGTGCGTTTCCTCGTGTTTCCGAACATCGTGGCCTGCCGCGCCCATGCCGGTCTGCCCGAAACGGCGGCGGCCAGCGACGTGCTGGCACACGACAAGGTCCGCAGCGCCATCGCGCAGGGTCTGGCGAAGCTGAAACAGCAGAGCGCCAACTCGTCCGGACACGCCACCCGCGCGCTGCTGCTCGCCGAGCCACCGTCGGTCGACGGCGGCGAGATCACCGACAAGGGCTACATCAACCAGCGCGCCGTGCTGACGCGCCGCGCCGATGCGGTAGCGCGGCTGAACGATGATGCGTCGGGTGAGTGGATCGGATTGTAAAGGCCGAGTTAGCGACGCCACACTCCGCTGTCATTCCGGGGCGCGCCTCTTGGCGCGAGCCCGGAATCCATTTCACCGTAGGGGTGGTGCACGATGGATTCCGGGTTCGCGCTACGCGCGCCCCGGAATGACGAGTGGGATACGCCAACAACCCTGTCGCAATATCCTGCCGATTCTTTTGTTGCCTAAGCAACTAATCTGTGCGAACCGTTCCAGACAGAGATGACGGCGGGCGAACCGCCGCGTTCTTTTCTGGAGGAAGCAATGCGCGGCAGAAGGGGTGCCGTCGGCAAATGCCGGCGCATGATCGGGAGTGACGGGAGCTTGCGCGCCGCGCGCGACCCGTCAGGTGTCGACGCTGCCGGTGACTGCGCCGAGATTTTCGTGCAGCCGGCGCAAGAGATCGATCAGCACCTCGCGTTCGTCCTTGCTGAGGCAGGACAACAGCCGTCGCTCGCGTTCGAACGCAGCGACGATCACCTTGTCATGGGTGGCGCGGCCCCTTGCCGTCAACGAGATCGAGTGGGTGCGGCCGTCGTTCGGGTCGGTGCGGATCGACACCAGCCCGCGCTTTTCGAGGCCGGCAAGCGTCCGGCTCACCGGCCCCTTGTCGAAGCCGATGACGTGGCAGATGCGCGAGGCCGGGATGCCGGGTTCGATCGCCAACAGCGACATGATCCGCCATTCGGTGACGTTGACACCGAACTCGCGCTGATAGAACGCGGTCGCGCTGTTCGAGAGCTTGTTGGCGATGAAGGTGATGAACGCCGGGACGTAACGGTCGAGATCGAGCGTCGGCCCTGCATCATGGGGCGCGGGCTTGTGGCGGGCTTTGGTCGAGGACGGCGGCATATCGGGTTTCTGACTCGCGGCGGGCCCAAAGACCTAAGGGCATGCGTCGTCCTTTCACAAGATCAAAATGAGGGAGGTCTTCCATGACCGCATCCGGCTGCGCGGGATCGGGTGTCCCGCATCTCGACGTCGACCCCTTCGACATGAGCTTTTTTGCCGACCCCTATCCGGCGCATGAGCTGCTGCGGGAAGCCGGCCCCGTGGTCTATCTCGACAAGTGGAACGTCTATGGCGTGGCGCGCTATGCCGAGGTCCACGCTGTGCTGAACGATCCCGCAACCTTCTGCTCCAGCCGCGGCGTCGGCCTTTCCGACTTCGAGAAGGAGGCGCCGTGGCGACCGCCGAGCCTGATCCTCGAGGCCGATCCGCCGGCGCACACCCGCACCCGCGCCGTCCTGTCAAAAGTGTTGTCGCCGACCGTGATGAAGCAGGTCCGTGACCGCTTTGCCGAGGCGGCCGAGGCGCGTGTCGATGCCCTGCTGCAGATGCGCAGCTTCGATGCGATCGCGGATCTCGCCGAGGCCTACCCGCTCTCGATCTTTCCGGATGCGCTGGGCCTGAAACCGGAGGGGCGTGAGCATCTGATTCCTTATGCCAGCGTCGTGTTCAACGCCTTCGGTCCACCCAACCGGTTGCGCCAGGAGGCGATCGAACGCTCGGCGCCGCATCAGGCATACGTCGCCGAGCAGTGCCAGCGCGAGAATCTGGCGCCCGGCGGCTTCGGCGCCTGCATCCATGCACAGGTCGACGAGGGCGCCATCACGGCCGCCGAAGCGCCGCTGCTGGTGCGCTCGCTGCTGTCGGCCGGACTCGACACGACAGTCAACGGCATCGGCGCTGCGGTGTATTGCCTCGCGCGCTTTCATGATCAATGGCAGCGGCTGCGCGACGACCTCACGCTCGCACGCGGTGCTTTCGAGGAGGCCGTGCGTTTCGAGAGCCCCGTGCAGACCTTCTTCCGCACCACCACCCGTGAGGTCGAGATCTCCGGTGTGCGAATCGGCGAGGGCGAGAAGGTGCTGATGTTCCTTGCCGCCGCCAACCGCGATCCGCGGCGCTGGGATGCCCCTGACAGGTACGACATCACCCGCCGCACCTCCGGCCATGTCGGCTTCGGCTCCGGCATCCACATGTGCGTCGGCCAGCTCGTCGCCCGCTTGGAAGGCGAAGTGATGCTGACCGCGCTGGCCCGGCGCATCGCAAAGCTCGAGATCACGGGCGAGCCGAAGCGCCGTTTCAACAACACGCTGCGCGGGCTCGACAGCCTGCCTGTGACGATCACCCCGGCCTGACGAGGAGCTTGATGCCTGCCATTACCTTCATCCATCCCGACGGCAAGTCCGATCGCGTCGAGACCGCAGGCGGCGAGAGCGTCATGCAGGCCGCGACCCGTCACGGCCTCGACGGCATTCTGGCCGAATGCGGCGGCAACGCGATGTGCGCGACCTGCCATGTCTATGTCGACGAGAGCTGGCTCGCGCGCCTGCCAGCGATGGCCGACGACGAGGATGCGCTGCTCGATGGCACCGCCGCTGAGCGGCGACCGACGAGCCGACTGTCCTGTCAGATCACGATCACGCCCGATCTCGATGGACTCGTCCTGAAGTTGCCAGAGCGGCAGGTCTGATCTGCCAAGCCGTCGGATCTTCGCAAAATATCAAACAGGGAGGGAATGATGAAACATCTGAAGTGGACGCTCGCGCTGGCTGCGAGCTTGGTGACCGGCGCGGCCAATGCCGAAATATCGGACAACGTCGTGCGCATCGGCGTGCTCAACGACATCTCCGGCATCTTCCAGGACACCAATGGCATGGGCTCGGTCGAGGCCGCGCGGATGGCGGCGGAGGATTTCAACGGCGGCGGCAAGGGCATCAAGGTCGAGATCGTCTATGCCGATCACCAGAACAAAGCCGATGTCGGCAACGCCATCGCGCGCAAATGGCTCGACGTCGAAGGCGTCGACGCGATCGTCGACGTGCCGAACTCGGCCGTCGGTCTTTCCATCAACGCGCTTCTGCGCGACAGCCGCATGACCTTCCTGGCGTCCTCGACCGCAAGCTCGGACCTCACCGGCAAGGCCTGCTCGCCCAACACGATCCAATGGGTCAACGACGCCTGGGCGACCGGCAACACCACCGCAGCCGCCATGGTGTCGCGCGGCGGCAAGGATTGGTATTTCCTCACGGTCGATTACGCGCTCGGCAAGGGCATCGAGGCGGAGGCGCAGAAATACATCGAGGGGCACGGCGGCAAGGTGATCGGCTCGTCCAAGCATCCGCTCGGCACCTCCGATTTCGCGTCCTTCCTGCTGCAGGCGCAAAGCTCGAAGGCGCAGGTCATCGGGCTCGCCAATGCAGGCGGCGACACCATCAATGCGGTGAAACAGGCCGCCGAATTCGGCATCCAGCAGAGTGGGCAGAAGCTCGTCGCCTTCCTGCTCTTCATCAACGACGTTCACGGCATGGGCATCAAGGTCGCGCAGGGCCTCCAGCTCATGGAAGCCTTCTACTGGGACATGAACGATGATACCCGCGCGTTCGCCAAGCGTTTTGCTGCACGGCCCGGCATGAACGGCAAGATGCCGAGCGGCAATCAGGCCGGAGTCTATGCTTCCACGCTCGCTTATCTCAACGCCGTCGCCGCCACCGGCAGCGACAATGCCAAGCAGGTCGTGCCCGAGATGAAGAAGTTCAAGGGCAAGGACAAGCTGTTCGGCGACACCGCGATCCGTCAGGACGGTCGCGTCGTGCATCCGATGTACCTGTTCGAGGTGAAGAAGCCGGAGGAGTCGAAATATCCGTACGACTATTACAAGCTGGTCGCGACGATTCCGGCAGACCAGGCGTTCCGCCCGCTCGCGGAAGGCGGGTGCGAGCTGGTGAAGTAGCGGCCGCGAGCGCGGCGCAATTGCACCCTCTCCCCTTGTGGGAGAGGGTGGCTTCGCGAAGCGAAGCCGGGTGAGGGGTCTCTCTCCTCACGAACAATCGCGAGAGTTGAGAGAACCCCTCATCCGGCGCCGTAGCCGAAGCTCTGCTTCGGCGTTCTTAAGAACGGCGGCCGAAGGCCGCCTATGCCACCTTCTCCCACAAGGGGAGAAGGAAGTAAGACTACACCACCTTGCTCGACCCCTGCGTGATCAACCGCGCTGCGCGCTGGTCTCGCGCGTAGATCCACAGCCAGCTCAGCGCGACGCTGAGCCGGTGGCGCAGGCCGATCAGGAAGTAGATGTGGGCGATGCCCCAGATCCACCACGCGATGGTGCCGCGCAGCTTGATCTTGCCGAAATCGATGATTGCGAGCCGCTTGCCGATCTGCGCGAGGTTACCAGAATGCTTATAGCGGAACGGACCCGCTGCAGCGCCGCGCAGGCGCGCTTTGATGGTCTCCGCGACGTGACGGCCCTGCTGCTTGGCGGCCGGCGCGATGCCGGGCACCGGCTTGCCGTCCCAGGCGTTGATGCTGACGGTATCCCCGATCGCGAAGATCTCGGGATGGCCTGATATGGTGAGGTCGGCCTCGACCAGCACGCGCCCGGCGCGATCGTGCGCTGCGCCGAGCCATTCGGCAGCGGGCGAGGCGCGCACGCCGGCGGCCCAGATCCGTGTCTTGGCCTCGAGCAGTTTGCCGCCGAACACGACGCCCTCGCGATTGATCTCGGTGACGGCCTGCCCGAGCACGACCTCGACGCCGATCTTTTCCAGCGAGGCCTGCGCATAGGCTGATAGCTCGTCGGGAAAGCCGGCGAGCACGCGCTGGCCGGCCTCGATCAGCACGACACGGGCCTTGTGCGTGTCGATGTTGCGGAAATCGGCGGGCAGGGTGTGATGCGCCATCTCGGCGATGGTGCCGGCGAGCTCGACGCCGGTCGGGCCGGCGCCGACGATCACGAAGGTCAGCCGTGCCGCGCGCCGCTTTGGATCGATCTCGCGCTCGGCGCGCTCGAACGCCACCAGGATGTGCCGGCGCAAGGTGGTCGCATCCTCCAGCGTCTTCAGGCCGGGCGCGAACTGCTCCCATTCATCGTGGCCGAAATAGGCGTGCCGCGCGCCCGTGGCCAGCACCAGCGTGTCGTAGGGCACCTCGCTGCCGTCGTCGATCAGCACGCAGCGTCGTTCGGCATCGACGCCGCTCACGGTGGCGAACAGCGTCGTCACCTCGCGCCGGTCGCGCATGAGATGACGGATCGGCCAGGCGATCTCGCTGGTTGCGAGCGAGGCGGTCGCGACCTGGTAAAGCAGGGGCTGGAACAGATGATGATTGCGGCGGTCGATCAGCGTGATCTCGACGGGAGCGCCCGCAAGCCGGTAAGTCGCCTCCAGCCCGCCGAAGCCGGCGCCGACGATGACGACGCGATGGGGATTTGCGGCCATGATTTAACCCTCGAATCTCGCTGCTGCTCGCCTTCATTTAAGTGCGGATTGGGCGCCGCGGTCCAATAGAGGTCATCAATCGTCGCATAGGCCTGATGTATCGATCCGGCGCGAAAAAGCGCCACAGCCTCCCGGACCGGCCCTGAGTCGGCCTCGGCCGAAGTGAGTAGAATTATAATTCTTGCCATCTCCAATCGGGGCGAAATATGGTGCAGGGCGGGCGCTGAGCCATTGGCGGCGCGACATATTTTGCGTTCAATAGAGACAGGCCTGGAGCGGCGATCACCCCGCTTCCAGGACCGATAATTAAGGAGGGAGTGTTATGAGGACGGCATTCTGGCTGGCGGGCGCAGCGGCGCTGGTGCTGGCAAATCAGGCATTCGCCGGAGACACCATCAAGATCGGTTTCGTCTCGACCTTCAGCGGCCCGACCGCCGTGATCGGCAACGACATGCGCAATTCCTTCGAGCTCGCGCTCGATCATCTCGGCCGCAAGATGGCCGGCAAGCCGGTCGAGGTGCTCTACGAGGACGACGGGCAGAAGCCCGACGTCGGCAAGCAGAAGACCGAGAAGCTGGTGCAGTCGGACAAGGTCGATTTCATCGTCGGCTATATCTGGTCGAACGTGCTGCTCGCCTCGCTCAAGACCGCGGTCGATTCGAAGACCTTCCTGATCTCGGCCAATGCCGGGCCGTCGCAGCTCGCGGGCGAGCTGTGCTCGCCTTACGTGTTCTCGACCTCCTGGCAGAACGACCAGACCCCGCAGGCGGTCGGCACCTATATGAACCAGAAGGGTGTCAAGTCGGTGTTCCTGATCGGCCCGAACTATGCCGCCGGCAAGGACATGCTGGCCGGCGTCAAGAGCACCTTCAAGGGTCAGGTCGTGGGTGAGGAATATACGGTGTGGCCGAGCCAGCTCGACTTCTCCGCCGAGCTCTCCAAGGCGCGTGCCTCCGGCGCCGAGTCGATCTTCGTGTTCTACCCGGGTGCTGCTGGCGTGCAATTCCTGAACCAATATGCACAGGCCGGGCTAAAGAGCACGATGCCGCTCTACACCGCCTTCACCATCGACGAGCTCTCGCTGCCGCTCCAGAAGGAGAACGCGCTCGGGGTGCCCGGCGCGCAGCAATGGGTCAACGACCTCCCCAACGAGCAGAACAAGCGCTTCGTCGCCGACTACCGCAAGAAGTACCCCGGCCTGCGCCCGACCTTCTACGGCGCGCAGTCCTATGACGCCGCGAACCTGATCAACAGCGCCGTCGTCGCCGTGAAGGGAGACACCTCCAAGAAGGACGAGATGAAGGCCGAGATGGAGAAGGCCAACTTCAAGTCGGTGCGCGGCGCGTTCAAGTTCGGCAACAACCACATCCCGATCCAGAACTTTTATCTGCAGGACGTGGTCAAGGATTCCGAAGGCCAGCTCGCCTTGAAGACCGTCGCCACCATCGTCGAGAACGATCAGGATCGCTTCCACGAGAAGTGCAAGATGAAGTGAGCCACAAGCGACGTAGCCCCTTCTCCCCTTGTGGGAGAAGGTGGCGCGGAGCGCCGGATGAGGGGTTCTCTCCCCTTGCAAGATTGTCCGTGAGGAGAGAGACCCCTCACCCGTCTCGCCGCTTTGCGGCGAGCCACCCTCTCCCGCAAGGGGAGAGGGGAAGCAGAATTGCCTACACCCTCGGCATGCTTGCCGGGCGCACCTCGCGCGCTTGCGCTGCGAGCCTGATGCCGGCGTTGGCGGCGCCAAAACCCTGATAATTCCTGCGTTCGACGATCTCGAAGAAGAAGCGCTCGTCGAAGATGTGGGTGTAGACCTGGAAGAACTCGCCGTCGCCCTCGCGGTCGTAGAGGATGTGGTTGGCGCGCAGCTGCGCCATCAGTTCGGGCGAAAGATCGTATTTGGCTTCGATGTCGTCGTAGTAATTGTCGGGGATGTCCAGGAAGCCCGCGCCGCGCTGGCGCATCGCGCCGACGGTCGCAAAAATATCCTGACACGCGAAGGCGACATGCTGCACGCCCGAGCCGAAGAACTCCGAGATGAAGCGTGCCGGCAGGGTGCGGTTGGCGGAGGAGCCGTTGAGCACGAAGCGCAGGCTCTGGTCGGCGTTGATGACGGCCTGGCTCTGCACGAGGCCTCTGGGGTCGGCGATCTCTATCTGCGGCAGGCGTTTCAGATCGAGAATGCCGGTGTAGAACAGCAGCCAGGTCAGCATCTCGTCATAGGGCATCGACTGCGCGATGTGGTCGACGGCGACCAGCGCATCGGCGCTTGAATCGCTTGCGACAGGCTCGAAATCGGTGTCCCAGTTCTTGCCGGCTTGGTCGAGAAAATAGAGCAGGCTGCCGCCGACGCCATGGATCGCGGGAATCTCGAGTTCACCCGGTCCGACCGGCTGGTAGAAGGTGCGCGCTTTCAGCGTCTCGGCACGCTGCATGGCGCGGTCGGCGTCGTCGACGTCGAGCGCGATGGCGCAGACGCCGGGCCCGTGGGTGACATAGTGCGAATGCGCAAAGCCGTCGGTCTCGCAATTGATGACGAGCTCGACCTTGCCCTGCGACCAGCGCTCCACCGCCTTGCTGCGGTGCTGGCCGCTCTTGCGGAAGCCGAGCTGTGAGAACAGGCGGCCAAGCTCGCCGGCCTTGCTCTCGTTCACGGCAAATTCGATGAAGCCGGTGCCGCGGCTCTTCGCCTTCGGGGCCAGCGCCTTGCCGGCGAAATTCTGCCAGTCCGGTGCGAGCTGGTCCTCCAGCAGAATCAGCGAGCGCAGGCCATCTACGGCGGTCTGTGCGGCCGAGCCGGCGCGGAACTGGTCGTTGAAGATTTCCAGCGACAGCGGTCCGGCATAGCCGGTCGCTGCGATCGCCGCCATGAACGCGCCGACCGGCAGGTCGCCCTGGCCGGGGAAGGAGCGGAAGTGCCGGCTCAATGACAGGATGTCGAGCTCGAGCCTTGGCGCGTCGGAGAGCTGCACCAGAAAGATCTTGTCGCCGGGGATCGAGGCCATGGCGCGGGTCGGAAAGCCAGGTGCCAGCGCATGAAAGCTGTCGAGGATGACGCCAATCGCGGGATGATCGGCGCGGCGCACGATCTCCCAGGCGTCGCGATAATCGTTGACGTGACGGCCCCAGGCCAGCGCCTCATAGCCGACGCGCAAACGACGTTTCGCGGCGCGCTCGCCAAGCTCGCGAAAATCGTCAGCCGCGCGGTCGATGCCGCCGAGCGCGGCGGGCGAGACGTTGGAGCAGATCAGCAACAGATCGGTGCCGAGCTCCTGCATCAGATCGAACTTCCGCTCCGCGCGGGCGAAGTTGCGCGCACGCTGCGGCTCCGGCATGCCCTCGAAATCGCGGAACGGCTGGAACGCACAGATCTCGAGATTGAGGTCCGTGCACATCTTCGCGATATCGCGTGGGCCGGCGCCGAACGACAGCAGATCGTTCTCGAAGATTTCGACCGCATCGAAGCCCGCGGCGGCGATGGCGCGGAGCTTTTCGTCGAGGCTGCCTGAGAGGGAGACGGTGGCGATCGAGCGCTTGTTCATGCGGCCTGCTCCATGATCTGCCCCGGCGAGATCGTTTGCCCGGTACGGGCGGCCTCGCTGACGGCTTCGACGACGGCAAGCGTTCCCATTGCGTCCTCGACCGAGATCAGCGGCTGTTCACGGCCGGCAATCATTGCGCAGAAATGCCGGAGCTGCTCGACCAGCGGATCGAACGCGGGCGGCGCGATGGTCGCGCGCGACAGCGGCGCGTACCAGCCGGGCTGCTCCGTGTATGACCACAGCTCCATGTTCGGCACGGAGAGCGAACCCGCAGTCCCTGCGAAGATGTAGCAGGGCTGATCCTGCCTGGGATAGGCCGGGTTCTCGCCCGAGGAGAGCTCCCAGCTCCACGGCGCCGGCGTCGCATCCGACACGGTCACCGTGCCCAGCGCGCCGTTGGCGAAGCGCAGCAGCAGCGCGGCGGTGTCCTCGACCGCGAAGCCGCGCACCTTGTTCGAGGTCAGCGCCTGCACCTCGACGATCTCGCCGCAGATGAAGCGGAGATTGTCGATGTCGTGGATGAGATTGATCAGCAGTGGCCCGCCGCCTGCCTCACGCCGCCAGGCGACCTCGAAATAATCGTCGGGCTTCTTGAGGAGCCACAGCCCGACCACGGCCGTGAGCTGGCCGAGCTTTCCGTTCGTCACGGCCTCGCGGGCCGACTTGATGACGGGATTGTGCCGCCGGTGGTGGCCGACCAGCATCGGCACGCCGGTGCGTCTCACCGCCGCGCACAGGCGTTGCGCGGTGGCAACCGTCTCGGTCACCGGCTTTTCGACCAAAGCCGGCACGCCGGCTTCGGCGCAGTCGAGCGCCATCGGCAAGTGCAGCGTGTTGGGCGAGGCAATGATGAGGCCGTCGGGCTTCTCTTCCGTCAGCAGGGCACGATGGTCCGCATAGCAGGGCACGCCATGCGCCAGCGCATATTCCTTCGCGGCGGGCGAGGGCTCCGCGATGCCGGCGAGCACGCAATCCCCGGCGGACTCGATCAACTCGATATGTCGGCGGCCGATCAGGCCGGCGCCGGCCACGGCGATCCGCATCTTCGCGCTCATGCCGCGCTCTCCTCCATGGCGCCGCCGAGGAAGAGCTGCCCGATGCGCGGATCGTTCAGAATGCGCCTGGCGTCGTCGACCATGCGGGTCTGGCCAAGCTCGAGCACGATGCCGATGTCGGAGATCTCCAGCGCCGAGCGCGCGTTCTGTTCGATCATCAGGATGGTGACGCCGCGATCGCGCAAGCTCTTGAGGATGTCGAAGGTCTGCTGCACCATCAGCGGCGACAGGCCGATCGAAGGTTCGTCGACCAGCACCAGCTTCGGCTCGAGCAGCAGCGAGCGGGCGATCTCGAGCTGCTTCTGCTCGCCGCCTGATAGCGTGGAGGCCTGCTGCGCGGACTTGCGCCGCAATGCCGGAAACAGGTCAAGCGCCGCCTCGATCCGCTTGGGCAGGTCGAGGCCCTTGTCGGCGGCGACGCCGCCGAGCTCGATATTGTGGCGCACCGACAGCTCGGGAAAGATGTTGCGGCCCTGCGGCACATAGCAGATGCCGGCGTTGAGCAGCGCGCGCTGGCTCAAATTGGTAACGTCGCGGCCGGCGAAGCTGATCTTGCCTTCGCGCAGCTTGAGCAGGCCGAAGATGGCCTTGAACACCGTCGATTTGCCGGCGCCGTTCGGACCGATGATCGTCGTGATCGTGGCTGGAGGAACGGCAAACGTCGTGCCGTTCAAGATCGTCATCTTGCCGTAGCCGCCGACGAGATTGTGGACCGAGAGAATGGGATCGCTCATTAGGCGCTCCTAATGTCCGAGATAGGCTTCGATCACGGCGGGGTTCTTGCGGACCTCGTCGGGCCGGCCCATCGCCAGCACCTTGCCTTCCGCCATCACCATCACGCGCGAGCACAGCGACATCACGAACTCCATGTTGTGCTCGATCACGACGAAGGTGGCGTTCTTCTCGCGGTTGATCGCGACCAGGCGCTCCTTGAGGTCCGCCAGCATCGACGGGTTGACGCCGCCGGCTGGCTCGTCGAGCAGCACCAGGCGCGAGCCCCCCATGAAGGCCATGGCGGCATCGAGCAGTTTTTGCTGACCATAAGAGAGACCCCCAGCCGGCTCGTCGGCGAGATGGTCGAGCTTGAAGAAGCCGATCATCTGGTTCGCGGCCTCCGTCAGCCCGGCATCGGAGCGGCCGACCAGGCGCGAGGCCATGTTGCCCTGGTGCTCCTGTCCGGCGAGGATCAGGTTCTCGCGCACCGAGAGCTTTGGGAACACCTGCAACAGCTGGAAGGTGCGGCTGACCCCGAGCTTGTTGAGCTCGGAGGGACGCAAGCCCGTGACGACCTGTCCGTCGAGCTTGACTTCGCCGCCGGTCGGCGTGAGCTGGCCGAGGATGCAGTTGAACAGCGTGGACTTGCCGCAGCCGTTCGGCCCGATCAGGCCGAGGATCTCGCCCTCGCGCACGTCGAACGAGACCCCGTTGACGGCGTGAATGCCGCCAAAGCTCTTCTTGATGTCGGTGACTTCGAGGACCGCACTCATTGCGCCGTCTCCAGGCGCGACTTTGCGACGGCGCGCAGCGCGGACGCCGCCTTGGTGCGGCGTTCGGCAAGATATCGGTCGAGGATTCCGAGAATGCCGGTCGGCGACCAGATCAGCAGCAGCATCACCGCCACCGCGTAGAGCATCAGATAATAGCCTTCCGTGAAGCGCAGCCATTCCGGCAGCAGCACCGCGATCATCGCTCCCAGGAACGGACCGAAATAGAAGCCGGCGCCGCCGACGATCACCATCAAGAGGAGGTCGAGCGAGAGCGACAGGTTGAACGGCACGGGATCGATATATTGCGTCAGCGGCGCATAGAGCGCTCCGGCGACGCCGCCGAGCGCAGAGCCGATCGCGAACGCCATCAGCGTGTAGCGGCGGGTGTCGACGCCGAGGGATTGCGCGCGCAACGGATTCTCGCGCAGCGCCATGAAGGCACGGCCCCAGGGCGAACGGATCAGCCACCACACCGCAAGCGAGACGATCGCGAGCGAGCCGAGGCAGACATAGTAGAACGGCAGCGGCTTGTTGGTCGCGATGCCGAAGATGTGCGGACGCGGGATGTTGGAGATGCCGTAGATGCCGCCGGTCAGCCAGCTCTCGTTGCGGAACACCAGGAAGGCGAGGGTGGAAAAGGCGAGGGTGACGAAGGCGAGGTAATGGTGCTGCACGCGCAGTGCGGGATAGCCGAGCACCCAGCCGATCGCAAAGCTCAAGACGATCGCCACCAGGATCGCCGCCGGCAGCGGCCAGCCATGTGTGGTCATGATCGCGGCGGCATAGGCGCCGATGCCGACGAAGGCGCCTTGCGCCAGCGAGACCTGGCCGGCATAGCCGAGCGTGAGATTGAGCCCCATGGCCGCGATGCTCATCACCGCCCATTGGCTCAGGATGAACAGGCCGTAGCGGTTGAAGTTCATGGGGACGATGATCAGCGCGGCGATGATGGCAAGGCCGAGCGCGATCTTCAGGGGTTTGGCGATGCCGCTCATACGGTGCGCTCCTCGGCACGGCCGAGCAAGCCCTGCGGCCGGAACAGGATGACGGCGATCAGGAACATCATCGGCACGGCGGCGCGATACTGCGTCGAGACATAGGCCGCCGCGAGATTGTCGAGCACGCCGATCAACAGGCCGCCGGCGATCGCGCCGCGCACCTGGTTGAAGCCGCCGACGATCGCGGCGATGAAGGCGGCCTGGCCCAGCACCTCGCCGGACGAAAATTTTGCGAGGTAGATCGGCGTGATCAGCAGCGAGGCCAGCGCGACCAGAAAGGCGTTGATCAGAAAGGTCAGCAGGATCATGCGCTCGACCGGGACGCCGATGATGCGGGCCACCGTCGGGTTCTGCGCCGCCGCCTGCATCTGGTGGCCGAGCGAGGTACGGCTCAGCAGCGTGGTCAGGCCGAGAACGGCGAGGATGGCAACAGTGAGCACGCCGATGCTCTGCAGCGACACCGCATGGCCGAGGATGGAGATGTCGCCGGTCGGCACGATCGAGGGGAAGGGCGAAGCCTCCGCGCTGTAGAACTGCTTGACCGATTCCTTGATGCCGATCGCGAGCGCCATGGTCGCGATCGCCAGCGGTAGCACACCGTGACGCATCATCGGGTCCACCAGCAGCATCTTGAAGGCGAGCCCGAGCAGGATCAGCGAGAGCAGGATGCCGAGGATGATCGCGAGCCAGAACGGCGCGCCCACATGCATCGCGGCCAGCATCAGGAACGCCGGCAGCATCACGAACTCGCCTTGCGCGAAATTGATAGTCTGCGAGGTCTGCCACAGCAGCGTGAAGCCGACCGCGACCAGCGCGTAGATGGCGCCGGTGGCGAGCCCCGCGACCAGTAGATCGAATAAGTTGGACATGTTCCCCTCTTTCCTCTCCCTCTCCCCGCTCTCTTTCTTCTCCCTCTCCCCGTACTTACGGGGAGAGGGTTGGGGTGAGGGGCTGTCTCCGCGTACTCGATTGTCACCGTCGTCGCGGAAGCAGCCCCTCACCCCGCCCTCTCCCCGCGAAGGGGCGGGGAGAGGGAGACGAAAGATCTCTCCCCGCGTAGAGCGGGGCGAGGGAGAAGGGCCACGCTTCACTTCACCTTGGGCAGCACCTGCTTCACCACCTGCTTGCCTTCGACCACCTCGACCAGGAAGCTCTGGCGGTCGATGTCGCCGGTGTCGCTGAAGGTGACGTCCATCAAAATGCCCGGCTCGTCCGCGGCCTTGATGGTGAGGCCGTGCAGCGTGTCGGCGAACTTCTTCGGGTCGACCTTGCCCATCTTTTCCGTGGTCGCCTTCACCATGTAGACGGCGAGGTAGCCCTTCAGGCCGTTATGATCGGGGACGTAATTGTACTTCTTGGAGAACTTCTCGCGGAACGCCTTGACCAGATCGACCGGCGCGTCGGTGGTGAGGCCGACATGGCCGCGCGCGCCGTTGGCGGCATCGCCCGCGAGCTCGATCACCTTCTGGCCGATCAGCGTGGTCTCGCCCATCAGCGGCGCGGTGACGCCCTGGCGCTTCAGCTCTTTCAGGATGCGCGCGCTCTCTTCCTCGTTCAGATAGACGAACACGGCGTCGGGATTGGCGGCCTTGATCTTGCCGACGTCGGCGGCGAAGTCGGCCTGGCCCGCTTCGGTGGAGAGATCGGCGACGACCTTGGATCCGAGCCGGTCGAGCTCCTTGACCACGACGTCGCGGCCACCGCGGCCGAAGTCGTTGTTGACCCAGACCACCGCAACGGTCTTCGCCTTCATCTCGTCGTGGATGTACTTTGCGACCTTCGGCATCGAGGATTGCTGGCCGAAGGAGGTGCGGAACAGGAACTTGTTTCCTGTCTGCGTCAGCTCGGCGGCTTCGCCGCCCATGATCTGCGCGATGCCGGCTTCGGCCGCGAGCGGCGCGGTCACCTTCACCGAGCCGGAATAACCGGGCCCGAGCAGCACATAGGGCTCGGCGTCGAGCGCCTTCTGCACCTGGGCGCGCGCCACCCCGGGGTTGGACTGCGAGTCGGCGTGGCTGACCTCGAGCTTGCGGCCGAGCACGCCGCCCTTGGCGTTGATCTCCTCGATCGCGAGGTCGATGCCGTTCTTCCAGTTCGTGCCGACGGTGGCGCCGCCGCCCGAGAGCTCCGCGACGTTGGCGAGCTTGATTGCCTGGGCAAAGGCGCCCGTTGCGGTCATGACGGTGAGCAATGCGCCCACCACTAGCGTTGATTTCATCGTCCTCTCCTCCCGTTTCAAATCTTGCAAGCGGCCTTGTATCCGGCCGCTTCGCCTCAAGCTGCCTGATAGGCGGCGCTGCGCGCTGCCATCACGGCGTCGAAAGCCTCTCCCATGATCTCGGTGGATGGGGCAAGGCCTGTGAACAATTCGAAGGCGTCGGCGGCCTGGTAGATCGCGAGGTCGCGGCCGGTCATGATCTTCGCGCCCTTCTCTCGCGCTGCGGCCAGCAGCGGCGTGATCAGCGGCGAGTAGACGGCGTCGGCGACCCAAAGGTCCGCCCTGAGCAGTCCCGCCGGCACCGGCGTGTCACGGTTCGGCAGCATGCCGACCGGCGTGCCGTTGACGAGACCGGTCGCACCCTCGAGCGCATCCTCGACGCTGGCGGCGACGCGGGCGCCGCGCGGGGCGAGCATGGCGGCCAGCTTCTCGGCGCGCGCCGGCTCGCTGTCGAAAATGCGGATGTCGGCCACGTTCAGGCTCGCCAGCGCAAACGCGATGGCCTTGCCGACGCCGCCGGCGCCGATCAGGGCGATGGCGTTGCCGGAGGGCGCCAGCAACGGCGTCACCGCCCGCACGAAGCCCGTGGTGTCGGTGTTGTGGCCGGTCAGCCGGCCGTCCCTGACCACGACGGTGTTGACCGCGCCCATGCTGGCTGCGCCCGGCGCCAGCGCGTCCAGCAGCGGCACCACCGCTTCCTTGTAGGGGTAGGTGACATTGACGCCGGCAAAGCCGAGCCGCCGGACGCCCTCGAGCATCATGCGCAGCCCGGCCGCATCGGCCCCGGCGACCTCGATAAGCTGGTAATGGCCGCGCAGGCCGAGCGCCTCGGCGGCGCGCTCATGCATGGCGGGCGAGGCGGAATGCGCGATCGGGGCGCCGATCAGGCCGGTAAGGAGTTTCTTGCTGGCGGCGTATCCGCGTTTCGACATGGTTCGCTATCGTCTCAAAGGGAGCGTCCGGACCCGGCCATTAGCGGGGAAATCCGTGCAATTCCAGCTGCGACGATAGCCTTTCCCCCGCCTAACACAATTACCCTTTTATCTGGCAAACCTAACATCATGTTATTTCTTCCGCCCGCGGGCAGGGACGGTCTTGCCACTGCCGCGGGACGGCTCGACCGCGCGCATCTCGGTGCGCAGAGATTCGATGAAGTACTCCGCATGCAGCGACAACGGCGTGCCGCGCTTGACTGCGATGTAGGTGTCGAAGCGCGTCGGCTCGGCGATCTTCAGAAGCTCGATCCCGGGATAGCCGCCATGGGCGACGGTGAACTGGTCGATGATGGCGATGCCGAGCCCCGCCTTCACCAGCGCGCAGACGGTGGTGCCGAAGCGCGCGCGGATCGTGATGTTGTAGTCGAGCCGGTGGCGCGCGAAGATCCCGGCCATGATCCGGCCGTAAGGATCGTTGGGATCGATGCCGATCAGCGGATAGCGCGTGATCTCGGCGGCGGAGACCTGCTTGCGGCCGGAGAGCTCGTGGCCGGGCGGCACGATGCAATAGAGCTCGCCCGAGGCGAGCGGCATGAAGTCGAGCCCGGAATGCTCGAGCCGATAGCTCATCGCCACGCATTCGCCGCGGCCGAGCATCAGGTAGTCGATGGCTTCCTCGAGCTTGAGGATGTTGATGTCGATGCCGAGATCGGGATAGCGGCGGCGGACGCGCTCGATCGCACGCGGCACCATCACCTGCGAGATGCTCGGCACCGAGCCGATGCGCAGCTCCGACAGGCCGCCACGGCCGATCTTGGAGATGATCTCGGAGAGGTCGTCGACCTTCTTGTAGACGCCGTTGATCTGCTCAAAAATGTTCTCGGCTTCCGGCGTCGGGAAGTAGCGCCCGTTCTGGCGCTGGAAGAAGCGGATGCCGAGCGAGCGCTCGGTGTATTTGACGAGGCGGCTGATCCCCGGCGCCGAGACGTTGAGCAGCTTCGCCGCACCGCCGATGGTGCCCGTCACCATCACGGCACGGATCACTTCGACCTGGCGCAGCGTCATCATGGCCTTGAACCGTCCCTGGCATCGACAAGAGATCGCGGCGATCATCTCACGAGAGATGCGCTGTCATCCAGCGGCAAGTGTGCGCCGATGTGGCCGGAGGCTGGCGCTTTCCCTCTCCCCTTGTGGGAGAGGGTGGATCGCCGCAGAGCGGCGAGACGGGTGAGGGGTCTCTCTCCGCGACTTCAAATGGGAGTTGGATTCGCGGAGAGAGACCCCTCATCCGGCGCTTCGCGCCACCTTCTCCCACAAGGGGAGAAGGGAAGCCAAAATTCGCAGTCAGAGTGTTTCGACTAAAACCCGCGCGGTCAGATGGAGAGGCGTCCTCGTGACGCGATCTGTTGCTCCGGCGTCGTCTTTGCAACGGCGTTCTAGCTCGCCGGCCCTTCCGGCGACACGCTCTCGGCCAGCTCCGCGCGCTCGCTCTGCAGCACCTCGCGCGCAAACTCGATGATCTTCTGCTTGTTCGCCGTTTCGCGGACGGCAAAAAACACGCGGTTCAATTCCAGGCCGAGCACGCTGTTGAGGGCGATGTCCTCGTCTTCCATCGTTGGCTTCCCGCTTCGGATGTTCTCAGGTGTATCGTGGCGTCAATTCTGCCACAAGTAGTTAAATCCTCAGAGCGCATGAGCACCGGGAAACTACGGCCACAGCGAATTGAGGCGGTCTGTGAATACGTGCTATACGGAAGCGCGAGGGTCAGGAAACGTACGATGTCCGCCGTAGACTATGGCCGGGAGGCGCTCGACTTCATCGAAGGCCTGCAGACCTACCGCAAGGTACCAGAGGCCATGAACGCGCTCGAAGCGGCGTTCGGTCGCTTCGGCTTCGAAACCATCATCGTGACGGGGTTGCCCAATCCCGATCAGCAGTTTGCGCAGATGGTGCTCGCCAAACGCTGGCCTGCGGGATGGTTCAGCCTCTACACCGAGAAAAACTACGATCGTTTCGATCCCGTGGTGCGGTTGTGCCGGCAGTCGGTCAATCCGTTCGAGTGGTCGGAAGCGCCCTATGATGCGGAACTCGAGCCGAATGCGGCCGAGGTGATGAACCGTGCCAGCGAGTTCCGCATGTCGCGCGGCTTCATCGTGCCGATCCACGGCCTCACCGGCTACGAGGCGGCGGTCTCGCTCGGCGGTGTCCATCTCGACCTCAATGCCCGCAGCAAGCCGGCGCTGCATCTGATGGCGATGTATGGCTTCGACCACATTCGCCGTCTGCTCGAGCCGATGCCGCATCCGTCGACGCGCCTCACGCCGCGCGAACGCGAGGTGATCGCCTGGGCTTCGCAGGGGAAGTCGGCCTGGGAAATCGGCGAGATCCTCCACATCACCCAGCGCACCGCCGAAGAGCATCTTGCAACTGCTGCGCGCAAGCTCGGCGCGGTCAACCGTACGCATGCGGTCGCGCTGGCGATTCGGAACAAGATCATCAATCCTTAAGCCGCCTTACTGGGAAATTTCCCAATACCGAAGCTGCGTCTTTTCGCAGAATCTCCCCCCATTGAGGATGAATGGGGGTTTTCATGATTCACGCAGTTTCCGCGGTAAATCGTCACCTTTATGAAGACGTAATCGAGCAGCATTTCCGGCTGCGTCACGACATCTTCGTCGAGGAGCGGCGCTGGGAGACGCTGCGCAGGCCGGATGGCCGTGAGATCGATTCCTACGACGACGAGGACACCGTCTACCTGCTGGCGCTGGAAGGCCGCCGCGTCGTGGGCGGTCATCGGCTCTATCCGACCACCAAGCCCTCGATGATGAGTGAGGTGTTTCCGCATCTGGCGGCGGTTCGCGGCTGGCCCGCCGATCCGCTAGTGTGGGAATGGTCGCGCTACTTCGTCGTGCGCGATCGCCGCGACGGCGCGCTCAACCTGCAACTGATGGCTGCGGTGCAGGAGTTCTGCCTCGACCAGGGAATCGCGCAGGTCAGCGCGATCATGGAGACCTGGTGGCTGCCGCGCTTCCACGAAGCCGGCTTCGTCGTGACGCCGCTCGGCCTACCGGCTCTGGTCGAGAACGCATGGACCATGGCGGCGACCATCGACATTCGTCGGGAGACGCTCGATGCCCTGCATCGTCGGATCGGCACGGCTTCGGTCGTGCAGCAGGACGGCCCTCGTCTCGATGCCGTCGCACGTGCCAACCTCTGCGGTCATGTTGCCGCGCAACGAAAGAGCGCCTGAGATGTCGAACGTGATGCGGGACAGCCAGATCATGGCGCAAATGAAAGACGAGGATCTCGGCTACATGTCCGACATGGCGCTCGAACTGGCGCAAATGGCGGAGGACACCGGATTGACGACGCTCGCCTATCTGTTTCGGATGGCGGCTCTGGAGGCGTCGACGGCCAACAGCGTTCTCGCCGAGCCGGACGAGCTCCCCCGGCAGATGACGTCGCACTAGACGCAGCCCTGCTCGACTTTACGACGATCGTACCCTCTCACCGCCAGCCGGTGAGAGGGTGATGCCGTTTGGCTGCGGCAGGTTGCCTCATGCCGCGCGGCAGCCTTTTTGCATTGCGGGGCGCGTCCCGGCCGCACGTCCCGAGATGCAACAAAGTGCATGTTTGATGTCGAATCGCTCTTGCCTCGGAACGATACTGCCATTACCCATTTTTCGGCCTTGAAGAGGCAGGGGGAGCTCTTTCACTGATGGCGACAGTGTTCGAACATCGGCGCGCGTCTGTATGCGCCTGAAAGAGTCCTGATGCTGCTCGTCGTCGAACAATTCTTGAATGGGTTGCAGTTCGGTCTGCTGCTGTTCCTGCTCGCCGCGGGCCTGACGCTGGTGTTCGGGATCATGGATCTCGTCAACCTCGCGCACGGCTCGCTCTATATGATGGGCGCCTATTTCGCCGCCACCTTCGCGGCCTGGACCGGCAGCTTCCTACTCGGCGCGCTGATGGCGCTGGGTGCAACGCTCGTGCTCGGCATCGTGCTGGAGGTGAGCGCGCTGCGGCATCTCTACGGCCGCGACCATCTCGACCACGTGCTCGCGACCTTCGGCCTGATCCTGTTCTTCAACGAAGCCGTGCGGCTGATCTGGGGCCCGGCGGGCCTGGCGCTGCCGCTGCCGGCCTGGCTCACCGTGCCGGTGCCGATCCTGCCCGGTATTCATTATCCCGCCTATCGCCTCGCCATCATTGGGGTGGCGCTGCTGGTCGCGCTGTTGCTCTATCTCGGCGTGATGCGCACCCGCATCGGCATGCTGATCCGGGCCGGCGCATCCAACCGCGAGATGATCGGCGCGCTCGGCATCAACATCAAGCTGCTCTACACGCTGGTGTTCGGCCTGGGCGCCGCACTCGCGGGCCTTGCCGGGCTGATGCAGGCGCCGATCCTGACCGTGCAGATCGGCATGGGCGAGAACATCCTGATCCTCGCTTTCGTCATCATCGTGATCGGCGGCATCGGTTCGATCCGCGGCGCTTTCCTCGCCGCGATCTTCGTCGGCATGATCGACACGCTCGGCCGCGCCTTCCTTCCGAACCTGCTCCGCCAGGTGCTGAGCGGCGCCGCCGCATCCACCGCCGCGCCCGCGCTGTCCTCCATGCTGATCTATCTGCTGATGGCGATCGTGCTGGTGGTGCGGCCGGAGGGGCTGTTTCCGGCCAATCGTCGATGAAGGGTTTGAGCGTGAGCAAGGCCGTCACGGCCCTGATGCTGGCGGGCCTCGTGCTGCTGCCGCTCTATTCGCAGCTGACCGGCAACGTCTTCATCCTGACGCTGTTCACCCGCATCATCATCCTGGCGCTGGCGGCTGCGAGCCTCAACCTCATCATGGGATTTGCGGGCCTGATGAGCTTTGGCCATGCCGCGTATCTCGGCATCGGCGGCTATGCCGTCGGCATGCTCGCGCAGGAAGGCGTTGGGTCCGGCTTCATCCAGTTTCCCGTCGCGATTGCGGCGTCGGCGATCTATGCGCTGGTGATCGGCGCGCTGTCGCTGCGCACCCGTGGCGTCTACTTCATCATGATCACGCTGGCCTTCGCCCAGATGGCCTACTATGTCGCCTCGGGCCTGGCCCGTTACGGCGGCGACGACGGCCTGACCATCTACACGCGCAGCGACTTCTCGGGCCTGATCGATCTCGGCAACCGCACGCAGTTCTATTATCTCTGCCTCGCCTGCCTTTTCGGCGTCATGCTCCTGATATGGCGCATCGTCAACTCGCGCTTCGGTCTTGTCGTGCAGGGCCTGCGTTCCAACGAGCAGCGCATGCAGGCCATCGGCTTCCCGGCCAAGCGTTACCAACTGGTCTGCTTCGTCATATCAGGCACGATGTGCGGCCTTGCCGGCGCGCTGCTCGCCAACAACACCGATTTCGTAAGCCCGGCCGTGATGTACTGGACCCGTTCCGGCGACCTCATGGTGATGGTGATCCTGGGCGGCATGGGCACGCTGTTCGGCCCGGTCATGGGTGCGGTGGTGTTCCTGCTGCTGGAAGAACTGCTGTCGCAGATCACCGAATATTGGGCGCTGATCCTGGGCCCGCTGCTGCTGCTCATCGTCCTGTTCGGCCGCGGCGGCATCATGGGCGCACTCGGGAGGGCTGGCCGTGGCTGAACCCTTGCTCCGCGTCGAAAAGCTGGTGCGCCGCTTCGGCGGAATCATCGCGACCGACAACGTCTCGCTCGACGTCGCATCCGGCGAGCTGCACGCCATCATCGGCCCGAACGGCGCCGGCAAGACCACGCTGATTAGCCAGCTCACCGGGCATCTCGAACCGCATTCCGGCAGCGTCTCGCTGGCGGGGCGCGACATCACCTATCTGCCGGCCTATCGCCGCTGCGCGTTGGGCCTGGCGCGTTCGTTCCAGATCACCTCGCTGCTGCTCGACTTCACCGCCGCGGACAATGTCGCGCTGGCGGCGCAGGCGCATGCCGGCACCTCGTTCCGATTCTTCGCCAATGCGCGGAAAGAGAAGGGTCTGCGCGATGCCGCCCAGGCGGCGCTCGATCGCGTCGGCCTCGGCCATCGCGCCGATATCGTGGTCTCCAGGCTCAGCCACGGCGAACGCCGCGAGCTGGAGCTCGCAGTCGCGCTCGCAAGTAAGCCGAAGCTGTTGCTACTCGACGAGCCGATGGCCGGCCTCGGCGTGACCGAATCCCAGCGCATGGTGAAGCTGCTCCAGGAGCTGCGGAAAGAGGTCTCGATCGTGCTGGTCGAGCACGACATGCCGGCGGTGTTCGCGCTGGCCGACCGCATCACGGTGCTGGTCTATGGCCGCGTCATCGCCTCCGGCGACCCGGCCGCGATCCGGGCCAATGAGGACGTCAAGCGCGCCTATCTCGGCGATCAGCATGTGGTGACGCATCATGGCTGACACACTGCTCGAGGTCGACGGCATCGAGACCTGCTACGGCCTGTCCCAGGTGCTGTTCGGCCTGTCGCTGTCGATCAAGCCGGGCGAGATGGTCTCGCTGATGGGCCGCAACGGCATGGGCAAGACCACCACCATCCGCTCCATCATGGGCCTGACGCCGGCGCGCGCGGGCACCATTCGCTTCGCGGGCGCGGAGGTGCGGCAGCTTCCGTCCTACCGGATTGCGAAACTCGGTGTTGGTCTCGTGCCCGAGGGCCGGCAGATCTTTCCGAACCTCACCGTGCGCGAAAACCTGGTCGCGGCCGCGGCGGATCGCTTCAACAGCGATAATCCCTGGACGCTCGCCGCGATCTACGTGATGTTTCCGCGCCTCGCCGAACGCGCGTCCAACATGGGCAACCAGCTTTCCGGTGGCGAGCAGCAGATGCTCGCGATCGGCCGCGCGCTGATGACGAATCCAAAGCTCCTGATCCTGGACGAGGCGACCGAAGGCCTCGCGCCGCTGATCCGGCAGGAGATCTGGAATTGCCTGTCGCTACTCAAGAGCCGCGGACAGTCGATCCTGGTCGTCGACAAGAACGTCGACCATCTCGCCCGCATCTGCGATCGCCACTACATCATCGAGCGCGGCAAGACGGTGTGGAGCGGCACCTCCGACGAGCTGATGGCCGCGCCGGACCTGCAGCACAAATATCTGGGAATTTAAACGCGTTCGTCCCCTTCGCCGCGGCAATGCGAGCTACTCTTCGAGCAAATCCAAATTCGAAATCCTCCAAACAGCGCGCTGAGCTCTTGAGCGTGCCGCCGTCAGCCGTCAAAGAAGACGCGGCGTTGTGGATTCGATGCGGGACTTTTACGAGCAAATTGTCGGGTTGCCTGAGGACGACGTCGGTTCCGCACAGCGAGGGGCAGCCCAATGGCTGGATTATCCGGGCTGCGTGGTCGTCCAAGGTGAGTTCCGAGCCGACGCCGAGGGGCCTGCAATCGCAGCGCCGGGCTTGTTCATCTCGGTGGCGTTCGATGAAGCCGGTGCTGGCCCCGGCACTCTGACGCGCTCGATCGGCGAGAGGCGGATGGGGGTGATCGCGGTGCGCGAGTCCCTCGCCGTGAAGCGCTCAATGCGGTGCGCCATCGGCCTTGCGTTGCCCGGAGCATCCATCGATCAGCTCGGACTTGGCGCCGCGTTTCGGGCGCTGTTCAAGGACGAAGGATCTGGCGCCGTCGTCCTCTCGCTGGCCGCATCAGCGCGCGTGCGGGCCGTCGCGGCGGAAATGTTCTCGCCGCCGGTCGCCGGAAACGCGGCGCGATTGCTGATGTCGGCGCATGCCGCCGAGATCGTCGTCCATGCCTTGTTCGGCGAGTGCAGCCGGATCGCGGTCGATCCGGCAACAGACCTCCAGCGCATGCGCCTGCAATCGGTCAAGGAGCGGATGGATGCCGACCTCGGCTATCCCTGGAGCATCGACGAGCTGGCGCGGAACGCAGGCCTGAGCCGGCGATCTTTCAATCAGAAATTCCAGATCGCCTATGGCGAGAGCGCCATCGACAATCTGAGGGCGCGCCGGCTCGATACTGCACGAGCCCTTCTGATTCACCAGCGCCTGTCGGTCACCGAGGCGGCCTATCGGGTCGGCTATACTCATCCGGCGAACTTCGCGACGGCCTTTCGCAGGCGCTTCGGTCATTCGCCCAGTCGCTGCGAGTAACGGCAGCAGGCGATGCGCCGCCTCACGCCTCAGTCTTGAAAGCCTCCACGTGGACTCAAAGGCGATTTGCGCAGTCGCAAAGGCGTCGTGCGTCTCGATCTGATTACTCCCGGGTGGTCCAAAGACGGAGCTTGGGGAAGACAATGAGGCGTGGCGACGGACAGACGTTCGGTTGGGAACGGTTGATGAAGGCTGGTCTGGGGGCGGCCGGTCTGGGCGTGGTTTTGCAGGTGACACCGACCCTTGCACAGGTCTCCGGGACCAATTCGGGATCGACGGCCGCGTCATTGCCGCCCGTCACCGTGGAGGCGCCGAATCAGGTGCGCCCGCGCGCCGTGTCTGCCCAGCGCAATTCACCGTCGCAACGCGGCCGTGTCGCGGCGCAACGCAATGCCGCCTCCAGGCAAGCCGCAAGCCAGGATGCGCGCGAGGCAGGTGGCGGTCGCGCCACGATATCGAGCGAGAACAGCTACGTTGCCAGCAGCAGCTCCGCCGGCACCAAGACGAACACGCCCCTGCTGGAGACGCCGCAGTCGATCTCGGTCGTGACGCGCAAGGAGCTCAACGACCGCGCCGTGCAGACGCTGACGCAGGCAGTCGGCTATGAGCCGGGCGTGCGCATCGATGCCTCGGGCTACGATCCGCGCTTCGACGCCATCTCGATCCGCGGCTTCGACATCACCTATAACGGCATCTATCTCGACGGCCTGCGTCTCGTCGGCGCTGGCCTTGGCGTGTTCAAGACGGAGCCCTATGGGGTCGACAGCATCACCGTGGTCCGCGGCCCGAGCTCGGCGCTCTACGGCCTCGGCTCGCCAGGCGGACTGATCGATCTGCAAAGCAAGCTGCCGACCAGCCAGCCTTTCCACGAGGTGCAGACGCTGTTCGGCGATCGCGAACGCGTTCAGGGCAATTTCGATTTTTCGGGGCCGATCGATCCCAACGGCCAATTCTCCTATCGGCTGACCGGCATGGTGCGAGACGCCGACGTGTTCGTACCGGGCGGCAAGGACAACCGCACCTATGTCGCTCCCGCCGTCACCTGGAGACCCGACCAATCGACAACCCTCACGCTTCTCGGCGCCTATCAGAAATCGAAGACGCCGGGCTCGATGTTCACCTATTCTTCGGGCATCGGGACGACGACGGACATCTTCACGGGCAGCCCGTCCTACAATTCGCTCGACCAGGAGCAGGGGCGCATCGGCTATCTGTTCGAGCACGCGTTCGACAACGCCGTGACCGTCCGCCAGAAATTCCGCTACGTCGATCTCGACGCCGTCACGCGCTATGTCGGCTTTCTCGGTGCTCCCGTCGGCAACGTCGTGTCGCGTTATACCGGCTACGTCCACGACACGCTGCAATCGGCCATCATGGACAACCAGGTCGAGGCGAAGCTCTCCACCGGCCCGGTGCAGCACACGCTTCTGGTCGGCACCGACTACACATCGTCGAAGTTCACCGACAAGCAGGGGTTCGGCTTCGGCGTGTCCGATCTCAATCTGGCTGCGCCGGTCTATGCGCCGGAATCCATTCCGGATCCCGCGATCTCCTCGTCCACGGCGCAGCGGCAAACCCAGTCCGGCGTCTACATTCAGGACCAGACCAAACTCGACCACTGGATCCTGACGCTGAGCGGCCGCAGCGACTGGGTCCGCACCACCGGCGAGGACCGGTTCGCGCTGACAAGACAGACGCAATCTGATCAGGCCTATAGTGGGCGGGCAGGCCTGACCTATGTGTTCGATTCCGGTGTGGCGCCCTACATCGCCTATTCGACGTCGTTTTTTCCCAATCTCGGCGTCGATCCCTCAGGCGCCTTCTTCAAGCCGACCACCGGCAAGCAGACCGAGATCGGCGTGAAGTATCAGCCGCCGGGGACGCGAAGCCTCATTACCGCTGCCGTGTTCGACCTGACGCAGGATGGCGGCCTGGTGACGACGGGCACCGGCGTGACGGTCCAGCGCGGCGAAATTCAAAGCCGCGGCTTCGAATTGCAGGGGCTTGCAAGCTTCGGCAATGGTTTCGACATCACCTCGTCCTACAGCTATCTCGACATGGTCACCAAGCAGGCCGGCGACAGCGCGCTGGTCGGCAAGTTTCCGTCGGGCAATCCTCCGCACACCGTGACGCTGTGGGGCAATTACGCCCTGCCGCTGGCTGGTCCCTTCGCGGGCCTGAGCGTCGGTGCCGGCGCGCGCTACATGTCTTGGAGCTATGGCGACGACGCGAACACGTTCAAGAACAGCTCGGTGACCCTGGTCGATGCCGCGCTGAAATACGATTTCAGCCAGGCCGCAAAGGAGCTGAAGGGCCTCACGTTCCAGGTCAACGCCAAGAACCTGTTCAATGTGCACTACACGACGTGTCAGGTCGGTTACTGCTACCGGGGCGCGCCGCTGACCGTCATCGCCACGCTCGGCTATCGCTGGTGAGCGGAGCTGCCGGGCGGACGTCGCCGGACAATTACCAATAGATCCCGTGGCGGTGCAGTTCGCGGATCACGCGGGCTTCGACAGATGGCTGCCGGCGTTTCGGCTTTGGCGCTTCGGTCGTCTTTGCCGGCGTCGTGCTTGATTGCACCGGAGCTGCGGCGGTCGGTGCCGTTGCGGCGGGTGCGGTCGGCGTCTGGACGTTTGCCGGTGACGCTTGCGTCGCCTGCGGCGGCACGGCGGCCGGCGCGGCCGGCTGCTCGGTGGCCGGTTGCTTCGAATCGGCCGCCGCCAGGCTGAGGCTCCGCGAGCCTCCGGCATTGGCCTGGCTTGCGAGCAGCGACATCGCGGCGATCAGGATCAGCTTGCTAATGGCAATCCCCGTCATCTGGTCAATCGATCTTACCCAATTCCCTTGGGCTTCATGGACCTAACGCGCGAGGCGGTGCGTGCCGATCTCGATCAGGGTGGTCCGGCAGGACAGGCGATAGATCAGGCTGAAAAGTTGACCCCACATGACCGAACTCCGTTGTTGATCAATGCAGAGAATCTAGACCGCCTGCCTTTCCGGCGTTTTTCGCCGGGTGAGGAAAATGGCTTCGTCCGGGGGCGGCGCGATGTCGTCGCAACAGTCCGGAAGAAGTCGCCTCACGCGGGCGTGAAGCAGCGCGCCGAGCGGGGCCGATCGGATTCCGATCAAGGCCGGTAGTTCTCCCGGGATGAAGCGCCCGCAGCGCGGCAGTAACGTGCGGGCGCCTCAGCCCCGGTTATTGTATGAGTTCCGATCGCCAAGACGATCCGCCGATCCTCATCTGCTCAAAATGCAGGCGGCCAATGAAGTTCCTGGCGACACTACCTGGAATAGTCACGCTGCCTGCGGAGCACGTTTATCATTGCGTCCAGTGCCGTCGCGTCGACACGATTCGGCTGAAGTGACGCTCTGGTGGCCGGGGCGGGCCGCTTACAGCAGTTGTAGCTGCTCCCGCCGCCGCGAAACCGGTGCTATAATATCGTGAACAGACGAGAACAGGGAGGACACCATGAACCACACCATGGTTCCCAGTGATCGCGTGGAGCACGTCGCCGTCTACGGACGCGACGGCACGAAGCTCGGCACGATCGAGCGGTTGATGCTCGACAAGATGAGCGGAACGGTCGCCTATGCCGTGATCAAGACCGGCGGGCTGCTCGGTACGCGTCACCATTATCCGCTGCAGTGGAGCGCGCTGAAATACGATCCAGCACGGCAGGCGTTCCAGACCGAGCAGACGCTGGACGAACTCAGCAGCGGCCCGTGCGAGTTCGATGGCGACGCGTTCGACTGGGGCGACCGCTCGCGGCCCTACCCGCATCCGCATTACTGGTCGGTCTAGCGAGCAAGACGGTTCGGCCGCGGAGCAGTATTTGACGCGAGCGCCCGCTATCCCGCGAGCGGCTGCTCGCCGACCTTGGGCCAATAGGTGCCGAAGCTCCAGAGCCCGCCCTCCGGATCGCGTGCGGCGAAATCGCGGCTGCCATAATCGGTCGTGTAGGGCTCCATCTCGATCTGCGCCCCGGCGGCTTTCACCTTTTGAAAGAGCGCGTCGGGATCCTCCACGGCCAGATAGACGGCATCCGTCCGCCGGCCGCCGATGTCGCCAACCAATTTGCCGTAGGCATCGTCGCGATGCGCGCCCAGCATGAGGATCGACGATCCGAACGCCAGCTCGGCGTGAACGACCGTGCCCTCCTTGCGGTACACCACCCGTTCGGTGAAGCCGAGAACGTCCTTCAGCCAGGCGATCATCGCCTCGGCATCCTTGCAGCGCATGGTGTGGTAGAGGCGCGGCGCTTCGTAGCCGTTCGGCTGGTTCATGACACTCTCCAGGTTCGGTGCAAGCTTGTTGCGAAGCCGACCCTAGTTCGGATCATGGCGGCCGGCTTGAACAAATGGGACCTGACCGTGCCTCGCGCCGTCTTGCCGCTGTTTTGGCGCTAGCCCCCGCCGTCCCGCATCAGGCGGGAATCGACGACATCGAGCCGCGCGGCCCATCCGGTCGGCGTCTCTCCGCTGAACATCCGGAAATCGCGAGCAAGATGTGCCTGGTCGGCATAGCCGGCGTCCGCGGCAATGGCCGCCCAGCCGCCTGCGCCATCCGTCCGGGCCAGGACGCAAGCGCGATGAAAGCGCAGCATCTGGGCCAGCGTCTTTGGCGGAGCGCCGATCTCGCGGTGGAAGCGGCGTGTGAGATGCTTGCGGCTCCAGCCGATGTCGGAGGCAATGTCGGCGATCCTGACCGCGCCCGCGCCTCGCCACAGCGTCTCCAGCGCGAAGGCGACCTCAGGCGAGGGCTCGTGTACGGCGCGGCGAAGCACGAAGTCTTCGACGATCTCGAATCGTCGCTGCCAGCCGGCCGCCTCGGCCACCCTGGCGCGGAGCTCCCTGCCGTGCCGTCCCAGAATGTCGTCGAGCCCGACGATCCGCGCGGTCAGATCGGGCACGGCGCCTCCGAAGAAGCGATACGCCCCGAGCGGCGTGAAATCGACCTGAACGCATTCGGCGCGCCCGTCGGATTCGATCACGACCGGCCCAGGAAACAGACCCGCTGCGAAACTCGGCCGCGCATCGGCGGTGTCCGGTCGGTGTCCGAGCGCAATGCGGAAGGGCGTTCCCAAATTCACCAGCAGAGGCAGTGCAAGCGGCGCGGCGTGGCGGAAGGCGGCCAAGCCGATCCCGCGCTCGCGGTAGAAGGAAATGCTGGAGATCAGCCGCGCAAGACGCGGCGAGGGCGGTCGACGGATGACATCGGGAGGTGCGTCCATCACGCGCTAACGCTCCGTCACTTCGCGCTCCATGCGTATGGTGTCGCAGAGCATGTCGGTCATGCCTGGAGCTTAGCAGGCGATCGCAGCGGAACTCAAATGACCCGGTGCGTGGCCGTCGAATTGCGCCGAAGCGCTGCCACCCCGTCACGGCCGGTTGCGCATCCAGTCGGCCAGGCCCGCTATCGCCTTGTCGAGATCCTGGCGCGCGGCGGCGTCGGTGATCGTCTCCTCCAGCGCGCCGCGCATGCAGAGCATCCAGGCGTCGCGCTCGGCGTCCCCAATGGCGAAGCCGAAATGGCGCTGGCGCAGCCGCGGATGACCTTTCTCGGGTGTATAGAGCCGCGGGCCACCGGTCCATTCGGTGAGATAGCGCTTCAGCACGTCCCTGATCAGGCCAAGGTCGTCCGCATGCATGGCGCGGATGATCTTCGCCTCCGGCAGCGTGTCCATGCGGTCGTAGAAGCGGTCGACGAGGGCGTCGATCGTGGCGCTGCCGCCGATCCGCTCGAACATGGAGGTGGCGACGTCGGTGGACGTCATCGCTACAGCGCCACGCTGCGCAGGCCGAAGCTGCGGGCTTCGTTCTGCAGCACCGGCCGCACCGCATCGATCAGGCGTGCGGCGGCGGCATCGACGGAGAGGCCGGCGGTATCCACCACCGCGGTCGCGCGCGAATACAACGGCTCGCGGCTGAGCAGGATGTTGCGCAGCTCCGTCATCGCCGAGCGATCATCAGCCATCGGGCGTAGATCGCCCTGGCGACGCACGCGCGCCATGTGCTCCTCGGGCTCGGCCTTCAGCCAGATCGTGTAGAACGAGGAGAGGACCTGATCGAAGGTCAGGGGCTCGGAGACGATGCCGCCGCCGGTTGCCAGCACCATCAGCTCGTTGCGCGCGAGCAGCTGTTGCAGTGCCGCCTGCTCCATGCGGCGAAAGCCTTCCTGGCCGTACAGCGCGATGATCTCGGCGACCGAGAGCCCGTTCTGCTGCTCGACCTCCTTGTTGAGCTCGACGAAACTCCAGCCGATCCTCTTCGCCAGCATCCGCCCAAGTGTGGACTTGCCGGCGCCGCGCAGGCCGATCAGCGCGATCCCGCAGAACGGCGCGCGCCGAGGCGCGGTTGCGCTGCCGCCGGCGAGCAGATCCTTGGCCTGAGCAATCTGCGCGGGCGTCGCCTTGCGCAGGAGGTCGCGAAACACCTGCCAGTCCGGGGTCGGATCGGCGCTGGGCAGCAAATCTTCGAGATGGGCGCCCATCGCGTCGGAGACGCGGCGCAGCAGCACGATCGAGACATTGCCCTTGCCGCTCTCGAGCTGCGCGATGTAGCGCTCCGAAATTCCCGACACCTTGGCGAGTACTTTGCGCGACATGCCGCGCAGCGCGCGCATGGTGCGCACACGCTGGCCGAGTTGTTCGAGGAAGCGGGATTCGGCGTCGGGACTTTCGGTCATGAGTCTTCTTTACAGGGGTCCTGCGGCGCGTTTTAATGAAACATAGTGCCTGCTGGCATTGACAGCAAGCCGCCGTGGTGTCTTTCTATGAATTATAATTCTAATTCCGGGGAGATGTCCGTGAGCGAGGGATCCTATAACGCGGTGACCTGGCTGCTCGACCGTAACGTCAGGGAGGGCAGGGGCAGTAAGCTCGCCTTCGACGACACCGTCTCGCGACTCACCTATGGCGAGCTCCAGCAACAGACCCGGCGCGCCGCCAACATGCTGCGCCGGCTCGGCGTCCGCCGCGAGGAGCGCGTGGCGATGATCATGCTGGATACAATCGATTTCCCGATCGTGTTCCTGGGCGCGATCCGCGCCGGCATCGTGCCGGTGCCGCTCAACACGCTGCTGACCGCGGACCAATACGCCTACATCCTCGCCGACTGCCGCGCGCGCGTGCTGTTCGTGTCCGAAGCGCTCTATCCCGTCATCAAGGACGTTGTCGGCCGCATGCCGGATCTCGAGCATGTCGTGGTCTCCGGCGCCAAGCAGAACGGCCACAAGCAGCTTGCCGAAGAGCTCGCTGGCGAGAACGATCAGTTCACCACCGCCGTGACGCATCCGGACGAGCCGGCGTTCTGGCTGTACTCGTCGGGCTCGACGGGCATGCCGAAGGGCGTGCGCCATTTGCATTCCAATTTGCAGGCCACTGCCGACACCTATGCCAAGCAGGTGCTCGGCATCCGTGAGAGCGATGTGTGTCTCTCCGCGGCGAAATTGTTCTTCGCCTATGGCCTCGGCAATGCGCTGACCTTTCCAATGTCTGTCGGTGCCAGCGTGATCCTCAACAGCGAGCGTCCGACGCCGGCGCGGATGTTCGACCTGATGAACCGCTACAATCCCTCGATCTTCTATGGCGTGCCGACCTTGTTCGCCGCGATGCTCAACGACGAGACCATGAAGAGCGAGCGCGGCGGCAAGGCTTTGCGCATCTGCACCTCCGCCGGCGAGGCGCTGCCGGAATCCGTCGGCCACAGCTGGAAGGCACGGTTCGGTGTCGACATTCTCGACGGCGTCGGCTCGACCGAGCTGTTGCACATTTTTCTGTCGAACGCGCCCGGCGACATCAGATACGGTTCCTCCGGCAAGCCGGTGCCGGGCTATGCGGTGCGGCTCGTCAACGAGGCGGGCCAGGACGTCGCCGACGGCGAGGTCGGCGAGCTCCTGGTCGATGCGCCCTCCGCCGGCGAGGGCTACTGGAACCAGCGTCACAAGAGCCGCCGCACCTTCGAGGGGCCGTGGACCCGCACCGGCGACAAATACATTCGTGACGCCGACGGCCGCTTCACGTTCTGCGGCCGCGCCGACGACATGTTCAAGGTCTCCGGCATCTGGGTCTCGCCGTTCGAAGTGGAGAGCGCGCTGATCACGCATCCGGCCGTGCTGGAAGCTGCCGTCGTGCCCGAGGCCGATCCGGAAGGCCTCCTGAAGCCGAAAGCCTTCGTCGTGTTGCGCCCAGGCGCAAAGACGACGGACTTGCAGGAGATGCTCAAGGAGCACGTCAAGCAGAAGATCGGCCCCTGGAAATATCCGCGCTGGATCGATGTGGTGGACTCGCTGCCGAAGACCGCGACCGGAAAGATCCAAAGGTTCAAGCTGCGGGAAGGCGCGCGTTAATTGGCCACCTGCAACAGGCCGTGATGGCCGGGCTTGACCTGGCCATCCACGCGCCGCCACGCGTGAGAAAAGACGTGGATGCCCGGGTCAAGCCCGGGCATGACGATCGAGAGAGAAGAGCGCAGAAATGACCAATCTCACCCCCACCGGCTTCCTCGACATCGACGGCGCCAGCCTCGAATACAGATGGCTCGCGCCGCCAGTCCCCGACGCGCCCACCATCGTGATGCTGCATGAGGGCCTCGGCTGCGTCGGCCTCTGGGGTGATTTCCCCGAGAAGCTGCAGCAGGCCACGGGCGCGGGCATCTTCGCCTATTCGCGCGCAGGCTACGGCCAGTCCAGCCCGGTCGCGCTGCCGCGGGCGCTCGACTACATGCATCGTGAGGCGCTGGACGTGTTGCCGAAGCTGCTCGACATGATCGGGTTCAAGCGCGGCCTTCTGCTCGGCCATTCCGATGGTGCCTCGATCGCGACCATCTATGCCGGGGCGCATCAGGATCATCGCCTCAATGGGCTCGTGCTGATCGCGCCGCATTTCGTCGTCGAGGACATCTCGATCAAATCCATCGCCGCGATCAAGACGACGTTCGAGACCACGGACCTCAGGTCGAAGCTCGCGCGCTGGCACAAGGACGTCGACAACGCCTTCCATGGCTGGAACGGCGCCTGGCTCGATCCGAAATTCCGCGATTGGGATATCTCCGAATACCTCGCCTACATCCGCGTGCCCGTGATGATCGTGCAAGGCGCAGATGACCAATACGGGACGCTGCGCCAGGCCGAGATCGCACAGGAGGAATGTTACTGCCCGGTCGACCTGAAAATCATTGCCGGCGCGGCGCATTCCCCGCATCGCGAGGCCCCGGGGCCGACCCTCGATGCCATCATGCAGTTTGCAAAGGCCGCCTTGCGGGATGATCCAGGGCTTCAGGCCGCGTGACCTCCATGCGGATTTAGATGAAGCAAAGTGCATGTGAGTTCGAGATTCGGGCTGGACTAGCCCAGTTAGATGCACTATTGTGCATCTAACGCTCCAAATGCATAACCAAGCTTAAGGGTGGCTCATGGCCGGGGAAGATCGGCGCCTCGCAGGCGGCGCGACATTCATCGATTTCCAGACCGAACCGTCCCGCTACAAGCATTGGAAGCTCGCGGTCGACGGCGACGTCGCGACGTTGACCATGGACGTCGACGAGAATGGCGGCCTGTTCGAAGGCTACCAGCTCAAGCTCAATTCCTACGATCTCGGCGTCGACATTGAGCTCGCCGACGCGATCCAGCGCCTGCGCTTCGAGCATCCCGAGGTGAAGGTCGTGGTGCTGCGCTCGGCCAAGAACCGCGTGTTCTGCGCTGGCGCCAACATCCGCATGCTCGCGGGCTCGACCCATGCCCACAAGGTGAACTTTTGCAAGTTCACCAACGAGACCCGCAACGGCATGGAAGACTCCTCGGAGAATTCCGGCCAGCGCTTCATCACCGTCGTGAACGGCTCGGCCGCCGGCGGCGGCTATGAGCTCGCGCTCGCGACCGATCACATCATCCTCGCCGACGACGGCTCGTCCGCCGTGGCGCTGCCCGAAGTGCCGCTGCTCGCGGTGCTGCCGGGCACCGGCGGTCTCACGCGGGTGGTCGACAAGCGCAAGGTGCGGCGCGACCACGCCGATGTCTTCTGCACCATCGAGGAAGGCGTGAAGGGCAAGCGCGCCGTGCAATGGCGCCTCGTCGACGAGATCGCGCCGAACTCCAAGCTGGAAGCAAAGATCGCCGAGCGCGCCAAGGAATTCGCAGGCCAATCGAAGCGCAAGGGCAGCGGCAAGGGCATCGCGCTGACGCCGCTCCGGCGCCTGATCGACGAAAACAGCATCCGCTACGGCTTCGTCACCGTCGATATCGATCGCACAGCGCGCATCGCCACCATCTCGATCAAGGCGCCGGAGACCGCGCCGCCCGCCGACATCGACGGCATGATGGCGCAAGGCGCCTCGTTCTGGCCGCTGCAAGTGGCGCGCGAGCTCGACGACGCCATCCTTCACTTACGCATCAACGAGCTCGAGATCGCGATGCTCGTCTTCAAGAGCCACGGCGACCGTGCCCATGTGCTGGCCTGCGATGCGTTCCTCGAAGCCAACAAGGCGCATTGGCTGGTCAACGAGATCAGGCATTACTGGAAGCGCGTGCTCAAGCGCGTCGACGTCACTTCGCGCACGCTGGTGACGCTGGTCGAGCCCGGCTCCTGCTTTGCCGGCACGCTCGCCGAGCTCGTCTTCGCCGCCGACCGCTCCTACATGCTGATCGGCACCCGCCAGGGCGACAATCGTCCGCCGCCGTCGATCGAGCTGTCCGCCATGAATTTCGGCCCGTACCCGATGAGCCACGGCCTGACACGGCTGGAGTCGCGCTTCCAAGCCGACCCGTCCGATCTGGAGCGCGTGGAAGCAACGCTCGGCACCAGCCTCGACGCCGAGCAGGCCGAAGAGCTCGGCCTCGTCACCTTCGCGCTCGACGACATCGACTGGGACGATGAGGTCCGCGTGTTCCTCGAGGAGCGCGCCAGCTTCTCGCCCGACAGCCTCACCGGCATGGAAGCCAGCCTGCGCTTCGTTGGCCCGGAAACGATGGAATCGAAGATCTTCGCGCGCCTCACCGCCTGGCAGAACTGGATCTTCCAGCGCCCGAACGCCGTCGGCGAGGAAGGCGCGCTGCGCCGCTACGGCAGCGGCCAGAAACCGAAATTCGATATGACGCGAGTCTAGCGAGTAGGGAGCGGCGAATGGCGAATAGGGAATGCCCATTCGCTACTCGCCATTCGCCATTCGCCCCTTCAAACGAGCTAGTCCCACACGGGAGGTCCCCATGAACATGAACATCATGAACGTCGACTACTCGACCAAGATTCCGAACAACGTCAACCTCGCCGAAGACCGCCAGGTGCTCAAAGCGCTGGAGGGCTGGCATCCCGGTTACATGGACTGGTGGAGCGACATGGGGCCGGAAGGCTTCCAGGAATCGCTTGTCTATCTGCGCACCGCTTACTCGGTCGATCCGCGCGGCTGGGCCAAGTTCGACTATGTCCGCATGCCCGAATATCGCTGGGGCATTCTGCTTGCGCCGCAGGAAGAGAACCGCGTCGTGCCGTTCGGCGAGCATTATGGCGAGCCGGCCTGGCAGGAAGTGCCGGGCGAGCACCGCGCCATGCTGCGCCGCCTGATCGTGATCCAGGGCGACACCGAGCCGGCCTCGGTCGAGCAGCAGCGCCATCTCGGCAAGACCGCGCCCTCGCTCTACGACATGCGCAATCTGTTCCAGGTCAATGTCGAGGAAGGCCGTCACCTCTGGGCGATGGTCTATCTGCTCCAGAAATATTTCGGCCGCGACGGCCGTGAGGAGGCCGACGATCTCTTGCGCCGCCGCTCCGGCGATGCCGACGCGCCGCGCATGCTGGGCGCCTTCAACGAGGCGACGCCGGACTGGCTGTCCTTCTTCATGTTCACCTATTTCACCGACCGCGACGGCAAGATGCAGCTGCACTCGCTCGCGCAGTCCGGCTTCGATCCCCTGTCGCGCACCTGCCGCTTCATGCTGACGGAGGAAGCGCACCACATGTTCGTCGGCGAGACCGGCATCACCCGCGTCGTGCAGCGCACCTGCGATGCGATGAAGGCGGCCGGCATCACCGATCCCACCGACATCGCGAAGGTCCGCGCGCTCGGCGTGATCGATCTTCCGACCATCCAGAAGAAGCTGAACCTGCACTACACGCTGTCGCTCGACCTGTTCGGCTCGGAAGTCTCGACCAACGCGGCCAACGCGTTCAACGCCGGCATCAAGGGCCGCTACCACGAGACGCAGATCGACGACGATCACCAGCTCAAGAATTCGACCTATCCGGTGCTCAAGCTGATCAACGGCGAAGTCAAGCTGGTCGACGAGCCGGCGCTGACCGCGCTCAACATGCGCCTGCGCGACGATTACAGCCAGGATTGCGTCAAGGGCATGCTGCGCTGGAACAAGGTAATCTCGACCGCCGGCTACGACTTCAAGCTGACGCTGCCCAACGTCGCCTTCCACCGCCACATCGGCGAGTTCAAGGACGTGCACGCGACGCCCGACGGCATCCTGATCGACGATGCGACCTGGGCCAAGCGCAAGGACGAATGGCTGCCGTCGGCCAGCGACGGCGACTTCATCACCTCCCTGATGCAGCCCGTCACCGAGACCGGCAAGTTCGCCTCCTGGATCTCTCCGCCCAAGGTCGGCATCGACAACAAGCCGGGCGATTTCGAGTACGTGAAGATCGAGTCGTAGGGCGCTTGCGACGCACCACGACCGTTCCACACCCATAGCGTCATCGCCCGGCTTGACCGGGCGATCCAGTATTCCAGAGGCGGTGTGATAGACGCGAGGCGCCGCGGCGTACTCACACGCCAGCCTGCCCACCGCCTGCTTGCCCCAAGAACAAAGCTATTCGGGTAGTCCCGCCTTGATCATCGCTTCCAAGAGTTCCGCTCTAAGCTTGGGCGAATAGTGCGGGGCAGCCACAGTTGATCGTCGAGAGCCAGAAGATCGGCGGAGAATTTCTGCCATCAGCTTTTGAGCGTCGTCCAATCGTCCAGCGCCCACGTAGCAGAGGATGGCCTGAGCCATTCCTACATTAAACGCCGGGGGGAAGGCTCGAACGGCTTTGTCAGCCCACTCACCCGCTTCGGCATGTCTGCCGGCGTTGTGATGCGCTAGAGCAAGTCCCAGCATTGCGTTGTAGTTGAAAGGATCGCGCGGACTTAGGTGCAGAGCCAGCTCAAGGTCCGCAACGGCGGCATCGGATTCGCCTTGCCAACCTCGAATGAGGCCCCGCGCGTGAAGTGCGGGTCCATAGGTTGGATTGAAGTGGATGGCGCGCTCGACTAATTCAACCCCGCCATTGAGGTCGAGCGCGAACCAGAACAGGAGAAAGCCCACAACGGTTAAGGCCATTGCGTCGTCTGCCCCAAGCTCCTTTAAACGTTCGGCAATCTGCAAGACCTGAGCGTTGTCTTCGACAAAGTCTCCAGGCCAATTGTTGGCCCTTCGCCACGCTATGCAAGTTGCAACACCGCCATACGCAGGCGCAAAGCTGCGATCAAGAGCAATCGCTTGCTCGAAATGCCTCGAAGCAGCTTCATTATTCTGTGGAGTGGTTGGGAAACGAATATGAGGCAAACCGCGATAATACGCTGTCACCGCATCGATGTTACCGGTCCTTCTTCGACTGGCTCTGTCGATCTCGGCACGATCGACTTCTGGCGCGATGGCCCCGACCACGTGTAGCGCGACCTTGTCCTGTAAATCGAAAACGTTTCCCAAAGCGCCTTCAAACCGATCGGCCCAAAGGTGCGCGCCAGTTGCAACATCGATCAATTGTGCATTGATTCTTAGCTGCGACCCTTCCTTGCGCACACTGCCTTCGAGCACGTATCGCACGCCAAGCTCCTGGCCGACGCGCTTGATGTCGACAGCCTTACCTTTGTAGGTGAACGAGGAGTTGCGAGCGATGACAGAGAGCGTCCTGAAGCGCGAGAGAGCAGTAATGATATCGTCAACCAACCCATCGGCGAAGTATTCTTGTTCTGGACGGGCCGGCATGGACTGGAACGGCAACACGGCAATCGCGGGTTTGTCGGACGGCCCGGGAGCTGGTGTCGGGGGTTGAAGTGCGTCATTTGGGACCGCAGCATCATCCTGTCCGCCGATTTCCTGCACGCTGCCAATGAAGCGAAAGCCCTTCCTCTGTAGCGTCTTAATGAGGCGCTGCTGATCGCCGGCATCGTTGATTGCAGCGCGCGCTGCATTGAGGCGGGTCGCAAGCGCGGCATCCGAGATGGCGCGGCCGCCCCAAATGGCGGAAATCAGATCGTCCTTGCTAACCACGCGCTGGCGGTTGCGGATCAGGTAGAGAAGCACGTCGAAGGCCTGCGGCGTCACCGAAACCGCATCGATCCCCCTGCGTAGCTCCCGCTTGTCGGCGTCGAGCGCAAAATCTTCAAACAGATAGCGCATCAGCTCGTCCGTTCCTCCAGCAGCACGAGCGTAGCACAGCCTAGCAAGCGGGGAGTGTGCGAAATCAGCCGTCGATAATGAAAATGTAAGTGGTCAGTAAAGTGTTGAGGTCGCGCTTCGCGCATCCTTGCCAGGCGAAACCCTCGAGACCGGAGGTGATGGCGATGAACACAGCCTCAACAATGCTGCAGGATAGGCACGGCCCCATCGACTATGGCGAGGAGGGCACGGGCCCCACCATCGTGTTCGTTCCGGGATCGTGGGCGACCGCGTCAACCTGGCGGGGCGTGATCGAGGCGCTCGGCGGTCGTTTCCGGACGGTGACGACGAGCCTTCCGGGTTATGGCGGCACGAGGGACCGACGGACGGCTGCCGATACATCGATCGATCGGCAGGCGGAGATCATCGAAGCCGTGATCCGCCGGGCCGGCGGTCCCGTGCATCTCGTCGGACATTCCCTCGGCGCGCTCGCGTGTCTGGACGTCGCGCTGTGCGGGATGCTGCCGCTCATGAGCCTGACCCTGATAGAGCCGGTGGCTTTCGGCCTGCTGCGCCGGGAGAGCCAGCTTGCGCTGTATGAGCAGTTCACGGCGATGCGCGATGCATACTTCCAGGCGTTCGAAAACGGCGAGAGGGAAGCCGCGCTCCGGGCGATCGATTATCTCGGCGGTGAGGGCAGCTTCGATGCCCTGCCGTCCCGGATGCGACAATACATCGTTAGGACGACCGCGACCCAGGTTCTGGACATGCGTTCGACATTCGATCCACCATTATCGGCTTTCGCCAACATCCTGCTCCCAACCCGCCTCATCTGCGGTGAGCGTAGCCCGCAAGCGTTGCAGCGAAGCGCGGAAATCCTGACCCGTGCGTTGGCGAACGCGTCGCTATGCACGATAGCGGGCGCAACCCACTTTATGCCGGGCACGCACGCTGCGGAAGTAGCCCAGCGCATTGGTGACCATGTGTCTACGACCGAAGCGCTTGCTTGGGACAGCCTGTCCATCGCCTCTCCGTTCAGTTCACGATCGCTCGGCCATGCGGTCTAGATCACCAACTGCTTCCGCAGCGCCCTCGCCGGCTGCCTCGGTCATCGCAGGCGCGGAGCCAGCGCCCCGCGGCGCAATTTCCCGGGCGAACTGGTTGAGTGAAAGCAAGGTGGAACGCGCATGAGAGACTTGATTGGACAGACCGCATTCGTGACTGGCGCTGCCTCGGGCATCGGACTGGGGATCGCGACCGTGCTGTCGCGGGCGGGCGTGAGGGTCATGCTCTGCGATATCGAGGAGGAGGCGCTGAAAAAAGTGGTCGCGGACCTGAAGACACGAACCAAAGCCGATGTCGATGGCGTGAAAGCGGACGTTTCGCTCAAGGGCGAACTTCAGGCGGCAGCGGACGCGACCGTCGCGCGGTACGGCAGAATCCACATATTGGT
Organism: Bradyrhizobium sp. NBAIM08; assembly: GCF_020193935.1. Lineage (NCBI taxonomy): Bacteria > Pseudomonadati > Pseudomonadota > Alphaproteobacteria > Hyphomicrobiales > Nitrobacteraceae > Bradyrhizobium > Bradyrhizobium sp. NBAIM08. The sequence continues at coordinate 200,442 of NZ_JADYVR010000009.1, read as the reverse complement.
CAACAATGCGGGCGTGGGTGGCGGCGGCACCTTTGGTGAGTGGACTGATTCAGGCTGGAACTGGGTCCTCGGCGTCAATCTGATGTCGGTGATCTGGGGCTTCGAGATATTCGGTCCGCTGATCGAAGCGCACGGCGAAGGAGGGCAGGTTGTTTCCACGGCGTCCGTCTCCGGACTGATTACGGGACCAAGTCCGGCATACGATGTAAGCAAATATGGAGTGGTGGCGCTCTCCGAGGGGATGCGTAACGTGCTCGCGCCGAGGAAGATTGGGGTCTCCGTTCTGTGTCCGGGCTTTATCCGCACGCAGATCATGAACTCTCGGCGCAACGTGCCGCACCGATTTGCCGGGGCTGTCGGCAACCCTCCGCCGACAGAAGGACCACGCGCGGAGATCATCAAGGCATTGCATGAACGGATCAACAACGGCGTTGATCCGCTCTACGTAGGCGAGCTGGTTCGCGAGGCCATCGAAAACGACTGGCCCTACATTTTCACCGATACTGAGCACGAACCATTCATCGAGCAGCGCTTCGCAGCGATCAAGCAAGGATTCGACCGGATACGCGGACGAACGCCGCGACGCTAGCTCTCGCATCCATAGATTTTGAGTACACGCGCCAGCTCGACGCGTGTTTTGCCCGACGTGTCAACTGCATGGCGGCTGCAAATGTTGTCTCCAGGCCGCTCGAAAGATCCCTTATCGATCAAGGGGCCCGCTACTGTGCATGGGGTTGTTTTCGACGTTTTGGTTTTAAGCCCGATGCACGTGACGGGAGACCGCCGGATCAATCGCTATCCCACCCGCTGCCCTTGATCCCGGGGTTCGCATAGACGATGCCGCCATCCACCGCGATGGTCGCTCCCACCACATAGTCGCCGGCGCGCGAGGCGAGGTAGATCGCAGCGCCTGCCATGTCCTCGTCGGTGCCGATGCGGCCCACGGGGACGCGCGTTGCAACCTCGTCGGCGTGGTCGCGCGCGGCGCGGTTCATGTCGGACTTGAACGGGCCCGGCGCGATCGCCGTGATCACGATGTGGTCCGGGATGAGCTTCACCGCCATGCGCCGCGTCAGATGGATCAGCCCGGCCTTGCTCGCGGCATAGGAATAGGTCTCGCCGGGATTGACGAAGATGCCGTCGATCGAGGCGATGTTGATCACCTTCGCCGGCCGTTCCGCGCTCGCTGACGTGCGCAGCGTCGGCGCCAACGCCTTGGTCAGGAAGAACGGCGCCTTGACGTTGAGGTTCATCACCTTGTCCCAGCCGTTCTCCGGAAATTCGTCGAACTCCGCGCCCCAGGCGGCGCCCGCATTGTTGACGAGGATGTCGAGCCGGGACTCGCGTTTCCCGAACTCGCTGGCCAGCAGCTCGGCGCCGGCAACGGTCGAGATGTCGATCGGCAGCGCGATGCATTCGCCGTCATATTGCGCGCTGAGCTCCTTGGCGGTGGCCTCGCAGGGGCCGGCCTTGCGCGCGGTGATGTAGACCTTTGCCGCGCCGGCGCTGAGAAATCCCGCCGCGATCATCTTTCCGATGCCGCGCGAGCCGCCGGTTACCAGCGCGATGCGGCCTTTGAGCGAGAACAGATCGTTGAACATGCGTCCCTCCCTTGGTTGCCGCCGGTTGTGGGCGGAGCGGGGAGGGGTGTCAAGGAAGGCACGCTTGTCCTCGACCAGTGCAGATTGAGGCCTACGCCGCCGCGATGCGGCGGAAGCCGTTCCACATCGCGGTCGCGGCACCCGAGGTCAGCACCGGCAGGATCCGCGCGTCCTGATAATTGCCATTGAGCGAGACGCGGGGCAGCGCGGTCATGTGGCCGGCGTTCTCCGCGAACAGCATGCCGGGCCGCGTCGTCACCGCGGTCTTGAAACCGGCGGATGCGGCAAGGGCGAATTCGCGCGCGCCCGCGGCGTCGCGGTCGCCATAGGGATAGGCGAGGTGCAGCACGGGGCGCTCCAGCACCTGCTCGATCCGCGCGCGGCTTGCGGCCATCTCCTGCGCGGCGATGTCTTCCGTCTGCTTGGCGAGATTGCAATGGCTGATGCTGTGCGCGCCGATCGTGACCAGCGGATCGGCGGCAAAGGACTTGAGCTCGGCCCAGGACAGGCACAAGCCGCGGCACAGCGCTTCCATGTCGACGCCGTAAGTCCTGCACAGCGCCCCGATCTCGCGCGCAAGATCCTGCTCGCCCGGCAGCGCGCGCAGCCAGTCGTGCAGGCGGTCGAATGCCGCTTGCTTCGCCGCGACACTGTTCGCATCGAGCCGCAGGGCGGAATTGCCGATCTGAATGTCGATCTGCTCGGCCTTGGCGATCACGGCCTCCAGCGCCGTCCACCACAATCGCCCGGTGCCGTCGGCAAAATCGCTCGTGACGTAGACTGCCAGCGGCGCGTCAAATTCGCGCAGCACCGGCAGCGCGTAATCCAGATTGTCGCGGTAACCGTCGTCGAGGGTGAAGGCGGCGAAGCGACGGTCGAACCGGCCCTGCACCAGCCGCTCATGCAGCTCGTCCATGCTGACGATGTCGATGTCGCGCGAGCGCAAATGGCACAGCGTGGCGCGCAGGAAGTCGGGGGTGACCTCGAGATGCCGGTTCGGCTGGAACGCGGCCTCGCGCGCCGGCCGCACATGGTGCAGCATGAAAATGGCGCCGACGCCCGACAAGAGCGGGCGCAACAGGTGGTGCGCCCCGCTGAGATAGAGTGCTCCCAGCCCGGCGCGGATGACGTTGTTACGCAGTTGTTTCATGACCGGGTGGGGGACTTTGGCATTCCGGCCTCAACTTACGGAAGAACCCTTGAAGAAAAAGTTATTCCGATTGTCCCACCCGGGCCTTGGGACCAGGGCCATTTCCGGTTTGACAGCCTGCCAAGGGTTTGTTTTGTCTCCGTTTCCAGAGGTCGGGTCGTCGAATGCAGAAGCTTTTCTCGTGGGCCAGCAAATGGTGGCCGGGGTTGATCCCCCTTGCCGTCATGTGGGGATTTGCGGCCTGGAATAATACCTTACCGGTCGAGGCTGATCTGTCGGCCCGCAGCTCGGCTGCGCTGAAGGACACCGTTCTGGACAAGACCCGGATCGCGGTCGACGGCCGCGACGTCAGCCTGGCCGCGGACGCCTTCTCCGAGGAGGGGCGCCGCGACGCAGTGATGGCGGTCGAAACCGTGCCCGGCGTGCGGCTGGTCGACGACCGGACGCGCCTCGTTCCCGAGGCCAAGCCCTTCGTCTGGAATGCCGAGCGCGACGTGGTGCGGGTGACGCTGTCGGGCTCCGCGCCGCTGCCATCGATGAGGGCCCGGCTGACCGAGGCGGCCCGCAAGGAAGTCGGCGGCGTCGAGGTCGCCGACCAGATGGGGCTGGCGCGCGGGGCGCCGCCCCGGTTCGAAGCCGCCGCGATGCTGCTGCTGGATCAAATCGGCAAGCTGAAGGACGGCAAGATCACGATCACCGACACCAACGTCAATCTGTCGGGCATGGCGCGCGAACTCGGCGGTCGTGAGGCGATCGCGGCTGCGCTGAAGAACCTGCCCGAGGGTTTTTCGATTGCGGCCAACGAGATCAAGGCGCCGCCCTACATCTTCCAGGCCTACAAGGATCCGGTGGCTGCGACGGTGACGCTGACCGGCTATGTTCCGGACAACAACGTCCACGCCGCGATCGGCACCAGCGCCTCGCGAAAGTTCTTCACCGAAAAGGTCGTCGACAATCTCAAGGCCAGCATCGGCGCCCCCGGCTCCTTCAGCACGGCTGTTATCGCCGCGCTCGGCGCGCTGTCGCGGCTGTCGACCGGCACGCTGGTCGTCTCCGACCGCGAGGTGAAGCTCTCGGGCGATGCGCTCTACGAGGGCGCCGCCAACGAGATCCGCGCAGGCCTCGGCAAGGACTTCCCGAAGAACTGGCAGTATAAGCCGGAGATCACGGTGAAGCCCGCCGCAGGCCCGGTCGACGGCACCGTGTGCCAGCAATTGTTCTCGGAGCTTCTGACCAAGGGCAAGATCCGCTTCGCGAACAGGCGCGCGGACATCGATCCTGACTCGGCCGGCATTCTCGATCGCCTCATCGAGACTGCGCTGCGCTGCCCCACCACCAATATCGAGGTCGTCGGACATACCGACGCCGATGGCGAGGATGCCTTCAACCAGGCCCTTTCGGAAAAGCGCGCGCAGGCGGTGATCGACTATCTGGTCAAGGCGGGCCTTCCTGCCAGCCGCTTCACCGCGGTCGGCCATGGCAGCACGCAGCCCGTCGCCGGCAACGACACCGATGAAGGCAAGGCGCAGAACCGCCGCATCGAATTTCTGGTGAGGTGACGATGCCTTATCTCGTCTCGTTCCATCTGGGCTGGCTGATCGGCTCGCTGCTGCTGGGCTTCTGCATGGGCTGGATCTCGGTGGTCCAGCGCGGCAACGGCACCTCGAAGGTGATTGCGCGGTGGCTCGCAGTGCTTGCCGCCGCCCTGGTCGCGGCCTCTCTCACCCATGTGGTCCCCGGTCGTTTCGGCTACTGGCTCGACCTCGGCCTGATCATGTTCGCCTGCTATCTCGTCGGCGGCACGATCGGAGCGTGGCTGCGCGATCGGGTGGTCTCGCGTACCGCGCCGCCAGCCGCTGTGTGATGTTGCTATGCACCCTCACGCGCGGGGCGGGGTGTGCTCCGCCGCGGCCTTTCGGCGCATTGGAAAACCGGGACCTGGCCGCTCCAGTCACCCCTCTTTCAACAGGCAGGCCGGCTCCATAGATTGACGTTGGCTTAAGGCGTGACGGAACATTGTGCGGCCGAAATCATCAAAACTTCATGGCCCCTGCGCAGGATCGCCTGGAGATTCGCGCCAAGCCTTGCCGACGAAAGCGCCAAATTCTGCACTGGGAGCTGCGACCCTGCCTAAAATATTGAAGGCACGTGTTTTTGTTCGAATTGGCGAATTCCACTTCGGCCGAAAACGCGCTAGTGGAGGGGCAGGGGGCATGCGCGATTCCGGCGCCGGCGGCGAGGGTTCGTTGAATGCCTGCGCGTCCGCCTGTCCGCCGGCCACCCTGGCCGCTGAAGCGTTGTTCGAGGTCTAGATGCTGGAAGCCATACGCAGGGCGACGACGTTTCTGCGCCAGAAGCAAGTCCTGCATAAGCTTGGAGTCGTGATCAGCATCGCGGTCATCGGCATCGCTTGCTACGTGCTCTACCACATGCTGCGCGGCATCGATTTCAACGAGGTCCTCGAAGCGATCAAGAGCACTGAGCCGAGCCAGATTGCGATGGCGGCGCTATTCGTCACTGCGGGCTATTTCACGCTGACCTTCTACGACCTCTTCGCCACGCGCGCGATCGGCCATGCCCATGTGCCCTATCGCATCAACGCGCTCGCGGCCTTCACCAGCTATTCGATCGGCCACAATGTCGGCGCCTCCGTCTTCACCGGCGGGGCGGTGCGCTACCGCATCTATTCGGCCTATGGGCTCAACGCGATCGACGTCGCAAAAATCTGCTTTCTCGCCGGCCTGACCTTCTGGCTGGGCAATGCCGCGGTGCTCGGCCTCGGCATCGCCTACCATCCGGAGGCGGCAGCCTCGATCGACCAGCTGCCGGTCTGGCTGAACCGGACACTGGCGCTGATGATCATCGTGGCGCTGATCGGTTACGTGATCTGGGTCTGGAGCCAGCCGCGGGTGGTCGGCCGCGGCCCTTGGACGGTGGTGCTGCCGGGCGGCCCGCTGACGCTGCTCCAGATCGCGATCGGCATCGTCGATCTCGGTTTCTGCGCGCTGGCGATGTATGTGCTGGTCCCCGACGAGCCCAATCTCGGCTTCGTGATGGTCGCGGTGATCTTCGTCTCGGCGACCCTGCTCGGCTTCGCCAGCCATTCACCCGGAGGCTTGGGGGTGTTCGATGCCGCCATGCTGGTCGGGCTCTGGCAGATGGACCGCGAGGAGCTGCTGGGCGGCATGCTCCTGTTCCGCGTCCTCTATTATCTGTCTCCGTTCGTCTTATCTGTAATCTTGCTGACGTTTCGAGAGGTTATAATCGGCGCCCGATCGAAGCGCTTGCAACAGGCGGCGCTCAAGCTGGACCCCGGCCCGGCGCCTGAAGCCGCCTATGTGAGAGAGCGCAGCGACAGCGGCGCCTGACCGGTGTCAGGTCCTTAAGGACAGTCCCCAGGAGAAGTCCGCCCCGATGGCGATCGACGCCCCCTCTTCTCCCTCCGCCCAGCCCTGGTCCGATCGGCTGCGGCACTCGACCATCATCCTGATCGCCGCGGCGCTGGCGCTGTCCGTCGTGGTCTCGCTCGGCGAATTGTCGGCGCTGCACGCTGCAATCGTGTTCCTCTGCATCGCGGCGGCTGCCTTGATCCCGTGGCGGCTGCACGATCCCGCCACCTCCCGCGACGACGTCAGACGCATCAACCCGGTCGAGAGCGCGGCGGTGGCCGCGGTGGTCGCCGGCATGCCGGATCCGGCGGTGCTGCTCGACCGGGCCGGCCGCGTCATCCACCTCAACGCCGCCGCCGCCCAGCTCGCGCCGGCGCTGCGCAAGAACGAGCTCGCCCAGTTCGCGCTGCGCTCGCCGGAGATCATCACCGCGCTGCGCGAGGCCATCGCGACCACCGAGCCGCGGCGCGCGACCTATCTCGATCATGTTCCGGTCGATCGCTGGATGGAGCTGATCATCACGCCGGTACCGGTGCCGACCAGCTTCGGCGGCGCCGACAAATGCATGCTGATGACCTTCCACGACCAGACGCCGCTGCGCCGGGTCGAGGAGATGCGCGCCGACTTCGTCGCCAATGCCAGCCACGAGCTGCGCACGCCGCTGGCGGCGCTGTCGGGCTTCATCGATACGCTCCAGGGCCAGGCCAAGGACGATCCCAAGGCGCGCGAGCGCTTCCTCGGCATCATGCACAACCAGGCCACGCGCATGGCGCGCCTGATCGACGATCTCTTGTCGCTGTCGCGGGTCGAGCTGTCGGCCCATGTCCGGCCCGACACCCTGGTCGATCTCGTCCCGATCATCCGTCAGGTCGCCGACGGGCTCGAGCCGCTGGCGCGCGAGCGTCAGGTCGAGGTGGACATCCACCTGCCGGAGCCGCCGGTGATGATCGCGGGGGACCGCGAGGAGCTGCTCCGCCTGTTCGAGAACCTGATCGAGAACGCGCTCAAATACGGCGCCTCCGGCGGGCGCGTCATCGTGTCGCTGACCTCGAGCGCCGCCGCTGACGGAACTCAGGAAATCCGGGTCATGGTCCGCGATTTCGGCCCGGGCATCGCGCCGGAGCACCTGCCGCGTCTGACGGAGCGCTTCTACCGGGTCGACGTCGGCGACAGCCGCTCGCAAGGCGGCACCGGGCTCGGGTTATCGTTGGTGAAACATATCCTTAACCGTCATCGCGGCCGCCTTTTGATCGAAAGCGTGCCCAGGCAGGGCGCCACTTTCACCGCCTGTTTTCCCCAGATCAAGACTCCGGCTTGATCGGAAACGCAAGCAATTTCAATTGCTTGGTTTCGTCATCCAACTGTCACGAAACCTTCGTAAAAGCACAGCCGACCGCCCCTAAAGCGGCGGCGCGGGGAGCGCGATCGGGCGCGGATGGCGCTTCGCTCCCCTGTATGGAGACCAGCATGAATTTCCTCAAAACCATGGTCGCTGCCGGCTTGGTCGCCGCATCGACGACGGTAGCCTTTGCGGCCGACATCACCGGTGCCGGCGCGACGTTCCCGTTCCCGATCTATTCGAAGTGGGCTGACGCCTACAAAAAGGAGACCGGCAACGGTCTGAACTACCAGTCGATCGGCTCGGGTGGTGGCATCAAGCAGATCCAGGCCAAGACCGTGACCTTCGGCGCCACCGACGCGCCGCTCAAGGCCGAGCAGCTCGAGAAGGACGGCCTCGTCCAGTGGCCGATGGTGATGGGTGCCATCGTCCCCGTCGTCAATATCGAGGGCGTGAAGCCGGGCGAGCTGGTTTTCGACGGCGAGACCCTGGCCAACATCTATCTCGGCAAGATCACCAAGTGGGACGATGCCGCGATCAAGAAGCTCAATCCCAGCGCGAAGCTGCCGTCAGAGGCCATCACCGTGGTCCGTCGTTCGGACGGCTCGGGCACCACCTTCAACTTCACCAACTATCTCTCCAAGGCCAGCGCGGACTGGAAGAGCAAGGTCGGCGAGGGCACCGCGGTCGAGTGGCCGGTCGGCGTCGGCGCCAAGGGCAACGAGGGTGTGTCGGGCAACATCAGCCAGACCAAGAACTCGATCGGCTATGTCGAATACGCCTATGCCAAGCAGAACAAGCTCACCCACACCGGTCTCGTCAACAAGGCCGGCAAGCCGGTGCAGCCGACCGTCGAGGCCTTCCAGGCGGCCGCCTCCAACGCCGATTGGTCCAAGGCTCCCGGCTATTACGTCATCCTGACCGAGCAGCCCGGCGAGAAGTCCTGGCCGATCACGGCGGCGACCTTCATCCTCATGCACAAGTCCGCCACCGACAAGGCGGCCGCGCAGGAAGCGATCAAGTTCTTCCGCTGGGCCTTCAAGAACGGCGGCAAGATGGCCGAGGAGCTCGACTACATTCCGATGCCGGACAGCGTCGTCCAGCAGATCGAGAAGACCTGGGCTGCCGAGATCAAGAGCTAAGGCGCTATATGTGTCCCGGACACGGTTCCGGGACGCTGCAAGATCTCCGCTCCGGATCGGCCTCCTGCCGCATCCGGAGCGCGCCACCAACAACAAGCGTAAATAAAACGGGTATAGGGGATCGGCGTGGCTGAGATGGCTGTTGAGAGCAATGTGATTGATGCTGCCGGTCCATATGATCGCGCCAAGGCCTTGAGCGCGTTCAAGCTCGGCGACGTCACCTTCTACTGGATCACGCGGTTGTCCGCGATCTCGGTGCTGCTGATCCTCGGCGGCATCATCATCTCGCTGATCGTCGGCGCCTTCCCGGCGATCCAGGAGTTCGGCATCTCCTTCCTGTGGACGCAGCGCTGGGCGCCCTCGGCCGATCCGCCGGTGCTCGGCGCGCTCGGGCCGATCTACGGCACGCTCGTCACCTCCTTCATCGCGATGCTGATCGCCATTCCCGTCGGTCTCGGCATTGCGATCTTCCTCACCGAGCTCTGCCCGCAATGGCTGCGGCGCCCGATCGGCATGGCGGTTGAGCTGCTCGCCGGCATCCCCTCGATCATCTACGGCATGTGGGGCTTCTTCGTGCTCGGCCCGTTCCTGGCCAACACCTTCCAGCCTTTCATGATCAGGGTGTTCGACGGCGTCCCCGTGCTGGGCGCGATCTTCGCAGGGCCCCCGTCCTATCTCAGCCTGTTCAACGCCGCGCTGATCCTCGCCATCATGGTGCTGCCCTTCATCACCTCGATTTCGGTCGACGTGTTCAAGACGGTGCCGCCGGTGCTGAAGGAAGCCGCCTACGGCGTCGGCTGCACCACCTGGGAGGTCGTCCGCAGCGTGGTGATCCCCTACACCCGCGTCGGCATCATCGGAGGCGTCATGCTGGCGCTGGGCCGGGCGCTCGGCGAGACCATGGCGGTGACCTTCATCATCGGCAACTCGTTCCGGATCTCCTCGTCGATCTTCGCGCCGGGCACGACGATTTCGGCGGCGATCGCCTCCGAATTTGCCGAGAGCGACGGCCTGCACCAGTCCGGCCTGATCCTGCTCGGCCTCCTGCTGTTCGTGCTGACGTTCTTCGTGCTCGCTGCCGCCCGTTTGATGCTGCTGCGCCTCGAAACCAAGGCCGGGAAGTGAAGCCATGAACCCGATCTATTCGCGCCGCCGCCGCTGGGACATCGTCATTCGCGGCCTCTGCATCGCAGCCGCCGCCTTCGGCGTCACCTGGCTCGCGCTGATCCTGGTCACGCTGCTCTACAACGGCCTGGCCGGGCTCAACCTCCAGGTCTTCACAGCTGACACGCCGCCGCCCGGATCGACCGAGGGCGGCCTGCGCAACGCCATCGTCGGCTCGTTGATCATGACCGTGATCGGCGTCGGCATCGGCGCGCCGCTCGGCCTGTTCGCCGGCACCTATCTCGCCGAGTACGGCCGCAACGACAAGCTGACCTCGGTGATCCGCTTCATCAACGACATTCTCCTGTCGGCACCCTCGATCATCATCGGCCTCTTCATCTATGGCGCGGTGGTGGTGCCGATGCGCGGCTTCTCGGCGATTGCGGGCGCGCTGGCGCTTGCCGTCATCGTGATCCCGGTCGTCGTGCGCACCACCGAAGACATGCTACTGCTGGTGCCGAATCCGTTGCGCGAAGCTGCCAGCGCGCTCGGCCTGCCGCGCTCGCTGGTGATCAAGCGCATCGCCTATCGTGCCGCGCGCTCCGGCCTCATCACCGGCGTGCTGCTGGCGACCGCCCGCGTCGCCGGCGAGACCGCTCCGCTGTTGTTCACGGCGCTGTCGAACCAGTTCTTCAGCCTCGGCCTGAACAAGACGATGGCGAACCTGCCTGTCACCATCAACAACTTCGTGCAGAGCCCCTACGAGTATTGGAAGCAACTCGCCTGGAGCGGCGCGCTGTTGATCACCCTGACCGTGCTTGCCCTTAACATTGGCGCGCGCATCCTTGGCGCCGAGAGGACTGCAAAATGAGTGAAATGTCTGTTTCCGTCAGCGCACCGTCCGTTCATCCCGGCTCGCAGCCCCTGCCCGAGGCGCCCGCCAAGGTCACGGCGCGCAACCTCAACTTCTACTACGGCGACCACCACGCGCTGAAGAACATCAACCTGGCGCTCGGCACCAACCGCGTCACGGCGTTCATCGGCCCGTCCGGCTGCGGCAAGTCCACCCTGCTGCGCATCTTCAACCGGATGTACGATCTCTATCCGGGCCAGCGCGCCGACGGTCAGCTGTTGCTCGACCATACCAACATCCTCGACCCCAAGCTCGACCTCAACCTGCTCCGCGCCCGGGTCGGCATGGTGTTCCAGAAGCCGACGCCGTTCCCGATGACGATCTACGAGAACATCGCCTTCGGCATTCGTCTCTATGAGAAGATCTCCAAGTCCGAGATGGACGACCGCGTCGAGAAGGCGCTGCGCGGTGGCGCGCTGTGGAACGAGGTCAAGGACAAGCTCAATGCCTCCGGCCTGTCGCTCTCCGGCGGCCAGCAGCAGCGCCTCTGCATCGCCCGCACCGTCGCGGTGCGGCCCGAGGTGATCCTGTTTGACGAGCCCTGCTCGGCGCTCGACCCGATCTCGACCGCCAAGGTCGAGGAGCTGATCCAGGAATTGTCCGAGAACTACACGATCGCGATCGTCACCCACAACATGCAGCAGGCGGCGCGCGTTTCCGACAAGACCGCCTTCATGTATCTCGGCGAGTTGATCGAGTTCGACGACACCAGCAAGATCTTCACGTCGCCGAGCGATCGGCGCACGCAGGATTACATCACCGGCCGGTTCGGCTGAGGAGACGGAACATGGGTTCTGAACATACCGTAAAGGCTTTCGACAGCGACCTTCAGGAGCTCACCCGCCTGGTCGCCGAGATGGGCGGCATCGCCGAGCGCATGATCGTCGATTCCGTCGACGCGCTGATCCGCCGCGACGTCGCGCTCGGCCAGCGCGTCGTCGCCACCGACGTCGAGCTCGACGCGCTGCAGAAGCGCATCGAGGAGCGCGCCGTGCTCACCATCGCCCGCCGCCAGCCGATGGCCGTCGACCTGCGCGAGATCGTCGGCGCGATGCGCGTTGCGACCGATCTCGAGCGCATCGGCGATCTCGCCAAGAACATGGGCAAGCGCGTCGCGGCGCTGGAGACGGATTTCCATCCGCTCAAGCTGTTCCGCGGCCTGGAGCACATGACCGACCTCGTGCAGCAGCAGGTCAAGTCGGTGCTGGACGCCTATGCCGCGCACGACCTGCCGGCGGCGATGGCGGTGTGGAAGGGCGACGAAGAAGTCGACGCCATCTGCACCTCGCTGTTCCGCGAGCTCCTCACCTACATGATGGAGGATCCGCGCAACATCTCGTTCTGCATCCACCTGATGTTCTGTGCCAAGAACATCGAGCGGATCGGCGACCACGCCACCAACATCGCCGAGACCGTGTTCTACATGATCGAGGGCCAGGCGATCACCGACAAGCGGCCGAAGGGCGACATGACGACCTTCGCCACGACGGTGCCGAACACCTGACGACTTAAGGAGCTACGACCACATGGGCGCACGCATTATGGTGGTTGAGGACGAGGAAGCTCTCACCGAGCTTCTTCGCTACAACCTCGAAGGCGACGGCTATGACGTCGAGACGGTGATGCGCGGCGATGACGCCGACACCCGCCTCAAGGAGCACATTCCCGATCTGATCGTGCTCGACTGGATGCTGCCGGGCCTGTCAGGCATCGAGCTGTGCCGGCGGCTTCGGACCCGCCCCGAGACCAAGCAGCTGCCGATCATCATGCTCACCGCGCGCGGCGAGGAGAGCGAACGGGTGCGCGGGCTCGCGACCGGCGCGGATGATTATATCGTCAAGCCGTTCTCGGTGCCGGAGCTGCTTGCGCGCGTGAAGGGCCTGCTCAGGCGTGCGAGTCCCGAGCGCCTCGCCACCGTGCTCGCCTATGGCGATATCGAGCTCGACCGCGACAAGCGCCGCGTGGCGCGCTCGGGCCGGCCGATCGATCTCGGTCCGACCGAATATCGCCTGCTGGAGTTCTTCCTGGAGCATCCCGGCCGCGTGTTCTCGCGCGAGCAGCTGCTCGACAGCGTCTGGGGCCGCGACATCTACATCGACGAGCGCACCGTCGACGTCCATATCGGCCGCCTGCGCAAGCTGCTCAACCTTGGCCGCGAGCAGGACCCGATCCGCACCGTCCGCGGCGCCGGCTACGCGCTGGACGATCGCTTCGCGAAGGCTGAGCAGACGTAAGGCGCCAGCGACAGCTGGTTTGGCGAACTGCGGCGCCGATCTCGGCCGTCATCCCGGGGCGCGCGCAGCGCCAGCCCGGGATCTCAGCGCGAGCGCTTGCGCTGTTCGCGATTAGCCACAGGACGTGGTTTGGCGAAGACTCGGAGTGACCATCTCGCGCAACGATTGCGCCCCGCGGTTACGGATCCCCGCCTTCGCGGGGATGACACCGAGCGATTGGGAGCCGTCATCGTGTGACGGCTGCAGTCTTGGCGATCAAGCTTGGCGATCAAAGCTTGGCGATCAGGGAATTCCGCAAGCTCACCGCGTGCCCGGTTTCGGTGCTGCGCGACGGCGATCCGCTGCGGGCTGATAGGCCACGCGCGAATGCTGGGCACAATAGGGCAGGCCGGAGAGCGCCTTGCCGCCGCAGAAGAAGAAATCCGGGCTCGAGGGATCGCCGACCGGCCAGTGGCAGGTCGCCTCGTTCAATTCCAGCAGCGACAGCCGCTGGCTCATCGGCACCACGTTGTCGTAGGTAACCGGCTCGGCTTCCAACTCGACCTCGAAGGCCTGCGCCAACGCGGTGTTGCCGCGCGCGACGGGGCGGGTCACCCGCATCATATGCTGCGCGGGCCGTGCCTTGCGCGGCCGCGGCGCTGCCGATGAAGGGCTCTTGGCGCGGCCGGACAGGCCGAGCCGGTGCACCTTGCCGATCACGGCATTGCGGGTCACATTGCCGAGCTCCGCCGCGATCTGGCTGGCCGAAAGTCCGGCCTCCCAGAGCTTCTTCAGCTGCTCGACGCGATCATCGGACCAGGTCAAAACCGTCATTGCACCCTTTCCCTCGCTGCGCGCCTGCCATCCTGGGGCCTTCGCAGCGAATGCTTTAGCCTTGAAAAACCCGTGCCGTCAGAATCCCTTAAGGCTCGCCGGGCGCGCTCAAGCCGCCCGAACGTTTACGCCGGTACATGAGGACTTCTGGGATCAGAACTGCTGCACGAGATGTCGTATCTGACAGTCCAAACGCTACAATATGGCGTGACTCCCGCGCAAGAGTCCGCCGACTCGCTTCCACATGTTCCGTGGTGAAAAACCCGCAAAATCGGCACCGCAAGACTACGGAATCAGCGTTTCGCGAGGCTTTCCGGGCGGCATTGACACCCGTCTTGCCAGGCATAAGATAGTGCCACGTGCCGCCCTTAAAAGGCGGCACGTTTCGTTTTCCGGGGCCGGTCGATGGTGCGTCGCGCAATGCATGCCTCACGCCGTCCGCAACATTCAAGTGACGTCATGACTAACAGCGCAGCGCCGCATTTGCTCCCCGTTTTCGCCAGGGCCGACCTCGGTTTCGAGCGCGGCGAAGGCTGCTGGCTGATCGCGACCAACGGCGATCGCTATCTCGATTTCACCTCGGGTGTCGCGGTGAATGCGCTCGGCCATGTCCATCCCGCGCTGGTCAAGGCGTTGCAGGAGCAGGCGACCAAGCTCTGGCACATGTCGAACCTGTTCCAGAGCCCTGACGGCGAGAAGCTCGCAAGCCGCCTCTGCAATGAGAGCTTTGCGGACTTCGTGTTCTTCTGCAATTCCGGCGCCGAGGCGCTGGAAGGCGTGATCAAGCTGGTGCGCCACCATCACTTCTCCAAGGGGCATCCGGAGCGTTACCGCATGATCACCTTCGAGGGTGCCTTCCATGGCCGCACGCTGGCGACGCTCGCCGCCACCGGCTCTGCGAAATATCTCGAGGGCTTCGGTCCGCCGATGGACGGCTTCGATCAGGTGCCGCACGGCGACCTCGACGCCGTGAAGAAGGCGATTGGTCCGCACACCGCCGGCATTCTCATCGAGCCGATCCAGGGCGAGGGTGGCGTTCGTTCTGCACCTCACGCCTTCCTGAGGGCGCTGCGCGAACTCTGTAACGAGCGCGGCCTGTTGCTCGCCTTCGACGAGGTGCAGACCGGCATGGGCCGCACCGGCGAGCTCTTTGCCTACAAGCGCACCGGCGTCACACCGGATGTGATGTCGCTCGCCAAGGCGCTCGGCGGCGGCTTTCCGATCGGCGCGGTGCTGGCGACCGCGGACGCGGCGGCCGGCATGGGGCCCGGCTCGCACGGCTCGACCTTCGGCGGCAATCCGCTCGCGATCTCGGCTGCCAATGCCATGCTCGACGTCATGCTCAAGCCCGGCTTCTTCGACCACGTGCAGAAGATGTCGCTGCTGCTCAAGCAGAAGCTTGCCTCCGTGATCGATCGTCATCCTGATGTCGTCAGCGAGGTGCGCGGCGAGGGCCTGCTGATCGGCATCAAGGCGGTGGTGCCCTCGGGCGATCTCGTCGCGGCGCTGCGCGCCGAAAAGCTGCTCACCGTCGGGGCCGGCGACAATGTCGTGCGCTTCCTGCCGCCCCTGATCGTCACGGAAGCGGAGATCGAGGACAGCGTCGGCCGGTTAGAGCGCGCCTGCGCTGCGATCTCCTCCAGCCAGACCAAGCGGGCGGCAAGCTGATGAGCACGACGCCCAACAAAGCTCCCAAGCACTTCCTGGACATCAACGAGCTGCCGCTCTCGGAGCTCAAGAGCATGCTCGCCGCCTCTTCGGCGATGAAGGCGAAGCAGAAGGCGCAGCAGCCGGTCAGGCCGCTCGAAGGCAAGACGCTGGCGATGATCTTCGAGCGTCCCTCGACCCGCACCCGCGTCTCGTTCGACGTCGGCATGCGCCAGCTCGGCGGCGAGGCGATCATGCTCACCGGCGCCGAGATGCAGCTCGGCCGCGGCGAGACCATCGCCGACACCGCGCGGGTTCTGTCGCGCTATGTCGACGCCATCATGATCCGCATCCTCAACCATGATGCGCTGCTGGAGCTTGCGGCCAACGCCACCGTGCCCGTCATCAACGGCCTGACGCGGCGTTCGCATCCCTGCCAGGTGATGGCCGACCTCATGACCTATGAGGAACATCGCGGCCCGATCGAGGGCAAGACGGTGGCTTGGACCGGCGACGACAACAATGTGCTGGCGTCCTGGGCCCATGCCGCCGAGCGCTTCAAATTCCAGCTCAATGTCGCAACGCCGCCGGAGCTCGCACCGAAAAAGGCCATGCGCGACTGGATCAAGGCGACGGGCGCGCCGATCGTGCTCGGCACCGATCCGGAAGCCGCCGTGCGCGGCGCCGATTGCGTCGTCACCGACACCTGGGTGTCGATGGGCGACAAGGAGGGCGAGCACCGCCACAACGTGCTCAAGCCCTACCAGGTCAATGCCAAGCTGATGTCGCTGGCCAAGGCGGACGCATTGTTCATGCATTGCCTGCCGGCCCATCGCGGCGAGGAGGTCACCGACGAGGTGATCGACGGGCCGCAATCGGTCGTGTTCGACGAGGCCGAAAACCGCCTGCACGCGCAGAAGGGCATCTTGGCCTGGTGCTTCGACGCGGTGAAGTAGCCTTCTTGTAGCCCGGATGAAGCGCAGCGAAATCCGGGGTTCTCAACGCGTGGAAAGACCCCCCGGATTGCGCTGCGCTCCATCCGGGCTACGCACTCGTCGTTCCGCGGACGACGGAATGCGGGCGTGCCTCTTTCAATTTGCATCGAACGACCCCAGATAAAGCGCCATGGTTTCCCAGTCTCCTGACATGAACACCGGGCCTGAAGGCCCGGTTCGCGCGCCATCATCGGTTCCGATCGATGACGCCGTGCTGCCTTACGAGGTCGACGCGCTTGACGTGCGCGGGCGCCTGGTGCGGCTTGGCCCCGCGCTCGACGACATCCTCACCAAGCACGATTATCCCGCAGCCGTGGGCAAGCTGCTCGGCGAGGCCATCGTGCTGACGACGCTGCTCGGCTCGACGCTGAAATTCGAGGGCCGCTTCATTCTTCAGGCCCAGACCGACGGTCCGGTGTCGTTCCTGGTGGTCGACTACAAGGCCCCGGACCGCCTGCGCGCCTATGCGCGCTTTGACGCCTCGCGCCTGGGCACGGCCAAGGATTCCGGCACGCTGCTCGGGCGCGGCCATCTTGCCATGACCATCGACCAGGGCCCCGACATGAGCCGTTACCAGGGCCTGGTTGCGCTCGACGGCGGCAGCCTGGAAGACGCCGCCCACGAATATTTCCTGCGCTCCGAGCAGATCCCGACGCGCGTGCGCCTCGCGGTCGGCGAGGAGTGGCGCTCGAGCGACGGCGGCAAGCATCGCTGGCGCGCCGGCGGCATGCTGATGCAATTTCTGCCGAAGGCGCCGGAGCGCGCGCGGCAGGCGGACTTGCATCCCGGCGATGCGCCCGACGGCACCGAGGTGCACAGCGTCGCGGAAGACGATGCCTGGGTCGAGGCACGCTCGCTGATCGAGACGGTCGAAGACGTCGAGCTGATCGATCCCGAGCTCTCCGGCGAGCGGTTGCTCTACCGCCTCTTCCACGAGCGCGGCGTGCGTGTGTTCAATCCGCAGGTGCTCGAGGCGCGGTGCTCCTGCTCGCGCGATGCGGTCGCCGCGATGCTCAAGAGCTTCTCGCACGACGACCGCGCCGCCATGGTCAAGGACGACAAGGTCGTCGTCACCTGCGAGTTCTGCTCGTCGGTGTATCAGTTCACGCCGCACGAGGCGGGCGTCGAGGACGCCTGAGCCTACCCGCGTCGCTGCACTCGCAATGTCGAGTGGAGCAGTGCCACACGCGCGGTGTCATAGCCCGACTTGATCGGGCGATCCAGTACTCCGAGACGATGCTGATCGAAACGAGAGGCCGCGGCGTACTGGATGCCCCGGTCACGCCGGGGCATGACAGTTGTGAGTGTTACGGCGAACTCGCCTCTCTAATTCAACACCCGCTTGTTGTCGGGGCTGTCCAGCGAAAACGTCGGCACGTCGATCTCGAAACGCTCGCCGGTTTCGCTGACCATCTGGTAGCGGCCGGTCATGAAGCCCGAGGCGGTCGAGAGCGGCACGCCGGAGGTGTATTCGAAGCGTTCGCCGGGGGCGAGGATCGGCTGCTCGCCGACCACGCCTTCGCCCTTCACCTCCTGCTGGCGGCCGGAGGCATCGGTGATGATCCAGTGCCGTGTCTTGAGCTGCACGGTCTCCTCGCCCGAATTGGTGATGACGATGGTGTAGGACCAGAAGTAGCGCGAGCGGTCGGCCGACGATTGCTCCGGAACAAAGTTCGGCTCGACGGTCACTTCGATCTGGCGGGTCACGGCGCGGTACATGGCTGTCATCATACCGAAATCCGCCCCGGGAACCAAACCCCCGCGGGCGCCTTGGCGACATCGTCCCGCCAGAATTGGCGGGAAAGCACACCATCGAGGGAGACACCCTGATGTGATCCGGACGCTTTGCGAGACGACAGCCGGACCATTACACTGCTTCAACGTCGCGATTTGCGGAAGGGTTTCCAGGCCCCGATGACCATTGCCGACCAAGTGACGGGATCGACCATCGCAGGAACCGCGGGCGCCAAGCCTGCGGGGACCAAGGCGCGCGCCGCGGCACCGGCCATCACGCTGCCCGCCATCGGCGAGCGCGAGCTCCGGCTCGATCTGTTCCGCGGGCTCGCGCTGTGGCTGATCTTCATCGACCATCTGCCGCCCAGTCTGCTGACCTGGTTCACGATCCGCAATTACGGCCTCAGCGACGCCACCGAGATCTTCATCTTCATCTCCGGCTACACCGCGGCCTTCGTCTATGGCCGGGCCATGCTGGAGAGCGGCGTTCTCATCGCCACCGCGCGCATCCTGCGCCGGGTCTGGCAGATCTACGTCGCCCACGTCTTCCTGTTCACGATCTTCCTCGCCGAGATCTCCTATGTCGCGACCAGGTTCGAGAACCCGCTCTACACCGAAGAGATGGGCATCATGGACTTCCTCAAGCAGCCCGACGTCGTCATCGTGCAGGCGCTGCTGCTGCGCTTCCGTCCCGTCAACATGGACGTGCTGCCGCTCTACATCGTGCTGATGCTGGCGCTGCCGCTGATCCTGTGGTCGATGAAATGGCGGCCGGACGTCACGCTCGGGCTGTCGGTCCTGCTCTACGCGGTGACCTGGGAGTACGACCTTTACCTGTCGGCCTATCCGAACGGCTTCTGGGCCTTCAATCCGTTCGCCTGGCAATTGCTGTTCGTGTTTGGTGCCTGGTGCGCGCTCGGAGGTGCGCGTCGCATGTCGGGCATCCTGGCCTCGCCCGTGACGATGTGGATCTCGATCGCCTATCTCATCGCGGCGTTCTACGTGACCTTGACCTGGTACGTGCCCCAGCTCTCCCAGTTCATGCCGAAGCAGATCGAACAATGGATGTATCCGATCGACAAGACCGACCTCGACGTGCTGCGCTTCGCGCACTTCCTGGCGCTGGCGGCGCTGACCGTACGCTTCCTGCCCCGCGATTGGCCGGGCTTGAAATCGCGCTGGCTACGACCATTGATTCTATGTGGTCAGCATTCGCTCGAGATCTTCTGCCTCGGCGTCTTCCTGGCCTTTGCCGGCCATTTCGTCCTCGCCGAAATCTCCGGCGGGCCGGTCATGCATGCGTTGATTAGCCTCTCCGGAATCCTGATCATGTGGGGGGTGGCCTGGGTCATTTCGTGGTACAAGCGTGTGGCTGACAAGAGCGGTGCGAAAACCAAAAACGCCGTCGGCAACGCCGATCTGGCGGGAGGGGGCTGATGAAGGCGAAGGTTCTCCTGAGCCTGGTCCTGCTATGCGGTAACCTCGCCGCGCCCACGGCGCGCGCGGGCGATGCCGCGTCTGCCGCATCCCCTATGCCTGCGGCCTGCGAACTGCCGTCCTATCTGCTGACCAGCGAAAGCCAGCTGCCCAAGGTCGCCGAGGCGATCAAGGCCAGCAAACCGCTCGACATCCTGGTGATCGGCAGCCGCTCGACCACGATTCCGTCGTCGGAGAGCAGCTCCTATCCGGCGCGCATGGAGGCGATCCTCAAGGAGAAACTGCCGCCCTCCGAGCCGGTGCACGTCTCCGTAGAAATACAGAGCAAGAAAACGGCAGAGGAGACCGCGTCCACCTTCGTTAAGCTGATGGAAGCAAAAACGCCTACTTTGGTCATCTGGCAGACCGGGACCGTGGATGCTATCCGATCCATCGATCCCGACGAATTTCGTAGCGCGGTGACCGACGGGGTTGTTGCGCTGCAAAAGGCAGGGGCGGACGTCGTCTTGATGAATTTGCAATATAGCCCGCGCACCGAGACCATGATCTCGGCGCAGCCTTTTCTCGATAATATGCGCGTCGTGGCACAGGAGCACGACATCCCGCTGTTCGATCGTTTCGCGATCATGCGGCAGTGGAATGAACAGGGCCAGTTCGACCTGTTCAACCCGTCCCGCGGGCCTGAGCTGGCGAAGCAGGTCCATGATTGCCTTGGCCGGGCGTTGGCACAGTTCGTGATTGACGCTGCCCATCTGGAGCCGGCCCAGCAGCAAAATTGAGGTCTAGCGTTAATGAGTTCTCTCCGCCCTTTTTGCCTGACGTCATGGCTGGCCGTGCCTGCAACAGCAGTGCTGTTGTTGCTGACGCCCGCCGCGCATGCGCAGACGCCGGCCGCTCAGCCGGCGACCCCCGCACCCTCCCAGTCGCCTGATCCCGCGCCCGCTGCGCCGTCCCAGACCACCGTCGCCGCGAGGTCGCTCGAGCAGCGCGGCGTCACCTCGCGCGCCATCGACAAGGTGAAGGAGGTCGCGAAGTCCGCCGCCGACATCTTCAGCCGGGTGCCCTGCCTGCCGCCGAAGGGCGGCTCCAAGGCGATGGGCTCGCTGCCGCATGTCGCGAGCAAGCTGGCCGCCGGCCAGCCCGTCGTCATCGTCGCGTTCGGCTCCTCGTCGACTCAAGGGTTCGGCGCGAGCTCGCCGGAGTTCAATTACCCCAATCGTCTCGCCGCGCAGCTGCGCCGGCACTATCCGACTGCCGACATCAGCGTCATCAATGCCGGCGTCGGCGGCGAGGACGCCCCCGAGATGATGAAGCGTCTGCAGACGCAGGTGATCGACAGGCATCCGGATCTCGTGATCTGGCAGGTCGGCACCAACGCGGTGCTGCGCAATCTCGATCCTGCCGATACGGCCAAGCTGGTCGAGGACGGCATCAGCCGCATTCAGGCCGCCGGCGGCACCGACATCGTGCTGGTCGATCCGCAATATTCGCCGGCCGTCAACCAGCGCAAGGAGAGCGCCGGCAAGATGATCAAGCTGCTCGGCAACGTCGCCGAGCTCCGCAAGGTCGGCATTTTCCCACGCTTCGAGGTGATGCGCGACTGGCACGAGAACCAGTCGATCCCGGTCGAGGGCTTCGTCATCGCCGACGGCCTGCACATGAACGATTGGGGCTATGCCTGCTTCGCCCAGCTGCTCGGCGACGACATCATCCGCTCCGTCGGCCAGATCAAGCTCGGTGTGAGCGTGCCCGCCGATGTGAGAACGTACCGGCCGATGTGAGAGGGTGCGTAGGGTGGGTTAGGCGAAGCCGTAACCCACCACTGTCTATCTCCGCAGATGCAGCAGAGGTGGATTACGCCTTCGGCTAATCCACCCTACGAGACCTCGCTTCCCTCACGCCTTCTCCAGCGCCGCGGTGAGATCCTCGATCAGGTCATCCGCGTGCTCGAGCCCCGCCGAGAAGCGGATAAATCCCTCGCTGATGCCGAGCGCGGCGCGGTCTTCCGGCTTGAGGCGTTGATGCGTCGTGGTCGCCGGATGCGTGACGAGGCTTTTGGCGTCGCCGAGATTGTTGGAGATCTTGGCGAGCTTCAATTCGTTGAGCACACGGAACGCCGCCGCCTTGCCGCCCTTCACCTCGAAGCCGACCAGCGTCGAGCCGCCGCGCATCTGCTTCTTCACCAGCGCCGCCTGCGGATGATCGGCGCGGCCGGGATAGACCAGTCGCGAGATCTTGGGATGGCTCGCCAGCACCTCGGCGATGCGCGCGGCATTGTCGGTCTGCGCGCGCACGCGCACGCCCAGCGTCTCCAGGCCCTTGAGCAGGACCCAGGCATTGAACGGCGAAATCGACGGGCCGGTCTGGCGCATGAAATTGTGGATGTGCTCGGCGATGAAGGCTTCGGAGGACAGGATGATGCCGCCGAGACAGCGGCCCTGGCCGTCGATGTGCTTGGTTGCGGAGTAGACGACCACGTCGGCGCCGAGCGCGAGCGGGCTCTGCCAGATCGGGGTTGCAAACACGTTGTCGACGACGAGCCGCGCGCCACCCTTGTGCGCGATCTCGGCGATCGAGGGGATGTCGAGCACGTCCAGCGTCGGGTTGGTCGGGCTCTCCAGGAAGAACGTCTTGGTGTTGGGTCTCAGCGCGCGCTGCCACTGGTCGAGATCGAGCCCATCGACCAGCGTGGCCTCGATGCCGTAGCGCGGCAACAGGTCCTGGATGACGTAGAGGCAGGAGCCGAACAGCGCACGGGAGGCGACCACGTGATCGCCGGCCTTGAGCGGCGCCAGGATCGCGGTCGTCACCGCCGCCATGCCGGTTGCCGCCGAGCGCGCGGCCTCGGCGCCTTCGAGCTCGATCATGCGGCGCTCGAACATTGCAATCGTCGGGTTGGAATAGCGCGAATAGATGAAGCCGGGATCTTCGCCCTTGAAGCGCGCCTCGCACTCCTCCGCGCTGGCGTAGACATAGCCTTGCGTCAGGAACAGCGCCTCCGAGGTCTCGCCATATTGCGAGCGCAGGGTGCCGGAATGGACCAGGCGGGTTTCGGGGCGATAAGTGGCAGACGACTTCGACATAGGACCCTCTCCGACATGACCGTCGAGGCGAAAACGGTCACAAAAAAACCGGCCTGGATATCTCCACGGGCCGGGATCACAGAGGTCCCCGGCCTGTTTAGCGACTTATTTAACGTGGCTGCAAGCCGGCCGGCTCAAATCACCACGGGATAAGTGATGCTCATATTCCGCAATGCCCTTTCCGTCAAGGCGTCCATCGGATAGCCGTAAAAGACTTGTATTTCCGGCATGTCCGGATGCACTCGACCCCTGATGAGGACCCCCGGTTGACGTTCACGGTCGCCGCCGACGCCAATGGTATCCTGCCCGACCGCATGATTGCGGCGATGGCGGAAGAAGGTCTCATCCTGCCCGCCTACGACTTCGTCGAGAGCCAGATCCAGCCGGCGAGCCTCGATCTGCGCCTCGGCGACATCGCCTATCGGGTCCGCGCCAGCTTCCTCCCCGGGCCCGGTGCCACCGTGGCAGAGCGCATCGACGAGCTGAAGCTGCACGAGTTTAGCCTCGCCGACGGCGCGGTGCTCGAGACCAACTGCGTCTACATCGTGCCGCTGCTCGAGAGCCTCGCGCTGCCGCCGGAGATCGTCGCTGCCGCCAATCCGAAGAGCTCGACCGGCCGGCTCGACGTCTTCACCCGCGTCATCGCCGACGGCACCCGCCGCTTCGATATGATCGGCGCCGGCTATCACGGCCCGCTCTATGCCGAGATCAGCCCGAAGACGTTTCCGGTGCTGGTGCGCGAGGGCTCGCGTCTCAGCCAGGTGCGCTTCCGCACCGGCGATGCCATCCTCAATGCCGACGAGCTCGATGCGCTGCACGCCAGCGAGCGTCTCGTCGACATCGACGATGCCGATCTCTCGGGCGGCGTTGCCGTCTCGGTCGATCTCTCCGGCGAGAAGGCGAGCGGCTTCGTCGGCTATCGCGCCAAGCGCCACACCGGCGTCGTCGATGTCGACCGCCGCGCCGGCTACGCGGTGGAGGATTTCTGGGAGCCGATCTCGGCGCGCCCCGACGGCAGCCTGATCCTCGACCCCGGCGAGTTCTATATCCTCGCCTCCAAGGAAGCGGTGCAGGTGCCGCCCGACTACGCCGCTGAGATGGTGCCGTTCGACCCCCTGGTCGGCGAATTCCGCGTGCACTATGCCGGCTTTTTCGATCCCGGCTTCGGCTATGCCGGCGCTGGCGGGCTGGGATCGCGCGCCGTGCTGGAGGTGCGCTCGCGCGAGGTGCCGTTCATCCTCGAGCACGGCCAGATCGTCGGCCGCCTCGTCTACGAGAAGATGCTGGCCCGCCCCGACGCGATGTACGGCCAGCGCATCGGCTCCAACTACCAGGCGCAAGGCCTCAAGCTCTCGAAGCATTTTCGGGTGTAGCCCGATCCTGTAGCCCGGATGGAGCGCAAGCGTAATCCGGGAAGGTCTCACTTGTGGCGCGATCCCGGATTACGCTTTGCTCCATCCGGGCTACAAGGTGGTGACATGATTGAGCCATCCCAACTCGACGCACAGATCATCAACGACGTCGCGGACGCGCTGATCTATTCCGATCGCTCCGGCACGATCACACGCTGGAATCGCGCATCGACCGCGCTGTTCGGCTTCACGGCCGACGAAGCGCTCGGCCAGAACCTCGATCTGATCATTCCCGAACATCTTCGCGCCGCGCACTGGAAAGGCTTCGACGCCGCGCTCGCGAGCGGCACCATGAAGCTTGCGGGCAAGCCGACGCTGACCCGCGCGCTGCACAAGAGCGGGCGCAAGCTCTACATCGAGATGACCTTCGCATTGGTGCGAGACAACGATGGCGCGGTGCAGGGATCGGTGGCGATGGCTCGCGACGTCACGGAGCGCGTTGAGCGCGAACGGGCGGCCAAGGCGGCGCAAAATTCGTGATGCGGAATTGACGGAAAGCCGCGCAGGGAGGCCTGCACGCGCGTCATGTTGCCTGTCACCGGCGGCGGTGACACACTCGATCAAAACCATGATCAGGGAGCGAACATGACTATCGCACCAGACCTCGCGCAGCACGCGCAATGGAAGCGCTGGCGCGCCGTCGCCGATCTCTATCACGCTTACTTCACCGGGCTGATCCTCACCGTCGTCACGCGCCGCGGCACGGCGGATGCCGCAGAATTCGTCTTCCGCGTGTTTCGTCGCCAGCAGCAGGAGCGTTTCCTGCCGGGGCTCAGCAAGCTCGGGATCCACCATCTGCCGCCGGCGGTCGCGGCTGCGCAATACCACTATCTCTCCAACTGGATCGGCGGCGTGCATGTCGAATACATGTACGAGAGCGACACCAAGGCTTGGATCCGCTATCCGCCGCCGCGCTGGATCTGGAAGGGCACTGCGATCTGTGGCGTGCCGGGCGAAGTCTCACGCGCCATGCTGCGCGGCTGGCACGCCAACAATGGCGCGGCCCTCGGCGATCTCAGGCTCGGCTTCGTCTGCACCAAGCAGAGCGTCGACGGCCAGGACGGGCTCGAAGGCTATTACTATCTCTACGACCATCCGCTCGAGCTCGACCAGCGCCTCGTGTTCGCGCGCCACCTCGAAGCACCTTTGTTCGATGCGAAGACGGCGCCCGCCTTGCCGGTCGCGAGCTGGCCAAGACCGCGGCTGGAAAAGGCCTATCGCAATTACGCGATGGAATATGTCCGCACCGCCGCGCCCGTGATGGTGCAGCTGTTCGGCCCGGAGGATGCCGGCTATCTGCTGCACCTCACCGGCAAGCTGATCGGCATGCAATATTTCGACGAGGTCGCCACAGCGCTGGCAATGACCCGCGGCGGCGCGCGAGAATTCGCATCGTTCCTGAACGCGTTGCTCGCCGCGCAGGATGATGCAGCCGAGACGGCTCAATCGGAAGACACCTTCGAGATCCGGCAGCAGAGCTGGAAGCTGATGGACGACGTCGCCGATTATCATCGCGCCTGCGCCAAGGTGCTGGAGGGATTGTTCGAAGGGCTCGCCGCAGGCTGCGGCCGGCACATCGGCGTGCAGATGCGCACCGCGGTAGGCGGGCGCCCACCGCTGGTGTGGACCATCGGTTAGGCGACGGCCGCAGCGGGCCTCACCTCGCCCCGCTTGCGGGGAGAGGTCGGATTGCATCGAAGATGCAATCCGGATGAGGGGGAGTCTCCGCGAGTCCAGCTCTCGCCGTCTTCGCGAATAGAGCCCCTCACCCCGACGCTCTCGGCGCGAGCAAGGCTCGTCGCGGCCCCGTAAGAACGGGGAGAGGGAGAAGAACGAATTCCACCGCTTGAAATGCGCTGCCGCAGGGCACGCCTGCATCGGGCGCAGGCAGAATCGGAGCACGCCGTGCTAACACGCCTCAGCCGCGCCATTCGCGCGAACGACGCCATTGGCACACCAAGTGATTGCTGCGCTGCAAACGGCGCCTGCGCCCGGGAGAGGACATGTCCGACATCGCCGAAATCCCGGTCGATGAGCAAGAGCGCCCGCTGCCGCCGCCTCCGGCGCCGATCAGAAGCGCTCTGACGGATGGGCCGATCCTGCGGACGCTGCTCTCGCTCGCTTGGCCGAACGCGATCGGTCTGTCGGCCGGCATTTGCGTGGTGATCGCCGAGACCTCCTATGTCGGCCGGCTCGGCGTCGAGGCGCTGGCGGCGATGGCGCTGGTGTTTCCGACGATCATTCTGACCATGACGATGTCCGGCGGCGCCATGGGCGGCGCGGTGGCCTCGGCCATCGCGCGTGCGCTCGGCGCCGGGAATCGCGAGCGCGCCGGCGCATTGGCCGTGCACGCGATGCTGATCGGTATCAGCTTCGGACTCATCTTCATGCTGGGCATGTTGATCTTCGGGCCGAGGTTGCTCGAGATGCTCGGCGGCCGCGGCGATGTGCTGACGCATGCGATCGCCTATACGCAGGTGTTCTTCGGCGGTGCCGTGCTGCCCTGGCTGCTTAACACCATGGCGGGCATCCTGCGCGGCACCGGCAACATGAAGCTGCCGTCGTTCCTGATCCTCAACTCCGCGGCCTGGCAGATCGTGCTCGGCGGCACGCTCGGTCTCGGGCTCGGGCCAGTGCCGCAGTTCGGCATGCGCGGCGTCGCCGCCGGCGCGCTGATCGCCTATACTATGAACATCGGCATTATGGCCTGGTACCTGTTCTCCGGCCGCGCGCGGATCACGCTGAAGCTGCGCGGCCTGCGCATCCAATGGGCGATGTTCTTCGACATCCTCAAGGTCGGCGCCATCGCCTGCTTCTCGCCGCTGCAATCGGTGCTGACGATCTCGATCTTCACGCACATGCTGGCGCAGTTCGGCACTGCGATCCTCGCCGGCTACGGCGTCGGCGCGCGGCTCGAATTCCTGCTGACCTCGATCGCATTCTCGTTCGGCATCGCCTGCGTGCCGATGGTCGGGATGGCGATCGGCGCCGGCCGCATCGCGCGGGCCCGGCGCATCGCCTGGACCGCCAGCGTTGCTGCTTTCGTGGCGGTCGGCGTGCCGGCGTGCCTCGTTGCGATCTTCCCCGATCTCTGGGTCAACATGTTCACCGACAGTGTGGCGGTGCGCGCGGCGAGCCATCAATATCTTTCGACGGTCGGGCCGTTCTACGCCTTCTTCGGCCTGGCAACGACGATGTATTTCTCCTCGCAAGGCGCGGCCAAGGTGATCGGGCCCGTGCTGGCGCAGACCGCGCGGCTGATCTACATCGCCGGAATCGGCTGGTGGCTGTCGAGGCACGGCGCCAGCGCGCAGAGCTTCTTCTGGCTCGCCGCGAGCTCGATGGTCGTGCTCGGCCTCTTGTCGTGCTCCAGCGTCGTGCTGACACGCTGGGGACCGCGCGAGACGAAGCCTGCGATCAAGCCGGCGCTTTCGGCTGCGGACTAGCGACGCTTGTGGCGGCGATGGCCGCCGCCGCCGGTATTGGCGAGACGCATCAATTGCGGGATCATCGCCATCATGTCGCTGCCGCCGAGCATGCCCATGATGTCGCCGCCGCCCATGCTGCCGATCCCGACCGGCATGGTGCCGCCGCCCATCGGCGCGTAACCGCCGTAGCTCGGTGCACCGAATCCGCCGCCGAAATTGTCGCCGCCCATCATGCCGCCGAGCCCGCCGCCGCCGTTCTCCATCATGCGGCTCATCATCGGCCCCATGGTCTGCATCAGCATGGCGAAGCGGCGCTTGCCCATCTTCGCCTTCATCATCTCCAGCATCGGCGCCATCTGGGTCATCATGTCCTCGCCGCCGGCTCCTCCGCCGCCGAGGAATTGCGCCTTTGCCGGCACGCTCGAGATCGAAAACAGCAGCAGCACCGCGGCCGCCTGACAGATCACCTTGTCCGCACCTCTCATGGCATGCTCCTCGCGTGCGTGGCGCCGCCGGGAGAGCAGAGCCGACCGGACGCACGAGGGGCATGGTTACGGCCGGCGAGGACGCGCTTCTGTGAGACAACTCACAGTGAATGATCAGGCCGAAGCGGGCGGAAACGCCTTGTGCATGGCGGCCACCGCCTCCTTGGTTTGCCCCTGAACGTAGGGCGCGAGCTCGTTCGGCAGCATGTCGATGATCCAGACGAGGCGGCAGCTCGTCTCGCCCTCGGCAATGACCTGCACCGAGGCGCTGTAATGCCTTAGCCGCTCGTTGTTGATGGCATAGACGAGGCGTCGCCGCGTATCGTCGCAATCGACCAGCACCTCGCGCGCCACCGAGCCGTTGGCAAAGGTGACGATGCGTGCATCGCCGTCGAGCGTGCACGCGGTGACGAAGCCCGGCACCAGCCGCCGATGCAGCGCGCCGAAATCACGCACCGCGTCCCAGACGTCGCGCGCGGAGGCGGGGAGGGAGATGTCGTTGTGGATGGAGGCCATGAATATTCCCCTTTTTTCGGAGTTCGTAGGGTGGGCAAAGGCGCGCTCTTCGCGCGCCGTGCCCACCATTCATCGGCGTTGTCGCGAGCAATTGGTGGGCACGCTACGCTTTGCCCACCCTACAAGTGCTCGTGCGCGGCGGCGCCTCTACGGACAAACCGCCTCGACATTGTTGCCATCAGGGTCAATCAGGAACGCCGCGTAATATGTCGGGCTGTAATCCCTGCGCGGGCCGGCGCCGCCATTGTCGCGGCCGCCGCTCTTCAACCCTTCGCTATGGAACGCCTTGACCGCGTCGTGATCCTTGGCTCGAAACGCGATATGCGCACCATCCGCCTTGCGGCCCTTGTTCAGGTGCAGCCACAGCGCCGGCTCGCCCTTCGGCCCGAAGCCGGCATAACCGTCGCCGCTCGAGCACAGGACAAAGCCGAGTGGCGCCAGCACCGCGCTGTAGAAGCGCGTGGCGGCGTCGAGGTCGGCAACGCGCAATCCGATGTGGTCGTACATGTTCGTCTCCATTGCGAAGAAGCGTGCCGCGAAGGGCACGCGCCGGAGACGACCCTAGTCAGTTGAGGGCAAGCTGCTCTTGGAGAATCTTGCGCTCCCCCTTCGACGCCTGCCGGAACTTGGTCGGCGACACGCCGGCGGCGCGATGGAAGGTGCGGACGAAATTGGAGAGATCGCCGAAGCCGACGTCATAGGCGATATCGGTGACGGCGATGTCCTCGTCAGCGAGCAGCCGTGCCGCGTGGCGCAGCCGGGAGCGCACCAGATATTGATGCGGGGTGACACCGAGCACGGCCGAGAACAGCCGCAGGAAATGAAACGGGCTCAATCCCGCCTGCTTGGCTGCTTGCTCGAGGTCGAGCTCGGCATGCGAGTTATCGTCGATCCACAGCGCCGCCTCCACCGCGCGGCGGCGGTCGCGTGCGGTGGGAGTGGCCGGCTTGCGCGCTTTGCCCGAGACGGCGTCGACAAAACGGCCGGCCAGGATCTGGCCGATCTCGTCGAGGCCGAGATCGCTGTTGCCTTCTGCTGCCGTCTGGGCCAGCTCGCCCAGCACCATCAGCTCGGGCAGCGGCGGCGTTGCGCCGATCTGCCAGACCTCGCGCCGCCCGCCGAGGGCGTCGACCAAATCCTCGCTGAAGAAGAAGCCGAGGCAGACGTCGCCGGACACGTGCTCATGCGTGCAGGTGTATTCCTCGCCGGGGGCGCCGATCAGCATCGAGCCCGCCACCAGCTCGAAGAAGCCGGCGCGGCAATGGCAGCCGAAGCTGCCGGAGCGCACATAGGCGATGGAATGGCCGGTGCGGCATTCCGCAAACGGCCTGTCGTCCGGTCCCGCATCGCAGCGAAACTCGGAAGCCGTGATCGAGGGCGTCGTCAGCAACGTGGTGGCGTGCATGCCGCCTATTTAGGTAGGGGCACGGGGCGGAGCAACCGGCAGCAGCACTTCGAACAAGGTCTTGCTGGCGACGGGATGGGCGCCTTCAAGCGCCAGCAGCCGCCGCTTCGAGATCACGCCGCCGTAAGGCGAGAGCCGGTCGGTGTAATTGCCAGCCTCCAGCACCCTGTGGCAGGGCACGATCAGCATGAAGGGATTCTTCGCGATCGCCTGCGCCACGGAATAGGACGCGCCGGAGGCGCCGAGCGCTCGGGCGACCTCGTGATAGGTGCGTGTCTCCCCGCGCGGAATGCTGCAGGTGTACTCGTAGACGCGCCGGTTGAAGCCGGGCACCCCGCCGGCGTCCAGGCTGACCTCGGAAAAATCGGGATCGTGACCCTGCAGCAGGCCCGTGATGCCCTCGATCGCAAGCTCGGCATTCTCGGACGGGCGCTGCTCCCGCGCCTCGGGATGGACCTGGAAAATCTGGCGGCGGGTGTCGATCTCCCGCGCCTCCGGCAATTGCACGGCGACCACGCCGGTGCCGCTCCAGATGATGCCGCAACGGCCGATGGCCGTATCGAATATCGCGTAAGCCCGCCCCACCATGCACACGCCCCACTCAGTGCACGTTTCTCCCCGGAGAAGCGATCATAACACCGCCACAATCCGGCGCACCTGGAATCTTATCAGGACGTTAACAACCGCCCCGCTGGTCGCGCCAAACCGCTTGGCGGCAGGCGCCGTCTCGGCTAATCAGGAGGGCGCGGCTTGCGCATCCGCGGGCGTAGTTCAATGGTAGAACGGCAGCTTCCCAAGCTGCATACGAGGGTTCGATTCCCTTCGCCCGCTCCAAGCTCCTGAAAAGATAGCATCGGCCGTATCCTATCCAGCAGTCGGAGCTAGGCGAACTGCAACTGGCCTCAAGGTGTTGGTCCATGTGGGCATCCGTCAAAAAGATTCTGGCGAAATCCAATCTCCTGAATCAGGCCCTGGGCGACGTCGTGTTTGAAACGCCTGAAATCAAAGGCGGATATCCACGCTCTTTCCTTCAATGGCGAGTCAAGAAGAGCGTTGAGGGTGACCAATATTTCGTCGCTCTCAGAATGCGCCCCGACGCCTATGCAGGCCCGGAAGGGGAGCCGGTCAACTATATGAACTTCGACATCGAAGCCGCGCAGCGCCTACGGTCCGATCTCGACCTTTGTATTCGCGAGTATCACCGGCTGGTGGGCGATGCCTCCGCGCAGGGGCGAGCAAGGGGCGAATGACGCCGCGCTCGCGAACAGGATCAAGATTCTAATATATTGGTCTTGGAGACCCCGCATTGGCCACTCGTTGGCTTAAACTCCCTCATGCTTTGGCGGGGTGCGGTCCTCCTGTCGGGCCATATTCGGATGAAACCCATGGACCAGCAGAAACTCGATCGCGCCATCGGTCGGCGGCTGAAGACGCTGCGGACGCAGGCGGGCATGACGTTGAACGAGCTTGCAGGCCGCTCCGGCGTCAGCCGGGCCATGATCGGGCGGGTGGAGCGGGCGCAGAGCAGTGCGACGGCGGCGTTGCTCAACAAGCTCTGCGCCGCGCTCGACGTCACGCTCAGCGATGTCGTCGCGCTCACCGAGAAGCCGCCGGAGCGGCTGGTGCGGCTGGCGGACCAGCCGCTCTGGCGCGACCCCGACAGCGGCTATCGCCGGCGGCACGCCTCGCCGCCGGATGCGGCCAGCGGCATCGAGATCATCGTGGTCGACCTTCCCGCCGGCGCGCGCGTCTCCTACAGCCCCTGGGGCCGCAACGCCTTCACCCAGCAGCTCCTGATGCTGGAGGGCGCCATCGCCGTGCATATCGACGCCAAGGCGGTGCGGCTGCGCGAGGGCGATTGTCTGGATTTCGACGTGATGCGCGCGGTGATCTTCGAGAACGAAACCAAGCAGGACGCGCGCTACGTCATCATCGTCAGGCGCGGCGCGTCCTACGGCAAGATGTGAGGGCAAAGCGTGGAGACGAGCACGATGCAGATCCGGACCGGCGACACCTATGATCCGCGCGTCGTCGCGCTGCTCGATCACCACGTCACGGCCGCGCGGGCGCAGACGGCGCCGGGCAGTGCCCATGCGCTCGATCTCGCGGGCCTGCGTGCGCCAGAGGTCGCGTTCTGGACCGGCTGGGACGGCGAGACGCTGGTCGCCACCGGCGCGTTGAAGACGCTTTCGACTGGCCACGGCGAGGTCAAGTCGATGCACACGCTGCAGACCGCGCGCCGGCGCGGCTATGGCGGCCAGATGCTGCGTCACATCATCACGGAAGCCCGCGCGCGCGGCATGACGCGGCTCAGCCTCGAGACCGGCTCGTGGGACTATTTCAAGCCGGCCCGCGCGCTCTATGTGTCGCACGGTTTCGTCGCCTGCGGCCCGTTCGAGGGTTATGTCGAGGATCCCAACAGCCTGTACCTGACGCTGGAGCTGTCGGCGCCAGGCCGCCGATAGCTCAAGAGCGCGTCTCCTCGATCTTGTCGAGCACGCGCTCGGGGGCGATGTCCCGGGCCGCCTCCTGCAGGTCGCGCTCCGCGTCCGGCTTGACGTCGAGCCGCTCGGCGACCTGGGTGAGCAGGCGGGCCACCTTGGTCAGCTCGTGCTCGGCGAGCAGGCTGATCTGGAGATCGAGATCGGCGCGCTTGTCGGCCGCCGCCGTCATGCGGTTCTGTGAGATCAGCACGAAGGTGGAAAGGAAGATCGCCTCCACCGAGGCGATCATCGCCAGCATGACGAAGCTCTCGTCCCAGGCGGCAAGCCCCGGAATCCAATGCAGGTTGGCGATGATCCAGAACCCGAACAGGGCGAGGTGCAGGTAGACGAAGATCATGCTGCCGGTGAAGGCCGTGATCGCGTCCGCGACCTTGTCCTGGCCGCTTGCCGCCTGCTGCTCCCGGCGCCGCCGCGCCACCAGCGCCTGGATGTTGCGCTCGAGCGTCGGGCTCAGCCCCTCGCCGGAATCATGGGTGATGTCGTTACGCACGCCCCGGCAACGGCCCGCCGGGGAAGCCGTTCCTGGAAGGGGAAGCAAAAAGACCGATCCCCTCATCAAATGAGTTGCGTACCTCAAAACACCTCTGCTAGCCTTCAGCCATGGCCGAGACCCTGAGCCCGACTGTGCTGACGCTGAAGGACATCGCCCGCGAGGCCGGTGTCAGCCTCGCCACGGTCGATCGCGTGCTGCACAACCGGCCGGGGGTCCGCCCGGATACGGTCCGGCGCGTCAAGGACGCCATCGCGCGCAATTCGTTCCAGCCGCATGTGGCGGCCGCCGAGCTCGCGCGCGGCCGCGCCCGCCGCTTCGCCTTCGTGATGCCGTCGGGCTCGAACCCGTTCATGCAGCAGATCGAGGCCTATCTCGGCGAGATGGCGGGCTGGCTGTCGGCCCGCCGCCTCAATGTCGAGATGATCGCAACCGACGTGTTCGAGCCCGCCGCGCTCGCGGCCTCGCTCGAGGCGCTGTCCGGCGACTATGACGGCGTCGCCGTGGTGGCGCTGGACCATCCGAGCGTCCGCGCCGCCATCAATGACCTCGTCGATGCCGGCGCCAAGGTCGTGACGCTGGTCTCGGACGTGCCGTCCTCGCGCCGCCACCATTATGTCGGCATCGACAACATCGCTGCGGGCCGCACCGCCGGCGCGCTGGTCGGACGCCTGGTCGGCCAGAGGTCCGGCAAGGTCGCGATCATCGCGGGCTCGCAGGGCCTGCGCGACCATGCCGAGCGCATCTTCGGCTTCAACCAGGTGATGGCGACGGAATTCCCCGATCTCAGCGTGCTGCCGGTGCTGGAAGGGCGCGATGAAGATGATCGTTCGGAGCAGCTGCTGGCGCGGCTGCTCGGCAAGCATGGCGACATCGTCGGTCTCTACAACGTCGGCGCCGGCACGCAGGGCGTCGCCAAAGCGCTGAACGGCAAGGCGTTGAACGACAAGGCCTCTGGCGCGGCCGGGCGTGACAAGCAGGTGGTGTTCGTCGGACACGACGTCACCGCGCTGACCCGCCGCTTGCTACTGCAGGGCGTGATGGATGCCGCGATCTCGCAGAACCCCGGACATGAAGCGCGCGCGGCCGTCCGCGTGCTGCTCGCGCTCGCCCGCGGCGAGCCGATCTTGAGTGAACAGGAGAAGATCCGGATCGACATCGTGATGCGGGACAATCTGCCCTAGCGGCAGCTGAACTTGGAAACGGGACCGCCAGCGGGGAAAAGCGACGCAAGATCGCTCTCCCGCGGCAGGCGAAAGGGAGGACGATTTGTATCTCGGGATCGACATCGGCACGTCCGGTGTGAAAGCGGTGCTCGTGAGCGAAGCCGGCGCGGTGACCGCGACGGCGGCGCGCGAGCTTGCGCTGTCGCACCCGGCGCCGCTGTGGTCCGAGCAGGATCCCGACGCCTGGGTCGATGCGGCCGTCGGCGCCGTCGACGATCTCGCCGCGCGCCATCCGCGCGAGGTTGCGCAGGTGCGCGGCATTGGGCTGTCGGGTCAGATGCACGGCGCGACGCTGCTTGGCGAGGACGGCCGGCCGCTGCGTCCGGCCATCCTCTGGAACGACGGCCGCTCGCAGGCCGAATGCGCCGCGCTGGAGCGGCGCTGTCCCTCGCTGCACGCGATTGCCGGCAATCTCGCGATGCCGGGCTTCACCGCGCCGAAGCTACTCTGGGTGGCACGGCACGAGCCGAAGATCTTCGACCGCGTGGCAAAGGTGCTGCTGCCGAAAGCCTATGTCCGCTATCGCCTCACCGGCGAGATGGTCGAGGACATGTCGGACGCGTCAGGCACGCTGTGGCTCGACGTCGGCCTGCGGCGCTGGTCCGCGCTGCTGCTGCATGCCACCGGGCTCGATCTGCACCACATGCCGCGCCTCGTCGAGGGCAGTGCGGTGAGCGCGGTGCTCGCGCCTGAATACGCGCAGCGCTGGGGCATGGCGAAAAATGTCGTGGTCGCGGGCGGCGCCGGCGACAATGCGGCCAGCGCGATCGGGCTCGGCGCCATCGCGCCGGGCGATGCCTTCCTGTCGCTGGGAACGTCGGGTGTCCTGTTCCGCGTCACCGATCGCTTCGCCCCCGCGCCGGCTTCGGCGGTGCATGCCTTCTGCCACGCGCTGCCCGGCCTCTGGCACCAGATGGGCGTGATGCTGTCGGCCGCAGCTTCGCTCGCCTGGCTGGCCGGCGTGATGGAGACGCCGGCCGCAGCGCTCCTGGCGCCGCTCGGCGAGCGCGTCGATGCACCTGGCACGGTCCAGTTCCTGCCTTATCTCGACGGCGAGCGCACGCCGCACAACGATGCCGCCGCCAGCGGTGCCTTCGTCGGTCTGCGCGGCGCGACCGGGCGCTCAGAGATCGTGCAGGCCGTGCTCGAAGGCGTCGCCTTTGCCGCGCGCGACAATCTGGCGGCGCTGAGCACAGCCAGCGGGCCGATCGCCGAGGTCGATCTCGTCGGCGGCGGCTCGCGCTCGCCGCTATGGGCGCAGATCTGCGCCGACGTGCTCGGCATGCCCGTCCACCGCGTCGAGGAAGGCGAGGTCGGCGCCGCGCTCGGCGCTGCGCGGCTCGGCCGGCTCGCCGCGACCGGCGAGAACCCCGCGGACGTCTGCACGCGCCCGCGCAGGCTCGCAAGCTTCACACCCCGCCCGTCCGTCGCTGCGGCCTATGACGAGGCCTATCGGCGATGGCGCGCGCTTTATCCCGCATTGAAGGAGCCTTAAGTGAACGCGCCAGCCAAATTCTTCGATGCAAGTGCACCCGTCGCCTTCGGCGGCAAGGAGGCCGAAGGTGCGCCCGCCTTCCGCTGGTACGACAAGGACCGCCTGGTGCATGGCCGCCGGCTCGAGGATCACTTGCGCTTTGCGGTCTGCTATTGGCATTCGTTCTGCTGGCCGGGTGGCGATCCCTTCGGCGGCGAGACCTTCCTGCGGCCTTGGCACCACGGCACCGACGCGATGACGATGGCGCGCGCCAAGGCCGATGCCGCCTTCGAGCTGTTCCGCCTGCTGGACGTCCCCTTCTTCACCTTCCACGACGTCGATGCGGCGCCGGAGGGCGCTTCGCTCGCCGAGTCCGTCGCCAACCTCAACGCCATCGCCGATCTGTTCGAGCAGAAGATGGCATCGAGCAAGGTCCGCCTGCTCTGGGGCACTGCGAACCTGTTCACGCACCGCCGCTACATGGCGGGCGCCGCGACCAATCCGGATCCCGACATCTTCACCTATGCCGCCGGCCAGGTTCGTGCCGCACTGGAGGTGACGCACCGGCTCGGTGGGCAGAACTACGTGCTGTGGGGCGGACGCGAGGGCTACGAGACGCTGCTCAACACCGATCTCAAGCGCGAGCTCGACCAGCTCGGCCGCTTCGTCTCGCTCGTCGTCGAGCACAAGCACAAAATCGGCTTCAAGGGCCCGCTGCTGATCGAGCCGAAGCCGAAGGAGCCGACCAAGCACCAATATGATTTCGACGTCGCCACCTGCTACGGTTTCCTCGAACGCTACGACCTGCTCAAGGACGTCAAGCTCAACATCGAGCAGAACCACGCCATCCTCGCCGGCCATTCCTTCCATCATGAGGTGGCGCTGGCCGAGGCGCTCGGCGTGTTCGGCTCGCTCGACATCAACCGCGGCGACGATCTGCTCGGCTGGGACACCGACCAGTTCGCGATGAACGTGCCGGAGCTGGCGCTGGTGTTCCACGAGATCCTGAACCGTGGCGGCTTCACCACGGGTGGACTCAATTTCGATGCCAAGATCCGCCGCCAGTCGATCGATCCCGATGATCTCATCCATGCCCATGTCGGCTCGATGGATGCCTGTGCGCGGGCCTTCCTCGCCGCCGCCGACATGCTCGACGCCGGCACGCTGAGTGCGCCGCTCGCAAAACGTTACGAGGGCTGGGCGAGCCCGGAGGGCCGCGCCATTCTCGGCGCCCAGCGCTCGCTCGCCGATCTCGCCGACCGTGCGATGTCTCCCGGGTTCGATCCGCAGCCGCGCTCGGGCCGGCAGGAATATCTGGAATCCCTGGTCAACCGCTATGTCTGAGGAAACGCCGCTGATGACGAAGACTGACGCGACGCCGGTGCTCGAGCTCACCGGCATCGGCAAGGAGTTCGGCGCGATCCGCGCGCTGCACGACGTCGATATGCAGGTCTGGCCCGGCGAGGTGGTCGGCCTGATGGGCGACAACGGCGCCGGCAAGTCGACGCTGGTGAAGATCATCGCCGGCAATTTCCGTCCCACGCATGGCGAGATGCGCTTTGCCGGCAGCGCGGTGCATTTCAACCGGCCGGTCGATGCCCGCGCCGTAGGCATCGAGGTCGTCTACCAGGACCTCGCGCTGGCGGATAATCTCACGGCCGCCGCCAACGTCTTCCTCGGCCGCGAGTTGAAGCGCAGGTTCGGACCGATTGCCTTGCTCGACCACAAGGCGATGGCATCGCGCGCGCTGGAGCTGTTCGGCGAGCTGCGTTCGGAGACGCGCCCGGACGATCTCGTCAGACAGATGTCGGGCGGCCAGCGCCAGGCGGTCGCGATCGCGCGTACCCGGCTCTCCAATGCGCGGCTGGTAATGATGGATGAGCCGACCGCCGCGATCTCGGTGCGCCAGGTCGAGCAGGTGCTCGGCCTGATCCACCGGCTCAAGGAGCAGGGCGTCGCCGTGATGCTGATCTCGCACCGCATGCCCGACGTGTTCGCCGTATGCGACCGCGTCGTCGTCATGCGACGCGGCGAGAAGCGCGCCGACAAGTCGATTCACCAGACCTCCCCCGAGGAGGTCACCGCCCTCATCACCGGTGCGAAGGAGGCGGCGTGATGGCCATGCCCTTGGAATCCCCGATCAGCTTCACCAATGTCGGCAAGATCAGGTGGTGGCAGCGCGGCATCTTCGCCTCGCAGACCGGCTACGTCCTGCTCGCGCTGGCGGTGCTGCTGGTGATCATGCATTTCGCCAGCCCCTACTTCTTCACCCAGGGCAACATGCAGAACGTGGCGAAGAACTTTTCCTTCATCGCCATTGCGACGCTCGGCGTCACCTTCGTGATCATCACCGGCGGTATCGACCTGTCGGTGGGATCGATGATGTGCTTTTCCGCCATGATCACATCGATGGTGATGACCGAGCTGTCGGCGCCCGGATCGCCGCTGGTGCACATGGCCGCCGACGGCAAGACCGTGCTCGCCAATGTTCCGGGGCTGATCCTGCTTGTCTCGATCCTCGCCGGCCTCGGCGCCGCGCTGATTGCCGGCCTCGTCAACGGCTTCTGCATCGCCGTGCTCGGCCTGTCACCCTTCGTCACCACGCTCGGCATGCTCTCGATCGTGCGCGGGCTCGGCTATGTCGTCTCCAACGGACGCGGCAGCTTCCCGGGTGGGCCCGACGCCGATTATTTCTATGCGCTCACGTCCGGTGACGTGCTCGGCGTGCCGGCGCCGTTCATCTATCTCGTGATCCTGGCGCTGACCATGGCGGTGGTGCTGCACCACACCTCGTTCGGCCGCCACGTCTTTGCGCTCGGCGGCAACGAGAAGGCGGCCGAGCTCACCGGCATTCCGGTGGTGCGGGTGAAGATCGAGGTCTACGTGATCTGCGCGCTCGCCGCGGGCCTGCAGGGCATCATCATCTCCGGCTGGCTCGGATCGGCGCCGGCCAACATGGCGATGTCCTACGAGCTCAACGTGATCGCGGCGGCCGTGATCGGCGGTGCCAATCTCGCCGGCGGCATCGGCGGTCCGCTCGGGGCCATCGTCGGCTGCGTGCTGCTGGAGGTGATCCGCAACGGCCTCGTGCTGGCCCAGGTCAGCTCGTACTGGCAGCAGACGTTGGTCGGCGTGATCATCATTCTGGCTGTGCTGGTCGACCGCGTCCGCTCGCGGATGACCTGAAATGACGACATCTCGGGAAGGCAAGGAAAACGTCGCCTATCCGCTTCCCGGGGGCTTTCGAGGGGATAGGCACCAACAAGAGTGGAGGAGACAATGAGGAAACTGCTTCTTGCCGGCATCGCGGTTGCGATGATGGCGACGCCGGCATTTGCTGCGAACTACCGCTTCGTCATCGTGCCGAAGGCGATGAACAATCCGTTCTTCGATTTTTCGCGCGACGGCTGCCTGAAGCGCGCCAAGGAGCTCGGCAACATCGAGTGCATCTACAAGGGACCGGTCGAGCATGAGCCGGCGAACCAGGCCCAGATCATCCAGGACTTCATCACGCAGAAGGTCGACGGTCTCGCCATCTCGGTCGCGGACGTCGCGGCCATGACCAAGTCGATCGAGGCGGCGACCGCCGCCGGCATTCCGGTCATCACCTTCGATGCCGACGCGCCGGGCTCCAAGCGCATCGCCTATATCGGCACCAACAACAAGGAGTTCGGCCTGGCCCTCGGCAAGGAATTGCTGAAATTGCGGCCTGACGGCGGCAAATACGCGATGGTCTCCGGCGGTCCCGGCGCAAAGAACCTGGCCGAGCGTGTCGACGGCGTGCGCGAGGCGCTGAAGGGCTCGAAATGGACCGAGGTCGCGGGTTCGCCGAGCTTCTGCAACGACGATCCCGCGCTCGCGGTCCAGCAGATGACGGACATGCGCACCGCAACGCCGGATCTCGCCGCCATCGTTCCGATCGGCGGCTGGCCGATGTTCGCGCCCGAAGGTTTCAAGGCCTTCGCCAGCAGGAACAAGAAGGACATCGATTCCGGCAAGTTCACGCTGGTCGTCGCCGATACGCTGAAGATGCAGCTCGAGCTGCTGCGTGACGGCTATGCCAATGCGCTGGTCGGCCAGCGTCCGTTCGAGATGGGCGAGAAGGCGATGGACACGCTGCTCGCCATCAAGAAGGGCGAGAAGGTGCCGGAGATCGTCTACACCGGCCTCGATCTCGTCACCAAGGACAACGTCGCGAAGATGTTGAAGTAGGAGCGCTGCCCAGCCCCGCGCTTCTGCATGCCTCTCCCGCTTGCGGTTTCCGCAAGCGGGAGAGATGATTTGGAATGGACGACGACTGCTGGAAGGCGATGGGAATGAAAAGGTCGCGGCTCGGCGCTCTCGATGTCACCTCGATCGGCCTCGGTTCAGCCCCGCTCGGCGGATTGTTCTCGCCCGTCAGCGATGCCGATGCGCAAGCGACGATTGAACGCGCCTGGTCGCTCGGTGTCCGATTCTTCGACACCGCCCCGCTTTACGGCTTCGGCCTCGCGGAGCGGCGGCTGGGCGCCTTCCTGCGGCAACAGAGGCGCGACTCCTACGCCATCTCGACCAAGGTCGGCCGCCTGCTGCGCGCACCGGACAATGCTGCGCCGGAGGACGAGCACTACAAGGGCACGCCGCGCGAGCGGCCGGTGTTCGATTTCAGCTATGACGGCGTGATGCGGTCGGTGGAGGAGAGCCTGCAGCGCCTCGGCCTCGACCGCGTCGACGTCCTGCTCGTGCATGATCCCGACGATCACTATGACGATGCCGTCACCGGCGCCTTCCGCGCGCTCCAGCGCCTGCGCGAGGACGGCACGGTCAAGGCGATCGGCGCCGGAATGAACCAGTCGGGGATGCTGGCTCGCTTCGCCGAGGCCGTGCCGGTCGACTGCTTCCTGCTCGCCGGCCGTTACACGCTGCTCGACCAGGGCGCACTGGATGCGCTATTTCCGCTGTGCCAGGCCAGCAATATCGGCATCTTGCTCGGTGGCATCTACAACAGCGGCATCCTGGCCAATCCGCGGGCGAGCGCGAAATTCAACTATCAGGATGCTGATGCTGCGCTCGTGGCACGCGCGCTGGAGCTCGACGAACTCTGCCGCAGGCACGGCACCGAGCTGAAAGCCGCCGCGCTGCAATTCTGCATGGCCCATCCGGCGGTGACGGTCGCCGTGATGGGCGCGCGCAATGCCGCCGAGGTCGCCGACAACATCGCGATGTCCGAGAAGGCGGTGCCGCCGGCATTCTGGCAGGAGCTGCGGGCACGAAAGTTGGTCGATGCGCGCGCGCCGCTTCCTGGCGGAGGTTGAGGCGTGATCGTCGATGCCCACCAGCATTTCTGGGATCCGGCGCGCGCCGATTATCCCTGGATGGAAGCGGACGAGCTGGCGCCGATCCGCCGTGCCTTCGGCCCGGCCGATCTCGCGCCGCTGCTCCAGGCGAACGGCATCGAGGCCAGCATCGTGGTGCAATGCCGCTCAGCGCTGGAGGAGACCGAGGAGTTCCTGCGTATCGCGGATGCGACGCCCTCGGTGATCGGCGTGGTCGGCTGGGCCGATCTCACCGATGCGGCGCTCGGCGAGACGCTCGACCGGCTGCGCGCTCTGCCTGGTTGCGACAAGCTGGTCGGCATCCGCCACCAGGTCCACGACGAGCTTGATGCGGATTGGCTGCTGCGCGAGGACGTCCAGCGCGGACTCACGGCCGTGTTCGCCCACGATCTCGCTTACGATTTCCTTGTCCGCAGCCGCGAGCTGCCCGCGGCGATCGCAACCGCGCAGGCCTTTCCGCACGCGCGTTTCGTGCTGGATCACGCCGCCAAGCCGCCGATTGCCGCCGGCGGGAGCGCGGAATGGACCGAGCGCATCGCAGCGCTGGCTGCCTGCGGCAATGTCTGGTGCAAGATCTCGGGATTGGCGACCGAGGCGGTCTGGGACGACTGGAATGCAGAACGGCTGTTTCCGTTCGTGGCGCACGCCGCGAAATGTTTCGGCGAAGACCGGCTGATCTTCGGATCGGATTGGCCCGTATGCCTGCTCGCGGGAAGCTACGGCGAGATCAAGACCGCGCTGGAGACCTGCCTGGCGAGGCTCGGCCCGCGCGTGCGGGACAAGGCGTTCGGTGTGAATGCCAAGGCTGTGTATCGCTTGGGTTAACTGCAGTGGATGTGCGGTCTTACCCTCTCCCCTTGTGGGAGAGGGTGGCTCGCCGCGAAGCGGCGAGACGGGTGAGGGTCTCTCTCCGCGAGCTCGCGTGTGGATAGATACCCCTCATCCGGCGCTTCGCGCCACCTTCTCCCACAAGGGGAGAAGGAAAAGGCGACGGGGCCCGCCTCGCTACTCCGACATCGGCTTGTCGGAGATGTCCCAGTCTTTCCCGGTGAAGGTGGAGATGAACAGCGTCTTCATCGGTGTGTAGTCCTCGGGCGTGTAGCTGTAGGTGACGCCGTCGAGGAAATAGGGCGAGTGAAAACCTTGGAGGTTCGATGCCTGCTTCAGCACGTTGGCGCGGGTGAGCTCGTTGCCGCAGCGGCGCAGGATCTCGGCCATCGTGGCGGCCTGCCCGTAGCCGGCGAAGGCGATGGTGTTGTCGGGGTCGATCGCCGGCGTGTACTTCTTGCGCAGCTCCTCGAACGCAATCACGTCCGGGTCCTTCTCCCATTTGGGCAGGCCGACCTCCTTGTTGTAGCGGATCGCGACGATGCCGGTGGCGTTCTCGAGCCCCGCGGCATTGAGGATCGAGCGGCCGGTGGAGCCGGCGGACAGGAGGTGCAGCGGCTTCCAACCGAGCTCGGCCACTTTCCGGATCGACTGCGACGAGGCCTTGCCGGTCGAGATGTTGTAGAAGACGTCGGCTCCGGACTTCGAGAGATTGATGAGCTGGGAATCGACGGTCGGCTCGGTGAGATCGTAGGTCTGCTCCATGATCACTTGCGCGGTGCCGCCGGCATCTGCCAGCACCTTCTTGAAGGGACCGAGGAAGTCGCGGCCGAAATCGTCGTTCTGGTAGAGGATGCCGATCTTGGCGTTCGGCTTCACGCTGACGACGTGCCGAGCCAGGATGCGTGCCTCAGTCGGATAGAGCGGCAGGCCCGCCATCGTCCATTTGAACTCTTTCGGATTATTCCACTTCGACGCGCCGGTGTTGAGCAGCAGCTGTGGCACGCCCTTGGAGTTCAGGTATTTGTGCACGGCGGTTTGCGGCGCGGTGCCGAGCGAGCCGTACAATGCGAGCACTTCTTCCTGCTCGACCAGGCGCCGGGTCGCCTCGACGCATTTCGGCGCGCTGTAGGCGTCGTCCATGGTGAGGAACTTGACCTTGCGCCCATTGATGCCGCCCTTCTCGTTCAGCATCTGGAAGTAGGCTTCGCCGACGCGGCCGAGCACGCCGTAGAGCGAGCCGGGGCCGGAATGCGGCACGGTCTGACCGATCTTGATCTCGGTGTCGCTGGCGCCCGCATCGTACTTCTTCTCCGCGGCCCAGACATAGGGCGCAGGCAATGTCGATGCTGCGATGGTGGCGAGTGCGCCGGCGCTGAAATCGCGCCGCGATGGATTCTTGATCATTGTTGTTTTCTCCCTGATGCGCGCATTGTGCTGACATCGCAGCTCGGCTCGCAAGTGGGAAGTCGCAGCTTTGCGACGCAATGACGCTCAAATCGCAAGGTGTTAGCGCCTAGACTCAAGTTTTCTCGGCGACCACGACGAGGCCACGCACCGGCTCGTTGTTCTCGTTGCGTGGCGAGGCCGGCTCCAGAGTCAGCAGCTTCATCCCCGCCTTCGCGATGGCGCTGCGCACATATTCCGCGGAATGGGCATAACGCAGGCCATCGCCGAGCACGATGCCGTCGCCCGCATGCGTCTCCAGCGTGAAGGCGAGCACGCCGCCTGAGACGAGCACGCGCCTTACTTCGCTCAGCACCGGCGCGAGATCGGAGAGATAGACGAACGCATCCGCGGCCACGACGAGGTTCGCGCTCGCGTCGGCCTTGCCGCGCAGGCCCTCAATCATGTCGGCGACTTCGAGCTCGGCATAGAGGTTCGTCGCCCGCGCCTCCTTGATCATGCCGGGTGACAAATCGATGCCGGTGAAATGGTCGACCTGCTTGGCGAAGGCAGCGGCCGCGAGCCCGGTGCCGCAGCCGAGATCGATGGTGCGCTTGAAGTAGGCGGGCTTCTTGGCGGCGACGCGCGCCGCCAGCACCGCCTTGAAGATCAGCGTCGGGGCGCGATAGCCGAGATCGTTGATCAGCGCGTGCTCGAACCGCGGGGCGTATTGATCGAACAAGGCCTGCACGTAAGCCTTGGGCATCTCCGCCATCTCGGTATCGCCGAGCCGCATCAGGTGCAGGCCGGCGCCGTGCTGATCCCCGGGATCGCATCGCCGCGCTTCACGAAAGGCCGCGATGGCCTTGTCGCGCTCGCCGAGTTGCTGACGGATCTCGCCGAGCGTGAACCAGGCCGAGGTGAAGTTGGGCGCGAGCTCGATCGCCTGCTCCAGGAGGTCGGCCGCGGCGGGAAGGTCGCCCTTGAGCTGGAGATCGCGCGCGAACTCGAAGCGGCGGTCGGCCATGAGATCGCCGGAGGTCAGGAACAGGCGGAGCGGCATTGAGGAACCAGGAAACGAAATGGGTAAGTGACTCGAAGATGTGATGGCTCGACTTATATAACAGGCATGCGCCCGCAAGACATCCTGCTGCCAAATGCTGCCGGCCTGTGCTGCAAGCCCGGCGGCTTCCATATCGACCCCGTCCGCCCCGTGGAGCGGGCCGTGATCACCCACGGCCATTCCGACCATGCCCGTGCGGGCCATGGCGCGGTGCTGGCGACGCAGGAAACGCTGGACATGATGCGGCTGCGTTACGGCGAGAACTTCGCCGGCTCTACGCAAGCCATCCGCTATGGCGAGGAGATCCGGCTCGGCGACGTCAAGATCAAGTTTCACCCGGCCGGCCACGTGCTGGGCTCCGCGCAGATCGCCGTCTCGTGCAAGGACACCTGCATCGTCGCCTCCGGCGACTACAAGGACGCGCCGGACCCGACCTGCACGCCGTTCGAGCTGGTGCCCTGCGACGTCTTCATCACCGAGGCGACGTTCGGCCTGCCGGTCTTCAGGCATGGCGATGCGAGCGACGAGGTCAAGAAGCTGCTGGCTTCGGTCGCGCTGTTTCCGGAGCGCGCGCATCTCGTCGGCGCCTACTCGCTCGGCAAGGCGCAGCGCGTGATCAAGCTGCTGCGTCTGGCCGGCTATGACGCGCCGATCTACCTGCATGGCGCGATGGAGACGATCACGCATTACTATCAGAGCCGCGGGATCGACCTCGGCGAGCTCAAACCAGTGAAGGGCATGAAGAAGGCGGCGCTCGCCGGCAC
The DNA here is from genome assembly GCF_020193935.1 of Bradyrhizobium sp. NBAIM08. Classification (NCBI taxonomy): domain Bacteria; kingdom Pseudomonadati; phylum Pseudomonadota; class Alphaproteobacteria; order Hyphomicrobiales; family Nitrobacteraceae; genus Bradyrhizobium; species Bradyrhizobium sp. NBAIM08. The sequence continues at coordinate 155,565 of NZ_JADYVR010000009.1, read as the reverse complement.
CATCACGCTGGCGCCGCCCTCGGCCACCTCCGATCTCTGGACGCGGCGCTTTCCCGATCCGGTCACCGCCTTCGCCTCGGGCTGGATGCGCGTGCGCGCCCGGGCGCGGCAGCGCGGCGTCGAGCTGCCGCTGGTGATCTCCGATCACGCCGATTGGGATGGCCTCACCGCAACCATCGCGGCGACCGGCGCCGGCGAGATCTGGGTCACCCACGGCCAGGAAGATGCGCTGGTGCATTGGTGCCGGAGCAAAGGCCTGAAGGCACGGCCGCTCGACCTCGTCGGCTATGGCGACGAGGAGGAGAGCGAGACGCCGATTCAAGCCGAGGCCGAAGCATGAACCGCTTCGCCGAGCTGCTCGACCGCCTCGCCTATGAGCCCGGCCGCAACAACAAGCTGCGGCTGATCACCGGCTATTTTCGCGAGGTTGGCGACCCCGACCGCGGCTATGCGCTGGCTGCGCTGACCGGCGCGCTCAGCTTCAAGCACGCCAAGCCGGCGCTGATCCGCGACCTCATCGCGGCACGCACCGATGAGGTGCTGTTCGGGCTGAGCTACGACTATGTCGGCGATCTCTCGGAGACGGTTGCGCTGATGTGGCCGAAAGCCGCGCTCGCCGCCCACAACAACCCGCCGCCACCGAGCCTCACCGAGGTCGTCACCACGCTGCGCACGCTGGGCAAGACCGAGCTGCCCAAGCAGCTCGAGCGCTGGCTCGACGAGTTAGATGAGACCGGGCGCTGGGCGCTGCTGAAGCTCGTCACCGGGAGCTTGCGCATCGGCATCTCCGCGCGTCTTGCCAAGACTGCGGCGGCAGCGCTCGGCGACAAGGACCCGCACGAGATCGAGCTGATCTGGCCGGGGCTCGTCCCGCCCTATCTCGACCTGTTCGCCTGGCTGGAAGGCCGCGGCGACAAGCCCGTCAACCGCGATCCCGCGCCGTTCCGGCCGGTGATGCTGGCGCATGCCATCGAGGATGCGGATTTCGCCGCGCTCGATCCCGCCGACTACATCGCCGAATGGAAATGGGACGGCATCCGCGTGCAGGCGGTGGCCGGGCGCGACGAGCGCGGCCATATCACCGCGCGGCTCTATTCGCGCACCGGCGAGGACATCACGGGAAGCTTTCCGGATCTCGTGCCGTCGCTGCGCCTGCCGGGCGCGATCGACGGCGAGCTCCTGATCCTGCGCGAAGGCCGCGTCCAGAGCTTCAACGTGTTGCAGCAGCGCCTCAACCGCAAGGTCGTCTCGCCGAAGCTGATCAAGGAGTTTCCGATTCACCTGCGCGCCTACGATCTGCTCGGCGACGACGAGAACGATCTGCGCGAGCTGCCTTTTGCCGAGCGGCGCGAGCGGCTGGAGCGATTCATCGCAAAGCTCGACGATCCCCGCATCGATCTCTCGCCCACCGTGCCCTTCGATAGCTGGGAAGCACTGACCGCCGCGCGGGCCGATCCCGCGAGCGCCGGCGCCGGCGAGGATGCGGACGCCGTCGAAGGCGTCATGCTGAAGCGGCGCGATGCGCCCTACTTGCCGGGGCGGCCGAAGGGGCAATGGTGGAAGTGGAAGCGCGACCCGCACATCATCGACGCCGTCCTGATGTATGCGCAGCGCGGCCACGGCAAGCGCTCGTCCTATTATTCCGACTACACCTTCGGCGTCTGGACCGAGACCGAGAATGGCGAGGAGCTGGTGCCGGTCGGGAAAGCCTATTTCGGCTTCACCGACGAGGAGCTCTTGCAGATCGACCGCTTCGTCCGCCGCAACACCACGGAGAAATTCGGCCCCGTCCGCCACGTCGTGCACGAAGCGGACAAGGGGCTGGTGCTGGAGGTCGCTTTCGAAGGATTGCAGCGCTCGCCCCGGCACAAATCCGGCGTCGCCATGCGTTTCCCCCGCATCAGCCGCCTGCGCTGGGACAAGCCGCCGCGAGAGGCCGACCGGCTGGAGACGCTGGAGAAGATGCTGAAGGCCGAGGCGGCGGAGATCGAGGTGTGAACTGTTGCCACGAGGACGGTGCGCTCCCTCTTCCGCCCGAATTAAACTCCCGTAACCCGATTGACGGCCCCTTGCGGGTTCCCCATGTCCCCCGCCGTGCCTATAATGGGTTCGAATCCGCTTCAGGAGTTTGCGATGGTCCAAGACGTCAGAGATTTGCCGGCCGGCCGCAGCGACGGCCTGCACCGCTTTCTCGGCGGCTCGCCGCTGGCGGTCGCGTTCCGCCTGGTGCTGCTCTCGATCCTGGTCGGCGTCGTGCTGGCGACGATCGGCTTCGATCCCTGGAACATCATCCACAGCATTCGCCTGTTGTTCCAGCGGCTGTGGGACCTCGGCTTCGATGCGGTGAACTGGCTGTGGCGCTACTTCCTGCTCGGTGCGGTCATCGTGATTCCGATCTGGCTGCTGTCGCGCGTGTTCGGCGCGCCGCGCGGCAGGTAAGTCATATTTTTGAGCATGATCTTGTCGGAAAACCGCTTCACACTTTTCCGGATCATGCTCTGAGGGAGTGCGCAGCCGATGCAATTGCGGTTCGTCGGCTGCGGTGATGCCTTCGGCTCCGGCGGCAGGCTCAACACCTGCTTCCACGTCTCGGGGCGCAAAGCGAACTTCCTGATCGACTGCGGTGCGTCGGCGCTGCCGGCGCTGAAGCGGCTCGAGATCGATCGGGGCGACATCGACCTGATCCTGATCACGCATTTCCACGGCGACCATTTTGCCGGTCTGCCGTTCTTTCTGCTCGACGCGCAATTCTCGCGGCGAACGCGGCCGCTGACGATCGCGGGCCCGCAAGGCATCGAGAGGCGGCTGCGCGAGGTGATGGAGGCGCTGTTCGAGCATTCCTCGAACACCAAGCCGCGCTTCGAGCTGAACGTGGTCGAGCTCGCGCCCGGGCAAAGCCAGCGCTTCGGCGCGGTGAATGTGACGCCCTATCCGGTCGTGCACGGCGAATCAGGCGGACCGTTCCTCGCCTATCGCATCGCGGCCGAGGGCCGCACGCTCGCCTACACCGCCGATACCGAATGGACGGAGACGCTCATTCCGCTGGCGCATGGCGCGGACCTTTTCATCGCCGAAGCCTATATGTACGAGAAGGTGGTCAAGAATCACCTCAGCCTGAAGACCTTGGAACAGCATCTGCCCGACATCGGCGCCAAGCGGCTCGTCCTCACCCATATGAGCGACGACATGCTGTCGCGCCTGGGCGAGGTCGAGCACCTCGCCGCCGAAGACGGCATGGTGCTCGTGTTCTGAAAGATGCACGCACCCGTCCATCACCGCGTCGGTAGCCGGCAGGTCTTCGCCATTGCAGGTCCCGCGATGGTCGCGAACCTCACGACGCCGCTGATCGGCGTGGTCTCGACCACCGCGATCGGGCGGCTCGACGATGCCGCGCTGCTCGGCGGCGTCGCGATGGCCTCCGTCATCTTCGACTGCCTGTTCTGGTTGTTCGGCTTCCTGCGCATGAGCACGCTCGCCTTCACCGCGCAGGCGCTCGGCGCGGGCGAGACGCGCGAGCAGACCGTGATCCTGGTGCGCGGTTTCATCGTCGCCGGCCTGATCGGTGCGGCGCTGATCGTGCTGCAGCTGCCGCTGGCAGGCGCACTGTTCGACCTGATGGGCGGCAGCGAGGGCGTGACGCAGGCCGCAAAGACCTATTTCATGATCAGGATCTGGTCCTCGCCCTTCGCCTTCGCCAATTACGTCATCCTCGGCTGGCTGGTGGGGCAGGCCCGCGCCAATCCGGCCCTTGCGCTCCAGGTCGTCATCAACCTCATCAATATGGTGGCGACCATCCTGCTGGTGCTGGTCTACGACACCGGCATTGCCGGCGCGGCGATCGCCGCGCTTCTGTCCGAGACGATCGGCTTCATGCTCGGCGTGATCGTGTGCAGGCGCCATGCGCTCGGCGGTTTTGCCATACCTCGCGCAACGCTGTTCGATCGCGACAAGCTGATGCGGCTCCTGGCGGTGAATACCGACATCCTGATCCGCACCGCGGCGCTGATCGCCGTGTTCCTGTTCTTCACCGCCAAGGGCGCGCGGGCCGGCGACGTCACGCTGGCCGCGAACTCCGTGCTCAACAATTTCCTCCTGGTCAGCGCCTTCTTCCTCGACGGCCTTGCCAATGCGGCCCAGCAGCTCTGCGGCCGCGCCTTTGGCGGCCGCGACGCCAAGGGATTTGCGGATTCGACCAGGCTGGTGCTGCTCTGGGGGCTCGGCTTCGCAATTGTCGTCGCCGTGCTGTTCGCAGCCTTCGGCCCTGACATCATCAACGTCATGACGGCGAGCGAGGACGTCCGCCGCGCGGCGCGCGAGTTCCTGCCCTTCATCGTGCTGGCGCCGCTCCCCGGCGTGTTCGCCTTCGGTTTCGACGGCATCTATGTCGGCGCGACCTGGGCGCGGGAGATGCGCAATCTGATGCTGCTCTCGCTCGCGATCTTCTTCGCCGCCTGGCTGGCGCTGCAATCGTTCGGCAATGCCGGCCTGTGGAGTGCGCTGATCGCGTTCTACGTCGCGCGCGGCGGCTTGCAGGGCGCGAGGTATCCGGCGCTGTATCGCGCGACGTTCGTGAAGCCGTAGAAGAACCGTAGCCCGGATGGGGCGCAGCGTAATCCGGGGGCTTTGTCCATGCCGATAGCTTCCCGGATTGCGCTGCGCTCCATCCGGGCTACGAAGTCTGCGCAGGCGGGGAGAGGCGAAGGACGCCTCACATCCCCGGCCAGTCTTCCGCCGTCAGCGTCGCCGCGTCGGCGCCGACGATCTCCGACAGCGAATCCCGCCCTGTCCGCAGCAATGTCGACGTCAGGTCGCGCTTGATCTCGTCGACCAGGCCGAGGCCCTTGTAGACCAGCGACGAATAGAGTTGGATCAAGCTGGCGCCGGCGCGGATCTTGGTCAGCGCGGCGCCGCCCGAATCCACGCCGCCGACGCCGATCAGCGGGAATGCGCCCTCGACGCGCACATAGGTTTCCGCGACCATGCGCGTCGACAGACGGAACAGCGGCCGGCCGGACAGGCCGCCTTGTTCCTTCGCCCGCGTCTCTTCACGCAACGTGCTCGGCCGCGCGACCGTGGTGTTCGACACGATCATGCCGTCGACCCGGCGCGAGCGCGCGACCTGCACGACGTCGTCGAGCTGAGCGAGGCTCAAATCCGGCGCGATCTTGAGCAGCACCGGCGTGTCGCCGGCCTTCTGCCTGACACGCTCGCGGGCCTCGATCACGCGCGCGAGCAGATCGTCGAGCAGCGCGCCTTCCTGAAGGTTGCGCAGGCCCGGCGTGTTCGGCGAGGAGACGTTGACGGTGAAATAGCTCGCCACCGGCGCGAAGGTCTCGATCAGCTTGACGTAGTCGCCGACGCGGTCCGGCGAATCCTTGTTGGCGCCGACATTGACGCCGACGATGCCGCCGTGCTGCGCGCGCGCGGCAAGCCGGCGCAGAGCCGCCTCCGCGCCGTCATTGTTGAAGCCCATGCGGTTGATGATCGCCTCGTCGCGCTCGAGACGGAACAGCCGCGGCCGCGGATTGCCGGCTTGCGGCTTCGGCGTCACCGAGCCGATCTCGACGAAACCGAAGCCGAGCCGCAGCAGCGCGTCCGGCACCTCGGCGCTCTTGTCGAAGCCCGCGGCCATGCCGATCGGATTGGGAAAGTTCAGCCCGAAGGCGCGCACCGCGAGCTTGGGATTATCGGCGCGCGGCTTGACCGGCGGCAGGAAGCGCAGGCCCTGGATCGCGAGGCGATGCGCGTCCTCGGGATCGAGCCAGCGCAGTACCGGCAGCGAAAAGGCGTCGAACGCGCGGATCACGGCAACAGCTCCGGAACATCGTGACTGCCGTCGGAGCGCATGTTGAGGTTCATCACCGCCAGGACCGCGCCGAGATCGAGCTCGCCATAGAGATGCGGGAAGAGCTCGTCATTGCGCGAGCGTTCCCAGCGCAACTCGCTGCCGAGCGCGTCGCCGTCGATCTCGACCAGGAACAGCGCGCGCTGCCCGAAATAGTGCTTGCGCAGGGTCTCGGGAACCTGGGCCGCGGTCGAGAAATGGATGAACCCGTCGCGCGCGTCATCTGCGCTGCCCCGGTAGACACCCTGCCGTTCCGCCTCGCGCCAGGCCGAGGCCGGACAGATTTTGTAGATCTTGACCACCGCTACCGCAGCCTTGTTTGTTCTTTGAGTCTCTTGGGTTTTTTCGCTTTTCGCGGGTCCTCGAAACCCGGGCGCGACCGTAAAGGCCGCCCCTCCCGAACTCAAGGCTTAGAGCCTTTTCCTCGCCGATGAAATCGGCTCGGGGCTCCAGATTCCCGTTTTGCGCGCTTTCCTGACGCGAACGGCTACCCGTTTCGTTTGCGAACGCCGCCTCGGTCGCCTCTTGCGCGAAAAACGGAAAACCGGTTGATTTGAGGACAGTTTTCCTGAGTTGCGACGGGCTGGGCCTTCCATGGTCAGACAGGCCAAAGCGCAGAGGATGCTGACTCACGACCAGATCTGGGCCGCGCTGGACCGGCTGGCGGCGCGCGCCGGACTGTCGCCGTCCGGCCTTGCCAAGCGTGCCGGGCTCGACCCCACCACCTTCAACAGGTCCAAGCGCGTCACCGCCGACGGCCGCGAGCGCTGGCCCTCGACCGAATCGATCGCAAAAGCGCTGGCGGCGGCCGACGCCTCGATCGACAGCTTTGCGAAGCTGATTGATGACGACGGTGGAAGCGGCCGCGGCTCGGTGCCGCTGCTCGGCTTTGCACAGGCCGGAATGAGCGGCGCCTTCGATGAGGCCGGTCTTCCAACCGGCAGGGGCTGGACCGAGATCGCGCTTCCAATCGCCGATGACGGTCAAGTCTTTGCGCTGGAGATTTCCGGCGCTGCGCTACTGCCTGCCTATCGCGACGGTGACATCATCCTGGTCTCGCCTGCGGCGCCGATCCGCAAGGGTGATCGCGTGGTGGTCAAGATCAAGACGGACGAGATCACGATTGCGACCCTGAAGCGCCGCACGGCAAAGACCCTGGACTTGGCGCCCCTCGATGCGTCACAGGCGGCGCGAACGGTCGCGGCGAGCGATGTCGCCTGGGTTGCGCGGATCCTCTGGGCGAGCCAGTGATGGCGCCGCTCACGCACTCCTCGCCAGCGCGCCGTCGATCATGTTGACCGCGTTCTGCACGCCGTAGACCGCGACGAAGGAGCCGAAGCGCGGGCCCTTCTCCTGGCCGAGCAGGACCTGGTAGAGCATGTTGAACCAGTCCAGCGTGACGCCGGGGCGGCCGTCCTTGCCCTTCTTGACCTGGTCGAGGAACGGCTCGCGGCGGCCGATCTCGTAGACGACGTTCTGGATGTCCTCGGCGGATGCGTCCTGCGCAAGCTGCGACAGCGCATCGCGCAAATCCTGCAGCGCGGCGCGCTCGCTGTCCGTGGGTACGCGGAACTGCTTCGTCGGCGCGACGAAGTCGCGATAATAGTTGATGGCATAGCCCACCATCGCATCCAGCTTCGGATGGGTCTGCGGGCTCACGCCGGGCCGGTAGCGGCCGATGAAGCCCCACAGCGTCTCGGCGTTCTCCGCGTTCGACGATGACACCAGCGTCAGCAGCAGCTGGAAGGTGACGGGCATGTCGCCCGTCGGCGGCTTGCCGTTGTGGATGTGCCAGACCGGATTGCCGAGCTGCTGCTTGCCGTCCTGCTTCGGAAAGCCGTCGAGGAATTGCTGGTAGTCGTCGACATTGCGCGGGATGACGTCGAAATACAGCCGCTTGGCCGCCTTCGGCTCGCGGTACATGAACAATGAGAGCGATTCCGGTGAGGCGTAGCGCAGCCATTCGTCGATGGTCAGGCCGTTGCCCTTCGACTTCGAGATCTTCTGGCCCTTCTCGTCGAGGAAGAGCTCGTAGTTGAAGCCTTCGGGCGGCGTGCTGCCGAGCGCTCTGGCGATCGCGCCGGACAGCTTCACGGAATCGATCAGGTCCTTGCCCGCCATCTCGTAGTCGACGCCGAGCGCGACCCAGCGCATCGCCCAGTCGGCCTTCCACTGGCACTTGACGTTGCCGCCGGTGACGGGCGTTTCAACTTCCTGGTTGGTATCGGGATCGACGTAGGTCACCGTGCCCGCCGCGACGTCGCGGCGGATCATCGGCACCTGCAGCACGACGCCCGTGGTCTTGCTGATGGGCAGGAACGGCGAATAGGTCGCGCGGCGATCCGGGCCCAGCGTCGGCAGGATGATCGCCATGATCTTGTCGTAGGCGGCGAGCATCTTCAGCAGCGTCGCGTCGAAGCGGCCCGACGTGTAGTAGTCGGTCGAGCTCGCGAACTCGTAGTCGAAGCCGAAATGATCCAGAAACGCGCGCAAGCGCGCGTTATTGTGCGCGCCGAACGACGGATATTCGTTCGAAAACGGATCCGGCACCCGCGTCAGCGGCTTGCCGATATGAGCGGCCAGCATCTCCTTGTTCGGAACGTTGTCGGGCACCTTGCGGAAGCCGTCCATGTCGTCGGAGAACGCCAAAAGGCGCGTCTTGACCTTGTCCTCGGTGAGCACGCGGAAGGCGTGGCGCACCATCGAGGTGCGCGCCACCTCGCCGAACGTGCCGATATGCGGCAAGCCAGACGGACCATAGCCGGTCTCGAACAGCACCTCGTCCTTCGGGCTTTTCTTCAGCCGCGCGACAATGGCCTTCGCCTGCTCGAACGGCCAGGCGTTGGATTGTTCGGCGAGCGCACGCAACTCGCTCGGGTTTGCGGCTAGATCAATAACGGACATCAGGGGCCTCCGGGCCGCGGAAAATAGCGATTTCCCGGCAGAATGCAAAAGCTGCGAGCTGATCCCCCCAGCCGTCTCCCGCTGGCGCAGGGGCTAGCGCATTTGGGAGTTTTCCCCTGCGGCCATCCTTCGAGACGCCCGCTTTGGGCGGGCTCCTCAGGATGAGGGCGGAGTGCGCGGCAGCAGGTTCAACGAGCACTGATGCCGATTAGCCTCATCCTGAGGAGGCGCGTCAGCGCCGTCTCGAAGGACGAGGCGTGCGCGCAGCCGCCGCCACAGGTCATATGCGGTAGCCCAGCGCTTGCGGAGAGGGTTGGGGGTGTCTCAGCGTCGGATCGAATGCGATCCGGCTCAATGCGCCGCTGAGGCCGAGCGTTTCGTCGCCACTTGCTTGGGAGCCGGCTTCGCGCTGGCTTGCGGTGCGCTGTCCCAGCCGCCGTTCGGGGTCGCAACGTTGACGGCATCGTCGGGCTGCGGCTCGGCGCTGAAGGTCTGGATCGCGAGCTTGGCGGCCGCCAGCGATTGCGGGTCGAGGCGCTTGGCGACGTCGTCGCGCTTGCCGGCGGCATCCGCATCGCCCTGGGCAGCTGCCAGGTTGAACCATTTGTAGGATTCGGCGAGGTTCTGCTCGACGCCGATGCCGCGGGCATAGAGGATGCCGAGGTTGAACTGGCTGTCGGCGACGCCGCGATCGGCCGCTTTCCGGAACCACTGCGCCGCGCTCTTGTAATTGGCGCCGCGACCGCCGCCGTCGGCATCGAGCACGGCGAGATTGTGCATCGCCTTGGCGTTGCCGCGCTCGGCGGCCTGGGTGTAGTAGCGGCGCGCGATGTCGGCGTCCTTCTTCACCCCTAGGCCCTTTTCGTAGAGCGTGCCGAGGCGGAAGATTGCGGGGACGACCCCGGCCTGCGCCGCGCGGTCGTACCACTTCGCCGCTTCGTCGTAATTCGTGGCAACGCCCTTGCCTTCGGCAAAGCGCACGCCGATCTCGTAGGCCGCGGTCGCATCGCCCTTCATCGCGGCGCTGCGCAAGGCCGGGCCGCCGATGCCGTCAGGCAGCTTCTCGCTCGGCGGCACCTGAACGACGCCGAGCTTGGCGCGACTCGTGCCCGACAGCGCGCCGGTGACGTCGCTTGAGGCCGGCGGCATCGCCGCGGCAGGCGCTTGCGGGATCTCAACGGAGGCCGAGCTGCCGGAACCGGGAAGAGGCGCCGGCGCGGCATTGTTCTGCGATTGCCGTCCGATCGGTGTCGGCGACGTCATCGACGGGGTGATCTGCTCGGGCGCGGCTGGCTTGGTCTCGACCGGCGGCGGCGCCGGCTGCGGTGCCGGCTCGCTCGGGATGTTTTGCATCGCCTGCGGCGTCGGTGGCGAGCTGCCGCCTTCGAGCAGGTTCATCGCCATCTTGAAGGTGCCGAGCACGATCACGACCACGCTCGCGCCGACCAGCAGCGAGCGGATCTTCGAGGTGATGGTCGAGCCGCCTTCCTGGCCCTTCTCCTTGGCGCGGGCGATCGCGGCCTTGGCGCCGCGGGCCGGCTTCTCGGGCGGCTGTGCGGCGGCGGCTTGCGCCGCGCGGCGGGCGGCGGCGATGAAGCTCGACGACGACACCGGCTCCTTCGGCGCGGCGGCAATTCCGCTGATCGCGTCCTCGGAGGCGGCGATGCGCTCCGACGGCGTGGCGAGGCGTCCGCCCGGCCGTGTGCCCGGCTCGAGCGGGTGATCCGGCGGCAGTTCCGGCGCGAGTGCAGCGCGCGCCGTGTGCGGCTCCAGGATCTCGCTGATCGCGCGCGGGGGAACCGGCGGCGCCGCCGGCACGGGCGGCGGCGCCGCGGGGGTGGCGGCGTGGAACTCGCGCGGTGCGGCGACGAAGGCAGCCGGCGGCGCCTGCGCGGCAGCTGGATTGGGCAGCTCGGGCTTCGGATCGTATTTCGGCGGCTGTGCTGGCGGTTGCGGCCGCGGCTCGCGCGCCATCGGCGCCGGCTCCATCGCCGCCGCCATCGGCATCGACATCGGCTGTGGGGCGGGGGGAGGCGGCGCGGTGCGCACCGCGCGCAGATCGCCCTCGATCATCGAGAGGCGATCGACGACGTGACCGAGCGCGCTGTGCACGGCCTCGAGCGAGTCCTGGGTGTGCCGGTTGGTCTCGGCCTGACTGAAGCGGATGTCGGAGAGCTCGCGCTTGACGAGGTCGACCATGCCGGAATCGGGCGGCGGCGCGGAGCTGCGGCTCTCGGCGAGGGCCGCATAGGTCGCCTGCTGCCGTTCCAGGTGCCTGAGGATGTCGTGCAGCCCGTCCTCGACGCGGCTCAAATTGCCGTTGCGCGGATCGGCGGCGGCCTCGATCCGCTCCAGGAGATAGGAAACACGCTGCTCGAGATGGGCGAAGGTCGAGGCGGAATCGTTGCCGACCTGCATGCGGTCGAAACGGTCCGACAGCGCGCGGATCGCAGCTTCGAGATGCTCGGTGCTCTCGGACGGCTGCGGCCGCTCGCGGGTTTCCAGCGCCGCCGTGAGCGCCGCGATGCGCTGCTCCAGCGCCGCGAAGCTGTCGCCATGGCCGGAGGCGCGGGTGATCTGGTCGACCTTGGACGACAGCAGCTGTACGTCTTCGGATAGCCGTGCCAGCGCCTCGTTGGAGGCGACGTTGGAGACGATGGCGCGCAGCGCGGAGATCGCGCCTTCGAGCTGCTGCACGGTCGAGGGATCGTCATTGGCGCGCAGGATCAGGTCGAGCTTGGCGCCGAGATTGCGGATCGCCTCGTCGTATCCGGTGAGCTGCTCGGCCGGCGTCAGCGTGCGCAGTACCTGCTTGATGTCGGACAGTGCGCGCTCGATGCCGGCAAGAACCTGCCCGTCGGTGCCGTTGGAGCGGGTCTCGTCGATCCGGCGGTGCAGCGAGCGGATCTCGTTCTCGATCGATTCGATCGCGCGCCGCGGCATCGCCTCGGTGATGGCGGCGCGGATTTCGGCCAGCTCGCTGCGGAAGGCGTTGATGGCCTGCTCGGTATTGTCGGGCCGCTGCAGCGATTCGATCTGGCTCGTGATCTTGAGCAGATGGCGCTCGAGCGCGGAGAAATCCGGCCCCGGCTGCGGTGGCGGCGGCGCATAGGCAGGGGCGGGCGGCGCCATCGGCGGCGCGCAAGAAGCCGTTGGCGCAAGCGGCGGCGCGGCACGCGGCGGCATCTGCCGCGGCGCAAAGCCCTCGAGCTCGCTCTGGCGCGCCGTGATCTCGGCGACCGCGACGTCGAACGAAGCCGGGCTCAGGGGTGGTGAGCCGCGATAGACCTGCGCGGCGGCGCGCTCGACGGCATCGGCCTGGCGCTGGCGCGTCTCGGCCGGGGTGGGGCGAGGGGCCTGCGGCTGCGGCGCTTGCCGCTGTGGACGGGAGATCTGCGACAGGCGCGCGTCGAGCCGCGAGATCGCATCGTTGAGCTGGCGCGCGACGCCCTGCTCGCGCGAGACGTCTGGTCTTGAGGAGTCTTGTCTTGAGGCGTCTTGGCGCGGGGCGGGTTTTGAGATCCGCTCGATCTGCTGGGTGATCGCGTCGAGCCGCTGGTGGATGTCGGCGACTTCGCGGCTCTCCTGACTCGGTCCTTGGCTCAGCACGTGCTGCGGACGCTGATCGTAGGATCCGCGGAAGTTGGGCGGGGCAGTTTCGCCGAGCGTGGAGTTCAGCCAATCGTTGAGCGACATGCCGGCACGGCGCGCAGCAGCCTCGGCCCGCTCCCGGACGGATGGATCGATGCCGTCGACACTCCACGATACGCGCGAATTCATGACTCTGTCCGGTTCCGACTTCGGCACCCCACCCCGGCGCCTCCAGCTTCCCCACGCGTGCCGGTTGCAAAGACAATCGAATTTGGCGCGGGTCGTCTGCCTCGAAAACCGACTTTTTCCTGTTACGGTAAATAACGAGTTAAGGAAGGCGGCGTGGCTGTCTTAAAGTTGGGCGGCGGGAACTGGGGGCGGTGTTGTGTCGCGCATCCGGGCCCCGAAACAAACCGGTGTCATGCCCCGCGAAGGCGGGGCATCCAGTACGCCGCGGCTCCTCGGTTCTAGCCGCGCCGTCTCTGGAATACTGGATCGCCAGCCTTCGCGGGCGATGACAGCGGGGAGGCGGAAAGGGCTCGCGTAACGTCGGCGCCCTCAGCCCTTCTCGCGCTTGCCATCCTTGATCGGCACCACCGTCGCCTTGCCGCTCATCGCCGACAGCGCTTCCAGCGCCTCCTCGCAGAAATCGGCCACCATCTGCTCGTGGCGGGCGCCGAGCTGGAGCAGCAGCAGATTGCCGAGATCGAGCCGTCCCTCCGCCGTGCCGTCGGGAAAGCGCTTCTTCAGGATGCGCTCGTAATTGGCGTGGCGGTCGCGGTGGTGCTCCAGGCGGGCCATCAGGTCGGTGCGCATGGGCTCGATGTCGATGCTGTCGAGCGCATGCAGCCGCACCAGGAGGTCGTCCTTGATCGAGGGCGGCGTGCTTGGCCGCGCGGCCCAGTGCCGCAGTGCTGTTCGGCCCTCGGGAGTCAGCGTATAGATCAGTTTATTGGGCTTGCCCGACTGCACGACCTCGCGGCCCTGGATGTAGCCGCGGTCCCGCAGCTTGGAGAGCTCGCGGTAGATCTGCTGATGGTCGGCCTTCCAGAAGAAGCCGATCGAGGAATCGAACGTCTTGGCGAGTTCGTAGCCCGTCATCGGGCGTTCCGTCAGGCATGCGAGGATTGCGTCGCCCAGTGCCATGATCGGCCCCCTTCTTTAGGTTTGACCAAGCTGCTTGACTTTATGCGCATCGGCGCATATGCGTCAATGTGCATATGAGGCAGCGTGCAGGCGGGCCACAGGCCCGGCTGAATAATCAAGTGAAATCAATCTCCTCGCTACTGTGCATGGGGTTGTTTTCGCACTTTTGCCCTTAGCCTAGGGAGGCACCTGAGAATGACCGGCCTCGATTCCTGGTACGCCTACATGAAGTCTCACGACCGCACCGCGCTCTGGGACCTCCTGCATCCCGACGCCGTGTTCGAAAGCCCGGTCGTGCATACGCCGCAGCGCGGCCGCGACATCACCTTCAAATACCTCTCCAGCGCCGAGAAGGTGCTCGGCGGCCCCGGCTTCACCTATGTCGGCGAGTGGCGCAGCGACAATGGCGCGGTGCTCGAATTCAAGAATGTCATCGACGGCATCGAGATCAATGGCGTCGACATCATCAGCTTCGATAGCGAGGGGCGCATCACCCACTTCAAGGTGATGGTGCGTCCACTCAAGGCGATCAACATGCTGCACCGCCTGATGGCGGAGCAGCTTGCCGCCGCCCAATCATAAGCCCAACATCCCCTTCAAGCCCCACGCCGGGAGACCCCAATGCCGATCTATAAAGCCCCCGTCGAAGACGTGAACTTCCTGCTCAACGACGTCTTCCAGATCGATCGCTACGACAATCTCGCGGGCTTCTCCGATGCGTCGAGCGACGTGCGCGAGGCCATCCTCGGCGAAGCCGCCAAGCTCGCCGAAGAGGTGCTGCAGCCGCTCAACCGCGTCGGCGATCTCGAAGGCTGCAAGCGTGCGGATGACGGCAGCGTCACCACGCCGAAGGGGTTCAAGGAGGCGTTCAAGCAGGTCGCCGAGGGCGGCTGGCTCGGCCTGTCGGCGCCGACCGAATATGGCGGGCAGGGCCTGCCGGTGACCCTGAGCCAGGCGGTCAATGAATTCCAGATCTCCGCCAACATGGCGTTCTCGATGTATGGCGGCCTCACCATGGGCGCGACCGCGGCGCTCTTGGTGCACGGCACGCCCGAGCAGAAGAAGACCTACGTGCCGAAGATGGTGGCCGGCGAATGGACCGGCACCATGAACCTCACCGAGCCGCATTGCGGCACCGATCTCGGCATGCTCCGCACCAAGGCAGTGCGGCAGGCGGACGGCAGCTTCAAGATCACGGGCACCAAGATCTTCATCTCGGCCGGTGAGCACGATCTCGCCGACAACATCATCCATCTCGTGCTCGCCCGCATCGAGGGCGCGCCGGCCGGCATCAAGGGCGTGTCGCTGTTCGTGGTGCCGAAGTTCCTGGTCAATGCCGACGGTTCGGTGGGCGCGCGCAACGGCGTCGTCTGTGGCTCGATCGAGCACAAGATGGGCATCCACGGCAATTCGACCTGCGTGATGAACTACGACAACGCCACCGGCTGGCTGATCGGCGAAGAGAACAAGGGCATGCAGGGCATGTTCGTGATGATGAACGAGGCGCGGCTCGGCGTCGCCGTGCAGGGCCTCGCGCAGTCCGAGGTCGCCTATCAGAACGCGGTCGCCTATGCCCGCGAGCGCATCCAGGGCCGCGCGCTGTCAGGCGTCAAGGCGCCGGACAAGCCGGCCGACCCGATCATCGTGCATCCCGACGTGCGCCGCACGCTGCTCTCGATCCGCGCGTTCAACGAGGCCGCGCGAGCCTTCGTGATGTGGACCGCGCTGAAGAGCGACGTCGCCCACCGCTCCGAAGACCCCAAGGACCGCCAGGCCGCCGACGACCACATGGGTCTGATGACGCCGGTGTTGAAGGGCTTCCTCACTGACTATGGTTTCGCCAACGCGGTGCAGGCGCAGCAGATGTATGGCGGCCACGGCTACATCGCCGAGCAGGGCATGGAGCAGTTCGTGCGCGATGCGCGCATCGCCATGATCTATGAAGGCGCCAACGGCATCCAGGCGCTCGACCTCGTCGGCCGCAAGCTGCCGCGCGACGGCGGCCGCGCCATCATGGCCTTCTTCGGCGAGGTCATGGCGTTCGCCAAGGAGAACGGCGGCGACGAGGCGCTGAAGCCCTTCATCACGCCGCTCTCGACCTCGCTCGGCCATCTGCAGCAGGCGACGACTTGGCTGATGCAGAACGCGATGGCAAAGCCCGACAATGCCGGTGCCGCCGCAACCGATTACCTGCATCTCTTCGGCTTCGTCGCGCTCGGCTACATGTGGGCGCGGATGGCCAAGGTGACGAATGCCAAGATTGCCGAGAGCGGGGCGACGCCCTATCTCTCCACAAAACTCGTCACCGGCCGCTTCTTCATGGAGCGGATGCTGCCGGAGACCGCCGCCAATCTCGCGCGCATCCAGGCCGGTTGCGCCACCATCATGGAACTGCCGGCGGAAGCGTTCTGAGCCTGCTTCCGCTGCCTGCTCCCAATCGTACAACATCACATCAGGAGGGCGTCATGCCTGAGGCATTCATCTACGACCACGTTCGTACCCCGCGCGGCCGCGGCAAGCCGGACGGCGCGCTGCACGAAGTCACCGCCCTCGCGCTCGCGACCGTGCCGCTGAAGGCGCTGAAGGACCGCAATAATTTGCCTGAGGATTCGGTCGATGACGTCGTGCTCGGCGTGGTCGATCCGGTTGGCGAAGCCGGCTCCGACATCGCGCGCTTCGCGGCGCTGAAGGCCGGTCTTGGGGAGGCCGTGCCCGGCGTGCAGATCAGCCGCTTCTGCGCTTCCGGCCTCGATGCCGTGAACTTCGCAGCGGCGCAGATCATGAGCGGCCAGCATGAGCTCGTGATCGGCGGCGGCGCCGAGTCGATGAGCCGCGTCGGCATCGGCGCCTCCGGCGGGGCCTGGCCGATGGATCCTTCGATGGCGGTGCCGGCCTACTTCATGCCGCAGGGCGTGTCGGCCGACCTGATCGCCACCAAGTACGGCTTCTCGCGCGACGACGTCGACGCCTACGCCGTGCAGAGCCAGCAGCGCGCCGGCAAGGCCTGGGACGAAGGCCGCTTCAACAAATCCGTGGTGCCGGTGAAGGACATCAACGGCCTCACCATTCTCGCCAAGGACGAACACATGCGCCCCTCGACCACGATGCAGTCGCTGGCGCAGCTGCAGCCGTCGTTCACGATGATGGCGCAGATGGGCGGCTTCGACGGCGTCGCGATCCAGTCGCACCCGGAGATCGAGCGCGTCAACTACGTGCACCATGCCGGCAATTCCTCGGGCATCGTCGACGGCGCCGGCGCCGTGCTGCTCGGCAGCAAGGAAGCTGGCAGCAAGTACGGCCTGAAGCCGCGCGCCAAGATCCGCGCATTCGCCAACATCGGCTCGGAGCCGGCGATGATGCTGACCGGTCCGGTCGACGTCACCGAGAAGCTGTTCGCGCGCTCCGGCATGAAGAAGTCGGACATCGACCTGTTCGAACTCAACGAGGCTTTCGCCTCGGTCGTGCTGCGCTACATCCAGGCCTTCGACATCGACAATGCCAAGATCAACGTAAATGGCGGCGCGATCGCGCTCGGTCACCCGCTGGGGGCCACCGGCGCAATGATCCTCGGCACCGTGCTCGACGAGCTCGAGCGCACCAACAAGTCCACCGCCCTGGTCACGCTGTGCATTGGCGGCGGCATGGGCACCGCGACCATCATCGAGCGCGTCTAAGGGTTGAGGAGCAACCAACATGTCGTACAAGAACTTCAAGGTTGAGACCGATTCCGACGGTATTGCGCTCGTCACCTGGGACATCCCAGGCCGCTCCATGAACGTGCTCGACGAGACCTCGACCAACGAGCTCGAGGCGATCGTCAAGGCGACCACGGCGGATGCCGCGGTGAAGGGCGTCGTCATCACCTCGGCCAAGGAAGCGTTCTGCGCCGGCGCCGACCTGTCCATGCTCGAAGGCATGAACCAGGCCTATGCGAAGGTTTTCAAGGAGCAGGGCGAGACCGCGGCGAACCAGATGCTGTTCGACCAGAGCCGCCGCTTCTCGCAGGTGCTGCGCGGAATCGAAACCTCCGGCAAGCCGTGGGCGGCGGCGATCAACGGGCTCGCGCTCGGCGGCGGCTTCGAGATCACGCTGTGCTGCCATTATCGCGTCGCGGCGGAGAATCCCAAGACGCGCCTCGGCCTGCCCGAGGTCAAGGTCGGCCTATTCCCCGGCGCCGGCGGCACGCAGCGCGTGCCGCGCCTGGTGCCGCCGCAGGACGCCATGACCATCCTGCTCAAGGGCGACCCCGTCACCGTCGACAAGGCCAAGGCGCTGAATTTGATTCACGCCATCGTGCCCGCAGCCGACCTCATCAAAGCCGCCAAGGACTGGATCAAGGGCGGCGGCAAGGCCGTCGCGCCGTGGGACGAGAAGGGCTTCAAGCTGCCCGGCGGCCCGGTGTTCTCCAAGGCCGGCATGATGATGTTCCCGGCCGGCAACGCGATCTATCGCCGCGAGACCTACGACAATTACCCGGCCGCACGGGCGATCATGAGCTGCGTCTATGAGGGCCTGCAGCTGCCGATCGACGCCGCGCTGCGGGTGGAGTCGCGCTACTTCACCTCGGTGCTGCGCTCCAAGGAAGCGGCTGCGATGATCCGCAGCCTGTTCCTGTCGATGCAGGAGCTCAACAAGGGCGCGCGCCGTCCCAAGGATGTGCCCGCGACCAAGGTGAAGAAGATCGCCGTGATCGGCGCCGGCTTCATGGGCGCGAGCGTCGGCTATGTCTCGGCCCGCGCCGGCCTCGACGTCGTCCTGATCGATCGCGACCAGGAGAGCGCGGACAAGGGCAAGGCGCATGCCCAGAAGGTGATCGAGGAGCAGATCAAGAAGGGCCGCGCCAAGCCTGCGGACGCCGAAGCGCTGCTCGCGCGCATCACGCCGACCGCAGACTACGCCGCGCTGAAGGACGTCGACCTCGTCATCGAGGCCGTGTTCGAGGACCGCAAGGTCAAGGCGGAGACCTTTGACAAGGCGCAGCAATATCTGAAGCCTGATGTGATCTTCGCCTCGAACACTTCGACGCTGCCGATCACCTCGCTGGCCGAGAGTTTTAAAGATCAGGGCAAGTTCATCGGCATTCACTTCTTCTCGCCGGTCGAGAAGATGATGCTGGTCGAGATCATCCTCGGCAAGAACACCGGCGACGTCGCGCTCGCGACCGCGCTCGACTACGTCCGCCAGATCGGCAAGACGCCGATCGTGGTCAACGACTCCAGAGGCTTCTTCGCCAATCGCTGCGTCGGCCGCTACGTCGCCGAAGGCAACGAGATGTTCCTGGAGGGCGTGCCGCCCGCCATGATTGAGAACTGCGCCAAGATGGCCGGCATGCCGGTCGGCCCGCTCTCGCTCTCGGACGAGGTCGCGCTCGATCTCGGTCTCAAGATCATGAAGGCGACCGAAGCCGATCTCGGCCCCAACGCGATCAATCCCGAGCAGAAGAAGCTGATGGTGGAGATGGTCGAGAAGCAGGGCCGGCTCGGCCGCAAGAACAGCAAGGGCTTCTACGACTACCCCGAGAAAGGCAAGGGCCAGAAGAGCCTGTGGCCGGGCCTCTCCGCGTTGCAGCCGAAGCAGCTCGACCCCGACACGCTCGATATCGAGGAGCTGAAGCAGCGCTTCCTGGTGGTGCAGGCGGTGGAAGCCGCGCGCACGGTCGAGGACCACGTCATCACCGATCCGCGCGAAGCGGACGTCGGCTCGATCCTCGGCTTCGGCTTCGCGCCGTTCACCGGCGGCACCCTGTCCTACATCGACTTCATGGGCACGAAGAAGTTCGTCGAGCTCTGCCACAAGCTGGAGGCCAAGTACGGCTCGCGCTTCACCCCGCCGAAGCTCTTGGAAGAGATGGCCGCGAAGGGCGAGACCTTCTACGGCCGCTTCGCGCCGAAGAAGGCGGCGGCCTGACGGAAGAGGTTACGCAGAAACAAAGGGCCGGATCATCGATCCGGCCTTTTTCATTTTCCGTCGCCGAACGGCGAGAAGGCGCGCCCTCCGACGACATCGTCGTCGAGACGGGCCTTCCAGCTGCCCTCGTCGCCGCGGCCGATGCGCACCTTGAAACGCCAACCACTCTGGTTGGTAAAGGCGACGTCCGCGCCGCTCTTCGTCCTGGCGTAGCGGCAGGGATATTCGGTCGGCCGGTCCGGAAAGACGATCTTGCCTTCCTTGCTCTCGAACACAGCCGAGGTGATCTGCGGATGGATCATGAAGATGCAATTGCGCTGCGACGCGACTGGCGTCGAGAGCCCGAGCATCGCGAGCGGCGCGCCGGCGGCGGTCATGAGGACGATCATGTTCATGGAGGCAATTGTCTCCTGGAGATGCTCCTTCGACGTCGCCGCGGATCAGATGGTTCACAAAAGGAAGGGCTGGATCATCGCTTGGGCGCTCTGCCTTGAGCCTTGTCACATCGATTGATGCGCTTTCGTCTCACCCCAGCACCCAATCCTCCACCCCGGCCACGCTCGCTTCGCCCTGGCACCGCTCTTGCTGATGATCCGCCGGATGGCCCATCGACATTGAAGGTGTCCCGCAATGATCCCCACGGTGTCTCAAGACAGCGCAGCCGGCGTTGCGGTAAGATACGCCCCCTTGTTGCTGCTGGATCGGCCGTGGCGCCGCCGCAGGCTCCTCCGGTGGCGCAGAAAAATTCCTTCGTGGTTTGGCCTGGTCTTACTCGTCCTCGTCTTTGATGTTGCGCTGGCCGTGCTTGCCTGGTTCGCCGTCGATCTCGTCCTGCACTGAAAGCTCACCTCTGTGCACGTAGAACGTCGCCGCCAAATAGGCGACCTGGCCGGCGATCAGGCAGCCGACGACGATTGGAACGCCCGTCCAGAATCCAAAGCCCGAGGTCTGAAGCACCGTCGCGGCAAGGATCGCAGTCGCCGGCGAGACCAGCAATAGAGTCCAGACTCGGAAGAATAGACCCGTCGCCAAGCCGGTGATTGCGCTCGCGAGCAGGAGGAGGATTACAGTCGTCACAATAGCTTTCCGGTCCGACGGTTAGCGTCCTGTCCCGCGCTGAAGTTGAGGCACAGGAGGATTGCTCTCACAAGGATGGCGACGTCCGCGGAGCGCAAAAGGCGGAGTTATTGTTAACCCGGACAATGCTCGTAAAATCCCCGTCAGCGCATCGCGAATCATCGGATTAGCGAATGACGCAAGCAAAGAGCCGAATCATCGGTTCGGCTCTTCGTCGACCCCGCCGGTCACGCTTCGCGAACGGCGGACCAGAGCTGATCGGCGATCATCTGGACAATCACTTGGCCTTCCGTCACGATCTGATTGCCGTCGAGGCCCAGCGCAGGGACTTGGCCCGAAGGAGGCCCCAACTTCAGATAATCCTCACCATTTCGGGCTTCTTGGCGCCGCTACCGACCTCGACCAGGCCACAGAGCGGGCTGGCCTCCACGAGCACGAGGCGGGGACGGCGGGCACACACCGGGGAAACCATCCGGTTTCGAGGAATTTCCTTCCCCTGAAGCTTGGCTCGGCCGAAAGAACGACTACATGCACCTGCTTGAAATAGTCAAGATTGATGCAGGTGCATCGAATGGAGTAAGAGACGGGCGACGAGCTTGAGCGGGACCATGAAACGCAAACCATCGACCGAGGCAACCGCCGCCTGGATCCGCCTGATGCGGGTGCAGAGCCGCGTGCTCGATTGCGTCGAGCAGGACTTGAAGAAGGCCGGCTTCCCACCGCTGGCCTGGTATGACGCGCTGCTCGAACTGTCGCGGGCGCCCTCGGGCGAGCTGCGGCCGGTCGAGCTCGAGCGGCAGATGCTGATCCCGCAATATTCGACCTCGCGCCTGATCGATCGCCTGGTCGACGAGGGCCTCGCCTCGCGGCGCGAATGCAAGATCGACAAGCGCGGCCAGTTCGTCGAGATCACCGAAGCCGGCCGCGAGCTGCAGAAGCGGATGTGGGGCGCCTATTCGGCCGCGATCGAGAAATATGTCGGTTCGAAACTGTCGGACGCCGACGCCGTCAAGCTCAGCAATCTGCTCGATCGCCTGGGCTGCTCGTGCGGCGAGATGAAACTGCCGCCCGCGGCCGCCAACGAAACCATGCCGTCGCGATGATCGCGCGGCAATCCCGCTCGCCCGTGCAACCGGTGGGTTCGCGGGCCGTCCCTGTCACCCGCGCGCGTTCGGTCGAAGCGCTTTTGATTAGAGATTGATATGGCGCGAGACCAGATCGACATGACGCCGCTGCAATCACGCGACGAGCTCGTCGCGTGGTTCGAGGCAGGCTGCAAGGACCCGTCCGAGTTCCGCATGGGCACCGAGCACGAGAAAACGCCGTTCACGCTCGACGACCATCGTCCGGTGCCTTACGAGGGCGCGCGCGGCATCGGCGCGCTGCTCGAAGGCATGAAGCTCCTGCTCGGCTGGGAGCCGATCATGGAGCAGGGCAACATCATCGGCCTCTACGACGTCACCGGCGGCGGCGCCATCTCGCTCGAGCCCGGCGGACAGTTCGAGCTGTCCGGCGCGCCGGTCGAGAACGTGCACCAGACCCAGAGCGAGCTGATGGCGCACTTGGCGCAGGTGCGCGAGATCGCAACCCCGCTCGGCATCGGCTTCCTCGGCCTCGGCATGACGCCGTCCTGGTCGCGCGCCGATATCCCGGTGATGCCCAAGGGCCGCTACAAGATCATGACCAATTACATGCCGAAGGTCGGCCAATACGGCCTCGACATGATGTACCGGACCTGCACGGTGCAGACCAATCTCGACTTCTCCTCCGAAGCCGACATGGTCAAGAAGCTGCGCGTCTCGCTCGCGCTTCAGCCGGTCGCAACTGCACTGTTCGCTAATTCACCGTTCACCGAGGGCAGGCCGAACGGCTTCCTCTCGTTCCGGTCCGAGATCTGGCGCGACACCGACAATGCGCGCGCGGGCATGATGCCGTGGGCGTTCGAGGACGGCATGGGGTTCGAGCGCTATGTCGATTATGCGCTGGACGTGCCCATGTATTTCGTGAAGCGCGGCGAGGAATACATTGACGTCTCGGGCTCCTCGTTCCGCGCCTTCTTCGACGGCCGCAACAACAACCTTCCCGGCGAGCGTCCGACCTTGTCGGACTGGGCCAACCACCTCTCGACGATCTTCCCGGAAGTGCGGCTCAAGCGCTATCTCGAGATGCGCGGCTCGGATGGTGGCCCGTGGGGCCGCTTGCCGGCGCTGCCGGCGTTCTGGGTCGGGCTGCTCTACGACGATGCCTCGCTCGATGCCGCCTGGGAGATCGTCAAGCACTGGAGCGCGCATGAACGCCAGGCCCTGCGCGACGACGTGCCGCGCATGGGCTTCAAGGCGCGGATCAAAGACCGCTATCTGTTCGAGATCGCCAAGGAATGCCTCGTTCTTGCTCATGCCGGCCTGCGCCGGCGCGGCCGGATCGATCAACTCGGCCGCGACGAAACCCGGCATCTCGAGCCGCTCGATCGCATCGTCGATTCCGGCCGGACGCCGGCCGAGGAGATGCTGGATAAATTCAACGGACCCTGGAAGGGCTCGGTGGAACCGGCCTACGCAGAATACGCGTTCTAGACTCTGCAGCCGGGCACCCAGGATTCAGCCGTTCATCGCCCATACAGGTTTGCGGCGATCAAATGACCGGCTGAAAAACCTGAGCGTCGTCAATAATTCGAAAGCTGTTCCGATGTGGAAGGGCCGCCTGTCCGGGGCCATCATGGCCAGCGCCGCGGCATGTGTCACGCTGCTTTCGCTTGCGTTTGCGAGCGCGCCGGCGCTTGCCCAGACGGCGTTCGACCGGCCCGGCGGCGACTATTTCAGTACGCCCGTCACCTCCGGCGATCCCGAGGATTGCGCGCTGCTGTGCGAGCGCGATCGCCGTTGCCGCTCCTGGAGCTTCAACTATCCCGATGTCGAAGGCGGCTCGGCCGTGTGCTGGCTGAAGAACACCGTGCCGGCCCGCGTGCCGGGTAGCTGCTGTATCTCCGGGGTGCGCGGCGCCGGCGTGATCGAGCCGCGCGTCGAAGGCGTTGAGACGTCGATCGACCGTCCCGGCGGCGACTTGCGCAATTTCGAGCTCAAGGACGGCGAAAGCGTCGAGGCCTGCAAGGCCGCCTGCACCGCCGACAACAAATGCCGCGCCTTCACCTATGCCCGCCCCGGCTACACCGGGCGCGAGGCGCGCTGCTTCCTGAAGAAGGAAATCAAGCCGCCGCGAAGGAAGGCGGGGTTCACGTCGGGCGTGGTGCGGTAGCATCCATACTCGTGCCCCGGACGCCATCAGCGCGTTTACGCGCGTCTTCGACGCGCTATGGCGGCGCTTCTTCAGCGCCGCACTGCAGAGACGGGACACGGGAGGCACCTCACTCCGCCGCGATCACCGTGATCTCCGGCCACAGCGCTTTCCAGCGCTTAGCCTTCGCTTCGTAGTTCGCCGCGGAAAAATTGGGTCCTGGATTTGGCCGCGCGATCAGTGCCGCAATGTCGTCAAACCCGCGCGGTGCGTAGACTTCGTGGCCATCGCTTGCGCGCCTGACGCCGACCTGCGTGTTCTGCGTGAGGAAGCGGTCGATGCCTTCCCTCGAGCTTCTCAGCGGCGGATACGGCAGGCCGTGCTTGGCCGGGTACCACATGTGCACGCGGGCCTGGTTGCGGACCTCGATCTTGGCGCCGAGATGCGCGAGGCGCGCATGGAGGGTGCGGATCACCGCGTCCTCGGCCTCCCACGATGTGTCGGCGCCGAAATAGAACACGTCGTAATCGGCGATGCCGTGGTCGATCGGGCGCCCCGTGAGCACGTTCCATACCGTCTGCACCAGGCATCCCGACACCAGCCATGCATCCGGTAATGCAAGTCGATGCAGCTCGTCGGCGATCGCGGCGTTGACCGGATTGCGTAAGGCGAGCGCGAGGAATTCGTCCTTGCTCACCTGCGACCGGTCAGTGCACGGCGGTGAAGAACCGCGACAGCCTGAATCCGGACAGCCAGGTCCATACCGGCTGGCTGCGCATGCCGAGGTCCCAGGAGCCGACCACGGCGTCCGCACGGCCGATCAGATTGTCGATCGGCAGCAGGCCGACGCCGCCGGAGCGCAGCGGCACGCGGCTGTCGGCGGAATTGTCGCGGTTGTCGCCGAGCACGAACAGATGCCCGGTCGGGACCGTCACCTCGGGCGTGTTGTCGAGCGGACCGCTGTCGCGCATCTTGAAGATCAGATGCGAGACGCCGTTCGGCAGCGTCTCGACATAGCGATAGGCGGGCTCGCTGCCGCCGCTGTCGTTCTCGGCGGCGCCGACGCCGTCCGGCTTCAGCTCGGCCGGACGGTCGTTGATGAAGAGCTGGCCCTGCCGCATCTGGATGCGGTCGCCGGGCAGGCCCACGACGCGCTTGACCCAGGCCTGCGAACGATCGCCGGGCCAGCGGAAGACGACGACGTCGCCGAGCTTCGGCGTCTCCGCGAACACGCGGCCGCTTTCCGGCAGGCTGATCTGGATCGGCAGCGACGAGGTGCCGTAGCCATAGGGGAATTTCGAGGCGAGCAGCGCATCACCGATCAGGAGCGTCGGCTCCATCGAGCCCGAAGGCACGTAGAACGGCTCGGCGAGCGCGCCCTTGGCGATGAAGACCGCGGCGACGATGCCGGCGAGCTGAGCGATCTGTCCGCCCCAGCCGCTGCTTTTGCGCTTGGGGCTGACCGTGACCTTGTCTTCAACGCTCATGCGCCGGTTCCACCCACGGTGATGCGTTCCATCAGCAGCGACGGCTGGCCGACGCCGACAGGCACGCCCTGGCCGTTCTTGCCGCAGGTGCCGATGCCGGTGTCGAGCGCGAGGTCGTTGCCGATCATGCGGATGCGATGCAGGTCGGTCGGTCCGTTGCCGATCAGCATGGCGCCTTTCAGGGGCGCCCCGATCTTGCCGTTCTCGATCTTGTAGGCCTCGGTGCACTGGAACACGTATTTGCCCGAGGTGATGTCGACCTGTCCGCCGCCGAAATTCGCGGCGAACACGCCGTTCTTCACCGAGGCGATGATCTCGGCCGGATCGCGGTCGCCGGCGAGCATGTAGGTGTTGGTCATGCGCGGCATCGGCACATGGGCATAACCCTGGCGACGGCCGTTGCCGGTCGGCTTCATGTTCATCAGCCGTGCGTTCTGGCGGTCCTGCATGTAGCCGACCAGGATGCCGTCCTCGATCAGCACGGTGCGATTGGTCGGCGTGCCCTCGTCGTCGATCGACAGCGAGCCGCGGCGCGAGGCGATGGTGCCGTCGTCGACCACGGTGACGCCCTTGGCCGCGACCTGCTGGCCCATCAGGCCCGCAAAAGCAGATGTCTTCTTGCGATTGAAGTCGCCCTCGAGGCCGTGGCCGACCGCTTCATGCAGCATCACGCCGGGCCAGCCGGCGCCGAGCACGACGTCCATCTCGCCGGCGGGCGCCGGAATCGACTCCAGATTGACCAGCGCCTCGCGCAGCGCGCCGTCGGCGGCCTCGCGCCAATTCCTGCTCTCGATGAACTCGGCATAGCCGGCGCGGCCGCCATAGCCCTTGCTGCCGCTCTCCTGGCGGTCGCCCTGGCCGGCGACGACGGAGATGTTGACGCGCACCAGCGGACGGATGTCGCGATAGCTCTCACCGTCGGGCCGCAGGATCTCGACGACCTGCCAGGTCGCGCCGAGACTCACGCTGACCTGCCGCACCCGCGGATCCTTGTCGCGCAGGTAAGCGTCGATCTCAGCGAGCAGCTTGACCTTGGTCTCGAAGCCCGGCGCATCCAGCGGATTGTCGTCGCCATAGAGGCGGACATTGGTATGCGGGGGCGGCGCCGAGAAGCTGCCGGAATAGCCGCCGCGCACGGCAGCAACCGCGTCCGCCGCGCGAATCAGCGCCGGCAGCGACACGTCGGAGGAATGCGCATAGCCGACCGCATCATCCTTGACGGCGCGCAAGCCAAAACCCTGCGAGGTGTCGTAGGTCGCCTGCTTGAGCCGCCCATTGTCGAACATGAGAGCTTCGGTCTGGCTGTATTCCAGGAACAGCTCGCCGTCGTCAGCGCCGGAAAGCCCGCGCGCGACCTCGCTGCGAACCTGGTCGCGGTCGAGATTGGCACGGTCGAGCAGGGAGGTCGTGGCAGGATTGGTCATGCGTCCGTCCATTAGCCGGGGATGTGGGGCAAGATAATGGTTTCGGACCAGTTCCGCGAGAGCGCGAAGCCTCACATTACGGAAACAAAAGGATTGCCAAGGTTAGCCGCTGCTACGGCAGCTTGTCATAGCCCTCGCCGAGCCCGTTCAGGCTGAGCGGGAAGCCGATGCCTTCTTCCGGGGTCTCGAAGATGATGAAGGTCGCGGTCTTGGCGCTGCGGAGCTGGCCGAGCAGCTTGTCCTCCAGGACGACCTCGGCGACGCAGCCGTTGGGCAGGCAGCGGACGAAGCCGGCGCGGCCGACGTCCTGGTTGTCGAGCTTGAGCCCGAGGCCGGAGGGCAACAGGACCCCGAGCGGAGCGACCACGCGCATCAGCCGGCTCTTCTGGTCGGCGGTCTTGAGCACGATCACGGTCAGGCCGGCATTGGAGCGGTCTTCCGCCACCACGCTCTGGATCAGGGCGCATTGCTCGGTCTGGGCGCCCGGCGGGGTGTCGCAGCGGATCTGCCAGTCGCCATGGACGGAGCGCACCGCGCCCTGCGCATGGGCGAGCCCCGGCAGCGCCAGCAGGACCATCGCAGCCACGAGGCCGGCGAGCGCCGGGAGGCCGTTCGCCGGCCTTGCCATCGATCTCGAAAGCCCCATCGGGTCGGTCCCTCTGCTCGCCTGGGTTGCTCGCGCTTGGCGGACTGATCTGGCGGACTGATACGGAATGACGGCGTCTTGAAGGCGATTCCCAAGCAAATTCCGCGCCGCCCACACCGCCATTGCCCGCACGAATCAGGCTGCCGCGTGGCAGTCTTCCAGTGCCTACCGCGGGCAATTCCGCTGTCAAGCCGCAGCGTCCCGGGAAACGGTATTTTTGTCTGATCTTGCTGGGAAATATCTTGCCGGTGATGGCTGGCAGGCGGGGCTCAAGACTGCATTGCGATAGATCAAGAATTATGGTTTGAGAGGCTTGATTTCGCGTTCTAGCGATCTGGCCCCAATTCCTCTTAGAGGTATTCTTGCGTGGCGGTTTGTCGGACTGGCGGGTCGAATAAGCGTTTCCCGCAAGCAGGGGAATGCACGTGGGGTGATCTCGGAAGGGGAGCGCGAACGACATGAGGATGTCGATGGGTCGGGTGGGCCGGCAATTGCTGGGATTGGCCACCATCGCCTTGGTGGCGACTGGAGTCACGCTGGCGACGGGTGGTGCGGCCTTGGCCGAGCTCGGGCAGCCGGCGCCGTGGGAGTGGACGCTTCAGCAGTCCGGTTCCCCGGTGATGGACAACATCGTCTGGTTCCATAACTTCCTCTTCGTGCTGATCACTCTGATCACGCTGTTCGTCCTGGCGCTGCTCGTGATCGTGGTCGTCAAGTTCAACGCGAAGGCCAATCCGGTGCCGTCGCGGACCACCCACAACACGCTGATCGAGGTGGCTTGGACGCTCGTCCCGGTGCTGATCCTGGTCGGCATTTCGGTGCCGTCGTTCCGGCTGCTGTTCCTGGAGCTCGACATTCCGAAAGCGGACCTGACCGTGAAGGCGACCGGCAAGCAGTGGTACTGGTCCTATGCCTATCCGGATAACGGCAAGTTCGAATTCGATTCGCTGATGGCGCAGGACAAGCAGCCCCGTCTGCTCGGCGTCGACAACGAGATGGTGGTGCCGGTCAACAAGGTGATTCGCGTCCAGACCACGGGTGCGGACGTCATCCATGCGTTCGCGCTGCCGGCTTTCGGCGTCAAGATCGACGCCATTCCCGGCCGTCTGAACGAGACCTGGTTCAAGGCTACCAAGACCGGCATGTACTACGGTCAGTGCTCGGAACTGTGCGGCAAGGATCACGCCTTCATGCCGATTGCGATCCGCGTGGTGAGCGACCAGGAGTTCGCCTCCTGGGTCGAGACGGCGAAGAAGAAATTTGCGAGCGGCGGCACCAGCACCTACGCCTCCGCGGCCGGCCCGACGCAGTAAGCGCCGGGGGCGGCCTGAGGGACTGAAAGCGATAAGGGTGGGACCTCCAAAGGTCCGAATGGGACGCAAGGCAGGATTTGAAAATGGCAACGAGCGCAGCGGCACACGGCGATCACGCGCATCATGACGAGCATGCCCATCCGACCGGATGGCGGCGCTACGTCTATTCGACCAATCACAAGGACATCGGCACGATGTACCTGATCTTCGCGGTCGTCGCCGGCATCATCGGTGCGGCGATGTCGATCGCGATCCGGGCCGAGTTGATGTATCCGGGCGTGCAGGTCTTCCACGAGGCCCATACCTACAACGTGTTCGTGACCTCGCATGGCCTGATCATGATCTTCTTCATGGTCATGCCCGCGATGATCGGCGGCTTCGGCAACTGGTTCGTGCCGCTGATGATCGGCGCGCCAGACATGGCGTTCCCGCGCATGAACAACATCTCGTTCTGGCTGCTGCCGGCATCGTTCGCGCTGCTTTTGATGTCGACCTTCGTCGAGGGCGAGCCGGGCTCCAACGGCGTCGGGGCGGGTTGGACCATCTACGCGCCGCTGTCGACCTCGGGCCATCCCGGCCCGGCGGTCGACTTCGCGATCCTGTCGCTGCACCTCGCCGGTGCCTCCTCGATCCTGGGCGCGATCAACTTCATCACCACCATCTTCAACATGCGCGCGCCGGGCATGACCCTGCACAAGATGCCGCTGTTCGTGTGGTCGATCCTGGTGACGGTGTTCCTGCTGCTGTTGTCGCTGCCGGTGCTCGCCGGTGCGATCACCATGCTGCTCACCGACCGCAATTTCGGCACGACGTTCTTCGCCCCCGACGGCGGCGGCGACCCCGTGCTGTTCCAGCATCTGTTCTGGTTCTTCGGTCACCCCGAGGTCTACATCCTGATCCTGCCCGGCTTCGGCATGATCAGCCAGATCGTCTCGACCTTCTCGCGCAAGCCCGTGTTCGGCTATCTCGGCATGGCCTATGCCATGGTCGCGATCGGCGGCATCGGCTTCGTGGTGTGGGCGCACCACATGTACACGGTCGGCATGTCCTCGGCGACGCAGGCCTATTTCGTCGCCGCCACGATGGTCATCGCGGTTCCGACCGGCGTGAAGATCTTCTCCTGGATCGCCACGATGTGGGGCGGCTCGATCGAATTCCGCGCGCCGATGATCTGGGCGGTGGGCTTCATCTTCCTGTTCACGGTCGGCGGCGTCACCGGCGTCGTGCTGGCGAACGCGGGTGTCGATCGGGTGCTCCAGGAGACGTACTACGTCGTCGCCCACTTCCACTACGTGCTGTCGCTCGGCGCGGTATTCGCGATCTTCGCCGGCTGGTACTACTGGTTCCCGAAGATGTCGGGCTACATGTACAATGAGGGCCTTGCCAAGCTGCACTTCTGGGTCACCTTCGTCGGCGTCAACCTGGTGTTCTTCCCGCAGCACTTCCTCGGCCTGTCCGGCATGCCGCGCCGCTACATCGACTATCCCGATGCGTTCGCGGGCTGGAACCTGGTCTCGTCGGTCGGCTCATACATCTCCGGCTTCGGCGTGCTGATCTTCCTCTACTGCGTGCTGGACGCCTTCATGAAGAGGGTGCCGGCAGGCGACAATCCTTGGGGTGCCGGCGCGACCACGCTGGAGTGGACGCTGTCCTCGCCGCCGCCCTTCCACCAGTTCGAAGTGCTGCCCCGCGTGCAGTAACCAATCCCCCGCGGCGCCCGTGACGGGCGCCGCGGCGCTGTAACGAAGCGAGTAGATCTAAGTGTCCGTCCTCGACCACAACGCCATCGACATCAATCCCCACATCTCCGAAGCGGAGGTTGGCGATTATCTCGCATTGCTCAAGCCGCGGGTGATGTCGTTGGTGATCTTCACTGCGCTGGTCGGGATGGCGATGGCCCCGGGGCATTTCCACCCGGTGCTGGCGATCACCTCGCTGCTCTGCATCGCCGTCGGCGCCGGTGCCTCCGGGGCGCTCAACATGGCGCTCGAAGGCGACATCGACGCCAAGATGTCGCGCACGGCGAACCGGCCGATCCCGCGCGGCCGCATCACCCGCCCCGAGGCGATGGCGTTCGGCATGACGCTCGCCTTCTTCTCGGTGATGACGCTCGGCATCCTCGTCAACTGGATCGCGGGTGCGCTGCTCGCCTTCACCATCTTCTTCTACGTTGTGATCTACACGATGTGGCTGAAGCGCTGGACCGCGCAGAACATCGTGATCGGCGGCGCCGCCGGTGCGCTGCCGCCGGTGGTGGCCTGGGCCTCGGTGACGGGCACGGTCGATGTCGAGCCGCTGCTGCTGTTCGCCATCATCTTCTTCTGGACCCCGCCGCATTTCTGGGCGCTGGCGCTGTTCCGCTCCGACGACTACGCGCGCGCCGGCATTCCGATGCTGCCGAACGTCGCCGGTCCCGACGCCACGCGTCTGCAGATCCTGCTCTACACCATCGTGCTGATCGCGGTCGCCGCCGCGCCCTGGGCGCTCGGCTATTTCGATGCCGTCTACGGCGTGGTCTCGCTGATTCTCGGTGCCGGCATGCTGGTGCTCGCCATCAACGTCTATCTGCGCCGCGAGCGCAGCCAGTCGCTGCGCGCGACCCGCAAGCTGTTTGCCTTCTCGATCCTGTACCTGTTCGCGCTGTTTGCGACCCTGCTGGCCGAGGTCGTGTACCGGGCGCTTGCTCCGATGGTTGGGGGCGCATGATCACCGCGATGGCCGACAAACCCGAGCCGGAAGGAATCGTCCTCACCGAGGCGCAGCGGAAGAGCCGTCGTCAGCGCTCCATCGCCATCGCTTTGGCGCTCGGCGTGCTCGTGGTGCTGTTCTTCGCCGTCACTATGGTCAAGGGGCCGGCCGTGCTCGTGCGGCCGATGTAGGAAACATGGATCACGAGCCCACCATATCGCAGGACGTCAGCGCCAAGCCGGGCCATCGCAACCCGGGCAAGGGCCGCGGGCTGGGGCGCGATGTGGTGGTCGCGTCCATCTGCGGCGGCGTGGTCGCGCTGATGGTCGGCGCCTCCTACGCGGCGGTGCCGTTCTACAATTGGTTCTGCCGCGCCACCGGCTTCAACGGCACGACGCAAGTGGCGACCTCTGCGCCGGCCACGGGCCCGATCGCGCGGAAGATCTCGGTGCGGTTCGATTCCAACGTCGCGCCCGGCCTGCCCTGGAAGTTCGAGCCGGAGCAGAGCGAGATCGAGGTCAATATCGGCCAGGTTGTGACGGTCTTCTACACCGTGACCAACCAGGCGGCGCGCGCCACTGCGGGCCAGGCCGCCTATAACGTCGCGCCCCTGACGGTCGGCGCCTATTTCCAGAAGATCAACTGCTTCTGCTTCACCGAGCAGACCATGGCACCCGGTGAGAAGCGCGAGATGCCGGTCGTGTTCTACGTCGACCCGTCGATCGCCGCCGACCACGAGAACGACGGGCTGAGCACGATCACGCTGTCCTACACGTTCTATCCGGTGCGCGATCCCGTGGTGAAACCGCTGGCATCGGGCGAAGCCGACAAGCGCAAGGGAAATCTTTGACCGCAGGGCTCACGCGCAGGCGGTTGGACGCAAGGGGATAAGTGCCGGACAGGCACGGGATTGAGGAGAGAGACGGAAATGGCCACGGCGCACACCAAGCATCACGACTATCACCTGGTCGATCCCTCTCCCTGGCCGGCGGTCGGCTCGCTCTCGGCCTTCATCATGGCAGTCGGCGCGGTCGCCTGGATGCACCACATGTTCTCGGCAGCGCCGATCGTATTCGGCGTCGGCACCGTGGGCGTGCTCTACACCATGGCGAGCTGGTGGGCCGACGTGATCAAGGAGGCCCAGTACAAGGGCGATCACACCCGGGTCGTGCAGCTGCATCACCGCTACGGCATGATCCTGTTCATCGCCTCCGAGGTGATGTTCTTCGTCGCCTGGTTCTGGGCTTATTTCAACGCGGCGCTGTTTCCGGCCGACGCCGTCCACGCCACCCGCGATGCGGTGTTCGGTTGCGGCCTCGGCACGCAGCCCGGCGCCTGCGCGGTCCCGGGCACCTGGCCGCCGAAGGGCATCGAGACCTTCGATCCCTGGCATCTGCCGCTGCTGAACACGCTGATCCTGCTCACGTCAGGTACCACCGTGACCTGGGCGCACCATGCGCTGCTCGAGAACGACCGCCAGGGCCTGAAGTATGGCCTGATCCTCACCGTCGTGCTCGGCGCGCTCTTCACCTGCGTGCAGGCCTATGAGTACGCCCACGCGGCGTTCTCCTTCGGCGGCAACGTCTATGGCGCGACGTTCTTCATGGCGACCGGATTCCACGGCTTCCATGTGCTGGTCGGCACCATCTTCCTGCTGGTGTGCCTGTTCCGCGCCTATGCCGGCCACTTCACGCCGAAGCAGCATCTCGGCTTCGAGTTCGCGGCCTGGTACTGGCACTTCGTCGACGTGGTCTGGCTGTTCCTGTTCCTCTGCATCTACGTCTGGGGACGCGGCGCCGAGACCATGGCCAGCGCCGCGCACTGAGCCCGATCGAACCGATCAGGAAGGGCGGCCGCAGGGCCGCCCTTTCGCTTTCCGGCCGCCGGAAGTTTCGTCGGAAACTGTGATAGAGTCCGCCATCATGAACGACAGTGCCGGCACACCCCCGTCCGAAACCACCGTCCTGCAAAGCGCGCTGCGTGGGCTTGCCTGCAAATGCCCGCGCTGCGGCCAAGGCAAGCTTTATGCGGGCTTTCTGACGCTCGCGCCCGCATGCGACCGTTGCGGGCTCGACTATGCCTTCATCGATACCGGCGACGGCCCGGCGATCTTCATCATCATGCTGGCCGGCGGCATCGTCGTCGCGTGCGCCCTCATCGTCGAAGTCAAATACCAGCCGCCATATTGGCTGCATGCGGTGCTCTGGCTGCCGCTCATCCTCGCCACCACGCTGTTGCCGCTGCGCTCGATGAAGTCGTTGCTGATCGCGCTGCAATTCCACCACAAGGCGGCGCCGGGCCGGTTGGTCGATCGCGCGAAATGAATGAGCCTGCGTCGCGCAAGGCCCCCGTGGCCGGCTTCGCGCTGTTCACGCTGTTCCTCACGGCTGTGTTCGTGGCGCTCGGTGTCTGGCAGCTGCAGCGCCGCACCGCCAAGCACGAGTTGATTGCGGCGCTCACCGAGCGGCTTGCGGCCGCGCCGGTTGCGCTGCCGCCGTCCGCGCAATGGGTCGCGCTCAATCCCGCCCGCGACGAATTCCGCCGCGTCAGCTTCACCGCGACCTACGCAGCCCTCCCCGATGCAATGGTCTATTCCTCCGGCTCGGCGGTGCGCAAGGACGCCTCCGGCCCTGGCACCTGGGCGTTCCTGCCGGCGCGGCTTCCCGGCGGCGAGATGGTCGTGATCGACGCGGGTTTCGTCGAGAACACGATGCAGGACCGCGGCGTCGAGGATCGCGCGGTGAACAAGCTTATCACGGGCCAACCGGTTGAGCTCACCGGCTATCTGCGCTTTCCCGAGGCGCCAAGCTGGCTGACTCCGGCGGAGAATCGCGGCAAGCGGCTCTGGTTCGTGCGCGATCATCTGGCAATCGCAAGCGTGCTGGGCTGGGGCACGGTTGCGCCGTTCTATATCGATCTCGAACGGCCCGCGCCGGCGAATGGCATCCCGCGTCCGGGACCGCTCCAGGTGAATCTCAAGGACGACCATCTGCAATATGCAATCACCTGGTTCACGCTTGCAGGCGCCGTGCTCATCGCCTTCGGCGTGTGGGCAAGAGGCCGGCGGCAGAGCTGAGCTCATTGGCAGGTCCATCGAGGGAACCCGGTATCGCCCGGGGTTTATTATTCAGCGCATATTCACGAGGGTGGTTCTAAGCCGCCAATATTGTCCGCGGCAGATTGGGTGCGGCGTGAGTGATTTCGACCAGATGGGAATTATCGTCGACTGGGTGGATGCCTGCCGTAAGGGCGACCTCACAGCCCTGCTCGACCTCTATGCCGACGACGCGCAGCTCGAATGCACCTGCGACGGCGCGCGGCGCTTTCGTGGCCGGAGCGAGATCGAGGCCTATTGGCAGCCGCGGCTCAGCGCCTTCTCCTCGGCGGGGTTCGGACTGGAAGAGATCAATCCCGCGCCCCACGGCGTCCACCTCGAATATTCCGTCGCCGGCGCGCTGCGCATTCAGGCCTCGTTCCGCTTCAGCCCGGATGGCAAGATCCGCAGCACGCTGTGCGAACCGGCGCGACAGAATGCGCATGATGGTTGCGCCTGCTGAATTAGCCTGGTGACGGAACGTCCCGCATCGTCTCCGCCGGAAGGCGGCAGCGCACGTAGGTTCGGTCATCCACGCGCAACAGCGATAGCGATCCGCTGAGCGCGCGCACGCGCTCATGCATGCCGGTCAGGCCCCGGCCGAAGACGTTGTCCGCAGGGAAACCGCCGCCATCGTCGGAGATCTCGACGACGAGCGTCTTGCCGGCAACCGTCGCCTGCACATGTGCGTTGCCCGCGTTGGCATGTCGCAGCACGTTGGTCAGTGCCTCCTGGATCACTCGATAGATGGTCTGCGCCAGCGGTCCGCCGATTGCGCTGAGATCGCGATCGATCGCGTCCGTCAGCACGATATGAGGTGCCTGCTTGCGAAAATTCCGGAGCAGCGTTTGCACGCTCCTCGAAAGGCCGAGCTCCTCGATATAGAGCGGCCGCAGCCGGTCGAGGATGCGGCGGTTGGTCTGCTGCAGGGCCTCGACCGATTGCAGCAGGTCCTGTGCCGAATTGCCGAGATGTCCCGTTGGCTCGGAGGCATCGGTCAGCGCGATCGTGCCGGCGCGGATGCTGAAGAGGAGGGGCCCGAGCTCGTCGTGCAGTTCGCGGGCGAGATCGCGCCGCTCGTCATCCTGCAGCGACACCAGGCGGTGCATCAGATCGCGATTGTCCTGGCTGAGTTGCGCCAGTGTCGCTGCCAGCGCATTGGCTTCCTCGCAGCTCTGCCGGATCTCCGGCGGTCCTCCGACCGGGATCGGCCTTGCGTAGTCGCCGCGCCGAATCCGCGTAAGACCGTCGCCGAGATGTTGCAGGGGGCGCAGGGCCGAACCGGCGAAGACATAGGCAACGGTGCCGGTGAGCACCATCAGGACAGCGACCAGGCTGGTCAGCGCAAGGAAGCCGATCCACTTCTCGAACAAGTCGGCCGATATGTCCGGGAAGAACACGATATCGCCGACATGTCTGCCGTCTATGACGATCGGAAACGCCGCTTCCATCTCTGGTATGGTGATGAGGTTGACGAACCATTGCGGAACCTTCTTCAGGTTGCGCAAGTCTTTCGGAGAAGGCGGGGGACCTCCGTCCATGCGGCGGAATTGAATATCCGTGGAGGCGTCCAAGGACTGAACAAATGCATCGAGGGTCTTTTGCGGATTGTCCGATGCGCGCAGGGTGCTGTTGAGCGCGGCGGCGATGGTCTGGATCGAGCGTCGAGCCGGCTCGTGTTCATCAGCTACCTGACCTGGTGCAAATATCTGCAGTAATATGCCGCCCAGGATCAGGGCTGCGAGAAGGCTCGCGCCGAGCGGGAGAAACAATTGCGTTCGGAACGAAAGTCGTCGCCACATTAGGTCAATTCTAACGCGTATCGGCCGGATTTGCTCTTTCCATTTATTCCCGGCGGGCTATGAGTCGAAAAACAAGAGAGTGCGCGATGCAAGATACCGCCAAGCTGGCGACGAGGGTCCTGATCGTCGACGACCATCCCGTGGTGCTGTCCGGCTGCCGCACCCTGTTCGCATCCGACCATTCAATCCGCATTGACGAGGCGAGTGATGCCAAATCCGGGCATCGCGCCTATGTCAGCAAGCGGCCCGACGTCACCGTGATCGACATCAGCCTGCCCGACGTCTCCGGGTTCGAGCTGATGCGGCGCATCCGCAAGGACGACCCCGACGCCAAGATCATCATGTTCAGCATGAACGACGATCCGGCGTTCGTCGTGCGGGCCGTCGAGCTCGGGGCGCAGGGCTATGTCTCCAAAGGCGACGATCCCAGGATCCTGCTCAAAGCGGTGCGCAAGGTGGTCGCGGGTGACAATTTCATCTCGCCGCAGCTTGCGGAAGCCGTGACGTTTTCCGGCGCGGCGATCAAGGCCAACCCCGCGTCACAGATGACGCCGCGGGAGCTCGAAATTCTTCGCTTGCTCGGACGCGGCGATAAGATCGTCGAGGTCGCCGAGGCGCTCGGCATCTCCTACAAGACGGTCGCCAACACCACGTCCCTGCTCAAGCAGAAGCTTGGCGCCAAGAACCATTCCGACCTGATCCGGATCGCAGTGGAAATCGGAATGAACTGACTTTCGCCATCGACCGAACCGACTGCTCCGGGATGCAGCGGTTCGGCCGACGGATCGACGCCGCCGTTGGCCGGGCAATGCATTGGACAACGGGCTGACACCCATCCGCCGACACAATGGGCCGAGGCTGTATTCGTTCCCGCGACTGATTCGGGAAAAAGCGGAGTTCAGGGTCAGGATCACGGCCGGGACTTGGCTGCAACTGCCAAAAGCGAACCAGAGCCGGATCGGGAAGAATAGGAACATTTTCGATACGCGCGGGGTTTTCGACTTGACGATTTCGTGACAGGCGACGAAAGCTTGCCGGAACAGTTTTGAGGGTTCGGCGACCCCGACGAGGCAACTGGTCTGCACACAACGACAGGCCTTCCAAGAGAAGGGCTGCGGCAATGCCGCAGCCCTTTTTCATTGGGCGAGGGGGTACGCCGGAAGCGGTTTCCCGATGCCGCAAAACACTCTATGGTGGTTCAAAGCCACCGGCTGTTGACAAGTAATTACGTAAAATCAAAGGCTTAAGGGTCGAGCTCCGGCCCGGCCGCCTTTGGAGGGCAGTTTGACTCGCTATATCTCGACCCGGGGCGAAGCCCCCGAACTCGGCTTTTGTGACGTGATGCTGACCGGGCTTGCCCGCGACGGCGGCCTGTATGTGCCGGCGGTGTGGCCACAGTTTCCGAGCGAGACGATCGCCGGCTTCTTCGGCCGCCCCTATTGGGAGGTCGCGGTCGACGTGATTCGTCCCTTCGCCGGTGGCGAGATTTCCGACGCCGAGCTCGGGCGGATGGCGAACGAGGCCTATGCCACCTTCCGCCATCCTGCGGTGGTGCCGCTGCGCCAGATGTCCCCGCACCAGTTCGTGCTGGAGCTGTTCCACGGTCCGACGCTCGCCTTCAAGGACGTAGCGATGCAGCTGATCTCGCGGCTGATGGACCATGTGCTCGAAAAGCGCGGCCAGCGCACCACCATCGTGGTCGCGACGTCAGGCGATACCGGCGGCGCCGCGGTCGAAGCCTTTGCGGGCCTCGAGAACGTCGATCTCGTCGTGCTGTTTCCGCACGGCCGCATCTCCGAGGTGCAGCGGCGGATGATGACCACGACGGGCGCGGCCAACGTCCATGCGCTCGCCATCGAAGGCACCTTCGACGACTGCCAGGCGCTCGTGAAGGGGATGTTCAACAACCATCGCTTCCGCGATGCGACCTCGCTCTCCGGCGTCAATTCCATCAACTGGGCGCGCATCGTCGCGCAGGTGGTCTACTATTTCACCTCTGCCGTCGCGGTCGGTGCTCCGGCGCGCGCGGTCGATTTCGTCGTTCCGACGGGCAATTTCGGCGACATCTTCGCCGGCTACGTCGCCAAGCGCATGGGGCTGCCGGTGCGCACCCTGCGCATCGCCGCCAACGTCAACGACATCCTGGCGCGCACGCTGAAGACCGGCATCTACGAGGTGCGTGAGGTGCACGCGACGGCATCGCCGTCGATGGACATCCAGATCTCCTCGAACTTCGAACGGCTGCTGTTCGAGGCCGGCCGGCGCGATGGCGCCGGCGTGCGTCGCCTGATGGAACAGCTGAAGCAGTCCGGCCGCTTCGTGCTACCCGATGCGACACTCGCCGCGATCCGCGAGGAGTTCGATGCCGGGCGCGCTGACGAGACCGAGACTGCGGCTGCGATCCGCGCCGCCTGGCGCGAAGCAGGCGAGCTGGTCGATCCTCATACCGCCGTGGCGCTCGCCGTCGCGGACCGCGACACCACCGATACGAAGGTGCCGAGCATCGTGCTCTCCACCGCCCATCCGGCCAAGTTCCCCGACGCCGTCGAGGCGGCTTGCGGCCAGCGGCCGCAACTGCCGGCCTGGCTCGACGGCCTGATGACCAAATCCGAACACATGAGGGTGATGAAGAACGATCAGGTCGAGCTCGAGCGGTTCGTGCTGTCCGCCAGCCGCGCCGCAAAGCAGGGAGTTGCCGGATGAGCGTCGAGATGTCCAAGCTTGCCTCCGGCCTCACCGTCGTCACCGACGAGATGCCCCACCTCGAGACGGCGGCGCTCGGCGTCTGGGCCGGCGTCGGCGGACGCGACGAGAAGCCGAACGAGCACGGCATCTCGCATCTGTTGGAACACATGGCGTTCAAGGGCACGACCAGGCGCTCCTCGCGCGAGATCGTCGAGGAGATCGAGGCGGTCGGCGGCGACCTCAATGCCGGCACCTCGACCGAGACCACGTCCTATTACGCGCGGGTGCTAAAGGCCGACGTGCCGCTCGCGCTCGACGTGCTCGCCGACATCCTTGCCAATCCCGCCTTCGAGCCCGACGAGCTGGAGCGCGAGAAGAACGTCATTGTGCAGGAGATCGGTGCCGCGCAGGACACGCCCGACGACGTCGTGTTCGAGCATCTGAACGAGCTCTGCTATCCCGACCAGCCGATGGGCCGTTCGCTGCTCGGCACCGCCAAGATGCTGCGCGCCTTCAACCGCGACATGCTGCGTGGCTATCTGTCGACGCATTATCGCGGGCCCGACATGGTGGTGGCCGCGGCCGGGGCGGTCGACCACG
The DNA here is from genome assembly GCF_020193935.1 of Bradyrhizobium sp. NBAIM08. NCBI lineage: Bacteria > Pseudomonadati > Pseudomonadota > Alphaproteobacteria > Hyphomicrobiales > Nitrobacteraceae > Bradyrhizobium > Bradyrhizobium sp. NBAIM08. The sequence continues at coordinate 116,125 of NZ_JADYVR010000009.1, read as the reverse complement.
GTCAGGTCGTCGCCGAGGTCGAAAAGCGTTTTGCGAGCTTCGAGGGGACGCCCGGGCCGAAGCCGCAGGCCGCTCGGTTCGGCCAGGGCGGCGCCAAGGTGGTGCATCGCGAGCTCGAGCAGGCGCATCTGACGCTGGCGCTCGAGGGGGTGCCGCAGACCGATCCTTCGCTGTTCTCGCTGCAGGTCTTCACCAATGTCCTTGGCGGCGGAATGTCGTCGCGCCTGTTCCAGGAGGTGCGCGAGAAGCGCGGCCTCTGCTACTCCATCTACACCTTCCACGCCCCCTACACCGATACCGGCTTTTTCGGCCTCTATACCGGCACCGATCCCGCCGATGCGCCGGAGATGATGGAGGTCGTGGTCGACATCATGAACGAATCGGTGGAGACGCTGACTGAGGCCGAGATCGCCCGAGCCAAGGCACAGATGAAGGCGGGGTTGCTGATGGCGCTGGAGAGCTGCTCCTCCCGCGCCGAGCAGCTCGCCCGGCATGTGCTGGCCTACGGGCGGCCGCAGACAGTGCAGGAACTGGTTGCCCGGATCGACGCCGTCAGCATCGAATCGACGCGGGACGCGGCCCGTGCGCTCCTGTCGCGCAGCCGGCCTGCGGTCGTCGCATTGGGCAGCGGCAGGGGTCTGGACACGGCGGTGTCTTTTGCGGAAGGATTGACACGGGCGCGCGCCAAGGCGCGGCTGCATTAGGAGCCGCGCGCGGGCCTCGCCCCGGGAAGCATCACATGGCCCTCTTTCGCCTGCCATCCAGTGGACCCGCCGCCCTGGCGCCGCGCGGCAACGGGCTGCTCCTGCGCGCGCCGCAAATGTCCGACTTCCTGCAATGGGCTCATTTGCGCGAGACCAGCCGCGACTATCTGACGCCTTGGGAGCCGATCTGGCCGTCCGACGATCTCACCCGCTCCGGCTTCCGCCGCCGCCTGCGCCGCTATGCCGAGGACATTGCCGCGGACCGCTCCTATCCCTTTCTGATCTTCCGCGAGCTCGACGGTGCCCTGGTCGGCGGCATCACGCTCGCCAATGTCCGGCGCGGCATCGTGCAGGCCGGCACCATCGGCTATTGGGTCGGCCAGCCTTATGCCCATCGCGGCTACATGACGGCCGCACTCCGGGTGCTGCTGCCGACGCTGTTCGGCGAGCTCAATCTGCACCGGGTCGAGGCCGCCTGCATCCCGACCAATGCACCGTCGATCCGGGTGCTGGAGAAGTGCGGCTTCTCGCGCGAGGGCCTGGCGCGCCGCTATCTCTGCATCAACGGGGTCTGGCAGGATCACCTGCTGTTCGGCCTGCTGCACGAGGACTTCCGCGGCTGAGCAGCCTGATGGATGCGGCCAAATCCCTTCTTGCCGCCTTGGGTTCGCCGATATTGGCGATATAACCCGGCCGGAACATTGTCATGGAGTACGGGTGTTGATGGTGCAGGAGCTTCGGTCATCGCGGACGAGGTTGCGGCGGGGCGCAGCGGTCGTGCTGGCATTATCGGTCGGGCTCGCCTCCGTCTCGCCGGTGGCGGCACAGTCGTTGACCGACCGCTTCAAGAGCCTGTTCGGCGGCAAGTCCGACGAGCCGGCGGAGCCGAAGCCGGCGCCTGCGCCCGGGCAGCCGGCCGAAGACGACCTCGATTGCCCGCAGGTCACGGTGCGCGCGGGCGCCTCGACCTACGCGGTCGGCGCCAGCGGCAAGCCGGCGGTCGGCAATGACATCCGCTTCCAGGCCTCGATCACCAAGATGGCGCGCGAATGCTTGCGCAGCAGTGCCGGCATCACCGCCCGGATCGGCATCCAGGGCCGCGTCATCGCCGGCCCCGCCGGGGCGCCTGCCTCCGTCGAGGTGCCGCTGCGCATCGCCGTCGTGCAGGGCGGCGTCGGCGAGAAGGTGATCGCCTCGAAGGCCTACCGGACCACGGTGGCGATGTCGGAAGGCGGCAGCGTGCCCTTCACCTTCGTCGCCGAGGATCTGGCCTATCCGGTGCCGGCGCCCGCGGTCGCCGATACCTACATCTTCTATGTCGGCTTCGACCCGCAGGCGCTCTCGCCGGAGCCGAGAGGGAAGAAGAAGAAGTAGGGGAGATCTTGCGGCAATGTCAGCTGTCATTGCCCGCGAAGGCGGGCAATCCAGTATTCCAGAGGCCGCGGTGCTTGAACTGAGAAGCCTCGGCGCAATGGATCACCCGCCCCAGTGCGCAAGTGCGCACAAGGTGGGTGATGATACCGCACTTGTGGATGCTGTTACCCGACAGACAAAAAAGCCGGCGCTCGTCGCGCCGGCTTTTTGATTGGGTAAGGCAAATCCCTCAGTTCAGCTTCTGCCTGACTTCGTTGATGCCCTTGGCGAGCAGGTCGTCGGCGATCTGGCCCTTGACCGACTGCGACAGGATCGTGGAGGCAGCCTGCACGGCGGCTTCCGCGGCGGCTGCCCGGACGTCCGCAAGAGCCTGAGCCTCGGCGAGTGCGATCTTGCCCTCGGCGGTTTTGGTGCGGCGGGTGACGAAATCTTCCAATTTCGCCTTGGCCTCTGCTGCGATGCGCTCCGCTTCGGCGTTCGCGTTGGCGATGATGTCGGCGGCCTCGCGCTCGGCACCGGCAGTGCGCGCCTTGTAGTCGGCGAGCACCTTGGTGGCCTCCTGCTTGAGGCGCGCCGCCTCGTCCAGCTCGGCCTTGATACGAGCGGCGCGATGATCGAGCGCCGACATCGCCGTCTTGAACACCCCCACATAGGCGAAGATCACCATCAGGATCACGAAGGCGACGGCGACCCAAAACTCAGGTGTGAAGAACATCGAGACTAACCCTTCAAGGTCGCGTCAACGGCGGCATTGACCGACACTGCATCCGGAACGACGCCCGTGAGCTGCTGAACGATGGTGCCGGCTGCATCGGCCGCGATGCCGCGGACGTTGCTCATGGCGGTTGCGCGGGTCGAGGCAATGGTCTTCTCCGCCTCGGCGAGCTTGGCGGACAGTTGCTCTTCCAGCGCCTTGCGTTCGGCTTCCGCCTGCGCATTCGCCTTCTCGCGGGATTCGTTGCCGATCGCCTGTGCACGTGCGCGCGCCGACGCGAGCTCGCCTTCATAGGCCTTGAGCGCCGCCTCGGACTGGTCCTTCAGCTTCTGCGCTTCGGCGAGATCGCCCTCGATCTTGTTCTGACGCGCCTCGATCGCACCCCCGACACGCGGCAGCGCGAACCGGGAGACGATCAGATACAGCGCGACGAAGGCGATCGCGAGCGACACCAGTTGCGAAGCAAAGGTGCTGCTCTCGAAAGGCGGAAAGCCACCGCCGTGGTGACCGCCATCGGCCTCCGTGTGAGCGCCGGTACCTTTGGCGCCGCCATGACTTTCAGCCATGGAGTTCTCCTGTTGCTGTCAGACGCGCCGCCTCCCACCTGGAAGCGGCGCGAAACGCGTTCAGAGCGGGACGAACAGCAGCAGCAGAGCGATCAGCAGCGAGAAGATGCCGAGCGCTTCGGTCACGGCGAAGCCGAAGATCAGGTTGCCGAACTGACCCTGAGCAGCTGCCGGGTTGCGCATGGCTGCGGACAGATAATTGCCGAAGATGAAGGCCACGCCGATGCCGGCGCCGCCCATGCCGATGCACGCGATGCCCGCGCCGAGAAACTTAGCTGCTTGCGGATCCATTTTTGACTCCTTGGAAGAAAGACAGGTGTGGGTGGAAAAGCACCCGGATCACTCAGTGTCCAGGGTGAATGGCGTCGTTGAGGTAGATACAGGTCAAGATCGCAAACACATAGGCTTGCAGGAACGCGACCAGCAGTTCGAGCGCGGTGAGCGCGACGGCGAGCGCCAGCGGCATGACACCGCCGATCCAGCCGACCACGCCAAGAGACGCGCCGAGCATGGCAACGAAACCGGCGAACACCTTCAGCGCGATGTGGCCCGCGAGCATGTTCGCGAACAGTCGAACGCTGTGCGAGACCGGCCGCAGGAAGAACGACAGCACCTCGATCGCCATGACCAGCGGCAGGATGTAGCCGGGAACGCCCGAGGGCACGAACACTTTCAGGAACTTCAGGCCGTTCTTGTAGAGGCCGTAGATCAGGACCGTGAAGAACACCAGCAGCGCCAGCGCCGCAGTGACGATGAGATGGCTCGTCACGGTGAACGTGTACGGAACGATGCCTACGAGGTTCGAGACGCAGATGAACATGAACAGCGAGAAGATCAGCGGGAAGAACCGCATGCCATCCGCTCCGGCAGTGCTGCGGATCATGCTGGCCACGAACTCATAGGAGAGCTCGGCCACCGACTGCAGACGCCCCGGAACCAGCTGCTTGCCGCTGGTGAGCAGAAGCAGCGCAATGATCCCCACCGCGACGAACATGTAGAGAGAGGCATTGGTGAAGGCGATCGTGTGATCGCCGATACGGCCGATCGTGAAGAGCGGTTCGACGTTGAACTGATGGATCGGGTCGATTTTCATCCGCGCGGCATCTCTCGTCTGCTGGACAAGCCGACCAGTGAAGATTGGTCGGCCGGCTGTGCCGGCGAGCGGCACGACAGTTAACCCGGCTAGGCCAATTACGAACCACCGCGCCTGTTCGGACCCGCGCCTGCCGTTCTCACCACATTCACCACGCCGGCGATGAAGCCCAGCAGCAGGAACGCGATGAATCCGAAAGGCGACGTCGACAGCAAGTGGTCGAACCCCCAGCCAATCCCCGCTCCGACAGCGACGCCGGCGATCAACTCCGAGGATAGTCGGAAACCAAGCGCCATCGCCGAGGCTCTGGCCGCTTTGTCTCCATCGTCACCTGCGGGTTGCTCGGTCTTGGCTCGGCGGTCGCGAAATTCGGACAACCGCTGATCAAGATTTCCGAGCCGATCGGAAAGCGCGGCTTCCTCGGGCGATCTATCGCGATCTCCATCCTCGCCGTGTCCCGTGCCCTGTGTCATGCAACGAAGACCCGAAACGCTGCGGCTGAATGGAAATTGCGCCCGTCACCCTCAAAAGCCGCGCGGACCATACTGATGGCCTATAATCAAGTCAAGCCAAGTCACGATTGCGTCCCTTCCGATTATGTATTTGATTTACGTGATGATATTGACGCGCACAGCAGCGCTGCACACAGCGTGACGCCGCACCGCAGCAGGTCTGCTTGCGAACGGCGGACGCAGCCGTGCTTTCGCCGCGCTCGCGGGATCAAAGAAGCCGCCGCGTTCGTTGATTTCGGGGCGGCTTTTTGGCGGCGGGTTGCCGGCTGAGGGTGTAGAATTGCAACCGCAGCCGCAGCAGTGCCGGGGCGGAGACAATGATGAGACCTGCGACGTCATCCACGACATCATGGCTCGCGGCGGCGGCCGCGGTGATGGTAGTCAGCGGCGGCCTCGCGGCCGCGCAATCTACGCCCGACGGCGAAAATGGCCGCTACAGCATGACGCCCATCCCCGAGGGCGTGCTGCGGCTCGACACGCGCACCGGCACGGTGTCGACCTGCACCAGGAACGGCGCCGGTTGGGCCTGCTACGCGGTGCCCGACGAGCGGACCGCACTCGACGCCGAGATCGGCAGGCTCCAGGCCGAGGTCGAGCGGCTGAAGGCACAGCTCGCGGCGGGGCCAACGGTATCGGGCAAGATCGACGAGGCGCTGCCGAAATCCGATCCACTCAGGAAGCCCGAGCCCAAGGTCGCCGAGGGCGAGCGCAAGATCGAGATCCCGCTGCCGAGCGAGCAGGACGTCGACCGCATGATGTCGTTCCTGGAAAAGGCCTGGCGGCGGCTGATCGACATGGCCAACCGCGTGCAGAAAGACGTGTCGGGGAAGATCTGATGCGGGCCCCTCCATGACCTCAGCCAGATCCGTCACCCGCTCCGCACCATCGTCCGTACAGGCCACGACCGTCACATCGGCACTGCTCACCGTGCAGACGCCTGGCCGCGGCTTCACTGATCTGACCAGCGAGGCCGCGAGATTCATCGCCGAGGCGCACGCGGGTGAGGGCGCGTTGACGCTGTTCATCCGCCACACCTCGGCCTCGCTGACGATCCAGGAGAACGCCGATCCCTCCGTGCTGGACGATCTTACGACCGCGCTGTCACGGCTCGCGCCGGAGAACGCGGGGTGGACCCATGATACCGAGGGGCCGGACGACATGCCGGCCCATATCAAGACCATGCTGACGCAGACTTCGCTTCAGGTCCCGGTCCTGAGCGGCAAGCTCGCGCTCGGCACCTGGCAGGCGATCTACCTGATCGAGCATCGCAGCCGCCCGCACCGCCGTGAGATCGTGCTGCAATTCATCGGCAGCGATCGATAACCACACAAAGCAAAACCGGCCGCGGAGACCGCGGCCGGTTGGTGTCGTCGATTGCTGCTGCGATCAGGTCGCCTTGATGTCGACGTCCTTGGTTTCCGGCAGGAACAGGAAGCCGATCACCACGGTAATCGAGGCGAAGATGATCGGGTACCACAGACCGGCATAGATGTCGCCTGTCGAGGCCACGATGGCGAAGGCGGTGGCAGGCAGGAGGCCGCCGAACCAGCCGTTGCCGATGTGGTAGGGCAGCGACATCGAGGTGTAGCGGATGCGGGTTGGGAACAATTCGACCAGCATCGCCGCGATCGGGCCGTACACCATGGTCACGAACAGGACCAGGACGAACAGCAGGCCGATGATCGCCGCCGGCTGCGGACGGAAGACGTCGAACGGATGCGACATCTTCACGATGCCGGTGTCACCCGCCTTGGGATAGCCGGCCGCCTGCACCGCGGCGAGAACCGCCGGGTTGCTGTCCTTGGCGTTGGCGTAGGGCACGTCCTTGCCGTTGACCACGACCTTCACGCCCGAGCCGGCCGGACCCGAAGTCGTCGTGTACCTGACCGACGATTGCGACAGGTAGGCGCGTGCGGTGTCGCAAGGCGCGGTGAACACGCGGGTGCCGACCGGGTTGAACAGATCGCCGCAGCCGGCGGGATCGGCCACCACCTCGACCTTGACCGACTCGATGGCCTTTTCCAGCGCCGGGTTGGCGTTGGACGTGATCATCTTGAAGATCGGGAAGAAGGTCAGCGCCGCGATCAGACAGCCGCCGAGGATGATCGGCTTGCGGCCGATCTTGTCGGACAACATGCCGAACACGATGAAGAACCCGGTGCCGAGCAGCAGCGACCATGCAATCAGCAGGTTGGCGGTATAGCCGTCGACCTTCAGGATCGATTGCAGGAAGAACAGCGCGTAGAACTGGCCGGTGTACCAGACCACGCCCTGGCCCATCACACCACCGAGCAAAGCGAGCAGCACGAGCTTGCCGTTCTGCCAGTTGCCGAAGGCCTCCGTCAGCGGCGCCTTCGAACCCTTCCCCTCTTCCTTCATCTTCTGGAAGATCGGCGATTCGTTCAGGCGAAGCCGGATCCAGACCGAGATGCCGAGCAGCAGCACCGAGACCAGGAACGGAATGCGCCAGCCCCACGCTGCGAAATCGGCCTCGCCGAGCGCGGTGCGGGTGAACAGAATCACCAGCAGCGACAGGAACAGGCCGAGGGTTGCCGTGGTCTGGATGAAGGAGGTGTAGAAGCCGCGCTTGCCGTTCGGCGCATGCTCCGCGACGTAGGTCGCCGCACCGCCATATTCGCCGCCGAGCGCCAGACCCTGGGCGAGGCGCAGCACGATCAGGATGATCGGGGCCGCGATGCCGATGGTCGCCGCGTTGGGCAACAGGCCGACGATGAAGGTCGACAGACCCATGATCAGGATGGTGACAAGGAAAGTGTATTTGCGGCCGACGATGTCGCCGACGCGGCCGAACACGATCGCGCCGAACGGACGCACCAGGAAGCCCGCGGCAAACGCCAGCAGCGCGAAGATATCGCGGGTTGCCGGGGGATAGGCCGAGAAGAACTGCGCGCCGATGATGCCGGCCAGCGAGCCGTAGAGATAGAAGTCGTACCACTCGAAGACGGTACCGAGCGAGGAGGCGAGAATGACGAACCGTTCGTCCTTCGTCATCCCCTGCGCGCTCGATTGAGACACAGCCATTGTCGACATGTTGGATCGCTCCCCAAAAATGCGTTTCCCTCGCGCCCCGGACGTCCGGACATGCCGGATCGCCCCAGGTCTTGGCCACAAGGTAACATCGGCGTGAAACCGGCCCCAATACGACTTTCGGCCCTGCGCACTGTCGCGCAGGTGACGTCGCGGTATCGGGGGCCGGCGCGCGGGCCATCAGGGCGGGGATTAACCCCTTTGCAGCAAAGGAATAATGTGCACTTGCATGCCACGGCCGGTCGGGGGAAGAATTGACGTACCCGGGATCTGTTCGCCGACCCGGCGCGAACGACAGCAAGAGAACGATGAACGCTCCTTCGACCCATCTCGTCATCGCCGATGATCATCCCCTGTTCCGCGATGCACTGCGGCAGGCGGTGGCGGGCGTTCTCCCGTCGGCCCGGATCGACGAGGCCGGCACCTTCGAGGATCTGACCAAGCTTCTGGAGCAGACCTCCGAGGTCGATCTGGTCCTGCTCGACCTCTCCATGCCCGGGATCTCCGGCTTCTCCGGCCTGATCTATCTGCGTGCGCAATACCCGGCGATCCCGGTCGTAATCGTCTCGGCCTCCGACGACAGCGCCACGATCCGCCGTTCGCTCGATTTCGGTGCGTCCGGCTTCATTCCGAAGCGATTCGGGGTCGAGACCTTGCGCGACGCCATCCTCAAGGTGATGGAGGGCGACGTCTGGGTCCCCGCCGATACCGACCTGTCCGCCGCCGCCGACCCCGACATGACCCGCCTGCGCGACCGCCTGGTGACGCTGACGCCGCAGCAGGTTCGCGTCCTGATGATGCTGTCGGAGGGACTGCTCAACAAGCAGATCGCCTACGAGCTCGGTGTTTCCGAGGCCACCATCAAGGCGCATGTCTCGGCGATCCTGCAAAAGCTCGGCGTCGAGAGCCGGACGCAGGCGGTGATTGCCGCGGCGAAGATCGCCGGCAGCCAGTGGAAGCAGGGTACGCCGACGGGGTAGCGCTTGCGCGTTAACTGGTGGATGTCCGGGCCCGCGGCAGAGCGCAATCATTCGGTGCGATGAGAGCTTCGGCGGTTTTGACCCGTGTGGGCATGTCGATCGATGGATTAGCTGGACCGCCAAGCCGCCGTTTGGAATAGACCGCCAGTAGCTGACGCGGCTAAGTTGGGGTCAAACCCCGGAGGATGAAGATGCCGTACTTCACAGCCAACCAGACCCAATCCGATCGCACGTCTAAGGTGCTTGCAGATGTCTTCTGTGCGCTTTTACTGGGGACCTTTTCCATCGTCTTTTTCGGCCTGGTTGGCGGCCTTATTGCTTTAGTTCTGCTGGAAGCTTGCTTGCTCGCCCTCGATTGGGTGATGCCGAGCGACGATGATGCCGCTGGGGTTGTCCGCTAGGAGATCAAGGGCCAACGAATGAGCAAGCCCGTAAAATCTGAAAGCGAACTCGTCGCCATGGCGAGAGCCGAGTTGAAGGTCCACGCCGACTGTCCCGATGGAATGACGATTTCCATCCTCCGCGACGGGAAATCCTGGGAGTTTCGGGCCAGCGCTGATCAGGCGACCTCTGATCGGCCGGGCTATCCTGAATGCGTTGCCATGCTGGTCCAGATTGGGGATCACCTCTGCAGGCAGTACGACGTCGAGGGTTAGGCGCGCCGCCTCGACAGCCGACACCGGTCAGAAGATGCGGTCGATCACCATCGTCAGGCCAGCTGAGAAGGCCATGATGATCACCAGGGGGACTCCTGTCTCAAAGAATGGCAGCTCCATCCACCGATGTGACTGCCCGTTGCGAGGCAGGAAGACCCAGAGGAGAGCGATCGACAAGACGACCAGGAATGCGCCGATCACGAAATCCTCCTCTGGAGCAGCGATATCTCGCTGGAGGTTGTCCTCCGCCGGTCGCGTCGCCGGTAAGCCCCGAAGGTCAACCCAATTAAGCCTAGTGACGCTAACTTAGACATTGCTGCGGCAAACTGTCCATTTTCCTGTTGACCGGGAATTGGCCGACGGTAAAGGTGGCCCTGCTTCACGCGGCGGCTGAGACCTGAACGTGTCTTGCCGAAAACCGACAGCAAGAACGGGCGGAAGCATCAGGAGGGGTCAACTAGCTCCCGCGCAGACGTGGCAGGCAGCTGATGCAGCGCCATGGTCCTGCTCGCCTGGGGGATAGTACTCAGCGAGCGGGGACAAGGCATCGATGCGCCCATTGTTGGCGATGAGTACGGCTATCGACTGGCTGAACGAAAAGGTCGGCAACGTCTGCAATATTCTGGTGCTCGCGGCCTGCGTCGTGAGTGCTGTCAATGCGATGATCCGGTACGCCTTCAGCTACAGCTCGAACAGCTGGCTAGAGACGCAGTGGTATATGTTCGCCGTCATCGTGATGTTCGGCGCGTCCTACACCTTTAAGCGCAACGAGCACGTCCGCGTCGAGATCCTTTATCTCATGCTCACCGAACGCGGCCAGCTGTGGCTGGACCTGATCGGGACATTGGTCTTCCTCGTCCCTGCCTGCCTGCTCCTCAGCTACCTGTCTTGGGGGATGTTCTACAATTCGTTCGTCATCGGCGAAATGTCCAACAATGCAGGCGGCCTTCTGCGGTGGCCGATCAAGTTCGTCCTGCCGGCCGGCTTCTTCATGGTGGCTTTGCAGGGTATCTCGGAGGTCATCAAGCGCGCCGCCGCCTTGCGCGGTGAAGTCACCATCGATGCGAAATACGAGCGGCCGACCCAATGATCACGATCGAGATGATGCCGCCGCTGATGTTCGGCGGACTTGTGCTGGCGATGCTCATCGGCTTTCCGGTCGCCTTCACGCTGGCCGCCCTCGGGCTCTCGTTCGGATTTCTCGCGATCCATTTGGGATTTTTCGAGTTCAGCTTCCTTCAGGCGATCCCGGAGCGCATCTACGGCAGCGTTCTGTCCAACGAGCTGCTGCTGGCCATCCCATTCTTCACGTTCATGGGCGCGATCCTCGAACGATGTGGCCTCGCAGAGGACATGCTGGATTCGATGGGACAGCTGTTTGGCCCCGTTCGCGGCGGTCTCGGCTATTCCGTGATCATCGTCGGCTTCATCCTTGGGGCCATCACAGGCACAGTGGCGGCGCAGGTCATCGCCATGGCGCTGATCTCGATGCCGGTCATGATCCGCTACGGCTACAACGTGCGCTACATCACCGGCGTGCTCGCAGCCTCCGGCACCATAACCCAGCTGGTGCCTCCCTCGCTGGTTTTGATCGTGCTCGCGGACCAACTCGGAAAGTCGGTGGGTGACATGTATCTGGGCGCCTGGGGGCCATCGATACTCCAGATCGCGCTGTTCGCGGGCTACACCTTCGTTCTGAGCATCGTCAAACCGGGCCATGTTCCGGCGGTGCCGAAGGAAGCGAGGACGCTCAAGGGCTGGGCACTCTGGCGCAAATGCCTTCTGGGCATCATTCCGTCCGCCGTTCTGATCTTCGTGGTGCTCGGCACGATGATGCTGGGGCTCGCCACGCCGACCGAAGCGGGTGCCATGGGCGCCGTCGGCGCGATCGTCCTCGCCGTCATCCATCACAAGGATTTCAGCTCGGCCGGTCACAAGGTCTTGCTCGTGGGCGTGGCCGCGGCCGGCGTGGGCACCATCATCGGCATCTACTTCACGCCTAATCTGCCGTTCAAAATGGCGTTCGCGATTGCCTATCTGGCGGTGGCCTGGGCGTGTCTCGAGGTAATCAGGATTCCCGACCTGCGCTTGCTGGTAAAGCAGGGTTATGAGACCACCATGCGCATCACCTGCATGGTGACTTTTATCCTCATTGGATCGACCTGTTTCTCGATTGTCTTTCTCGGCTGCAACGGGGGCGTCTGGCTGGAACACATGCTGACATCGTTGCCGGGCGGTGTATGGGGCTTCTTAATCTTCATCAATCTGTTCATCTTCTTTGTCGCCTTCTTCCTCGACTTCTTCGAGATTGCCTTCATTATCGTTCCCATGATCGCGCCGACCGCCCTCAAGCTCCTCACGCCTGTCGTCGGCGCGGATGCCGCCTTGATCTGGTTTGGGATCATGCTGTGCGTGAACATGCAGACCTCCTTCCTGCATCCCCCCTTCGGCTTCGCACTGTTCTATTTGCGCGGCGTGGCGCCGAGGGAAGTCAAGAGTTCAGACATCTATTGGGGCGCGGTGCCGTGGATCGGTCTGCAGGCGATCATGGTTGCGGTCGTGATCGCATTCCCGATCACTGTCACCGGGTTGCTGGACGCCCCGATCAAGGTGGATCTGGATAAGATCAAGATCGAGATTCCGGACATCGAGTTGCCGCCACCGCTGGTCGATTTCGGGCAGCCCAAGAACTAAGGGACGTCCGCCGAAGCACTTCCGCTTTTCGTCCAACCCGGGCGGTTGACGCTCTCCGCTTTTCGCGCTGCTGCTGGAGACGACGGGACATCATGTGCGCGTTCTTCGAAACATGATTTGCAGGGACGTGACCGAGCCACCCCTAGGGGTTGGGCCGTCGTCGCGCAAAACAGCAACGGCTGGGTCAACCGATCGGCGGCCATATATTCTGCTTTACAGAAATTCGGATTCAACGTAAATGTCGCCCACCCTGATCCGGCGAAAGGGGCGGTCGTACGTCGTCACGAGCCGCGGATCGGGCTGCGGTGGACGCATTTGCGCCGTCGCGGATGTGAGACGCAGGGCGGGGTGATGGATTGAGCCGAGCCCCGTGAGCGCCTCGCAAGCCGCGTTGTACGAACGGCGCTGGTTGCGTAACGGCAAAACCGTGTGGTCCTGGCCGTCGTTGCTAGGGTCAAGCGCTTGCGGATGCGGCATCTGCGCCAACCGGCGCGGTGCCGGTGACTTTCGTGAGGGCGAGGGAGGCCAGAGGGAACTCGGCTCCCGGGAGAGCACGGCATAAGCCGTCCGACCATCGCGCAGGGAAGGCCGTGTGTTCGGCTCCACCTGTATGCTGCTGTGCGGTTCTTCCTGCGTGTGCATTTCGCGCAGCGGACCGCGGGTGCGATGTCAGCACCCGGCCTTCCCTGCGCCCTTTCTTCCAAGAGGGCGTGACGCGAAGCGCAAAACTCGGGCGAAAGGCGCCGCGAGAAGGCGAGGGCATGTCTGCAAGCCGAGGTGCTGGTTTGAGGACGATAGCGGTTCACCTAGCGCTGTCATTGCGAAAAGCGAAGCGACGAAGCAGGGCACGCCGACGGGGTGATCCGCTACAGCGTGGTCAGAAGCACGCTGACCGCTCTGATATCCGCCGTATCGGAGCCCTCGGCAAAGCCTTCGAGCGCCGATTGGAGCCATCGCTTCGCCTCGTCGCGCTGCCCGCGTCCGGCAAACAGCCCGGCGAGATCGATCGCAGCGCGCAGCTCCCAGGCCGTGGCGCCTTGCCGGCGGCCGAGATCCAGGGATTGCATGAAGTGGGCTTCTGCCTGCTCGGCGTCGGGCTCCGGCAGCGACAACAGAACTCTGCCTTTCATCCGCAGCAACTCGGGCATGTAGAGATGATCGCCGCTCTGATCGACGAGGCGGATCGCATCGTCGATCAGGCGCGCACTCTGCTCGACCTGTCCAAGCGCCAACAAGCCTTGAACCAGTGCGATGTTGAAGGTCGTGGTGAGCAGTTCGTAGCCCGCCTCGTGGAGCTTGCGTAGGCAAGCCATGATCGTATCGACGCCTTGCGCGGCGTCTCCCCGACGGATCGCCAGTTCGCCTTTCACGCCGCGGCCCACCACGAGATAGGGACCCATCGAGCGAGATTCGGCATGCGCGATGAATTGGTCGATGCTCTGCTCGGCGCCGTCGAGATCGCCGTCCCAGAGCGAGATCGAGACCGCCCAGATCAACGCGATGCACAGCGTGATCGGATGCTCCATCTGCGCGGCTTCAGTCACCGTCTGTTGCGCCAGCTGCCGCGCGTCCGCGGGCCGGCCCTGCAACCAGAGTTCGCGCGCCAGCGTGATGCCGGCCCGGTTGCGATGATCGAAGCCATGGATGGTGCTGATTCGTTCCGCGCCCGGCCCTTGCCATGCGACCTCCAGCATCTTCAGCGCGTCGCGGTGCTCGCCGGCCAGATGCAGCGAGACCCCGAGCAACGAATGGGCGAGGACGATCGAGCCGGGATCGCCGAGCGCCTGCGCGACCGCAAGGCTCTGCTGCGCATAGCCAAGCGCGGCATGGAACTGCCCCATCCGTTCGTGAAAGATATGCATGCGGCCGAGCAGCTGGAGCTGGTTCGGCGCGTCGCCGCGCGCCTCCGCGATCGCAAGGCTCCTGCTCAAGGCCACGCGCGCCGCCTCGCTGCCGCCGCGCGTGAACATCAGGGTCAGCCCGAGGGCAGCCTGGATGTGCATTTCATCGGCGCTGCCGCGCGCGGACGGGGTCATCGCAAGCAGTGCCCGTTCCGACCAGCGCCGGCATTCGATCAAGAGGGACATCGCGAGGAAGATCGGCGCTGCCGCGGCGGCGAGCGCAATGCCGGCGGTGGCGTCGCCGCCCGCGCCAAAGCACCAGTCCAGCGCGGCACGCACATTGTGGAGCGCGGAGAAGTGGATCGCCCGTTCGTCGGCGTTCGGCGTTGCCGCCCATGTGCTGCCGGCCTGCTCCAGCCATCGCCGGTAGTAGGTCGCGTGGCGGGCGGCGAGCGCGGCGTCGTTCGGCTCGATCTCGAGCAGATAGGCGCGCGTGGTATCGAGCAGACGGTAGCGCATCATGGCGCCGACCGGCCGCGGCGCGACCATCGATTTGGCGACGAGACTGTCGATGGCATCGAACAAATGGGAGCGGTCGGCACGTTCATCCGGGACGACCTCGAGGGCGGCGTCGATGGTGAAGTGACCTGCGAAGACCGCCAACCTGCGGAGGACGAGGCGCTCGATGTCGGACAGCAGCCCGTAGCTCCAGTCCAGCGTCGCCCGCAACGTCTTCTGTCGCGGGGGCGCGGTGCGCTGGCCCTGCCAGAGCAGATTGAGACGCTCATCGAGCAGCGCGGCCGTCTGCTCCAGGCCGTAAGCTTCGACCCGGCCGGCGGCGAGCTCGATCGCCAGGGCCATGCCGTCGAGGTTGCGGCAGATCCTCGCGATAGTCGCGGCGTTGGTATCGTCGAGCGCGATCTGCGCGCCGGCAGCGGTCGCCCGTTCGATGAAGAGCTGAAGCGCGGGATAGGTCTGTGCAGCCGCCGCACTCAGCCCGGCACTATCAGGCGGTACGGCGAGCGGCGCCAGTCGATAGACCTGCTCGCCCTCGACGCGCAGGGCTTCGCGGCTGGTGGCGAGGATGTGGACATCAGGCGCAGCGTGGAAGATCGCCGAAGCCAGCGGTGCCGCCGCGGCGATGACATGCTCGCAATTGTCGAGGATGAGCAGCAACCGCTTGTCCCTGACATGCGCGAGCAGCGCGGGCAGGGGATCGTCGGTCTCGGCCGGCAAGCCGAGCATCAACAGGATCGAGGTGATCACGAGATTGGGATCGCTGAGCGCGGCAAGGTCGACGAAATGCGCGGCGTCGGAGAACGTCGCGAGCAGGTCGTGGGCGATCGCCACCGCGACGGCAGTCTTGCCCACGCCGCCCGGACCGACGATCGTGACGAAGCGCGAGGTGAGAAGCTTGTCGGAGATGGTGGTGACCGCCTGGTCGCGCCCGATCATCCGTTGCAGCCGATTCGGCAGCTTGACCGGCGGCAGTTCCATCGGCGGGGACGAGCGCCGCACCGCCGGAAGCTGCGTGTCCGAGATCGGTGCCACGAAGCAATAGCCGCGCCCGGAGAGCGTCGTGATGTAGCGTGCGCCGTCCTTGCCGTCGCCGAGCGCCTTGCGGAGAGCGGCGATGTGAAAGCGCAGATTGGCCTCTTCGACGGTGATGCCGGGCCACACCAGCGCCATCAGATCCCATTTGCTGACGACCTCGTTCGGCCGCGACATCAGTGCGATCAGCGCGTCGAAGGCCTTCGAACCCAGCGGCACCGCGAGGCCGTCGCGCGTCACGAGCCTTTCATGTGGCGCCACGGTGAATGGTCCGAACGAGAGTCTTGGCCCGGTCGGCGTGGTCATCGCGAAAACTTGCTCATTTGCGAACCGGATAGCCAGAGGGCAGCCATCCCGCAAGGCCTGCGTTGCATCGGCCTCAGACCTTGTTTGCAGACCTCGCATCAGCTTCTGCGCCGGCCTCACAACTTCTCACAAGTCCAAACGGGTCTCCGGAGCGCGTCGCTGCTAGTCAGTTTGCGCGACTGCAAGGAGCTCTTCATGACGCAAACGGCAAAACTGCTCTACACGGCCCGGACCCACACGAGCGGCGGCCGGCGCGACGGCATATCGCGCAGTTCCGACGGTCGCCTCGACGTCAAGCTGTCGCCGCCGGGCGGGGCCGGCATCGGCACAAATCCCGAGCAATTGTTTGCGGCCGGCTGGTCGGCCTGCTTCGAAGGCGCCATGGAACTCGCCGCGCGCAAGCAGAAGGTGACCCTTCCCAGGAAAAGCGCGATCGACGCGGAGATCGATCTCGTGTTCGACGAGGGCGCCTACGCGCTGAGGGCGCGCCTCAATGTCAGCCTGCCGGGACTCGACCCCGAGATCGCACGCGGCATCATCGATGAAGCGCATCAAACCTGCCCCTACTCCAAGGCCGTCCGCGGCAACATCGACGTCACGGTCGCGCTGATCTGACGCACCATCATAAATCACGACGAGGTCACATCATCATGAAGCAGCTCATCGATCAGCACCGCCGCCAGTTTCTCGGCATCGCCACCGGAGCCGCCGCCGCCGGCATCGGCGTGATCGCGTTCGCTCGTGCCGAGACCGAACCGCAGCGATCCCAAGCATCGAATGCGTCCTTCGGCGCGATCAAGCAGATCGATGCCGGCGTTCTCAACGTCGGCTATGCCGAGGCGGGTCCCGCGAATGGTCCGGTGGCGATCCTGCTGCATGGCTGGCCCTACGACATTCACGCCTTCATTGACGTCGCGCCCCTCCTGGCAAAGGCCGGCTATCGCGTGATCATCCCATACTTGCGTGGCTACGGCACGACGCGCTTCCTCTCCAGCGAAACGCCGCGCAACGGCGAGCCTGTGGCCATGGCCGCGGACATCATCGCGCTGATGGACAAGCTCGAGATCAAGAAAGCCGTCGTCGCCGGCTTCGACTGGGGTGCACGCACCGCCGACATCATCGCCGCGCTGTGGCCGGACCGTTGTCGCGCGTTGGTAGCGGTCAGCGGCTATCTGATCTCGAGCCAGGCTGCCGGCAACGCGCCGTTGCCGCCGCAGGCGGAGCTGCAATGGTGGTACCAGTTCTACTTCGCGACCGAACGCGGCCGGGCCGGATACGAGAAGTACACGCACGATTTCGCCAAGCTGATCTGGAAGCTGGCCTCGCCGCAGTGGAAGTTCGACGACGCCACCTTCAACAGGAGCGCGGCGGCGCTCGACAACAGGGATCACGTCGCGATCACGATCCACAATTACCGCTGGCGGCTCGGGCTTGCCCAGGGCGAGGCGAAATACGAGCCTCTCGAAAAGAAGCTGGCCGCTGCTCCGCAGATCGAGGTGCCGACGATCACGATGGAGGGCGATGCCAACGGCGCGCCCCATCCCGATCCCAGCGCCTATGCCAAGAAGTTCTCAGGCCGATACGAGTTTCGCCTGATCACCGGCGGCGTCGGCCACAATCTGCCGCAGGAAGCGCCACAAGCCTTTGCCAAGGCCGTCATCGACGCCGATGGCGCCTAGGCATTCGTCGGCACCTCCGTCCAGCCTCATTGATCGAGCCCGATGAAACATCATGATGATAGCCGAACCCGATAAGAAGAAATCTCTCCACACCACAATGATCGTGCTGACCGTGGTCCTCCTCGTCGTGCTCCTGACCTGCATGCCCTACCTCGTCACGATCGCCTTCGCGGAAGGGCCAGCGGAACAGAGCGCGGCGGACGCCTCGCCGATCTTCGGCGTCACAATCCCGGCCGGCTATAAGCGGTGGGAGCTGATCGCGCCGGCCGAAGAGGCCGCGCCACTCGACGAGCTGCGCGCTGTTGTCGGCAATCAGACCGCAATCGACGCCTATCAGGCCGGAAAACTGCCGTTCCCAGATGGCACCATTCTGGTCAAGCGCGCGTGGAAGCGGAAACAGTCCCCCGAGTTTGCGTCCGCGACGATTCCCGGCGCCGCCACCACGGTCCAGGTGATGGTGAAGGATTCCAGGAAATACGCCGCTACCGGCGGCTGGGGCTTTGGCCGCTTCATCAACGGCAAGCCGGTGGACGAGGCGCAGCACCGCACCTGCTTCGCCTGCCACGAAGCCCGGGCCAAGAGCCGCGACTATGTCTTCACGCGGCTTGCGCCTTGAGACATACGGTGACTGGCTTGAAGACTTGGTTCATCAGCGGCAGCTCTCGCGGGCTTGGCCGTGCCATCACGGAAGCGGCACTCGCCGCGGGCGACCAGGTGGTTGCCACTGCGCGGACGCTCCAACCGCTTGAACCGTTGCGGGAACGTTTCGCTGAAAGACTGTGCCTTGCAACGCTCGACGTCACGGATGAAGCTGCCGCGCCGGCAGCCATCGCGCTTGCTGCGGAGACGTTCGGCGGACTCGACGTGGTCGTCAACAATGCCGGCTACGGCGACCTCGGATCGGTCGAGGATACTGGCCTGGACTCGTTCCGGCGGCAGATCGAGGCCAATTTGATAGGCACCATTATCGTCACCAAGGCGGCGATTCCGGTGCTGCGCCGGCAGCGCCGTGGCCACATCGTGCAAGTCTCGTCCGTAGGCGGCCGGATCGGCGCCCCAGCCCGCGCCGCCTATTCGGCCGCGAAATGGGGTATCGAGGGCTTTTCGGAATCGCTGGCGCGCGAGATGGCGCTGATCGGCGTGAACGTCACGATCGTCGAGCCCGGCGGCTTTCGCACCGGCTTTGCGCGAGCCGCACATGGGACCGGCGAAGGACGCCCGGAATACGATGCGCTCGTCGGCGCTGCCGTCAGGATGCAGCGCGATTACGACGGCCGGCAGCCCGGCGATCCAGCCAAAGCCGCGGCCGTGGTTCTGAAGCTTGCCGATATGGAGCGCCCGCCTCTGCGCATTGCGCTCGGAAGCGATGCCGTCGACGCCATCGCTGCGATCGATAAGCTCCGCCTCGAAGAGCTGGAGAGGTGGCGAGCGCTCAGCGTATCGACTGACTATTGACCCCGGGGGCCTCACTCCGCCGCCACCATCTGCTGCGTGCGCCACTGCCCGAGCAGGGCACGCAGCGAAGCCGGCTTCACCGGCTTGTTGAGCACCGCGATCTTCTCGTCACGCGCGGCGACCTGCACGGCGGGGCTGCGGTCGGCCGTGATCAGGATCGCAGGGATGGTATCGCCGAAACGGCGGCGGATCTCGCGGATGGCGGCGATGCCGTTGCCGCGATCGAGGTGATAGTCGACCAGAAGGCCGGTGACGCGGCGGCCGGCGGCTTCGATCGCAGCGATCGCGCCTTCGGGATCGGCGACCGCGATCACCTCGGCATCCCAGGCCTTGAGCAGCGTGCGCATGCCGTCGAGGATCGCCGCATCGTTCTCGATGCAGACGATCAGCGCGCCCGAGATCGGTGTGCGCGCCAGCGGCGTCGCGCTGGTCACGGCCGCGGTGTGGGTGACCGCCTTCGCTGTCGGCACGGTCACCGAGAACACCGAGCCGCCGCTTCGATTGCCGTCGATGGCGATGCCGTGCTTGAGCACGCGAGCCAGGCGTTCCACGATCGAGAGGCCGAGGCCCAGACCGCGCGCGATCCGCGCGCCCTGCTCCAGGCGATGGAATTCCTTGAAGATCTCGCCGCGCTTGACCGCGGGGATACCGACGCCGGTGTCGTAGACGCAGATCTTGAGCGAGGCGCCGCGGCGGCGGCAGCCGACCAGCACGCGGCCGCGCGGGGTATACTTGATCGCGTTCGAGATCAGGTTCTGGAGCAGGCGCCGCAGCAGGAGCCGGTCCGACTCGACCGGCAGCGAGCAGGGCACGAAGGCGAGCTCCAGGCCCTTGGCGCGCGCGATCGGCGCGAACTCGATTTCCAGCGAGCGCATCAGATCGGCCATCTTGAAGCTCGAGATCGAGGTCGCCATCGCGCCGGCGTCGAGCCTGGAGATGTCGAGCAGAGCGCCGAGGATTTCCTCGATCGCCTGCAAGGATTCGTCGATGTTCTCGACCAGCCGCGTCTCCTCGCCATTGTGCTGGCGCTCGACGAGGCTCGTGACGTAGAGCCGCGCCGCGTTCAGCGGCTGCAGGATGTCATGGCTGGCGGCGGCGAGGAAACGCGTCTTGGAGATGCTGGCGTCCTCCGCCGCGCTCTTGGCGATGGCCAGCTCGGAGTTCAGCCGCGTCAGCTCCTCGGTGCGGTCGCGCACGCGCTTTTCCAGCGTCGCATTGGCGCGCTCCAGCGCTTCGGCGGCTTCGAAGGTCGGCGTGACGTCGGTGAAGGTGATGACGAAGCCCCCGCCGGGCATGCGGTTGGTGAGCACTTCGATCACCATGTGGCGTTCCGGCAGCCGCTCGAGATAAGGCTCGCTGTCGGTGGTGTAGGCCGCAAGGCGCCGTTCCAGCAGGGCCTCGCGCTCAAGCGGATCGTTCGGATCGCCGAGGCCGATGAACT
The DNA here is from genome assembly GCF_020193935.1 of Bradyrhizobium sp. NBAIM08. NCBI lineage: Bacteria > Pseudomonadati > Pseudomonadota > Alphaproteobacteria > Hyphomicrobiales > Nitrobacteraceae > Bradyrhizobium > Bradyrhizobium sp. NBAIM08. The sequence continues at coordinate 95,510 of NZ_JADYVR010000009.1, read as the reverse complement.
CCAGGATCTCGCGCAAGGGCGTGCCGAACTGGATCAGATGCAGTGGCACATTGAGGAGGTCCCCGAACTGCCGGTTGGAGCAGATCAGTTGCAGATCGGCGTCGAACACGGCGATGCCCTGACGCACATGGTTGAGCGCGGTCTGCAGGATCTCGCGGTTGAAATGCAGCGCGGCGTGCGAATCGTCGAGCAGCTTCAGCGCGGCCTTGGCGGAGACCGTCCGCTTGCGCAGCAGCAGCGACATCACGAGGCGGGAGGAGGCCGCGCCGATCGAGGAGGCAATCAGATGCTCGGCGTGTTGCAGCAGCTCGAAATCGGCGGGCGCACCGGGCTCCAGCCGCACGTTGCGCCGCGCCGAGAAGGCCTCGAAGGAGTGCCGTGCGCGGTCGGGCCCGAGATATTGCGCCACCGTGGTCTGGATGTCCTGCACGGTGACGGTGCTGCGCCAGCGGCGGAAGCTCGGGGAGATCGGTGCGAGCGTATTGGGCACGAACAGATCGGCTTGCAGCAGCTCGATGGAGGATGGCCGGCGCGCCAGCGACAGCAGTACATAGGTCAGGATGTTGAGCGACAGCGACCAGATCACGCCGTGCATCAGGGGCGGCAGGTCGGCGCCGAACAGTGCCTGCGGCCGCAGCGCCTCGATGCCGAACGGGCCGTGTTGCAGCAGCAGGATGCCTGACGTCGAGGAATCCATGAAGCTCGGCATGAACAGCGTGTAGAGCCACACCGCAAACCCGACCAGCATGCCGCCGATCGCCCCGCGCGCGGTCGCGCGCCGCCAGAGCAAGCCGCCGAAGAAGCTCGGGGCGAGCTGGGCGATGGCGGCAAAGGAGAGCAGGCCGATCGCCGCGAGCTGGGTGCTGCCGAGCGCGCGATAGTAGAAATAGGCCATCACCATGATGGCGAAGATCGCGAGCCGGCGCGAGCGCAGCAGGAAGTTGCTGAAATCGGCCCCGCCGGCGCGCCCCTCCGGCCGACGTTTCAGCACCAGCGGCACCACGAGGTCGTTCGAGACCATGATGGAGAGCGCGACGCATTCGACGATCACCATGGCGGTCGCCGCCGACAGCCCGCCGACGAAGACGGCGACGCTGAGCAGGTTCGCGCCGCTCTCGATCGGCAGGGCCAACACGTACATATCAGGGTCGGCCGTGCCGAACGGGAAGGTCACGAGGCCGGCGAGCGCGATCGGGATCACGAACAGGTTGATGGCGACGAGGTAGAGCGGAAACAGCCAGCGCGCGCGGCCGACCTCGGCATCCGAGGAATTCTCCACCACGCTGACGTGAAACTGGCGCGGCAGCAGCATGATCGCGCACAGCGACAGCAATGTCATGGTCAGGAAGTTGCCGATCGACGGCGAATAATTGATGGCGCGCACCGCTTCCGGCGTCCTCATCGCGCGCTCGATCAATTCATGCGGTGAGAACATCCAGAAGGTGACGAAGATGCCGGCGGCGAGGAAGGCGACCAGCTTGATGATGGACTCGGTCGCGATCGCCAGCATCAGGCCGTGCTGGTGCTCGGTCGCGTCGGTCTGTCGCGTGCCGAACAGCACAGCGAAGGCCGCCATCGTCAGCGTCACCATCAGCGCCATGTCGCCGAGGATCGGGATGTGCGAGAAGGCCTGGTCTTCGCTCAGGATTGTGCCCAGCGAAGAAGCCACCGCCTTGAGCTGGAGCGCGATATAGGGCACCGAGCCGATGATCGCGATTGCGGCGACGGTCGCCGCCACCGCCTGGCTCTTGCCGTAGCGGGCCCCGATGAAGTCGGCGATCGAGGTGATGTTGTGGGCTTTCGCCAGCTGGATCACGCGTCGGAGCACCCCGGCCCCCAACCCGATCATCAGGATCGGGCCGACATAGATCGCGAGGAAATCGGTCGAGGTGCGGGTCGCGAAGCCGACCGACCCGAAGAAGGTCCAGGACGTGCAGTAGATCGCCAGCGACAACGGATAGATCAGTCCGGAGGCGCGGCCGCGACCGGCCGGCGAGCGGCGGTCGCCGTGGCTCGCCACCAGGAACAGGAAGCCGATATAGCCGAAGGCGGCGGCAATCACGCCCCAATCGTGCAGCATGGGTCGGGGGCTCTCCCTGGGCGCCGGCGGCGCCCGAGCTCATTTTCCTTGCAAACCTAGCGCGTTGAGCGAGTGCAGGCGACAGCGAAATGCCGTGCGGCGGTAGGAACTGCCGGCGTCGTTAAGCGGTGGGGCGAGCTGTCCGCCCGCTCTTACCCTCCAGGGGAGGGTAAAGAGGCCTATTCCGCGGCCAGCGACTTCGCGCGCAGCGGCAGGCCGAGGCGGTCCCACACTTGCAGCAGCGCTTCGGCGAGCTGATCGATCAGGCCGTCGTCGTGATACGGCGAGGGCGTGATACGCAGGCGCTCGGTGCCCTTGGCGACGGTCGGATAGTTGATCGGCTGGATGTAGATCCCGTGCTGTTCGAGCAGCAGGTCGGAAGCCTGCTTGCACTTCTCGGGATCGCCGACGAACAGCGGTACGATGTGGGTGTCGCTCGACATCACCGGCAGGCCGGCGGCATTGAGGATCGCCTTGACCCGGGCGGCACGGTCCTGGTGGCGCTCGCGCTCCCAGCTCGACGTCTTCAGGTGCCTGATCGCGGCGGTCGCGGCCGAGCAGACCGCCGGCGGCAGCGCGGTGGTGAAGATGAAGCCCGGCGCATAGGAGCGCACGGCGTCGATGATCTGGCCGTTGGCGGCGATGTAGCCGCCGAGACAGCCGAACGCCTTGGCCAGCGTGCCCTCGAGAATGTCGATGCGATGCATCACGCCGTCGCGCTCGGCGATGCCGCCGCCGCGCGGGCCGTACATGCCGACGGCGTGGACTTCGTCGACATAGGTCATCGCGCCATATTTCTCGGCGAGATCGCAGATCCTGGCGAGCGGCGCGACATCGCCGTCCATGGAATAGAGACTCTCGCAGACGATCAGCTTCGGCCGATCGGGACCGGCCGCTTTCAACAGCTCTTCGAGATGCGCAACGTCGTTGTGGCGGAACACGATCCGCTCGCAGCCGGACTGGCGGATGCCCTCGATCATCGAATTGTGGTTGAGCTCGTCCGACAGGATCAGGCAGTTCGGAATGAGCTTTGCGATGGTCGGGATGCCGGTCTGGTTCGAGACATAGCCCGAGGTGAACAGCAGCGCAGCTTCCTTGCCGTGGAGATCGGCGAGCTCGGCTTCGAGCTGCACCAGCGGATGATGCGTGCCGGCGATGTTGCGGGTGCCGCCAGCGCCGGTGCCGACGCGCGTGGCAGTCTCGACCATGGCGCCGACCACCTTCGGATGCTGGCCCATGCCGAGATAGTCGTTGGAGCACCAGATGACGACGTCGCGCTTGCCCTTGGGCGAGTGCCAGACCGCATGCGGGAACCGGCCGGCCGTGCGTTCGAGGTCGGCGAACACGCGATAACGCCGCTCGGTGTGGAGACGATCGAGGGCGGAATCGAAGAATTGGGCGTAATCCATCGGCAAACCTGCAACGGAACCTGACCAAGGGGACGGGTCTACTTAGAGCTTTTCCAGCTCCAATGTCTATGCGCTATCCCACATTTGGATCTGTGGGGCATTTGGGCAAAATGCCCTATCCGGCGCGTCTCAGTTTGATCCCGATCAATCCTGCGCGACATATAATGCTGCTCTGCACCATCTGCCGGGGCGACCCAGCCTATGGTCTTCCGTCGCGGCCCGGCGCGCGCTTTCCTTGCTCAACCAAGCTCTCGAAAGGACCCTTCCATGAAGCGCGTGATGATCCTCAACGGTCCCAACCTCAACATGCTCGGCATCCGCGAGCCGCACATCTACGGCACGACGACGCTCGCGGAGGTCAACGCGAGCTGCGAGGACGCAGCCGCCAGGCTCGGCCTCAAGCTCGCCTTCCACCAGTCCAACCACGAGGGCGTGCTGGTTGATCTGATCCAGTCGGCGCGGCAGGACGCCGAGGCCATCGTCATCAATCCGGCCGGCCTCTCCTTCACCTCGGTCTCGATCATGGACGCGATCAAGACGTTCGAGGGCCCGGTGCTGGAGGTGCACATCTCCAACATCCACGCCCGTGACGAATATCACCGGCATTCCAAGATCTCGTTCGTGGCGACCGGCGTGATCTGCGGGCTCGGGCCGTTCGGCTACATCGCGGCGCTGCACGCGATCGCGAATATGAAGTGAGGCGCCAGCCGCGCCGGAGGTCTGCTCCCTCGCCCCGTTCTTACGGGGAGAGGGTTGGGGTGAGGGGCTGTTTCGGTAGTGATGGTGAGAGTTGGACTCGCGGAGACTCCCCCTCACCCGCCACGCTTCGCGTGTCGGCCTCTCCCCGCAGGCGGGGAGAGGCGAATAACTCACGTCGTCCGAAACTGCAGCACGCCGTCCTGCATCTCGGGCGTGAGGCGGCCCTCGACGATCATGTAGTTGACGTGGGCGACGAGCTCGCCGGCGGCAAAGCCCATCTGGTGCTCGTCCAGCACGTGCTTGTTGAACACCACGGGCACCAGAGCGCGCGAGGTTTGCGGCACCTCACGGCAGGCTTCCGCGATCAATCGGCAGCGCTCTTCATGGTGGTCGGCGAGCTGCTTGATGCGGGTCTTCAATCCGTAGAACGGCACGCCATGGCCAGGCAGCACCAGCACGTCATAGGGCAGCGTCGTGGTGAGGCTGGCGAGCGAGGCCAGATATTCGCCGAGCGAATTCTGGTCGGGCTCGACCGCCCAGACGCTGACATTCGGCGAGATCTTGCTCAGCACCTGGTCGGCGGAGAGGAACAGCTTGTCGTCGGCGCAATACAGCATCACCTGGTCGAGGGCGTGGCCGCCGCCGGTGATGACCTTGAAGCGGCGCGTGCCGATCACGACGTCGTCGCCATGCGAGATGCGGCGGTAGGACGGCGGCAGCACCGAGACGCGCTTCAGATAGTCCTGGCCGCGGCCGAGCAGCTTTTCGGTGAGCGACTCGTCCATGCCATGGCGGCGGAAGAACAGCCGCTGCGCCTCGCGCCGCTCCTCGGTGCCGCGGTTCTGGTGATAGACCGATTGCAGATATTCGACCTGCGACATCACCAGCGGGCAGCCGAACCGCTCGACGATCCAACCGGCGAGACCGACATGATCCGGGTGGGAGTGGGTGACGATCAGGCGCGTGATGTTGACGCCTTTCAGCGGTCCGTCGAACAGCTTCGTCCAGGCCTCGATCGTCTCCTCGTTGCCGAAGCCGGCATCGATCATCGCATAGCCGTCGCCATCGGCGAGCAGGTAGATGTTCACGTGGTTGAGGCGGAACGGCAGCTTCAGCCGCGCCCACAACACGCCGGGCCGCACCTCGACCACCTGTTCGGGGCCGGGATGCTGTTCCCAGGGGTAGCGCAGGGCCTCGGCCGAGGACTGCGGGGTGTCGGTTTTCGAGCTCATGCTATCGGCTTAAACCCAGCGCGCGCGGGGCGCCAGCCGAAAAAGGATGCTGGGCGGCGACAGCATGGCGGTCATACCGAGGCAGTTTTCCGTAGCCCGGATTGCGCTACGCTCCATCCAGGCTACAGGACAGGGCCTTACGCCGCCCGCATGTCGTTGAGGAAGGCGTCGATCTCCCCGCGCAGCATATCGGCCTCGCGGCGCAGCGCGTCCGAAGCGCCCAGCACCTCGGTGGCCGCAGCGCCGGCTTCGGCGGACGCGGTGGAGACGCCGACGATGTTGCTGGAGACCTCGCTGGTGCCGCCGGCGGCATGCTGGATGTTGCGGGCGATTTCGCGCGTCGCGGCGCCCTGCTCCTCGACCGCCGCTGCGATCGTGGTGGTGACGTCGTTGATCTCGCCGATGATCCGGCCGATGCCCTGGATGGCGCCGACCGCGGAGGTCGTGACTGACTGCATGCTGGCGATCTGGGTGCGGATCTCGTCGGTCGCCTTGGCGGTCTGGCTCGCCAGGCTCTTCACCTCGGAGGCAACCACCGCGAAGCCGCGGCCGGCCTCGCCGGCGCGTGCCGCCTCGATGGTGGCGTTGAGCGCGAGCAGATTGGTCTGCGAGGCGATGGTCTGGATCAGGTCGACGACGACGCTGATGCGGCTCGCGCTGTCGGCAAGGCTCTGCACCGTGGCGTCGGTCGCTCCCGCTTCGTCGACCGCCTTTTTGGCGATCTCGGCGGAGGTCACGACCTGGCGGCTGATCTCCTGGATCGAGGAGGACAGCTGCTCGGTGCCGGCCGAGACGGTCTGCACGTTGACCGACGTCTCCTCCGCGGCGGAGGCGACCGCGTTGACCAGCGCGTTGGACTGGTCGGCGGTGTTCGACATGCTCTGCGCGGTCGATTGCATCGAATTGGCCGATTGGGCCAGATTATCGAGCGCGGAGCGCACCGTGCTTTCGAACTGGGCGATCTTCGCCTCCATGCGCGCGGCGCGCTCGGCCTTGGCGATACGGTCCTTGTCCTGCTCGCTCGTCAGCGCGCGGGTCTCGATCATGCTCTCCCGGAACACCTGCAGCGTGTTCGCCATCACCGAGATTTCGTCGTTGTGATTCTTCGAGCGGTAGATCTCGGTTTCGAGATCCCCGTTCGCGAGCAGCTGCATCGACTGCTGCAAGGCGCCGATCCGGCGCAGGATGTTACGGCCGACATAGAGCCAGACGAACAGCGCCGAGCCGACCAGCATCAGCGCGCCCAACCCCAGCATGACCGACGTCGCGAGCGAAATCTCCTGCCGCGCCTGGAAGGTCGAGGTGTTGGTCTCTTTCTGCACGCCGTCGACGAGCTGCTGCACGCTGATGCCGAGCCCGACATTGAGCTTGCGGGTCTCGTCCAGGATGGTCTGGCCGTAGTCGATGGAGTCGAGCTCTTTCTCGCGCAGATTGAACACGCCGGTCTTGCCGGTGCCGAGCGCGAGCAGCTTTTCCGCGGTGTCGCGCAGCATCTTGTTGCCCTGATTGTCCGGCAACAGATCGAGGTTCGACCGCAGGCGCCCCTGCGCCGTCTTGAATTCCTTCTGGATGTCATCGAGCTTGTCGCTGGTGTTCGCCGACAGCGCCGCGCTCATATTGGCGGCGGCGAGATTACCGCTGGCGACGACGTTGCCGAGCTGACCGACGGTCTGCGCGGCGTCGGTCGCGTCTGCGGCTGACAGGTCGGCTGAACCGAGAATGGCATTGACGCGGGTCTGCGCGTCCAGCATCGCCGGACTCGCTGCGCCGACGAAGGCGCCCTGCGCGGCGCGAAGCGCGTCATATTGCTTGTCGTGCAGCGCCGCGATGTCGAGCCGTTCGCGGGCGGCTTTCGTCAGGCTCTGAGCCGCCTCGTTGATGCTCTTCATCGTCTCGCTGAGCCCGGAGACGACGCTCTTGTCGCCGCCGAGCTCGATGATCTCGTTGAGCTTCTGCTGCGTCTGCTCCTGTAATTCCCTGAGCTTCTTGGTACGTTCGGTCAAGGCGTCCTCGCTCTGCGCCGCAAGCAGGGCCGGTCCCTGCGCCGCGAGGCTCGCACTCAGCGCCGACAATTGCAGGCTGGCGGAAAGGCGCGGAATGTCCCGTCCGCTCAGTTCAGTCATGCGTCCGCCGAGATTCTGCAGCGCAAGGCCGGCGCCGGCCGCGATCACGAGGCCCATGCCCGCGATGACCGCAAACGCCGCGAACAGGCTGCCGCGCACGCCCCATTTGGGCATTTTAAAACGCGGACGGAAACTGCCAAGGAAGCGGCCAAGGCCCAAACGGATCGGCATCGAAAATTCCCCCAATGTTCTTCTATTTGTGGCTGCAGTATCGGCAGCACCGGTTAAGGAATCGCAATGAGCCCAATCGGTTGACGTTGTTCCGCAGAGCGAAAAAAGAGGGGCCGGCAACGAGGCCGGCCCCTTCATCTTGATAAGGTCCTGGTAACCGATCAGTAGCGCGCCATGGCCGGGCTCGCCCAGTTGAAGCGGTAGTTGACGCCCGCCTTGAAGGTATGGTCGTCGGTGGTGAAGGCGCCGGTGCCGGCGAGCGGACCGGCGGTGAAGCTGGCGTCGCCGAAATTGTAGTACTGGTACTCGGCCTTGGCCGACCAGTTCGGGGCGAACATGTATTCGAGGCCGGCGCCGACGGTGTAGCCGTTGCGGTGATCGCCGGTGATGACGAAGGCGGCCGGCACGCCGCCGACGGTGACCCTCTCGTTGTTGTCCGAATAGGCGTAGCCGCCCTTCACATAGACCAGGCCGGGACCCCAGGTGTAGCCGACGCGGCCCGTGATCGAGCCGAGGCCGCGCTGGTCGTTGGTGTAGGCGATGCCGCCCGGGAACACGGCGCCGACGCTGCCGGAGAGCCAGGAATACTGGCCTTCGACGCCGACCACGAAGTTCGGGTGGAACTGCCAGTCCGCACCGACCTGCACGCCGCCGAGGAAGCGGCCGTTGCCGTTGTTGCCGGTGGAGAGGCCATTGAAATTGTTGTCGCTGGAGAACGCGCCGCCGACATGGGCGCCGAGATAGAAGCCCGTCCAATTGTAGATCGGCGCGGCGTAGGCCGGCGCGGGCGTCTTGTAATAATTGCGGTTGCCGAGATCGGCACCGACGGCCGGCGCAGCCGCGCCCAACACGAGCAGCGCCACGGTCGCAAACAGAATCTTCTTCATCGTCTTGAACTCCAACACGTAAGGTCCCCGGCAGGCGCGTTTGCTGCGCCGCATTGGTTTTGCAGATAGCTCGCTTTTGACGAAAATGCTGTCACATCCGTGGCACAGCGACGGCCAACGTAACTTGTTGGGCCGCAAATGATTTTCGTGCTTAATGGCAACTTAAGAAGTGGTGAAGGAAGGCTTAACGGCGCACTCTGTCGGTAACTTGCGCGCGCCTTGCGTTAACCAAGACGCCGCCGTGCCTCATCGCGCATCTGCGCGCGAAAGGCGGCGCGCTTTGCCGGCCTGTCTTCCTCACGCACGTCGTGTCGATCGAAGATGTCGAACTTCTCCAGGATCGGATAGCGCTCGCTCGCCATCGCGAGCACGCGCAGTATCCTGGTCCCCTCCGGCGTCGGGCCGCTGACCTCCCAGCGCCGGATGGTGTCGGCGCCGCCTCTTTCCGGCAGTCCGCAAAGCTTGGCCATGTCGGCCGCGCTGAGCTTGCGCTCGAGGGCATCGGAGAGGTCGTTGCGAAGCTGCTTCAGTTCGGCGCCGGTCATGCTTGCGTCCAGGGAAGTCACTGAAAGCAATGCACTAGCGCTGATTCGGGTCCATCCGAAGACGGTGTGAGTCCGCCGCGCTCCGGCACCTTCGTCCGCACACGGAGTTATGAAGGGAGAACCCATGGAAATTTGCCGATGCATGAACACTTGGCATATCGGGGCGCGCAACGGGTGAAGGGATCAGCCATGAAAACCATCAGACTCGCCATTTCCGCGCTGATCACGACGGGACTGCTTGCCGCACCATTCGCAGCTGAGGCGAAAAAGGTCCGGTCCAGCCGGCAATACAGCACTGGTGTGGTGGCTCCGACCTATGGCGGAGCCGGAGCGCCGGCCGCGCAACCGAGGGCGGCCTACGGATCGTCGGGACAGACGGTTGGCACTGTCACCGCGCCGTCGATCGGATCATACAATTGGCCCTCGGTCGGCGTGACCAACTCGGCTCCCACCTGGAGCAACACCACGAGATAGAGGGCTCCGGCAAGGTGGAGGCCACTGGCGGATCAACGCATGCCGCTCGCCGATCCCGAGAGCAGATAAAGCGCGATGAGCAATGTCGCGACCGACAGCATCGTCGTGATCGAGACCGTGGCCGCAACCAGCTTCTCCTCGACCTTGTGTTCATGTGCGAGGACGTAGACGGTTTTCGCCGTCGGCACGGCCGCGCAGATGACCGCCGCAACCGTGTAGAGAGGGGTGAGGCCGATCACGACGCAAAGCCCGTAGACGATGAGCGGCATGACCACCAGTTTCACCGCGGCGAGCGCAAACGACGCTTTCAGGTTGGACCGCAAGCCCTCGATGGACAGGCCGAGCCCGATGGCGAACAGCGCGCACGGCGTGAGCGCGGCAGCGATCATGTTGAGATAGGCCGCGACCGGTGCTGCAATCGGCAGTCCCGTCACCGCCCAGGTGAGGCCGATGAACGTCGACAGCACCATGGGATTGAGCAGGATCTGCTTTGCCAGTCCCATAGAGCGCACGGAGGCCCCGCGTGCATCGCGCTTTTCCAGCAGGATCACCGTGATCGGAAACATCACCGCGGCCACGAACACCGTCGCGACGGCCGCGGGCAGGACGGCGGGTTGGCCGTAGATCGCATGCAGGATCGGCAGCGCAACGAACCCGGTGTTGGTCATCGCCGCCGCCATCCCGTGAATGGTGCTGCTGGCGAGGTCGTGTTTGCCGCCTGCGCGGACCGGCACGAACACGAGCGCGAAGCAGATCAGCGAGCCGCCGCCGAAGGCGAGCAGAAAACGCCATTCCAGGAGATTGCGCGCCGGCTCCTGGGCGATCGTGACAATCAACAGCGCCGGCATCGCCACGTTGTAGGCGAAATGCACCAGGGCATCGGCCAGCGCCCGCGAGAGATAGCCGAGCTCGCCGGCGAGCCAGCCGGTGACGATGATCGCGAATACGGGAAGAACGAGGCTGGCGACCTCCATCCGGCTTCCCCCTCATTTTCGAACAGGGAGGGTAGACCGGCAATGGACTGGCGTCACTCCGTGATTTGTGGGTCGCCTTGATTTGTCGGAGGAGAATCCGCCTCGCTAGATTCCCCGGCGCCCCTGGTCTCCGATCACGCAGCGCCAAGCCGCCAGGCGCTCGGCCGGATGCTGGTTCATCCATTCGGCAAGCTGCGGCGCGCCCATCAGGCAGGCCTGCACCGAGATTTGCGCAAAGTCCGACGTGGTGACGATCTGCTCGTGACAATTGGAGGGAGAGGCGAGGCTGCAAAGCACGGCGATGATCTTGATCACGATACGTTACCTCCGTCGCGGCCGATGAACGGGCGACGGATCGCCGGCCTTCCCTGGCCCTCGTCCGTCGGATCGACCGGCGCGAAGATGCTGTCGTAGATCGCCCGCGCTTCCTGGATGAGGCGCGTTCGCTCGGGCTCGGACTTCGAGACAAATCGAATAACTTCGCCCATGTTGGCTCCGAATAACAGTGTGAGTCCGTCATGAGATGACGTCGATCATTCAAACGTCATCTATGGTCATGCCCTTAAGCTTTGAAGCGGCCGGTCCAGTCACGACCGGATAAAAAGCGCGTGACCAGGCTGCGCAGTTCCCAGCATCCCGGTGCGTCTTGCTTGCTGGGTTGTTGAGCTGCCCATCACATCACGTTCGTTGTACGACGCCAGCCGCGACGAGCGACTATGGCGTCAAGTCACCCCTTGCCGACATGAGCAAGGATGATCTCACGAAAGCAAATGCCGCTGAATCGAATATGTTTCGCCTCGCTCGGCGTGCAAGTTTTTGGAACCATCACGGAAATCAATGAACGAGGACGAGCCGCCTCAGGCCGCCGGCGCGTGCTCCTTCCGTCCGGGCACGGCTGCGAGCAATTCGCGCGTATAGGCGTGCTCGGGCGCGGCGAAGAGTTGCGCCGTCGGCTTCAGCTCGACGATGGCGCCGCGCTGCATCACCGCGATACGGTCGCAGATCTGGGCCGCGACGCGCAGATCGTGGGTGATGAACAGCATCGACAGGCCAAGGCGCGCCTTGAGATCTTCCAGCAGCTTCAACACCTGCGCCTGCACCGAGACGTCGAGCGCGGAGACGGCCTCGTCCGCGACGATGATCTCCGGCTCGAGCGCAAGCGCGCGGGCGATGCCGATGCGCTGGCGCTGGCCGCCCGAGAATTCATGCGGATAGCGCTCGAGCGCGCCGGCGTCCAGGCCCACCATCTTGAGGAGATCGCGGGCGCGGTCGAACGCCACCTTCGGATCGGTCCCGGCTGCGATCGGCCCGTCGGCGATGATGTGGCCGATTTTGCGGCGCGGATTGAGCGAGGCGAACGGATCCTGGAAGATCATCTGGATGCGATGGCGCTCGCCGCGCAGCGCCTTGCCGGAAAGCGAGGTCAGGTCGGTCTCGCCGATCCGCACCGTGCCGCGGTCGGCTTCGATCAGTCGCATCACCAGGCGCGCTACCGACGACTTGCCCGAGCCGGATTCACCGACGAGGCCGAGCGTCTCGCCCTTGAGGATGTTGAAGTTGACCGCGCGCGCCGCATCGACGCGGCGGGCCTGGCGGAACCAGCCGCCCGACGTGACGTAGGTCTTGTCCAGCCCGATCACCTCGACGGCCTTGGCCCGATCGTCCAATGGCTCTCGCGGCGGCGGATCCATCGAGGGCACGGCGGCAAGCAATGCCTTGGTGTAGTCGTGCTGCGGCTCGTTGAAGATGGCCGCGGCCGGACCTTCCTCCACGACCTTGCCGTGGCGGAGCACCACGACCTGGTCGGCGATGTCGGCGACCACGCCGAAATCATGGGTGATGAACATCACCGCCATGTTGCGGCTCCGCTGGAGGTTGCGGATCAGCTTCAGGATCTGGGCCTGCGTGGTGACGTCGAGCGCGGTGGTCGGCTCGTCCGCGACCAGCACCGCGGGCTCGAGCGCGAGCGCCATCGCGATCATGGCGCGCTGGCGTTGGCCGCCGGAGAGCTGGTGCGGATAGGCGCGCACGATACGCTCAGGGTCGGGCAGGCCGACTTCGCTTGCCAGCGCCAGCGCCTTGGCCCGCCGCTCCTTCGGCGTGAGCAGGCCGTGCGCCTCGAACATCTCCGCCATCTGGTCGCCGATCCGCATCAACGGATTGAGCGCGGTCATCGGCTCCTGGAAGATCATCGCCAGCCGACGGCCGCGCAGATCGCGCCAGCCGTCGTCAGCGAGCTTGAGCAGGTCCCGGCCCTCGAACTGGATTTCACCGGAGGTGACCGAGACCGTATCCGGCAAAAGGCCCATCAGCGCATGGGCGCACATCGACTTGCCGGAGCCGGACTCGCCGACGACGCAGACGATCCTGCCGGGCTGCAGATCGAGCGAGATACCGTCGACCGCGAAGGGGCGCTCGGCGCCCTTGGGCAGCGCGATCCGCAAGTTCCTGATGGAGACGGCGGGCGGGGCGGTCATCGTCAGCGGCCCTCGCGCGACAGGCGCGGATTGAGCGCATCGTTGAGGCCTTCGCCGATCAGGTTCAGCCCGAGCACCGAGATCAGGATGGCGATGCCGGGAAACACGGTGATCCACCAGGCCTGCCGGATCACGGTGCGGCCGGCGCCGACCATGTAGCCCCAGGAGATCAGATTGGGATCGCCGAGGCCGAGGAAGGACAGCGAGGATTCAAGCAGGATCGCGGTGGCCACCATCAACGAGGCCAGCACGATCACGGGCGACAACGCGTTGGGCAGGATCTCGCGCAGGATGATCCAGCTGTTGCTCTGGCCGGTGACGACGGCGGCCTGGACATATTCGCGCGTGCGCAGCGACAGCACCTCGCCGCGAACGAGGCGAGCGACCGGCGGCCAGCTCACCACCGCGATCGAGGCGACGATCGAATAGATCGAGGGCTGCAGGATGGCGACCAGCACGATCGCGAGCGCGAAGCTCGGAATGGTCTGGAAGAACTCGGTGAAGCGCATCAGGGCGTCGTCGACCTTGCCGCCGAAATAACCGGCCATGGCACCGATCGGCACGCCCACGATCAGCGCCGCCAGCGTGGAGACGAGACCGACCAGCAGCGAGACGCGGGCGCCGAAAATCATGCCGGCGAAGATGTCGCGGCCGAGCGCGTCGGTGCCGAGCGGCACGGCCCCGAGCGTGAACGGCGGCAGGAACGGCCGCTGCACCATGCGCCAGGGCGAGTTCGGGAACAGCATCGGTCCGAACACCGCGACAGAGATTGCAACCAGGAGGATGACGAGCCCGATGACGCCGCTCGGGCTCTTCAGCATCGATTTCCAGAACTGTTTCATGCGGCGTATTCGATCCGCGGATCGACCAGGCGATAGACGAGGTCGGTGATGAGGTTGAAGGTGAGGACCATGGCGGAGCAGATCACGAACACGCCGAGCAGCAGATTGTAATCCCGCTGCAGCAGTGCGTCGTACATCAGCCGCCCGATGCCGGGCCAGGCGAATACGGTCTCGGTGATGACGGCGCCGCCGATCAGCGTGCCGGAATGCACGCCGGCGAGCGTCACCACCGGCAGCAGCGCGTTGCGCAGCACGTGGCGGCGCTGGATCACGGCGTCGGAGAGCCCCTTGGCGCGCGCCGTCTTGACGAAGTCGAGGCGTTTCACCTCCAGCATCGAGGCGCGCGTCATGCGGGTGTAGGTCGCCATGAAGAACAGTCCCAGCGTCATCGCCGGCATGATCAGGTGCTTTGCGACGTCGAACGCGTGGGCAAGGCCGGTGAGATTGGCGCCGACCGTCTCGTAACCGAAGCTCGGCAGCCAATCCATCGTGACCGAGAACAGGAGGATGCCCATCAGCGCCACCCAGAAGATCGGCATGGCGTAGAAGATCAGAGCGAACACGGTGATGGCGGTGTCGAGGAAGGTTCCGGCAAAGCGCGCGGCGAAGGTGCCGAACAGGATGCCGAGCGTGAGCGAGATCGCGAAGGCGGTCAGCGTCAACAACAGCGTCGCCGGCAGCCGCTCGCCGATCAGTTTTGCGACCGGAGCCTGCTGGCGGAAGGAAAAGCCGAGGTCGAGGCTGACGACGCCCTTGACGTAGATGAAGAGCTGCTCGGGCAGCGGCTTGTCGAGCCCGAACTTCTCCCGGAGCTGCTTGACGAAGACCTGATCGCTGGCCCCGGCCTCGCCCGCCATCACGATCGCGGGATCGCCGGGCGCCAGGCGGATCAGGAAGAAATTGAGAACGACGATCGCGAGCAGGACGATCACGCCCTTCAGGACGCGCTGAGCAACGAAGGAGAGCATCTAGTGAGTCATATTGGTGATGTGACCTGGCGCCACGGAGACGGAGTGACTCCCTCGCCCCGCTTGCGGGGAGAGGGTTGGGGTGAGGGGGACTTCCCGCGAGCGTATCAGCAGTTGGACTCGTGGAGACTCCCCCTCACCCGAATGTGCGCTATGCGCACATTCGACCTCTCCCCGCAGGGGAGAGAGGTAAGAGGCTTCACTTGTCGAGCCATGCGTCCTTGAAGCCGTCATTGACCCCGATCCCCGTGGTGATCAGGTTCTTGACCTTGCAGCGCATGATGGTCGGAAATTGCAGCTCGAGCATCCAGGCCACCGGCACGTCCTCGACCAGGATCTTCTGCGCCTTCTCGTAGATCTCCTTGCGCTTGGAATCCGGCGTTGCAACCGCGCCCTCGGCGAACAGCTTGTCGATATCCGGGTTGGAGTAACCCTCGACGTTGTTGAACATCTGGCCCTTGGCGATGTTGCTGGAGATGTAGTTGCGTCCCACTCCGAGCGCGGGGTCGCCGTACTGGTAGAGATAGGTAAAGGCGATGTCGTAATCCCACTCGGCGATCTTCTGGTTGCCGCCGGCGACGTCGGTGGCGATCGTCTCGATGGTCATGCCGACGTCCTGGAGGTTCTGCTTGACGGCTTCGCCCCAGCGCTGCCAGGTCTCGCCATAGGCGAGCGGCAGCAGGCGGATCTTTTCGCCCTTGTAGCCGGCTTCCTTCAGCAGTGCCTTGGCCTTGGCCGGATCGTAGGGGTATTTCTTCACGTCATCGGTATAGAACTTGATGGTCGAGGCCGACGGGCCGGTGGCGACCTTGCCGAGCCCGTTCCAGATCACGTCCTTGGCGAAGTCGCGGTCGACCGCATACATGATCGCCTGCCGCACCCGCTTGTCGGCGAGCGGACCCTGGCGGTTGTTCAGCCACAGCCAGGCCAGCGGCGAGAAGAATTCCCAGCCGGCGCCGGTGACGCAGGTGTCCTTCAGCTTGGACAGCCGCGGCACGTCGAAATTCTCGACCGAGCCGCCGGGCAGCACGTCGACCTTGCCGGTCTCGTAAGCCACCGAGCGCGCGGCGGCGTCCGGGATGATCTGCCAGTAGATCTCGTCGAGATGGGGCTTGCCCTTTTCGTGGTAGTTCGGATTCTTGACCAGGCGGATGAACGAGCCCTTCTGCCATTCCTTGAACATGAATGGGCCGGTGCCGATGGGTGCGTTGTTGTAGGGGTTGGTCTTCCAGTCGGTGCCTGCATAGAGATGCTTCGGCACCATCGGCATCGAGCCGACCTCGAAGATGCCGAGGAACGGGCCGAACGGCTGCTTCAGCGTGAAGACCACCGTATGATCGTCCGGCGTCTCGACCTTGTCGACCTGCGCCAAATTGGTGCGGGCGCGCGCATGGGTCTGCTTCAGCATCTCGATCGAGAACAGCACGTCGGCGGCGGTGAAGGGCTTGCCGTCGTGCCAGGTCACGCCCTTCTTCAGCTTGAAGATGTAGGTCTTCGCGTCCTCGCTGACGCTCCAGCTCTCGGCGAGCTCCGGCAGGGGATCGAGCTTGGGGCTGTAGCGCAAGAGGCCTTCGAAGATGTTGCCCGAGACCATCTGGGTCGGGCCGTTCTGGACCTGCGCAAGCATCAGGCCGGGCGGCTCGGGCTGAATCACGGCATTGATCACACCCCCCGTCTTCGGCTCTTGCGCCAGCGCAGGGGCCGCAAGGCCGCAAGCCAGGAGGAGACCAAGCAACACTCGTTTTGGCATGTCGTAATCTTTCTCAAGCGAGACCAGCCGGAAACGCTTCGCACGCGCCCTCGCGCGCAAAGCGACGGTCGGTCCATCCCAGTCCCCATCCGCCATCGAGGCTCACACAGTCCCGTTCAGCGCGGCAAGATGAAAGTCGCGACAGTGCTCGCACAAAAAATGTACAGCTCGTCCTGTTTCTCCGCCTGTGCGACGGCACGGTAGATCGGCCAGCTCCGAGGGATCAGGCGGCCTTCAGAAGTGATGAGAGCATGCCGGGGCAGTGCACAAGTCCGCGCCTGCGACCAAAAGCATCAGCCCGTCATTTTGCGCCGAGCGCCCGCCGCAATTCGTCGAGCGCCTCTGCAAGCTGCTCGCGGTGCGCGATGTCGTCCTTGGGAAGCGCGGCGACGCTGCCGGCGAGCTCCCGCAGGATGCCGGCCAGCAGGCCGAAGTTGACGTGCAGATGCACCGATTTGCGTTCATCGGCCGCACCAGGATGTTGCAGCACCAGCGCAATGCCGCTGCCGTCGAGCTTCGCCTCGAAGCGGGACGAATGCTCGAAGGTGCCGACATAGAATTTGTCGGGATATTCGAGTGCGACCTCTGCCTTGTCGGGAACCGGCTTGGACATGCGAACCTCATCTATGCCCGCGCATTCTGGCCGGGAATGAGCCGGCCCGCCTTGCGCCAGGTCAGAGGCGGTCGACGCCAAATTTGATCCGGATCAAAGCCGGCCCGCCGCTTTTGCGATCGAATGGCAAGTAGCGGGACGCGGCTGCGCATCCCGTTTGCTTGAGCCGTGAGACGATGGATGGACATTCAGGCCACGACTATCCCTGCGGATGACGACGGCGGACCCGATATCGCCGGTCTTGAGCCGTCGCCGGATGCGGGCGTGCAGCACTGCCTGCAATTGCTCGGGAATGCCGGCTTGCGCCCGACACGCCAGCGCGTGGCGCTGGGCCGACTGCTGTTCCTGGGCGGCCATCGTCACGTCACCGCAGAAAGTCTCTACGCAGAAGCGATGGCTGCGAACGCATACCTGTCGCTCGCCACCGTCTACAACACGCTGAACCAGTTCACCGAAGCGGGCCTCTTGCGCCGGATCGCGGCCGACGGCATCAAGTCGTTCTTCGACACCGACACGTCCCTGCATCCGCACTTCTATCTCGAAGGCGAGGACGTGCTGGTCGACGTGGCCGAGGGCCTCGCCTTCACCAAGATGCCCGAGGCGCTTCCCGGCCACGAGATCGCGCGGCTCGATGTCGTCGTCCATTTACGCCGGAAGCGAACTTAGCGCTTGCCCTGCAGGGAGGGTAAGACGCCTCACTGCAAGCCTGCGCGGCGGAATCCCTCCAGATAGTGTTCGCGATCTCGCTCACTGGCCCACGGCAGCTGCGTCGCGATCCAGTGCAGCGAGATGCCCGGCTGGGTGCGGCGGAGCTCTCCGAGTGCCATTTCCGCAAGCGTGCCATCGCCGGTCATGCCGGCGGAGACGGCGAGCACGCGGTATGCGCCGGTAAGATCGCCGCGGTGGCGGATCGCCTCGCGCGCCAGCGCGATGGCCTCGCCATAGTGCCGTTCGGTGAAGCGCGCATAGGCGGCGATACCGTGATAGATCGCCAATGACGGATCGCGCGGCGACAGCCGGATCGCCTTTTGCGCGGCCTCGAACGAGTCGTTCGAGCGTCCGGCATAGGACAGTGCCAGCGCGTAATAGCCCTGCGCCAGTGAGAAGTTCGGATTGAGCGCGAGCGCCTGCTCGAACTCGGACAGCGCGTCTGGGAGCCTGCGGGTCGAGAAGCAGACGCTGCCGAGCGCGGCATGTGCCCAGGCGTCCTCATGGTCGCAGCGCACCGCTTTGAGCGCGGCGGCTTCCGCGGACGGCGCAACCGCGGCCAGCTCGGTCCAGCCGAGATGCACGCCGAACATGTCGTTCACGGCCAGCACCGACAACGCCTGGCCGTAATCCGGATCGATCGCGATCGCGCGCGCGAGCAGCGCCTTCGCGGCCGCATGGTCCTGCCGGGTCACGCGCCAATAATGCGACAGCGCGCGCATCAACAGGTCCCAGGCGTCGAGGCTCGCCGGCGGCTTACGACGGCTGCGGAAATTCTCGGCGGCGTGGATCTGCGGCTCGATCGCGGCGGCGATCGCGTTGGTGATCTCGTCCTGCACGGCGAAGACGTCGACGAGCTCGCGGTCATAGCGCTCGGCCCAGAGATGACCGCCCGACACGGCGTCGTTGAGCTGCGCGGTGATGCGCACCCTTTTGTCCGTCTTGCGCACGCTGCCTTCGACGATGTAGCGGACGCCGAGCTCCTCGGCGATCTGCCTGATATGGACCGCGCGTCCCTTGTAAGTGAAGGAGGAGTTACGGGCGATCACCATGAACCAGCGCTGCTTCGACAGCGCGGTGAGGATGTCCTCGCTGATCCCGTCGCCGAAATAGTCCTGCTCGGGATCCCCGCTCTTGTTCTCGAAGGCGAGCACCGCGACCGCCGGGCGGTCCGCCATGCGCGGGGGAGCGAGCCTGGCTTCGGTCCGCGCGGGCGATGCCGCCACCTCTTCCCGGACCTCGCCGACGAACCGAAAGCCCTTGCGCGGAATGGTCTTGATCAGGCGCTGGCTCGCGCCGTCGTCGCCGAGCGCCTTGCGCGCGGCGTTGATCCGGCTGTTGAGGGCGGAATCCGAGACGATGCGGTCGTTCCAGACCTGGCTGATCAGGTCATCCTTACTGACCACACGCGCCCGTTGCGTGACCAGATAAAGCAGCAGATCGAACACCTGCGGCTGCAACGGGACGGGTTTTCCGTCGCAAGTGAGCTCCCGGAGGTCGCCGTCCAGCACGTTGTTTTCAAAGCGAAATCGCACGTTCTCGTCGTCTCAAGCAAAAATCAAAGTCGTCTCAGGCGAAAATCAATCGTCCGCGAAAGCCGCGGGACGTCCGATCCGGCATGGTGCGAAGACCAAACCGTGTCGATGCCTCGGCACAACGGAGTGTTTCATGACCCAAATTGATCATCAGGTTCATTCTCTCGGCCCGGAGGTTACGGGCTCTCGTATTTTCAGGTTCATCGCCTTTCTGTACGGAATTGCGGCATATCTCGTGTTTTTCGTCACCATTCTCTACGCGATCGGCTTCGTCATGGGGGTGATGGTGCCCAAGACCATCGATACCGGTGCCGAAGCGCCCGTCGTTCGCGCGGTCGTCATCAATCTGCTGCTGATGTCGCTGTTCGCGGTTCAACACAGCGTGATGGCGCGCCAACAATTCAAGGCATGGTGGACGCAGTTCGTCCCCAAGCCGGTCGAGCGAAGCACGTATGTGCTGTTCGCGAGCCTGTCATTGCTCCTGCTGTTCTGGCAGTGGCGTCCGCTACCCGCGGTCATATGGGAGGTCGAGAACCCCGATCTTGCCGTGACACTGGTCACATTGTCCTTCGCTGGCTGGGTGCTGGTGTTCACCTCGACCTTCATCATCAACCATTTCGAACTGTTCGGCCTGCATCAGGTGACGAATCATCTCGTCGGCAAGGAAATGCAGCCGCCGCGTTTCAAGACGCCGCTGCTCTACAAATTCGTCCGCCATCCGATCTATCTCGGTTTCATCATCGCGTTCTGGGCGGCGCCAGTCATGACCGCGGGTCATCTCTTGTTCGCGGCCGTGACCACGCTCTACATCTTCGTCGGCATCGCGCTGGAGGAGAGCGATCTCGTCGATCTCTTCGGCGACGAGTACCGGCAGTACAAGCAACGCGTCTCCATGCTTATTCCCTGGCGCCGGTCGGTATAGTCTAGGTCAAGCCCCGCGCATCCAATCGAAACGGCGCGCGGGGCGCCGACGCGCGATAACGATCCATCAGAAAAAGGGAGACGTCCAAATGAAACATGTCGGAAACTGCTTCTGCGGCGCGGTCACGGTCGAGGTCACGGGCGCGCCGGAGGCGATGGGCTATTGCCATTGCCGCTCCTGCCGCTCGTGGTCGGGCGGTCCGGTCAACGCTTTCAGCCTTTGGAAGCCGGAAGCCGTGCGCATCATCGAAGGCGCTCAGAATGTCGAGACCTTCGTCAAGACGCCGCTCAGCCAGCGCAAATATTGCAGGAAGTGCGGTGGCCATCTCATGACCAACCATCCGCCGCTCGGTCTGGTCGACGTTTTCGCCGCCACCATCCCCACCCTCGCGTTCACGCCCAGCGTCCACGTCAACTATGCCGAGACCGTGCTGCCGATGCGCGATGGCCTGCCCAAGCTGAAGGATTTTCCCGCCGAGTTCGGCGGAAGCGGCGAAATGATGCAGGAATAGCGGCGCGCCTTTGGCATTTTTTCGAGAGGGCGGCAGAGCGCTGCCCTCTCTGGCTTCTTCCAAGAGAGAAGGATGAACGACTAGCCTCCGCGCGATTCGACCACCTTGCGGCAGGAATCGGACAGCTTCGACTTGTTCTCGCGCAGGCAGGCATTCATCTGCGACGGCTTGCCGATATGCTCGGCGCAGAATTTGCTGGCGTCGCCGCGGCAGGCCATTTGCTCCTGCACAGATGGACCGGACTGTGCGGCAGCAGGCAGGGCGGCAGCTGCGAGCAGCAGCGCGGCAAGAACCGAAATCTTCATAGAGCACCTCTTTGGAATTCTCGTTGGTCCCGACCGGGATCAATCGGGCCGGACCATTCCGCAAAGGCCGGGCGCCGGTCCATGCCATGTTCATGGCAGCGGCCAGTCCTCCCGCCCGCGGTACCCCCATCTTCATGGCATGTATCCGCGCGCCGACTTTTGTCATTCAGGCTGCACCTCGGCTGCGAGACCCGGTGATTGCGTCGGGACGCCGAACGGAACCAGGAGAGCAAGATGTCGAAGAGAGCTGGAGCGCTGGGCGCAGGGCTGACGGTCATGGCGCTGGCGGGCGCGGCGATGGTGTCGCTGGGCACGAGCCCGGCGCAGGCCGTGGTCTATTGCAAGACCGTCGGCGTGCCGAAGGGCTGCGTGGTGCGGCCGACTGGCGCCGTGGTGGTGGGAGCGCCGGTCGCGCGGGCTGCCGTCGCGACCCCCGGTGTCGGCGCGCCCGGTGTCGGTGTGCGTGCCGGCACGCCGATGAATCGCGGCGGCCCGGTCAATCGCGTCGGCGTGCGCTGATATTTCCGCTTCATTGAATTGATGCATCGCTTCGGGCCAAGGGGCCTGCGGACGAACCCCCCGTCCTCCGCAGGCAATTTTACCCGGCCCGTCCCCTCTCTCCGTGCGCCCCACACGTTCGGGGAGGGGGCCCTTTCAGCCCGCGGCCATGTCGCTGTCGGGAAAACGTTGCGGCAATTTCAGCCGCACGCGCGTGCCGGAGGAATCAGACGTCAGGTCGAGCACCGCGCCGCAGCGGGCGGCGCGGCTTTTCATGTTGCGCAAGCCGCGCGCGGTCTGGCCGGCCCCCGCGGCCTCGCCATTGCCGGCCAGCGCAAAGCCGCCTCCGTCGTCAGTCACGCTGATCACGCCGTACGGCCCCTGGCCCGCGTCGAACGTGTCGATGGTCACCGCGATGCGGCGGGCCTGCGCGTGCTTGACCGCATTGGTCACGGCTTCGTCGAGGATGCGCACGATCTGGACGACGTGCCATGGCCTGAGCTCGGGATGCAGCGGCAGGCCCTGCGGCGTCGCCACGCGCCAGTCGAGCGTGATGTCGTGCGGCCGCAATTGGGCCGTGGCGCGCTCGCGCCAGGAGCCGAGCGCCAGCATCAGGTCGCCGCCGATGTCGTCCATGGAATCGATCACGAGACGGAGATCCTTCAGCGCCGCGCGGGCGGCGTCCGTGATGCTCGCGCCCGTGCTGCCGCGTTCGGACAGCGCGACGATGCTCACCAGCTGGCCGCCAAGGCCGTCGTGCAGGTCTCGCATCAGGCGCGTGCGCTCGTTGGCGAGCGCCGCCGCGCGGGCGCGCTCCTCCTCGCGGGCAAAGCTCGCCTTTAGCCGCTCCTCGGCCTCCCGCACCCGCGTCACCAACTGGCCGGCAAAGCTGTCGACCTGGTTCAAGGCGCGGGCAAAGCGCCAGGTCAGCCCGGCGCCGATCGCGACCAGCATCGCCGAATAGGACAGCCGCGAGACGAAGATGCGATCGTTGCTCACGATATCGAGCACCGTGAGCATGTCCTGGACCCAGCAAACCAGCACGATGGTCACCGCGCAGCCGATCGTGAAGCTCGCCGCGTCCTGCCGTCGCACCACCGCGGTTGCGGTGACGCAGGCCATCAGGAACAGGCAGAGCCCGACGGTGGGAATGCCGAGCACCAGGAACAGGATGCGCGGCAGCGGTGGGCCTCCGATCAGCCCGACCACGAACACGAGGACGCCGGGCACGAACAGCAGCGTGCCGTAGCGCGGCCAGCGCCAGCCGAAGAACAGCACGCCGAACACGACGATCAGCGCGCTCTCAATCGGTGCGGAGGCCAGCAGCACCGCGGCCAGGTGCGATACCGTAGCCGGCGGCACCGGCGGCGGCGCGAATGCCTGCACCACGCCGAGCACCATCGCCGTCGCCAGTACGCCATAGACCGGCTCGTGACGCCGCATCAGCCACATGATGGCGAGGATGACGGCAAGGATCGCCTGCCAGGCGGAAAACACCACAGGCAGCGTGACGAACAGCAGCGTGCGTGTCTCATAGGCCGGGCGCAAGGCGGCATCCGGCCCGACATAGACGGTGTCGAGGAAGCCCTTGAGCGGGCCCCATACGAACAGCCGCACCGTGATCTCGTTTCCGCCCTCGCGCAGCAGCGACGCGGGGATGGCGGCGATCTGCGGCGTGTTGCGGTCGGGCCGGTTGGCGTTGGTGTCGCGTCGGGAGTCGAGCACGACGACGCCGTTGACGGCGACCTCCACCGCGTTGCTGAAGCGCGGCAGGAACACCGACCAGCCCGAGGCCGCATCGCCGCTCCGGAACGTGAAGGTGCCGGCGTAGATCGGCGGGTCGGCCAGCGAATAGCGCGACGAGGTGAAATGCGGCAGCGTCACCGGGCGCGTCAGACCGTCCTCCCGCGCCGAGAAATCGTCCACCGCGTAGTCGTCGGGATCGCTCGGCTGCAGCAACCGAATCCCCAGGATCGTGACGATCACGATCAGCGCCTGAAGCAGCACATAGGGCACGAGGCGCGAGGCGATTAGCCGGCGCCGCGGGCGTGTCGGTGCCTTCGTAGGTGCTTTGGCCGCGATCTCGCTCACAGCTTGATCAGGCCCTGCTGCACCGCCTCGAACACCGCCTCGCTGCGCGTATGCACCTCGAGCTTGCGATAGATGTTCTTGATATGCCCAGGCACGGTCTGCTTGGACAGGCCGAGATGGCTCGCGATCTCGGCATAGCTGAAGCCTTTGGCGATGCCCCACAGGATGTCGATCTCGCGCGGGGTGAGCCTTGCCGTGTTGAGCGCGGGGCCGGGCGGCGGCTCCGCCGAATTCTGCGCGGCACCTTGCGTCCTGCGCACGATGAAGCGGGCGATCGAGGCCGAGATCGGCGAATGTCCCGCGACCAGATCGCGTACAGTGGTGGCGATGTCGGTGGGGAAGGCGTCCTTGAGCAGGTAGCCGGTGGCGCCGACCGTGATCGCGGAGATCACGCTTTCCTCGTCGCCCAGCGCGGAAATCACCATGATTTCGGTGTCGGGGAAGCGCTGCCGCATCTCGCGGATCAGCTCGACGCCGTGGCCGTCGGGCAGTCGCAGGTCGGTCAGCAGCACGCGCGGCGCGCCGGCGGCGAGGGCTTGCCGCGCCTCTGCGAGCGTACCGGCGCTGCGCACCTCGTAACCGGCCTTGACCAGCGCATCCTGGAGCCGCCAGCAGGTCGGCGCATCGTCCTCGACGAGGAGGATGGTGATGGCTTCACCCGTCTCGCCTTGTTCGGTCATGATCATGGTCCCGCGATCCGCGTGTCCCCCGCGGCGCGAGGCAAGTCTAACCGCAGCCCGAAGGCCGTGACACCCATAATCATGGGGGCGGGAAAGTCACGGGACTGCCATGTGCCGACCCAACGTTGCCGCGCGACGGAGTGCCGCCGCCAATCCAGCTTACGAAAGATCAACCCGCGGCGGCGGATATCGCCGCGCCAGGACCGATAGCGACAGCGGCCGTTCGTCTTCCGGCAGCTCCAGATAGGCCAGCACGAGCGGCCGCTTCCAATCGCCGACGCCGAAATCCATCGCCGTCCATTTCTGCGGCTCGGGCCCTTCGAGCCCCCGGACCCAGACGAAATAGCGGGGAAGGTCGTCCGTGTCCGTCGTGCGTCTCCTGGCCATCGAAGCGGTCCGCTGCATCAGATCGTTGCCGCACGATATAGGGAATATCTGGGGGAAGTCGAACGCCCGGGGCGATCGGGGAAGCTTGCCGCCCGCGCCGGTGCCGGTTGGCGACAAAAGCGCTGTCATTTGCCCGTTAAGGTTCGATCCGTTCGAGAAATGATCGCGTCAGCGCGACAACCTCATCAAGGTTGGTTTCGAGCAGCCAATGGCCGCCATCCAGGAGATGCAGTTCGGCATCCGGCAGGTCGCGGAGATAGGCCCGCCCTGACTCCTCAGGCATGTAATGGTCCTGCGGCCCCCACAGGA
The DNA here is from genome assembly GCF_020193935.1 of Bradyrhizobium sp. NBAIM08. NCBI lineage: Bacteria > Pseudomonadati > Pseudomonadota > Alphaproteobacteria > Hyphomicrobiales > Nitrobacteraceae > Bradyrhizobium > Bradyrhizobium sp. NBAIM08. The sequence goes on along the minus strand of NZ_JADYVR010000009.1, from coordinate 70,320 downwards.
TCAATGTTGGCGGCTTGTGCTGCCGAAGATATCGGCGGTGCTCGGGAAACCATTGGCGGTTCGCCTTGAGGCCAAACAGAACGTCTGCGGCGGCGTCTTTCCGCCGCTCGGTCATCAGCGACCAGTGCAATCGCCAAAGGTCCGGCGCGATCAGTCCAGCCATGTCCGCACGCACATCATTCAGGAACTCGTCCCGGAAATTCTCTTCAGTGATAGCTTCCCTCATCGCCGCACGCATCTCCTGATCGGGCAGTGACCAGGACTTCTCGATGTCAGCGTATGCCGGGCCAAGCGCATCTTCGTAAGGTATGTCGCCGTTTTGAATGATCTGGGCCACCACCCTCTCAGGCCGCATGATCGCCAGCCTCGCTCCGATCGGTGAGCCAAAATCATGAAGGTAGATCACGAAGCGTTCGATCTTCAGCTGCTTCACGAACTGGTCGAGCCACGCGGCATAGCCGTCGAAGCTGTAGTCGAAGTCATCAGGTGTCCCGCTATAGCCGAACCCGGGATAGTCGGGAGCAATCAGCCGCCAATTATCGGCCAGTCGCGGCATCAGATTGCGGAATTCGTAGGATGAACAGGGATAGCCGTGCGGCAGCAGAACGACGGGCGCGCGTTCAGGACCGGCTTCTCGGTAGAAGGTATCCACGGATCCGATCCGGACCCTGCAATGTCTGACGCGTGTGTCCATGTCTTGCTTCCTTTGTAGATAAAGCAACTTCGGGGGCGGGGTTCCCAGCATCTGCTTCGTGGTGGGTAGAACCGCAGGCGGCTCTGCGGAACAACGACCGGAAGCTCACCGTTACGAAGCAACATCGGAACGGGAGGTCGTTGTGATCCACCATGTCTCGGTCGGTACGAACGATGTTCAGCGTGCGAAGCGCTTCTACGATGCCGTCTTGCCCATCGTCGGGATCACGCCGATGGCCGAGGACGAGGGTGGACTGGGCTACGGAAGCGGGACGTTTCACTTCAGCGTTCAAGTTCCGATCGATGGAAAGCCCGCGACCGTGGGTAACGGCAGCCACATCGCCTTTGCCGTCGAGAACCGCGCGATGGTCGATCGCTTCTACGCTGCCGCATTGAAGCATGGTGGCAGCGACGCTGGCGCTCCCGGGCTGCGGCCGAGTTACGACCTCAACTATTATGGGGCGTTTGTCCGCGATCCAGACGGTCACAAGATCGAGGCCGTGACCTACTCGGCACAATAGTCGCGAGCGAGCGGGAAGGCGCCATGCCGACCATGCCCTATGCAATTATCGAAGCTCCTTCGACGCTCGGCCTTGCGACCGACGGCGTGGAGCGCTTGCCCGAACAGCTGCTGAAGCTTGGACTTGCGGAGCGCATCGGCGCACGCCGCGCCGGGCGGCTGGTGGTGCCTTCGAAAGATCCGGCGCCGGATCCCGAGACCGGCATCTTGAACGCCGGCGCAATAGCGGCGTGGTCGCCCCAGCTCGCCGACGCGGTGGAAGCGGTGCTTGTCGCGGGCGAGTTTCCGCTGGTGCTGGGCGGCGATTGCACGATCTTGCTGGGCTCGATGCTCGCGCTTCGACGGCGCGGCCGCTATGGCCTGTTGTTCATCGACGGCCACGCCGATTTTTTCCAGCCCGAGGCGGAGCCCAATGGTGAGGGCGCCTCGATGGACCTTGCCTTCGTTTCCGGCTACGGCCCGTCCCTCCTGGCCGACATCGAAGGTCACGGTCCTCTGGTCCGCCCTGAAGACATTGTGGCGTTTGGATATCGCGATCACCAGGATCAGGCGGAATATGGAAGCCAGCCGCTTCCCGAAGAGCTCAAGGTGCTTGATCTTCCGGCTGTGCGGGCGCGGGGCATCGAGGCCGCTGCACGCGAAGCCGTCGATTACCTGATGCGAGCCGAGCTGGACGGCTTCTTCATCCATCTCGACGCCGATTGTCTCGACGATGCCATCATGCCGGCTGTCGATTTTCGCGTGCCGGGTGGGTTGTCGTGGGACGAGTTATCGACCGTGCTCCGGGTTGGCTTGGCGAGTGGCAAGGCGGTCGGCCTGGAGATCACCATTTACAATCCGGGCCTGGATGAAGACGGCAGCGCCGGGCGTGGCCTGGCCGATGTGCTCGCAGCAACGCTCGGGTCGTAGCTCGAGTTTGCTGAACCAGTCCGACTTCGCCAAGAGGTTTCGCCGGACACGCTTCGCCCTTCGAGCCCCCGCCTGGCCGCGCCACGCAAAGCCCGAAGGGCGAAGCGTGGTGCCCCTGGCCGGAATCGAACCAGCACTCCTTGCGGAACTCGATTTTGAGTCGAGCGCGTCTACCAGTTCCGCCACAGGGGCCCTCGGTCGGCCCCATAGGCGGCGTCGCGAAGCCGGCGGACTATAGCCATGGACGGGACGGGGTCAACCCGCGCCAAAGTGATCCCGGCCGTTCTCGACAGCCGCATGGGCCGGGGCTAGAGGCTTAGGACGCGCGAGAAGATGCGAAAGAGGCTGCCGTGACCACCCCGAGTGCCGCCATACCTGCGTTCAAGCCGGGCGCCACGAGCCCCGCGCTGACCGCCGCGGCCTTGGTCACGCTGATCGGCGCAGCCACGATTGCGGGCGCCTGGTTCTTCCAGCTCGTCCTGGAGATCCTGCCCTGCCCATTGTGCCTGGAGCAGCGCTACGCCTATTACCTTGCGATACCGCTCGGTGTGCTGACGGCGCTGGCGGCGCGAAGCGGCGCGCCGCGGCCGCTGCTGCTGGCTGGGCTGGCGATCCTCACCCTGGCCACGCTCGCCAATGCCGGCCTGGGCGCCTACCATTCCGGGGTCGAATGGGGGTTCTGGAAGGGGCCGACCGATTGCTCCGGTCCGGTCGTCAACCTCGGCAGCGCCGCCGATCTCTTGTCGAAGCTCGACACCGTGAAGGTGGTGCGCTGCGACGAGGTGCAATGGCGCTTCCTCGGCCTGTCGCTCGCCGGCTACAACGTGCTGATCTCCCTCGTGATGGCCGCGATCGCCGCGTGGGGATTCGTGCGGACCGCGAAGCGCTAAAGCATGATCCGGAAAAGTGTGTAGCGGTTTTCCGAAAAGATCATGCTCAAACAAAACCTAAAGCGCGATGACGATTCATCCTAATTGCATGGCGCTTTAGCTCAATCATCCACGTCGTCCTGCGTGCGCCCGAACAGGTGCACGATGCCCGGCGTTGCGATCGTCACGAAGACGAAACGCGACAGGTGGTGGGCGCCGACGAAGATCGGGTCGATGTGCAGCGTCAAGGCCAGCGCCAGCATCGCGTCCATCGCGCCCGGCGCGAAGGCGACGACGACGTCGGAGAATTTCACCGGGGTGGTCAGCGCCACGATGCCAACGAAGATGGCGGAGACGGCGATGGCCACGGCAAACGAGCCCAGCGCAGCGCGGAGGTGGCCGGCGAGCGTCTTGATCCGCATCCGCGCGAAACGGCTGCCGATCAGTGCGCCGATCCCGATCAGCGCAACGCCACGCACCCAGTCCGGCAGGCCGCCCTCGACCCATCCGGCACCATGCAGCACGCTGGAAGCGATCATCGCGCCGAACATCCAGCTCGCGGGAAACCTGATCAGCCGCAACACGAGCGCTGCGGCCAGCGACGCGGCGGCTAGCTCGAGCAGGTCGAGCGGCGAGGCGATGGTCGTTGTCAACGACGGTGCAGCGGAGGGCGTGACGCCTGCAATCGCCAGCACCATCGGCAGCGCGGCGGTCAGGATCATGACGCGCATGGTCTGCACCACCGCAATGCCCGGCAGGTCGGCGCCGCGCTCGACCGCCAGGATCGTGATCTGCGACAGCGCGCCGGGACTGCCGGCCAGGAAAGCGGAGGTGCGGTCCCAGCCATGCATGCGCTGGAGGTAATAGCTCGACCCGAACGTGGAGCAGAACGTGGCGAGCGCAAGCAGGCCGATGGTGACGGGGTAGGCGCTGACCTGCTGAAGCAAATGGCGCGAGACGACCGAGCCCAGCGAGATGCCGAGCAGCACCAGCACGGTCTGGGTCAAAATCGGCGGCAAGGTCAGCTGGCGGCCGGCGATCGCGGCGATCCCGACCGCGATCATCGAGCCGGAGATCAGCCCGCCGGGAAGGCCGGCGAGCAGAAACACAAGGCCGCCGGCGGTGCCGATGACGAGCGTCTCCACCGTGCTCAGGATCGTGGCACGGCTCGGCCATTCGAACGACAGGGAGGCGGTGATGTGCTTCACGCCACCTTATCGCAAATCAGCGCGAGGCGCACAATTGCAGGCTCATCATGCCGCAATGCGCGAGGCCTTCCGCGGAGGCTCGGAAGGAATCGTGACGGGCTTATTTCTTGTCGGCTGCGGGAGCGGCGACTGCGCTGCCGGCCTTCGCCTCCTTTTTGCATTCGCGACGGAATTTCTTGCGCTCCTTCCCCTTCAATCCCTTGGCGTCCGCCTGCCTGGAGCATTCCAGCGATTCCGCCGATCGCTCCTTCGTTGCCTTCTTGTCGTCGACGGTGGCGGCAGTGTCGGTCTTGGCGGCCGGCGCGGCGGTCTGCGCGAAAGCGGTGCCGGTGACGAGCAGGGAGGCGAGAGCAACGGCGGCGAGGCGGGACGTGAAGGTCATGTGGTGCACTCTGCTTGCGAGAATTGCGAAGGGCTGGAACGTTGGCTCGCGTTGCTGAACGCGACATGAATGAAGTCGAGCGGCAGGATCACTATATTTTGCCGGCGCAACTCATCGCATCCTTGTCGCAAGCGGCTAACACGCTAGGATAGCAATCCGCAATTCACTTCCGTCGGGGAAGATCAAGCAGGAGACCCAGGGATGACCATTCAGACGAAATTGTTGTATGCGATCGCAGCGTCCGGTGTCGCGGCATTGCTGACCAGCGCGCCGGCACAGGCACTGACAGCGCAGGAGTGCAGCGCGAAGTACCAGGCCGCCAAGAAGGACGGCTCGCTCGGCACCATGAAGTGGAATGACTTCCGCAAGGCCCAATGCGGTGCCGATGCGACGCCCGCCGCTGCGCCGACAGGGGCTGCGCCCACAGCTCCCGCGGAGCCGAAGCAGGCCAAGAAGGAAGAGGCACCCGCCGCCGCGCCGGCCCTGCCGGCCGGTCCTGCGGTCTACCCAAACGCGGTCGATCCGAAATATGCCAAGGAGACGCCCGGCAAGGCGCGCCTGCACACCTGCGTCGACCAGTACAATGCCAACAAGACCACCAACGGCAACGGCGGCTTGAAATGGATTCAAAAAGGCGGCGGCTATTACAGCGAATGCACCAAGAAGCTGAAGGGCGCCGCCTGAGCTTCGCATTGCTGCGAAGGCCGGAGCGACGCTCCGGCCGATTCGCCTGAAGTGTCGCGCATGATCTTGTCAGAACACCTGCGCTCACCCGGCCCTTGGGGTCCGGATCATGCTCGGTCGAGCAGCTTCTCGGCAGATTTCGCCACGAGCTGCGACCGCTTGCGCGGACCGCTCTCGACGAACAACAGGCTCTGGCCGAAGATGAAGCAGTAGAACAGAAAGGCCTGCGCGTCGGCCTCCTCGGCCGCAAGGCCGGTTGCGCGATAGAGGTCGCCGACGTGCCTGAGCCGCGCCGCGTCGACGCTCGCCACCGCCGCCGCGGCGTTGTCCTCCGATCGGGCCCATTGCCGGATCGCGAGCTCGATCGCCATCCCTTCTGGATTGAGCCGCTCGGAATAAAGCTGGATCACCGCCTTCAGCCGCTCGCGGGGCGCTTGTCCGTCGAGGCTCGTCTGCTGCGCGATCGCGGCGATGCGGCCCTTGCGCCAGGCTTCGAGCATGGCCTCGAGCAGTGCGGCGCGGTCGGCGAAGCGCCGGTAGAAGCCGCCCTTGGTGACGCCGAGATTCTTGGCGAGCACCTCGACCCGCACGCCCTCCACCCCCGCGCGGCCGAGCTCGGCAAACCCAGCCTCGACCCAGACGTCGCCCTTGCCGTCGCTCATGAAGAAAGCCTCACCCGGTCTTGATACGGTGCCGTATTGCTAACGTGACACGGGTTTGATACGCTACCGTATCAACGAGCAAGGACGAAATTGCGGGAGGAAATGCGATGGAGCAGGAGGCGACCTATCGCGGCACGGTCTATCCGTGGCAATGCGACCATGTCGGGCACATGAACATCATGTGGTATGTCGGCAAGTTCGACGAGGCCAATTGGAATCTGTTCGCTCGTCTCGGCCTGACGCCGAGCTATTTGCGCATCTCCGGCCGCGGCATGGCCGCGGTGCAGCAGAACATCGCCTACAAGCGCGAGCTGCTCGCCGGCGACATCGTCGAGATCCGCAGCCATCTGCTCGAGATCAGGGACAAGTCGATCCGCTTCCGGCACGACATGACGAATGCGGAGACCGGCGAGCTCGCGGCGACGTGCGAGATCACCGGCGTGCACATGGACCGTCAGCTCCGCAAGTCCGCCCCGTTCGCCGATTGCATTCGCGAAGCTGCCTTGAAGCATCTTGCCGAACCAGCCGAGGTGTGAGCCATGACCGCATTCGAGCCGAAAAACCCGGGCTATCGCGCGGCGGCCATCGCCATGTTCGATGCCCAACCGGCCATGCGCACGCTCGGTATCGTGATCGTCCGGCTCGCGCCGGGCGAGGTCGAGCTGGCGATGCTGCATGCGCCGGCCCTCACGCAGCAGAATGGTTTCATCCATGCCGGCATCATCACGGCCGGGCTCGACAACGCCTGCGGCGTTGCGGCCTTCAGCTTGATGCCGGCGGAGGCCGGTATCCTCACCGTCGAATTCAAGACCACGCTGCTCGCGCCCGCCCGTGGCGAGCGTTTCGTCTTCAAGGCCAAAGTGGTCAAGCCCGGCCGCACGCTGACCTTCTGCGAGGCAAAGGCCTACGCCGAGCATGACGGCAAGACCACGCTGATCGCCATGATGAGCGGGACCTTGATGGCGATGCTGCCGGCGGCTTAGTCGAGCCGGACGCGATTCGCGTGGCAATCGCGCCCGCGGCATTCTATATGACCCGTAACAATGACCGGTGCGCGGGCGTATATCCGCAAGACGGGACCGGAACGGGACGATATGACTGGATTTGGGAATAATGGCCTTGGGCCGAGCCGGCGCGCAGCCTTGACGCTGATCGGAGCGGGCGCTCTCGCCGTGGGTGGGATCGTTTCGGCGCGCGCCGCCACCGGCGATGACGAGGTGCTGACCGAAGCCAAGGTGCTGCGCGATCCCGACACGCCGGTCGCAGGCAATCCCGACGGCAACATCACCATCGTCGAATGGTCCGACTACAATTGTCCCTATTGCCGCAAGCTCGAGCCCGAGCTGCGCCAGGTGGTCCAGGACGACGGCAAGGTGCGGCTGGTCATGAAGGACTGGCCGATCCTCGGGCCGGTTTCGGTCACCGCGGCGCGGAGCGCGCTGGCGGCCAAGTTCCAGGGCAAGTATCACCAGGCCCATGACGCCCTGATCGGCGTCAGCTCGCGCCTGACCGAGCCGCGCATCAACGAGCTGCTCGCGGCTGCCGGGGTCGACATGGACCGCTTGAAGCGCGATCTCACCGGCCACGCCAAGGACATCGACGCCATCCTCAAGCGCAACAACGAGCAGGCTGAAGCTTTCGGCTTCCAGGGCACCCCGTCCTTCATCGTCGGCAAGTATCGCGTGCCCGGCGTGCTCAGCATGACCGAGTTCGAGCAGGTCATCGCCGACGCCCGCAAGGCCAAGATGAACTGAGCCGGCGATATTTCAGGACGCAATACAAAGGCGCCGTCGCGGGTCTGCGACGGCGCCTCGTTCATGTCGATCGGACGAAATTACTTCGACGAGATCCGGACCCAGTCCTTGTGCGCGCGATCGCGCAGCGCATCCCAATCGGCCTTGGCGACGTCCCAGTTCACGATCGTTCGGTTGGTGGTCGCGATGTCGCCTTTGGCGACTGACGACGTCTGCATGGAATCATAGACGTAGACGCCGCCCGCAAGCAGCAACGCGCCCAGGATCATTCCGAAAAAAAGTCTGCATGGCGAACCTCCGGTGACGGGCGATAACGTCGGCCCGGAGTGATGGTTCCGCGACTATGCGGCGCATCCAAGTGAGGTTGTTCATTCTCCATTCAGCCACTCCATCAGCTCCGCATTGATCTCGCGCGGATAGGTGTGGCTGAGGTCGTCGATCTCTCGATAGGTGACTTGGGCACCGGCGGCGGACAGCGCCGCCTGCGTCTGCCGTGCGGTCTGCACCGGAAACATCCAGTCGAGCTTGCCGTGAGTGATGAAGACCGGCAAGCCTTGCAGGCGCGTTGCGTCGGCCATCTCCGCCATCAGCGGATGGAAGGTCGCCGCAACCGGGGCGAGATGCGTGAAGGGCGAGGCGCCGTCGAGGCCGGTGACGTAGCAGAAGGTGCCGCCGTCGCTCATGCCGGTCAGCAGCATGCGCGAGGGGTCGATGCGCCAGCGGCCGCGTACAGTATCGATGATGCGCATGAGGTTCGGTGTGTCGGTGTCGTCGCCCATCAGCGCCCAGGTCGGGCCGGTCGCGGTCGGCGCCACCAGGATCGACCCGAGAGTGCGGGCGTCGCGGAGCCAGCTCCACAGAAAGCCGCGTCCGTTGCCGCTGCCGCCATGCAGCGCCATCACCAGCGGCATGGCACGCTCGGGCGCATAATATTCGGGGACATAGACCGAGAAGCCGCCGCGGCTGCCAGGCTCGTTGCGGTCGTGGAAGATGCCGGTATCTTCGCCCGCGCTGGCTTGGAGCCGCGACAACAAATCCGCATTGTCGCGATTGGCGGCGTTGAGGAAGAAGCTGCTCACCGGCGGAAACTGCCCTGCCAGCGGATAGAGCGCCTCCTGCGCGCGCGGGACAAGGCGCAGCGCGCGGAACACCGCGACGAGATCGCCATGGCCACGCTCGACCTCACGAATGCCGGCAAAGGCAGCGAGCGTCTCGCCGCAGGCGCGATCGAGCCGCTCGCGCAAGCCTCCGAACTGCTCCGGCCAGTCCCCGATTGCTGCGTGCGCCGTCTGCAGCGCCTCGTCCGGCGTGCCGATCGCATCCATCACCGAGGCGAAGGCCGGTGGATGCAGATGCCGCTGGAAGAAGCCGAGCGCTTCCAGCGCATTGAGCAGCGGCGGCAGCACGGCCACGATGTCGTCCACCACGGCCTCGGTCATCGCCCGCTTCCTCAAAGCCTTTTGGATCAGTGCAGCTTCGGCGCCTTCAGGAGCTTGAAGCGATCGGTCGACGTCACGGTGACGTCGAAGGTGACGCCTTCGTGATGAACGGTGAGCGGCACGTCGACGCCGGCGGCGCCGAGCGCCCACATCTTCTTGTAGAAGGCGGTCTGGCTCGTCACCCTGTCACCGTTCACGGCGAGAATGACGTCGCCGGTCTTGAGCTCGGCGCGGGCGGCCGGACCATTGGCGGAGATCCCGATCACCACCACGCGGTTGTCGATCTCGGTCGAATAGAGTCCGAGCCAGGGTCGTGCCGGCTTGTTGACACGGCCGAACTTGCGCAAGTCCTCCAGGACCGGTTTCAGGAGGTCGATCGGCACGATCATGTTGACGTGCTCGGCCTCGCCGTCACGTTCGCGATCGAGCTGGAGCGAGCCGATGCCGATCAGCTCGCCGCGTTCGTTGAGCAATGCCGTGCCGCCCCAGTTCGGATGCGCGGGAGCGGTGAAGATGGCCTCGTCCAGCAGATATTCCCAGTAACCGGCGAATTCCTGCTTGGCCACGACCTGGCTCGCGACCGAGCGCGTGCGTCCGCCGGCGCCGCCGACCACGACGCGGTCGCCGATCCGTGTCGCCGCCGACGAGCCGAGCGGCAGCGGCGCAATGTCGAGCTGGCCGAGCGCCTGCACCAGCCCGAACCCGGTCTCGGAATCGAAGCCGAGCGCATGGCCCTCCACCACTCGTCCGTCGGCGCGGTGCAGCCAGACCGACTCTGCCTCGGTGATGAGATAACCTATCGTGAGCACCAGGCCGTCATCGATCACGACGCCGTTGCCGGCGCGTTCGGTGCCCAGCGTCTCGGCACTGAAGGCGTCCGGAGGGATGATGGCGTGCAGGCCGACGACGGAGCCGAGCGCGCGGTCGAGATCGAAACCATAGTCGCTCGCCCGCGGCTGGTTCGCCGGCGGCACTCTCCATTCGGTCAGAGCGCTCATGGAGTTCTCCTGGCTGAGAGCATCGCTCCGGCAAGGCTGGCGGAGCGACGCGCGAAGCACGCCTAATTTAGGCCGGAGCAGGCCGTCTTGAAAGCCTCGTTCCCAACTATTCGGGAGAACGCCGCGTGAAATCTTGGAAAGGCCCGGAAACACATCGTCATCTGATCCGGCGCATGGCTGCTGTCCGGCGCAGTGCTAGGCGCCGTGCAGTGAAGCTGCTAACCATTGCCGCCTCGTTTGACCAAGGGATCACGGACGACAAGCATGGACAACCGCAGCGACATCTGGCGTGGCATCGACACGATCAAGGCACGCTTCATCGACCTCAGCGACAGGGTCTGGGGCATGCCTGAGGTCTGCTACACCGAGGCGCGGTCCGCCGCCGAGCATCTCGCCGAGCTCCGTCATCAGGGCTTCCGCATCACCGAGAACGTCGCCGGCATCCCGACTGCGCTGATCGGCGAGTGGGGCGAGGGCGGTCCGGTCATTGCCTTCATGGGCGAGTACGATGCGCTGCCGGGCCTCAGCCAGGAGGCGGGTGTCGCCGAGCATCGCCCGATCGAGACCGGCGGCCATGGCCATGGCTGCGGTCACAACCTGCTCGGTTCCGCAGCGCTGCTCGCCGCGACCGCGGTGAAGGACTGGCTGGCCGAGAACAAGGTGCCCGGCCGCGTGCGCTATTACGGCTGTCCGGCGGAGGAAGGCGGCGCGGCCAAGGCCTTCATGGTGCGCTCCGGCGCGTTCGAGGACGCCGACATCGCCATCACCTGGCACCCGCACAGCTTCTGGGAGGTGGCGGTAACGCCCTCGCTTGCGAATACGCGCGCGGATTTCATCTTCACCGGCCGCACTTCGCATGCGGCGGCCTCGCCGCATCTTGGCCGTTCGGCGCTCGATGCGGTGGAATTGATGAATGTCGGCGTGAACTACATGCGCGAGCACATGCCGAGCGACGCGCGCGTGCACTATGCCCTGCTCGACACCGGCGGCATCGCGCCGAACGTGGTGCAGGCCCATGCCCGCGTGCGCTATTCGATCCGCGCGCGCGATCTTCCCGGCATGAACGAGTTGGTCGAGCGTGTGTCCAAGATCGCGCAAGGCGCGGCGTTGATGACCGAGACCAAGGTCGAGATGAAGATCATCTCCGCGGTCTCCAATATCCTGCCCAACACGCCGCTGGAGCAGGCGCTGCATCAGGTCATGGAAGAGCTCGGACCGCCGCATTTCGACGATGCGGACAAGAGCTTTGCCGGCCAGATCCGTGCGACCTTGAGCGACAAGGATATCGCCTCGGTCTATTACGCGATCGGCATGGAGCCGACCGATCGGCCGCTGGCCGACTTCCTGGTGCCGCTCGATGCCAAGCGCAATCCGCTGGTCGGCTCCACCGATGTCGGCGACGTGAGCTGGGTGGTGCCGACCGTGCAGGTGCACGCACCGACGGTTGCAATCGGCACGCCCTTCCACACCTGGCAGGTGGTGGCGCAGGGCAAGAGCCCGCACGCGCACAAGGCCATGGTGCAGGCCGCCAAGGCGATGGCAGGTCTCGGCATCAAGGCGTTGACGGAACCGGAGCTGATCAAGGTTGCCAAGGCGGATCTCCAGAAGCGGACGGCCCGCACTCCTTACGTCTGTCCGTTGCCGGATCACGTCGCGCCGCCGCTCGACATGTCCGTGGCGTAGGAATTCGCCTCGATACTTCGTCTGATCCAGCGAACAAATTTTCCGCAGTGCAGCGCGCAATCCGGCAGATTTTGATGCTGGATTGCCGAACGGATGGGCTGCGGAGCGCAATTTTGCCCAACGGACAGCCAATAGACCGTTTGCATACACACGGTCCCAGTTGACGTGCACCCCATTCGGTGTGCCATCTACCGCCAGCTAAACCAGGCGGTCGCGAGCGGCCGCCTGCATCCATGTCGGAACCAGACGGGGGACAACCATGCTGGACAAAGAGCTGCGTTCGATGATCGGTCAGGTGAAGGACGGGCGGATGGACCGCCGCGCCTTCGTCAAGCGCCTCGCCGCGGTCGGTCTCACCGCTCCCCTCGCCAACCAGCTCCTCGCGCTCGGCGGCGTTGCCATGGCGCAGAGCCCCGCGGTCTACAAGCCGACCAAGCGCGGGGGCGGCGGCCCTCTCAAGGTGCTGTGGTGGCAGGGGCCGACGCTGCTCAATCCTCATTTCGCCACCGGCACCAAGGACCAGGACGGATCGCGGCTTTTCTACGAACCGCTCGCCAGCTGGGACGCCGACGGCAATCTCAACCCGATCCTCGCGGCAGAGATTCCCTCGCTTGCAAACGGCGGTCTCGCCGCCGATGCCAAATCGGTGGTCTGGAAAATCAAGCCGGGAGTCAAATGGCACGATGGCAAGCCGCTGACTGCCGACGACTTCGTGTTCACCTGGCAATACGCCAGCGATCCCGCCACGGCTGCCGTCAGCATCAGCACCTATGGTGACATCACGGTCGAGAAGGTCAGCGATCTTTCGATTCGCATCCTGTTCAAGACCCCGACGCCGTTCTGGGCCAACGCGTTCGTCGGCGCTTATGGATGCGTTCTCCCCAAGCATCTGTTTGCCGACTACAAAGGCTCGAAGTCCCGCGAGGCGCCGAACAATCTTGCCCCGGTGGGCACCGGTCCCTACAAGTTCGTCGAGTTCAAGCCGGGCGATGTGGTCCGCGGCGAGCTCAATCCCGACTATCACATGCCCAACCGTCCGCATTTCGACACGATCGAGATGAAGGGCGGCGGCGATGCCGTCTCGGCGGCCCGCGCGGTGATCCAGACCGGCGAATTCGATTTCGCCTGGAACATGCAGGTCGAAGACGACGTGCTGCTGCGTCTGGAGAAGGGCGGGAAGGGCAAGACCGTCTATGCCACCGGCGGCGACATCGAGTTCATCGCGATCAACTTCACCGATCCGAACACTGAGATCGACGGCGAACGGTCCTCGATGAAGACCAAGCACCCGATCTTCTCCGATCCGAACGTGCGCAAGGCGCTCGCCCTGCTCGTCGACCGCGACTCCGTCAAGAAGGCGATCTATGGTCGGGCCGGCCGCACCACGGCCAACTACCTCAACGGCCCCGAGAAGTTCGTCTCCAAGAACACCTCGTGGGAGTTCAACATCGAGAAGGCGTCGAAGATGCTCGATGACGCCGGCTGGAAGGTCGGCGCCGACGGCATCCGCGAGAAGGACGGCAAGAAATTCAAGCTTCTGTACCAGACCTCGACCAACGGTCCGCGCCAGAAGACCCAGGCCATCGTCAAGCAGGCCTGTCAGAAGGCCGGCATCGACGTGGAGCTGAAATCGGTCGTCGCCTCGGTCTTCTTCTCGTCTGACGTCGCCAACCCGGACACCTATCCGAAGTTCTATGCCGACATCGAGGAGTTCCAGATCCCGATGACGCAGCCCGATCCGGCCCTGCACATGCGGCGCTACATCTCCGCCAATGTGGCCACCAAGGAGAACAAATGGCAGGGGCAGAACTTCCCGCGCTACGTCAACAAGGAGTATGATGACGCCATTGCTGCGGCTGAGACCGAGACCGATCCAGTCAAGCGCGCCGCGCTCTACATCAAGTGCAACGACCTGTTGTGGCAGGACACCGTGTTCATTCCGGTGATGCATCGCCTGCTGGTGGATGCCTGCTCCAACACGTTGCGGCCGGCGCTCTCGGGCTGGGCCAATCGGACCGATAACCTTCAGGACTGGTACCGGGAGGCATGAGCGCAGGCTAGACGGGATTCTTCCCTATGAGTCAGTATGTCCTGCGTCGCCTCCTGATCGCCGTTCCGAGCCTGCTGGCGATTTCGCTGGTGCTGTTCGTCGTGCTTGCGCTCGCGCCCGGCGATCCGTTCTCCGAACTGGCCACCAATCCGAACGTGCCGCCCGAAGTGCAGGCGGCACTCCGGGCCAAGTTCGGTCTCGACGACCCGATCTACCTCCGCTACCTGCACTGGCTCAACGCCATGCTGCACGGCGACTGGGGCTTCTCCTTCGTCAGCCGGATGAACGTCGACACGCTGATCCTCCAGCGCCTGCCCGCCACGCTCTACGTGATCGGCTCGGCGCAGATCCTGGCGCTGCTGATCGCGATTCCGGTCGGCGTCTATGCCGCGACCAGGCCGTATTCGCTGTTCGACCAGATCGCGAATACGCTCGCCTTCGTCGGCTTCTCGCTGCCGACCTTCTTCACCGGCATCCTGTTCATCCTGATCTTCTCGGTCACGCTGGACTGGCTGCCTTTCGTCTACACCACCGACATCAAGGCCACCGGCATCCGCTGGGTGCTGGAGATGATCCGTCAGGCGATCATGCCGGTGGCGGTGCTCGGCCTGTTCCAAGCGGCATCGATGACGCGCTTCGTGCGCTCGGCGATGCTCGACGTCATCCGGCTCGACTACGTCACCACGGCGCGGGCCAAGGGCCTCGGCCAGACCACGGTGATCATCAAGCACGTGATGCGCAACGCCATGATCCCCGTGGTCACGCTGATCGCGTTGCAGATGCCCGCGGTGTTCGGCGGCGCCATCGTCACCGAGCAGATCTTCCGCATTCCCGGCATCGGCTCGCTGCTGATCTCCTCCATCCTTTCCAACGACACGCCGGTGGTGATGGCCGTCACCTTCGTCTTCGCGTGCCTCGTGGTGCTGTTCAATCTCATCGCGGACGTGCTTTATGGCTGGCTTGACCCTCGCATCTCCCTCCGCTGAGCGGCGCGCCTATTCGCCCTGGCGCGAAGCATGGCGGCGTTACAGCCGCCACCGGCTCGCGGTGGTCAGCGCTGTCCTGCTCCTCATCCTGGTGCTCGCCGTCGTGCTTGGGCCGTTCGTGTGGCGTGTGAAGATCAACGAGATCGACATCGTCGCGGGCCTGCAGGGTCCGTCGCTCGCCCATCCCTTCGGCACCGACGATCTCGGCCAGGACATTCTGGCGCGCATGATCTATGGCGGCCGCATCTCG
This sequence comes from Bradyrhizobium sp. NBAIM08, assembly GCF_020193935.1. Lineage (NCBI taxonomy): Bacteria > Pseudomonadati > Pseudomonadota > Alphaproteobacteria > Hyphomicrobiales > Nitrobacteraceae > Bradyrhizobium > Bradyrhizobium sp. NBAIM08. The sequence goes on along the minus strand of NZ_JADYVR010000009.1, from coordinate 55,233 downwards.
CTCGCGGTCGGGCTCGCCGCGATGCTGGTCGCTGTCATCATCGGCACAGTGATCGGCGCGCTCGCCGGTATGTCGCGCGGCGCGCTCGGACACGGATTGATGTGGCTCACCGACCTGTTCCTGTCGCTGCCGCAGCTGCCGCTGCTGCTGCTGCTGATCTATCTGTTCCGCGACGGGCTGAAGCAGGTGTTCGGGCCCGAAGGCGGCATCTTCATCTTGATCGTGCTCGTGATCGGAGGTCTGCGCTGGATGCCGGTGGCGCGGCTGGTGCGTGCCCAGTTCTTGTCGCTCCGCGAAAAGGAGTTCGTCGAAGCCGCCCGTGCGCTCGGTGCCAGTCCGGTGCGGCAGGTGGTACGGCACATCCTGCCCAATGCGGTCGGCCCGGTGATCATCGCCGGCACCATCGACGTCGCCGCCGCGATCATCGCGGAATCGACGCTGTCCTTCCTCGGCCTCGGCTTCCCGCCGGATACCCCGACCTGGGGCCGGCTGCTGTTTGACGCCAAGGATTTTCTCGACATCGGCCCGCACTGGGCGCTGTTTCCGGGCGGCGCGATCTTCGTCGCGGTGGTGGCCATCAACTTCATCGGCGACGGTCTGCGCGACGCGCTCGATGCGCGACGGGTGATCTGATGGCGCCGCTGCTCGAGATCAAGGGCCTGAAAACCCACTTCTCCACGGACGACGGCATCCTCCAGGCCGTCGACGGTGTCGACATCTCCATCAACAAGGGCGAGACGCTCTGCGTCGTCGGCGAATCCGGCTGCGGCAAGACCGTGACCGCGATGTCGATCCTGAAGCTGATCGCAATGCCGCCGGGCCGGATCGCGGCGGGCCAGATCATCTTCGAGGGGCGCGATCTGGTGCCGCTGACCAGCAACCAACTCGACGAGATCAGGGCGAAGGAGATCGGCTTCATCTTCCAGGAGCCGATGACCTCGCTCAATCCGGTGCTCACCATCGGCGAGCAGATCGCAGAGAGCCTGCGGCGGCACGAAGCGGTGACCAGGAAGCAGGCGCTCGAGCGCACCATCGAGATGCTGAAACTGGTGCAGATCCCGAACGCCGAAGGCCGCGTGCACAATTATCCGCATCAGTTTTCCGGCGGCATGCGCCAGCGCGTGATGATCGCGATGGCGCTCGCCTGCAAGCCGAAGCTGATCATCGCCGACGAACCCACCACCGCGCTCGACGTCACCATCCAGGCGCAGATCCTCGACCTCTTGCAGGACATGAAGGACCGCTTCGGCATGGCGGTGATGCTGATCACCCATGCCATGGGCGTCGTCGCCGAGACCGCGCAGCGCGTCGTCGTGATGTATGCCGGCAAGGTGGTGGAGGAGGCGCCCGTCGACGATCTCTTCGGCGATCCCCGTCACCCCTATACGCAAGGCTTGATCCGCTCGATCCCGCGCATCGATCTCGACAGCGAGCACAAGACGCGGCTCGAGGCGATCGGCGGCTCTGTGCCGATCCTGATCAACCCGCCGGCCGGCTGCCGCTTCGCGCCGCGCTGCAAGTTCGCCATGAATGTCTGCACCGAGAAGGAGCCGCTGCTGCGCGAGATCGCGCCCGGTCACCGCATGGCCTGTCATCTCGGAGATACCAGCGTGGGAGCCGCGTCATGAGCGAGCCCTTGCTCCGCGTCAGCGGCCTGAAGAAACATTTCCCGGTGCTCGGCGGCCTCTTGTCGCGCCAGGTCGGCACCGTCTATGCGGTCGACGGCGTGTCGTTCTCGGTCAACCGCGGCGAGACGCTCGGCCTCGTCGGCGAATCCGGTTGCGGCAAGTCGACGACCGGGCGCTGCGTGCTGCGCCTGATCGAGCCGACCGACGGCGAGGTCACCTTCGACGGCCAGGACGTACGCAAGCTCGGCGGCAACGATCTGCGCGCGATGCGGCGGAACATGCAGCTGGTGTTCCAGGATCCGTTCGCCTCGCTCAATCCGCGCATGACGGTCGGGGCCATTCTCGGCGAGGCCTTTACCATCCACAATCTCGCCTCCTCCTCGAAAGAGCGCGAGGAGCGCGTTGCGGGACTTCTGGTCAAGGTCGGGCTCAAGGCCGAGCACATGCGGCGCTATCCGCATGAATTCTCCGGCGGCCAGCGCCAGCGCATCGTGATCGCGCGCGCGCTCGCGGTCGAGCCGAAGCTGATCGTCTGCGACGAGCCGGTCTCCGCGCTCGACGTGTCGATCCAGGCCCAGGTCATCAACCTGCTGGAGGACCTTCAGGCCGAGCTGAACCTGACCTATCTGTTCGTCGCGCACGATCTCTCGGTGGTCGAGCACATCTCCGACCGCGTCGCGGTGATGTATCTCGGCCGCATCGTCGAGCTCGCGAAAGCCAGCGACCTCTACCGCAACCCGCAGCATCCCTACACCAGGGCGCTACTGTCGGCGGTGCCGGTGCCAGATCCAAAACTCAAGCGCGAGCGCATCCGCCTCAAGGGCGACGTGCCGAGCCCGATGAAGCCGCCCTCCGGCTGTCACTTCCACACCCGCTGCCCGATCGCCCAGCCACGCTGCGCGGAAAGCGCGCCGCCGCTGAAGGAGGGCGCGGGCGGCCATTTCGTGGCGTGCCATCTGGCGTAGTGCTATGAATCCGTAGACAGCGATCAGCTCACGCGCTTTTCGCGGGCCATGCTATCACCTGGCCCGACATCACCAGCCGGTCTCGGCCGCTCTCCTTGGCGACGTAGAGCGCACGGTCGGCGGCGGCGACCAGCGTACTAGAGTCCATCGCGGTCTGGGACGGAAGAGCCGCGGCGCCGCCGATGCTCGCAGTCACCAGCCGCGAAGGCGGATTTTGCGCGTGCAGCATGGCGAGATCGAGCAGCGCCTGGCGAATCGCTTCGCCGACCTCGGCGCAGCCTTCAGGACCGGTGTTCGGCAGCAGCACGGCGAATTCCTCGCCGCCATAGCGCGCCGCGAGGTCGGCCGGACGCCTGGCCTGGGCGGATAAAATCCGGGCCAGCGCGCGCAGGCAGGCGTCGCCCGCCAGATGCCCATAGAGATCGTTGAATTTCTTGAAATGATCGACATCGATCAGTAGCAGCGAGAGCTGGGTTCCGTCGCGCCGAGCCCGCGCCCATTCGTCGGCAAGGTGATCGTCAAAGGCGCGACGGTTGGCGAGGCCGGTGAGACCGTCAGTGGTTGCCAGCGAGGCGAGCCTGTCCTGAAGATCCTTCTGCTCGGTCATGTCGCGCACGACCGCGACGACGCCGTCGATCACGCCGCTGTCGGACGCCACGGTGACGTGTAGCGCCGCCTCGGCCCAGATCTCGCCTTTGTCGCGATGACGCTGCCGATAGACGAACCGCGCTTCCTCCGCCTCGCCATTCTTCAGCGCGGCGATGGCCTGCTCAACTCGTTCCATGTCGTCGGCGTGAATGCCGGCCAGGGCCGAGGTGCCCATCAGTTCTTCGGCCGACCAGCCGGTGATGCGCGCGCAGGAGGGAGAGACGTAGAGCAACCGGTTATCCAGCCCGATGCGGGTCACCATGTCGCTGGATTGCTCGGCCAGCAGGCGGAAATTGGCTTCCTTGGCCACCAGGGCCTGCGCCGTGCGCTGTCGCTGCAGTAGCTGACGGACGAGATAGTAGCCGATCACCGCGATCAAGAGGACGAGCCCTAGGACGAAGCTCATGCGTGCTGCTGCCGCGCGCCGCCAGGGGGCAAGCGCGTCGTCCTGCGACTTGCTCGCCAGCACCATCAGCGGATAGCGGCTGCTGCGCTGGTAATAGCTCAGCCGCTCCACGCCATCGAGCGGCGATTTGAAGTAATAGACCGCCGCGGCGGGGCGGCTTTTCCAGCTCCTGAACAAGGGCGCATCGGACAGGTCGCGTCCGACGAAGGCGCCGCTCTCGTCGCCGCTGCGCGCCAGCATGATGCCGCTGCCGTTGAGCAGAGATGCCGAACCGTTCGGTCCGATATCGAACCGCTCGTAGAACTTGACGAAATAGTTGACGTCGATCGTGAGCAGGGCAACGCCGGCAAAGCCGCCGTCGGAATCGTTGATCCGGCGGGATGCGGTGACGATCCACTGGCCGCCGGAGCGGCTCTTGACGGGCCGCCCGATCAGCGTGCCCCTCTCCGGAGAATCGCGATGGCGCTGGAAATATTCCCGGTCGCTGTTGTTGAGCTTGGAGAAGTCGAGCCGCTCCGTCGTGGCGAGCCAGCGGCCGGTCGCATCATAGATGAAGATGCCGCGGATGCGGTCCGATGATTTGCGGGTCGGCAGATAGGCCTGCAGTTTCGTAATCGTGTCCGCACCCGTCCCGTCGATTTCGAGCCGGTGGACCAGTCCGACAAGAATCGTATCGGCAAGCTCGAACGTGTCGTCGGCATGCTGAATCAGCGAATGAGCTACGTTGGCGACGTCGATCTCGGCGTTCCTCAGATCGGCGTTGCGCGCCTCCCATTCGCGCCAGGTGCTCAGGGCGAGGATGGCAACGCAAGTCAACACGACGAACCCGGCCGCCCAGAGCGGAAGGCGCGTCTTGCCGAGTTCGCGGCTTGTGACCATCAGGCTTGCTCCAAATCGGAGCAAACCTCTCACTTTCACCTTAACGGCCTGTTGCAATATCCGCGATGATTGTGCGGGGTCCGTACTGGACCGGGAACATCACCGACATCGAGTTCCACTCTCGTCGGCCCGCGTTCATCATGGTGCCGCGGCGCGATGGGCGGCCTGACGTCTCATCCTTCCAACGTGAAGCCGACGCGCAGCGTCACCTGAAAATGACGCACGGCGCCGTTCTCGACATGGCCGCGCGTTTGCACGACCTCGAACCATCTTATTTCGCGAACGGTCTTGGAAGCGCGGCTGATCGCATTCTTGATTGCATCCTCGATCGAGGTCTCGGACGATCCGACGAGGTCGAGGATCTTGTAGACGTGATCGTGCTCGGCTGTGGGCATGGCCTTCCCTCATTTGGTATCTTGCCATCCGAAAAAATGCGTATGGCGGAACGTGCGCAGGCGAGCATGCCTGGCCCACGGTCTGAACGGTCGTGGGAGCATCGGGTTCCTTGCTCCGCGATGGCCCGCATGCACCAGGCGAGGTGGAGCGGCCGGCGCTGGCCTGCTAAGCGCTGGGTATGGACACGGCGCGACGCGACAGGACGATCGGCTCTCTCTGCCTGTGCGTAACGGCGTTCGGCTGGGCGTTGAACTGGCCGCTGATGAAGCTGCTGCTGCAGCAATGGCCGCCTTTGTTCGCGCGCGGCCTTGCGGGTGTTTGCGCCTCGCTCATTCTCGGCACCCTGGTGCTGATCCGGAAGGAATCCTTCGCCGTTCCGCGCGAGGCGGTGCCGCGGCTCTTGTTTGCGACCTTCACCAACGTCTTAGCCTGGATGGGTCTCGGCACGGTCGCGATGAAATATGTGAGCGTAAGCGAGGGCGCGCTGCTCGCCTATACGATGCCGATCTGGGCGATGCTGCTCGCCTGGCCGGTAATGCACACGCAGCCGGCGCGACGGGATGTTTTCGGGCTTGTCCTCGGCATTGCCGGCGTCACGCTGCTCCTGAGCGGCGACGGTCTTGCGTTCAGCACCGACAAGCTGGTCGGCATTGCGCTCGCACTGCTCTGCGCCATCCTGTTCGCGCTCGGCAATGTGCTCAACCGCAAGCCGCTGCCGATGCCGCCGCTGGTCGTCGTCGCCTGGCAGGTCGGGCTGGGCTGCGCCACGATGCTGGTCCTTGGCGTGCTGTTCGAGCGCCCTGACGTCACCGCCATCACTCCGCTGGGGCTCGGCTGCTTCGTCTACATGACGCTGGTGCCGATGGGCCTCTGCTACGTCACCTGGTTCGAGACGCTGCGCCGTCTGCCCCCAACCACGGCGTCGACCGGCATGCTGATCGTGCCCGTGATCGGCGTCGTCTCAGCGGCGATCATTCTCGGCGAGCCGCTCGGCTATCGCGAATGGACGGCGATGGCGCTCACGCTCGGCGGCGTCACGCTGGCGTTGCAGCGGGGGTAGCAGAGCGCGCTGGCTCGCACCTACGGATCCAGCTCCGTATCCCAGTACAGATAGTCCAGCCAGCTGTCGTGCAGATAGTTCGGCGGAAACAGCCGGCCGTTGCGGTGGAGCTGGTGCACGGTGGGTGCGAACGCTGTCTGGCGCGGAAACATTTTGGACTGCGCCGGTGTGAGATTGCCCTTGCGCAAATTACACGGCGAGCACGCCGCGACCACGTTCTCCCAGGTGGTCTGGCCGCCTTTGCTGCGCGGGATGATGTGATCGAAGGTGAGGTCTTCGGGCGAGCCGCAATATTGGCAGGCGAAACGATCGCGCAGGAAGACGTTGAAGCGGGTGAAGGCGGGGTGGGTGGTGGGCTTGACGAAGGATTTGAGCGAGACGACGCTGGGCAGCTGCATTTCCAGCGTGGGACTTCGAACCGCCTGATCGTAATGTGCGACGATGTTGACGCGGTCGAGGAACACCGCCTTGATCGCGTCTTGCCACGACCACAACGACAGTGGGTAGTAACTCAGCGGCCGGAAGTCCGCATTCAGCACCAACACCGGCCAACTGCCTTGCGAGACATGTGCGTTCAAGTAACGCTCCCGGCCTCCAATATACGCTGCGAAGCAGCATGTAGTGACATACTACATGCAGCGTGACGGGATTGTGAAGCCCGTTGAGCGACTTATTCAAGCGCAAGCAATGCGGCGGCGGGGTGGCAAAAGTGCTCAAAAAGCCGCGATCCCGGGGGCGCGCGGAACCGCCCCAGCGTGCGCTGCCTTTGCCATGGCAGCTACTCCCGTACCCGCTCCAGCTTCTGCAGGCACCGCGTCGCGCGCACCACAGCAGGCATCTCCTCGTCTGGGAAGCTCGTCGTCCAGTTGGTGACTCCGACCTCGCCGACATAGATATCGCCCTTCGAGTCCAGCGCGATGCCGTGCGGCGCCAGGAATTTGCCGCTGGCGACGCCCGGCCCCTCCTCGCCGCCGAGCCGCGCGATGCGATTTCCCTTGGTGTCCACGATCGACAGCCGCGGGCCGAGATTGGGTACATTGCGGTTGATGGCGAGGCCGGGGCCGAGCTCGCCGATCACGAAGGTCGGGCTCTTGGCCCCGCCGCAACAGCACAGCGCGCAGGGTCGGTGCAGATTGTTCCACTGCGTCTCGTATTTGCCCTCGCCGTCGAACACCTGGACGCGGTGGTTCTCGCGATCGGCGACATAGACCCAGCCGTCGGCATCGGTGGCGATATTGTGCACGATGTTGAACTGGCCGGGATCAGTGCCCGGCTCGCCCCAGCTCTTGATCAGCTTGCCGTCGGGCGTGAATTTGTGCACGCGCGCATTGCCATAGCCGTCGGAGACGTAGATCTCGCCCTTCGGCGACAGCGCGGTGTGGGTGCAGCGGTGGAACGGCTCGCCGCTCATGAACGGCGCCGGCTTTGCAGGAATGCCGATCGTCAGCAGCACCTTGCCGTCAGTGGTGCATTTGCGCACGGTATGGTCGCCGTCGTCGGTGCAATAGAGACTGTCGTCGGCGTCGATATGCAGGCCGTGCGCGCGCGAGAACAGGCCTTCGCCAAAACTGCGCAGGAAATTGCCCTCGCGGTCCAGCACCACCATCGGGTGGGCGCCGCGGTTGAAGACGTAGACGCGGTCCTTGCTGTCGACCGCGACCGAGGCGACGTCGGTGAGTTGCCAGCCGTCCGGCAATTTCGCGAAGTTGTCGACGACGCGGTAGCGGTGCTCGCCGGTGCCGAGAATGGCTGGCATTGATCTCTCCTCTTGTCATTCCGGGGCGCGCGAAGCGTGACCATGATGCGCAATTGCGCATCTGAGAATCCATTGGGCAGCATACTCTGTGGTTAGATGGATGCCGGGTTCGCGCTTCGCGCGCCCCGGAATGACGGCTGTAGCTATATTCGTGCCAAAATCCCTTCCTCGATCGCCTTGATCTGCAGCGCCAGATATTTCGAGTTGATCCGGCATTGCGCCAGGCTCCCGGCGATGAACCAGAGGCCGGGCTGCCTGGTGCGCGCATACATGTTGCGCAGCTCGAAGCCGTCGCCAAAACCCCAGATCGGCCCGACGCGGTCGGCGATGCCGTCGCCGAACAGCTTGCGCACCAGATATTCCTGCTGCTTGTAGCCGGTCGAGAGCACGACCAGGTCGGCGGTAATGATCGAGCCGTCCTTCATCCGCGCGCCCTCAGCGTTGAAGCTTTCGATGTCGGAGAACTGCCTGAGGCTGATCTTGCCCTCGACGATCAGGTTGGAGCAGCCGACGTTGAAGTAATAGCCGCCGCCGCGGGTGAGGTATTTGAACTGCCAGCCGGTGCCGGCTTCGCCGAAATCGAGCTTGAAGCCGACGCGCGCGAGGCCGTCGAGTAGCTCCTTGTCGAGCTGCTTGGATTGCTCGGTCAGCATCACATGCGTCTTCTTCGCGAGCGGCGTCGGCATCGACGCTGCGATCAGGTCGTTGTCCTCGAGCGTGCCCTCGTTGTAGGTCGCGTAGGCCAGCTGCGCCGACGGCTCGATGTTGGTGACCAGCGTCGGCGAACGCTGCACCAGCGTCACCTCGGCGCCGCTGGAATGAAGATCCTGCGCGATGTCATGACCGCTGTTGCCGGTGCCGATGACGATGGCGCGCTTGCCGGTCCAGTTCTCGCCGTCCTCGTAGCCGCTGGAATGCACCAGCGTCCCCTTGAAATTGTCGAGGGTCGGAATGTCGGGAATGTTGGCGATGCCGCTGACGCCGGTCGCCATGATCACATGGCGCGGATGCATGGTGCGCTTGCTGCCGTCGGCGCGCCGCAGCGTGACGGTCCAGTGGCCCTTGGCCTCGTCATAGGCGCCGCCCTCGAACTCGGTGCCGGTCCAGAAGTTCAGCTCCATCGCATCGACATAGGCCTCGAACCAGTTGGCGAGCTTGTCCTTGGGGATATAGACCGGCCAGTTCGGTGGAAACGGCATATAGGGCAGGTGATTCACCTGCACCTGGTTGTGCAGGGTCAGCGCGTGATAGCGCTTGCGCCAATTGTCGCCGATCCGCGTCTCGCGATCGACGATCAGCGTGTCGACCTTGAGCTGCTTCAGCCGCGCGGCGATGGCGAGCCCGGCCTGGCCGCCGCCGACCACCAGCACGGCCGGGTCGTGATCGGCATAGGCGCGCGAGGCGTTGCGCTGGTCGAGCCAATTCGGCCCGCGGAAGTCGCGAGAATAGGCCTGCCCCCGCGGGCGCGAGGTGCCGAGCTGTTCCTCGAAGCCCTTGAGTTCGTCGAGCGCGGTCAGCAGCGTCCAGGCCTTCAGGCGGTCGCCGTCGGCAGTATCAGGCACGAGCCGTACGATGCCGTTGCCGCGACCGAGCGCGGTCTCGAAGTTGAAAATCGCCTCGATGCAGTTGGTGCCGGCCCGCGTCACCCAGCGCGGCGGGGCCCGGTTCGGAGCGAGCTTGAAACTGATCGGCTCTGCCTTGGACGCGAGCGCGGCCAGCGCTTGCGCAATCGTCTCGCGCCCGGCGAGCGTTTGCAGGTTCCAGCTCAGCGCCAGCACGTCGCGCCAGAAGCCGTCGGCGAGGAAGAGCGGGCCCAGCGTCGCGGGATCAGGTCTGCTTAAGGTGCGCTCGAAGTCGTCGAGCCAGGCCTGTGCGGCGATGGAAATATCCTGCGTCCGGTCCAGCATGCGCGACCTCATGGCCGTCTTCGCGGCGTTTCCTCAGAGATCGAACGCTATACGGTTTCGCCGCCCGCCAAAAGCCGCGGACCTGAGCGAGGCCGGCATGCGGCCCTGCCCGGACGGAATATGGCCCGGAATTCCGCACGTGCGGACGCGGCCGGAGAACGACTTAAGCGCCGGCCGGCCTGTGGTCCGCCCAATAGGGGTCGCGCAGCTTGCGCTTGAAGATCTTTCCGGTTGCCTCGCGGGGCAGCGCATCCAGGAACTTGACCTCCTTCGGCACCTTGAAGTTGGCCAGACGCTCGCGCAGATAAGCCTGCACCGCGGCGGCGGAGAGCTGCTCGGCCCTGTCGGGCTCGATGCAGGCGCACAGCCGCTCGCCATATTCCGCGTCGGGGATGCCGAACACGGCGCAATCGCGCACGCCGGGCATCGCGATCAACACGTTCTCGATCTCGGCGGGATAGATGTTGACGCCGCCCGAGATCACCATGTCGCGCTTGCGGTCGCACAGGAACAGATAGCCGTCCTCGTCGAGATAGCCGACGTCGCCGACGCTGACGAGACCGTCGCGCCCGGCCTCGGCGCGCGCCTGCGCCTTGCCGTGATAGTCGAAATCGGGCACCGCGGTCTGGCGCATATAGATCTCGCCGACCTCACCAGCATCGCAGAGGCTGCCGTCGTCGCGAAAGATCTTGACGATGCCACCTTCGATGGCGCGGCCGACCGTGCCGGGCTTCTTCAGCGCCTCTTCGGCCGAGTGCCAGACCGGGATGCCGGTCTCGGTCGAGCCGAAATATTCGTTGATGACCGGTCCCCACCACTCGATCATGGCCCGCTTCACCTCGGGCGGGCAGGGCGCCGCGCCGTGCACAACGAAGCGCAGCGACGACAGGTCGTAGCGCTGCCTGACCGCTTCGGGCAGGCGCAACAGGCGCACGAACATGGTCGGCACCATGTGGATATGCGTCACACGGTGGCGCTCGATCAGCGCCAGCAGCTCCTCGGCGTCGAACCGCGGCTGAAGCACGATGGTGCAGCCGTTGCGGAAGGCCATCATGCCGTAGGAATGCGGCGCCGAGTGATACATCGGACCGTTGATCAGCACGACCTGGTCCTCGCGCGGCTTGATGCCGTAGGCGATCGCGCCGACGCGCTCCGAGGCGGCGGCCTGCTCCGGCGGCATCGGCATGCGCCGCACGCCCTTCGGCATGCCTGTGGTCCCCGACGTGTAGATCATCGCCGCGGCCCGGCGCGGCGGCTCCTCTGTTTCCGTGTGGCCGTCGCGCCAGCGGTCCCAATCGGTCAGGCCCGAAGAGACCTCGGTCAGCTCACGGGGAATGGCGAAGGTCGCCGCCAGCTCGGGCGGGGTTGCGACCACGAGCAGGCGGACATCCTCCGGAATGCCGCCGCGGATTTGTGGCAGCAGGTCGGCGTGGCAGATCAGGATCTTCGCGCCACTGTCGGTCAGGATGTAGCGGACCTCCTCGGCCTTCAGGTGCCAATTGATTGGCACCACGGGGCTGCCCAGTGCGGCCGAGGCCGCGACCACCTCGAACAAGGCGAAGTCGTTGCGCAGCATCATGGCAACCGGTGCGCCTGCGGCAAGGTCGAGGGCGCGCAGCCCGCTCGCCGCGCGTCTGATGCGCGCCTGGATCTCGTCATGGCCGATCCGGCGTTCGCCGCTGATGATCATGGTCATTCCCATTCCGTTGGAGTCAGCGATCGTCCAGCACGTCGCCGAAGCCGACCCAGCTCTTGCCGTTGAAGCGCCGCAGCTGCAGCTGCTGGAACGGCAGATAGTCGTCGGCGGCGGTGCTGACGGATATGCCGGGCAGCAGCAGCGGCAGCTTCACCTCTTTCAGCGAGGCGGACTGGCGCATGATGTTGTCGCGGCTGAAATCGTCCTTGCACGCCTTCAGCACCGTCATAAGCAGCGTCGCGTAATGGTAGCCGGCCGCATAGTTGGAGTTGGAGAGATCCGCGTTCGGCATGTACTGCTTCATGAAGGCGAAATACTCCTTCACGCCGGGATCGCTGGCCCATTGCGGGTCCATCGTGTCCTTCTGGTTGCTCGACGAGATCAGGCCGACGGCGTTGTCGAGCCCGGCCGGCTCCAGGAACGAGATCGACGAGGCCGAGGTCGGCACGAAGAACAGCTCGGGCTTCCAGCCGAGCTCGGCGACGCCCTTGATCATCTGCGAGGTGAACTTGCCGAGCACGACGCCGAACAGCACGTCGGCGCCCGATGCCTTCAGGGTTGAGAGCTGCGAGCTGATCGTCGGCGCGCTGGTCTCGTAGGTCGCTTCCGCAACGATCATGCCGGCAGCCTTGTCGCCGAGCGCGCGCTTGAAGCCGGCGACGTAGTCGCGGCCGAAATCGTCGTTCTGGGAGAGGATGGCGATCTTGGCGCCCGGCTTGGTGCGCAGCACGTGCTTGGCATAGACCACGCCTTCGGATTCATAGGCGGCCATGCCGGGCATGGTCCATGGATATTTCTGCGGATCGGCCCATTTGGTCGCGCCGGAAAGCACGAACAGCTGCGGCACCTTCTTGCCGTTGAGGTAGCGATGCACGGCGCTGTTGGTGGCGGTGCCGAGCGAGCCGAACAGCATCAGCACTTCGTCCTGCTCCACCAGCTTGCGGGTCTGCTCGACCGTCTTCGGCGGCGAGTAGGCATCGTCCAGCGTGATGAACTTGACCTTGCGGCCGTTGACGCCGCCTTCGGCATTGATCTTCTCGAAGAACGCCTCCTGCGTGCGGCCGATCGCGCCGAAGCCGGAGGCCGGGCCGCTATAGGGCAGGGTCTGTCCGATCCGGATCTCCGTGCCTTCGGCGTGGGCGCTGTCCGTGGCGAGTGCCAGCAGGGACAGACCGATCAGTGCGGCTGCCAGCTTCATGATATCCTCCCGTTTGTCTTTCAGTTGGAGACGTCAGGCGCTGACGCGCATCAGGAAATCCTGCCTCGCCTGATCGAATTCACGCTTCATGCGGTCGACGAGCTCCGCGACGGGCGGGGCATCGGTGATCTGGCCGATGCCCTGGCCCGATCCCCAGATGTCGCGCCACGCCTTGGATTTCATGTTGCCGCCGGAGCCGAAATTCATCTTCGATTTGTCGGCGGCGGGGAGGTTGTCCGGATCGAGGCCGGCGGCAGCGATCGACGGACCGAGATAATTGCCGTGCACGCCGGTGAACAGGTTGGTGTAGACGATGTCGTGCGCGGCGTGCTGCGTCAGCGCCGATTTGTAGGCTTGGTCGGCATTGGCTTCCTGCGTCGCGATGAAGCGCGTGCCCATATAGGCGAGGTCGGCGCCCAGCGTCAGCGCCGAGGCGATGCCATAGCCGTCGCTGATCGCGCCCGACAGCAGGACGGCGCCGTCAAACCATTGCTTGACCTCGCGCACCAGCGCAAAGGGCGACAGCGTGCCGGCGTGTCCGCCCGCACCGGCGCAGACCAGGATCAGGCCGTCGACGCCCTGCTCGGCCGCTTTGCGCGCGTGCTTGACGTTGATGACGTCGTGGAACACCAGTCCGCCATAGGAATGCGCGGCCTCGACGATCTCCGCCGGCGGCCGCAGCGAGGTGATGATGATCGGCGCCTTGTGCTTGACGCAGGTCTCCATGTCCTTCATCAGCCGGTCGTTGGAGGCATGGCAGATCTGGTTGACGGCGTAGGGCGCGACCTTCTTGCCGGGATTGCGCGATTTGTACTCGCCGAGCTCGTCTTCGATCAGGCTCAGCCATTCGCCGAGCTTCTCGACCGGACGGGCATTGAGCGCGGGAAAGGAGCCGACGACGCCCGCCTTGCACTGGGCGATCACCAGTTCCGGGCCGGAGACGATGAACAGCGGCGAGCCGACCACGGGCAGCTCGAGCGAATCCTTCAAGAGATTGGGCAGTGCCATCATGTCCTCCCGAAACGCGGCCCCGCCGGCGGGCGGATGACGAGGCGTTTCCGTATTGATTGTCGCGCGGGCGGATGGGCCGCCCGTGGCCGCGGATTTGATCCCATTATAAGGTTGGACGGCGCCGCCCGGGCCGTTCAATAATGAACGGACGATCATTCAGGTATGAACAGGGCCGCCGATGGATTGGGACCTTTGCAAGACCTTCGTCGCGGTCGCCGATACCGGCAGCTTCACCGCCGCCGCCCGCCGCCTGCACACCAGCCATCCCACCGTCAGCCGCAAGATCGCGGCGCTGGAAGCCCAGCTCGGCACCAGATTGGTGGCGCGGGCTGCCGATGGCCTGGCGCTGACCGCGGATGGACGGACCTTGCGCGAGCACGCCGAGGCCATGGCGGCCGCAGCGCTGCGGGCCGAAACCGCAGTGGCGGCGGGTGGACACAAGGCGCGCGGCATCGTCAAGCTGTCGATCGGCGCGACGCTGGCCTCGCACTGGCTGATGCCGCGCTTGCCAGCCTTCCTGCGCGCGCACGATCATATCCAGCTCGAGATCATCACCCATCCATTTCCGGCGAGCGTGCGCCGGAGTGAGGCGGACGTGGTGCTGCGGCCCTTCGATACCGGGGAGGAGAACCTGGTCGGCCGCAAGATCGGCCGTCTCGGCACCGGCTTCTATGCCTCGCGCGATTATGCCGCCGGGCGGTCCCTGCCGGAAAGGCGCGGCGATTGGAAGGAGCACAGCGTCATCGGCTTCGCCGACCAGACGTCCAATGCGCAGCTTGCGCGCTGGAGCGACGTCGTCACGCGGCAGGCAAGGGTGGCGATGCGCTGCTCGTCCCAGGGGGACATGCTGGCGGCGGTCCGCGCCGGCATCGGAATCTCCGCGCTGTCGTGCTTCGTCGCCGAAGCTTATTCCGATCTCGTGCGCGTCGCCCCGCAGAAGCTCGCCAGCGTTGCGGATCTCTGGCTGCTGGCCCATCCCGACCTCGTCGAGCTGCCGGCGGTGCGCGCCGTAATCGAATTCGTCGCCGAATGCGCCCGGACCGACCGCGCGCGGCTGCGGGGTTAGCCCGATTCCGCGAGCACGCCCTCGCGCTTCTTCACCGCGCGGTAATAGCTCCACCACAGATGCGCCGCCGCACCGCGCAGCGGACGCCAGGGCTCGGCGATCGGCGCCATCTGCTTCTCCGTCGGCCGCGCCTTGAGGCCGAGGCCGATACGGATGCCTTCCTGCACGGCGAGGTCGCCGGCCGGCCAGGCATCGCCGTGGCCGAGGCAGAACAGCAAGTAGAGGTCGGCCGTCCAGGGGCCGATGCCGGGCAGCGCGATCAGGGTGTGATGCGCGGCGTCGGCATCCTCCTCGGCGAGCACGTCGAGATTCAGCCGCTGCGCGGCGACCTCGCGGGCGAGATGCTTGAGCGTCTTGATCTTGGCGGCGGAGAGGCCGAGCCGCCCCAGCCGGTCGGCGCGGGCGCGGCGCACGGCGTCATGGTCGAACGGATCGAATGCGGCCGACAGCCGCCCCCAGATCGCCGCGGCGCTCGCGGTGGAGAGCTGCTGCCCGCAGACGATGTGCGCGAGCCCCGTAAACCCGGGCTCGCGCCGCCGCAACGCCGGCATGCCCGCGATCTCGAGCACGGGCTTGAGCCGCGGATCGCGCTTGATCAGCGCGTGGACGGCCTCTTCGAGATCGGACTGGGTTTCGAGGTGGATGGTCATGGCGGGCGGGTTCTCTCCAGCGTCATGGCGGGCTTGTCCCGGCCATCCACGTCTTTCTCACCGCGAGGCACTGTGTAGCATGAGCGGTGATCGTGGTGTTTGTTCGTGACGTTGACACCATCGGTCTGTGGTACCGAAGAACGTGGATGGCCGGGACAAGCCCGGCCATGACGAGATTCATGTGATGGCACCACCCGTTTTCCGATTCGCCCCGAGCCCGAACGGCTTCCTGCATCTCGGCCACGCCTATTCCGCGCTGCTCAACTTCGATCGTGCGCGAAAGACGGGCGGGCGGTTGTTGCTGCGGATCGAGGACATCGACGTGACGCGGTGCCGGCCGGAGTTCGAGACGGCGATCTACGAGGATCTCGCCTGGCTCGGGATTGCCTGGGAGACGCCGGTGCGGCGGCAGTCGGAGCATTTCGCCGATTATCGCGCTGCGCTGGACAAGCTGTCTGCGCTCAGTCTCGTCTATCCCGCCTTCGAAAGTCGGGCCGAGATCGCAAGGCTGGTCACGGCGCGCGAGGCCGACGGGCCGTGGCCGCGCGATCCCGACGGCGCGCCGCTTTATCCGGGCGAGGCCAAATCGCTGTCGGTTGACGAGCGCTCGCGGCTGATCGCCTCGGGCGCGCCCTATGCGCTGCGGCTCGACATGGCGGCCGCCTGCCGTCACGCCCCCGGCGTGAGCTGGAACGAGCTCGGCGAGGGGCCGGACGGCGAGCGCGGCGTGGTGCCGGCGCGGCCGGAGGCCTGGGGCGATGTCATCCTGGCCCGCAAGGAGACGCCGACCAGCTACCATCTCTCGGTGGTCGTCGACGACGCGCTCCAGGGCGCCAGCGAGATCGTGCGGGGGCAGGACCTGTTTTACGCCACCGCGGTGCACCGCCTGCTCCAGGTTCTGCTCGGCCTGCCCGAGCCGGCCTATCGCCATCACCGGCTGATTCGCGATGAGGCGGGTCGGAAGCTGTCGAAATCGGGCCGCTCGACCGGTCTGCGCGAATTGCGCGCGGCCGGCCTCACGCCTGCCGCGATCCGCCGGCTGGTGGGATTAGGTTAAGTTTCTCTGGGGGTTAGCGAAACGTCGCCGTGACTCCGGGCGTTCCTCCGTGCCATGCTTGGCCAGCGCGGGGTTCGAAGAGGGTACTTCGTAGGGGATTCATGGCGGCGAAGACGCGTCCAGTGCGCACCACCCGGACGTCCAGGCGGCGGCCGCTTCGGAAGCGGCCCAAGGCGGCCGGCCAGTTGCGCAAGCGCAGCACCAAGGCGGCTGCGCCTGATGTCGTCCAGGCGGCGCTGGCCGCGTTTGCCCATGAGGTCCGCACCCCCCTGACCGGCATTCTCGCGATCAGCGACCTGCTCGCGACCTCCGATCTCGGCGAGCGGGAGCGGCGCTGGGCCGACACCATCAAGGCCGGCGCCGAGCATCTGGCGAGCCTCGCCACGCTGTTCGTGGATGCTGCCAGAACGGAGAAGGGCGGCAGCACGCCGCGCCAGGATCTGTTCGATCTCAAGGCGCTCGCCCGCACCGCCGGCGATTCCCTGGCCGGCCGCGCCGCGGCCAAAGGTCTCCAGGCCAAGGTCGAGATAGCCGACAAGATCCCAGGGCTCGTGGTCGGTGATTCCGTCCGCCTGCGCGCCGCGCTCGAGAACCTGATCGACAACGCCGTGAAATTTACCGACCAGGGCGGAGTGGCCCTCGCCGTCGAGCCGTGGCGTCCCGCCAAAGGCAAAGCAAAGGGCAGGGTCGGCGTCGCTTTCGCCGTGTCCGACAGCGGCATCGGCCTGACCATGGCCGAGATCAAGCGGCTTTTCCGCCCGTTCACCCAGGCCAATGTCACCATTGCCGCGCGCTTCGGCGGCGCCGGCTTGGGGCTCTCCTCGGTCAAGCAATTGGCGCGGGCGATGGGCGGCGACATCACCGTCGCTCCGCGCCGCGGTGGCGGCGCCACCTTCACATTGACGGTGTCGCTGGACGCGGCGGGACCGGGCAAGACCCGCAAGGCAAAGGACGGCAGCGAGCCCGAGCCGGCCGCTGCGCTTCGCGTTCTCAGCGTCGAGGACAATCCGTTCGGCCGCGTCGTGCTCAACACCATCCTGACCGAGCTCGGCCATCACGCCGAGTTCATCGGGCGCGGCGAGGACACCGTGAACCGGCTGGAGCAGGGCGCATTCGACGCGGTGCTGATGGACATGGTGCTGCCGGGCATCGACGGCATCGAGGCCATCCGGCGGATCCGCAGGCTGACAACGCCGCTGGCTCGGATCCCGATCATCGGCGTGTCCGGCCGCGGCGAGGACGAGGCCGCCTCGCGCGAAGCCGGGGCCGACGCCTTCCTGGTCAAGCCTGTGTCTCCGAGGGCTTTAGCGACTGCGCTGCTTGAAGCGACACGCCGTGAGGAAGCCGCGACTTGATGATCGCGGCATTGAGCTCGCCGCCGTAAACGAAGATCGCGGCGATGAAGTACAGAAACACCAGCGCGATGATCACCGAGGCGAGCCCCGCATACATGGTCACGTAGTTGTTGGCAAAGCGGGCCAGGTATTGGCCGAACACGATGCTGGAGATCAGTGACGCCACGATGGTGAAGACGATGCCGGGCAGTATCTGCAGGAAGCTGCGCCGTCCCGCCGGCAGCCAGGCGTGCAGGATGATCAGCGCCACCACCAGCGCGCCGATGGAGATGCCGTAGCGCACCCAGGTGAGGATGCTCTCGTTGGATTCGACGAACAGCGGAATGTGGCGC
Organism: Bradyrhizobium sp. NBAIM08; assembly: GCF_020193935.1. Classification (NCBI taxonomy): domain Bacteria; kingdom Pseudomonadati; phylum Pseudomonadota; class Alphaproteobacteria; order Hyphomicrobiales; family Nitrobacteraceae; genus Bradyrhizobium; species Bradyrhizobium sp. NBAIM08. The sequence continues at coordinate 37,223 of NZ_JADYVR010000009.1, read as the reverse complement.
CGCGCCGCCTCGATAATGAGCGGACCGAGCACGATCAGGAACGCCATAGCGAGCGCTGTGAAGGCCGCAATGATCGTATAGGCAATCGACTCCAGCCGAAGCCAGTACCAGCTTCGCATCTCCACCACCGCATAGGCGCGGTTGAGCGCCACCCTGAGCGCCTCGACGCCGTTCGAGGCGAAATAGACCGACAGCGCCGCGCCGATGGTCAAAAGGCCGGTCCGGGTGGTGGTCAGCACGTCATGCACCTCGCCCGAGATCGAATCGGCGACCTGCTTGGGCCAGACCTGGAGCATCAGGCTGGCGGCCTGGTCGGCGAGTTCCTTGGAGCCGAAGAAGCCGGCGAGCGCGGTCAGCACGATCAGGAATGGGAACAGCGCCATCAGCGTCGAGAGCGCGATGTGGCTCGCGATCGCCCAGCCGTCATCGGCGAGGAACGTGTAGAACGCGTCCTCAGCGACGCAGTAGATGTAGCGGATGGCTTTCACTTGGCACCTACGCCGCTGCTGTCTCCTTCTGAACGTAGGGAGAGGCCAGGAGAACAAGCAATGGGCGCAAATCGAAAAATCATCGCGCTACCATCTGATATTCTTGGCCCAAAAGCCAGTTCGCGAAGCCCCCTTTGTCATTCCGGGGCGCGCGCAGCGCGAGGCCGGGATCCATCTAGCCGCGGCGCAAGTGGCGCGATGGATTCCGGGCTCGACGCGCCGGGTCTCGCTTCGCTCGATCCCGCCGCGTCGCCCCGGAATGACGAGCTGGGGAGATGGCGGACCGGCACACACGGTGTTATCTACCCTCAAATGGCATCTTTTCTGAGTACTTTCATCCTGCCGGCCGCAGCCGGCGCCGTGGCGCTGGTGCTGCTGCTCGGGCTCATCAACATGATGCGCGGCGGCTCGCCCAACACCTCGCAGAAGCTGATGCGTTGGCGCGTGCTGCTTCAGTTCGTGGCGATCATCGTCGCGATGCTCGCGGTCTGGGCGATGGGACGCTGATCATGGTGGTGCTGAACCGCATCTACACGAAGACCGGTGACGACGGCACGACGGCGCTGGGAACCGGCGAGCGGCGGCCGAAATACGATCTGCGCATCGAGGCCTATGGCACGGTCGACGAGACCAATGCCGCGATCGGCCTGGTCAGGCTCCACACCGCGGAGATGCCCGAGCTCGATGCGATGCTCGGCCGCATCCAGAACGATCTGTTCGATCTTGGTGCCGATCTCGCCGTGCCGGAGCGGGAAGGCAAGGACAAGGGCAAGGCCGAGCGGCTGCGGGTGGTGGCGAGCCAGGTCGAGCGACTCGAGCACGACATCGACGCGCTCAACGACAAGCTCGCGCCGCTGACCTCCTTCGTGCTTCCCGGCGGCACGCCGGCCGCGGCCCATCTGCATGTGGCGCGCACGATATGCCGCAGGGCGGAACGCGTGATCGTGGAACTGGCGGCCCAGCCGGGCGAGCCGGTCAGCGCGGCTGGCATCCAATATATGAATCGCCTGTCCGACTTTCTCTTCGTGGCCAGCCGGGTCGTGAACGGCAATGGCGCCGGCGACGTGCTCTGGGTTCCCGGCCAGAACCGCTGACCCATCGCGCTCCCGCATTTCAGAAGGCCAAAATTAGACCCGTTCGCGCGTTGACCGGGGCAGATCGGGCCTTTAGGTTCCGCGCCAGTTGATAACCCCCCTCCCAAATTGAGTGAAAGAGGATCGATGAAGGTCTTAGTGCCGGTAAAGCGGGTGGTCGATTACAACGTCAAGGTCCGCGTCAAGGGCGATGGATCGGGCGTTGAACTCGCCAACGTCAAGATGTCCATGAACCCCTTCGACGAAATCGCTGTCGAGGAAGCGCTGCGCCTGAAGGAAGCCGGCAAGGCCACCGAGGTCGTGGTGGTCTCGATTGGACCTGCGCAGGCGTCCGAAACGATCCGCACCGGTCTTGCCATGGGCGCCGATCGCGGCATCCTGGTGAAGGCGGACGGCACCGTCGAGCCGCTCGCCGTCGCCAAGATCCTGAAGAAGGTTGCGGACGAAGAGCAGCCGGGCCTGATCATTCTCGGCAAGCAGGCGATCGACGATGACTCGAACCAGACCGGCCAGATGCTGGCCGCGCTGCTCGGCTGGTCGCAGGCGACCTTCGCCTCCAAGCTCGAGGTCGAAGGTACCGACTTCAAGGTGACGCGTGAAGTCGATGGCGGTCTGCAGACCGTGAAGCTGAAGGGACCGGCGATCATCACCACCGATCTCCGCCTCAACGAGCCGCGCTACGCCTCGCTGCCCAACATCATGAAGGCGAAGAAGAAGCCGATCGCGGAGAAGACGGTCGCCGATTACGGCGTCGACATCGCCGCGCGCCTCGAAGTTCTGAAGACGGCTGAGCCCGCGGGCCGCAAGGCCGGCGTCAAGGTCAAGGACGTCGCCGAGCTGGTGTCGAAACTCAAGAACGAAGCCGGGGTGCTCTGATGACGACGCTTCTGATTGCCGAACACGACAATGCGTCGCTCAAGGACGCCACCAACAAGGCCCTGACCGCAGCTGCCGCGCTTGGCGCGGATGTCGAGGTGCTGGTCGCCGGCCAGAACGCCAAGGCCGCGGCGGATGCCGCTGCCAAGCTCGCTGGCGTGAAGAAGGTGCTGCTCGCCGATGGCGACCTCTACGCGCACGATCTCGCTGAGCCGCTGGCTGCGCTGGTGGTGTCGCTGGCGTCCGGCTATGACGCCATTGTCGCGCCGGCGACCTCGCGCTTCAAGAACGTGATGCCCCGCATCGCCGCTCTGCTCGACGTCATGCAGGTCTCGGAGATCACCAGGGTGGTCGCGCCCGATACCTATGAGCGCCCGATCTACGCCGGCAACGCCATCCAGACGGTGAAGTCGAAGGACGCCAAGAAGGTCATCACGGTCCGCACCTCGACCTTCGCCGCAGCAGGCGAGGGCGGCAGCGCCCCGGTCGAGACCGTGGCGGCGGCGGCCGATCCGGGCCTGTCGACTTTCGTCGGTGAGGAAGTCGCCAAGAGCGATCGCCCCGAGCTGACCTCGGCCAAGATCATCGTCTCCGGTGGCCGCGCCATGCAGAGCCGCGAGAACTTCGCCAAGTACATCGAGCCGCTCGCGGACAAGCTTGGGGCCGGTGTCGGTGCCTCGCGCGCCGCGGTCGATGCCGGCTATGCGCCGAACGACTGGCAGGTCGGCCAGACCGGCAAGGTGGTGGCCCCCGAGCTCTATGTCGCGGTCGGCATTTCCGGCGCCATCCAGCATCTGGCCGGCATGAAGGACTCCAAGGTGATCGTTGCGATCAACAAGGACGAGGACGCGCCGATCTTCCAGGTCGCCGATTACGGCCTGGTGGCCGATCTCTACCAGGCGGTTCCGGAGCTGACGGCCGAACTCGGCAAGCTCGGCAAGTAAAAGGCATCGAAAACACCGGCCGGAGGTATAAACTCCGGCCGGTGCTGCGTTCCTGAGGCGTTTTCTTTGGCGTGGGCGCGCCTTGGAGACGATCCAATCTAGGTTTCGAGCCAAGGTTCTGATTAAATCGGACCTCCCGGCTCGAGGGGAAAGGCAGGGCGCGCCCCCCGCGCGCCGTTCCGGTGGATGACAATATGGCGGCAGTGATCAAGAAGGTCGGCGTGATCGGCGCGGGTCAGATGGGCAATGGCATCGCGCATGTCGCGGCGCTCGCTGGCTTCGACGTGGTGCTCAACGACGTTTCGGCCGACCGCCTCAAGTCGGGCATGGCCACCATCAACGGCAATCTGGCGCGTCAGGTCTCCAAGAAGGCCGTCACCGAGGACGACAGGGCCAAGGCGATTGCGCGTATCAAGCTAGCCGAGAAGCTGGACGATCTCGCCGATTGCGACCTCGTCATCGAGACCGCGGTCGAGAAGGAAGAGGTCAAGCGCAAGATCTTCCACGAGCTCTGCGCCGTATTGAAGCCGGAGGCGATCGTCGCCTCCGATACGTCCTCGATCTCGATCACGCGCCTCGCCGCCGCCACCGACCGCCCGGAGCGCTTCATCGGCATTCACTTCATGAATCCAGTGCCGTTGATGGAACTGGTCGAGCTGATCCGCGGCATCGCCACCGACGACGCCACCTTCGAGACCGCCAAGGACTTCGTCGGCAAGCTCGGCAAGCAGGTCGCGGTCTCCGAGGATTTCCCGGCCTTCATCGTCAACCGCATCCTGCTGCCGATGATCAACGAGGCGATCTACACGCTGTATGAAGGCGTCGGCAACGTCGAGGCGATCGACGCGGCGATGAAACTGGGCGCCCACCATCCCATGGGTCCGCTTGAGCTTGCCGATTTCATCGGGCTCGACACCTGCCTCTCCATCATGCAGGTGCTGCACGAGGGGCTAGCCGACTCCAAGTACCGCCCGTGCCCGCTGCTGGTCAAATACGTCGAGGCCGGCTGGCTCGGCCGCAAGACCCAGCGCGGCTTCTACGACTACCGCGGCGCCAAGCCGGTGCCGACGCGGTAAGGTGGTCTTGTGCCCCGGACGCAGCGCGGAGCGCTGCAGAGCCGAGGCCCAGGAGCCGCGCGCTGAAGGCTAGGTCCCGGCTCTGCGGTGCGTCACTTGCGTGCCGCCCCTTGTCCGGGACACGATTGCCCGTACTGCTCCATGACAATTCATGTCGCGTTAACCTCTCGCGCCTAGGTTACGGCCGGTAAGAGGGTTCGCGTAATGGACATGATGGCAATGGTCAGCAGCATGCTGGCCGCGCAGCAAGGCGCGCTGCAGTCGAATATCGCGGCGACGCTGACCAAGCAGAACGCGGATATGGAGAAATCCACCGTCCTGACGCTGCTCGGCACCGGCCAGCCCTCGCTCGCCAATGTCGCCCCCGGCGTCGGCGGCAATCTCAATGTGACGGCCTAAACCCTTAAAGCGCCGCGGCGGCCTTGCCGGTTGCCGCGCGGATCAGCTTGAGCGCGTCCTCACTCGCCCATTCCGCCGGCCCCGCGATCGTCGCGATTTCACACCCCTGCGGGTCGACCAGCACGGAGGTGGGCATGCCCAGTGCCCGTCCCACGGCCTTAAGATCCTGGAACACCTTGGCTTTCTGGTCGCTGAAATAGGCGAGCCGGGTCAGGTTGGCCTCTTTCAGGAAGGTTTTCGGCTTCTCCAGGTCGCGGGTGTCGATGTTGATCGCCACCACCTCGAAATTCGGGCCCGATAGCTTGCCCTGGAGCTCGTCCAGCGCCGGCATCTCCTTGCGGCAGGGCACGCACCAGGTGGCCCAGAGATTCACCAGCAGGGTCTTGCCGCGGAAGTCGGACAGCTTCTTCGGCTTGCCCTCGGCATCCTCGAAGGTGAGGTCGGGCAGCTTCAGCGGGGCGCTCGCCATGGTCAGCGCCGCCACCTCGCCATGGGCGAGCGGGGCGATCTTCTGCGCCGTCGCCACCGCCGCCTTGCAGGTCGGATCGCCCAAGGGCGCCCGGCTCGGGCCGAGCCCGTACAGCGCGGCGAAGCCGGCCAGCCCGACGATCGCCACGGCGGCGATGACGAAGGGGATGCGGCGCGTGGCGGAGGGCTTCTGGTCGAGCATATCGTTTGTCATCCGGTCGCAGATATGGCTATCAGGGGCCTCTTAATACGGCTGGCCGCGGCCAGCAAACGTGCGGCAAATCAGGCGTGAGCAGGGGATCATGAGCAACAAGATGTGGGGCGGCCGGTTCTCGGAACGCCCCGACGAGATCATGGAAGAGATCAACGTCTCCATCGACGTCGATCGTCACCTCTTCGCCCAGGACATTGCCGCGTCCAAGGCCCACGCCGCGATGTTGGCCAATCAGGGCATCATCACGGCTTCTGATGCGAAAAATATCGGCAAGGGTCTAGACACAATCCTGTCAGAGATCGGCAAGGGCGGCTTCGAATTCAAGCGCGCGCTCGAGGACATCCATATGAATGTCGAGAGCCGCCTGTCGGAGCTGATCGGCCCGGCCGCCGGAAGGCTGCACACCGCGCGTTCGCGCAACGACCAGGTCGCGACTGACTTCCGCTTGTTCGTCCGCGACGTCATCGACGAGACCGATGCCGCGCTCGCCGCGTTCCAGCAGGCCTTGGTGGACCGCGCGCTGGAGCACGCCGCAACCGTGATGCCCGGCTTCACGCATCTGCAAACGGCGCAGCCCGTCACGTTCGGCCATCACCTGCTGGCTTATGTCGAGATGGCGGCGCGCGACCGCGGCCGCTTCCAGGACGCCCGCAAGCGCCTGAACGAATCGCCGCTGGGCGCGGCTGCGCTCGCCGGCACCTCGTTCCCGATCGACCGCCATGCCACCGCGAAGGCGCTCCTGTTCGACCGCCCGATGGCGAACTCGCTCGATGCCGTCTCCGACCGCGACTTCGTGCTGGAGACGCTGTCGGCCGCCGCGATCTGCGCCGTGCACATGTCGCGCTTTGCCGAGGAGATCGTGATCTGGACCTCGCCGCTGGTCGGCATGATCCGGCTCAGCGACAAGTTCACCACGGGATCCTCGATCATGCCGCAGAAGCGCAACCCGGATGCCGCCGAGCTGGTGCGCGCCAAGACCGGCCGCGTCATCGGCGCGCTCAACGGCCTCCTGATCGTCATGAAGGGCCTGCCGCTCGCCTATCAAAAGGACATGCAGGAGGACAAGCAGGGCGCCATGGAGGGTTTTGCCGCGCTGTCGCTGGCAATCCGCGCCATGACCGGCATGGTCCGTGATCTCGTTCCGGACGAACCCAAGATGAAGGCGGCCGCGGGCGAGGGCTATGCCACGGCGACCGACCTCGCCGACTGGCTGGTGCGGACGCTGAGGATGCCGTTCCGCGAGGCGCACCACGTCACGGGCCGCATCGTCGCCAAGGCCGCCGAGGGAGGCGTTGCACTGCACGAGCTGCCGCTGAAGGAGATGCAGGCGATCGAGCCCAAAATCACCAAGGACGTGCTCGGCGTGCTGTCGGTCGAATCGTCGGTGAAGAGCCGCACCAGCTTTGGTGGCACCGCGCCGAAGAACGTGGCGTCCCAGGCCAAGGCCTGGGCCAAGCGGCTGGAAAAAGAGCGAAAATTGGGCTGAGGGCAAAATTTCGCTTATGTTTCATGGTCATCCGGCTCTCGCCAGAACGCGCCAATCTCTGTATGGTGCGCCGCGCGTAGTGGGGATTTTCGTCGTGACGTCAAAGTTTCGCCCGGCCGGCTCGGGGTGGGCCATCATTGTCTTGAGCCTGACGGCGCTCGCGCTTGCAGGTTGCGGCCGCAAGGGCCCGCTGGATCTGCCGCCGACCGCCTCCAACGCCCCCGCAGCCACCGGCGCCGCACCCGTCGAGCCCGAGACCGCGGCCCAGAAGGCGCCGAGCCTGTTCGAACCCACGGCCAGCGCGGATGCTGCGCCCGCGGCGGCCAAGGGCCGGAAGAAATCGTTTATTCTCGACCCGCTCCTGGACGAACCTCCCGGCAAGAAATAAGCCGGGACAACCGAGCCTGCGCCATGAACCATTTCGACTATCGCAACGGCGTGCTGCACGCCGAGGCGGTGAACCTGTCCGAGCTGGCCGCCACCGTCGGCACGCCGTTCTACTGCTATTCGACCGCAACGCTGGAGCGGCATTACCGCGTCTTCACCGAGGCCTTTGCCGGCGAGAAGGTGCTGGTCTGCTACGCCATGAAGGCGAACTCCAACCAGTCGGTGCTGCGGACGCTGGCCAAGCTCGGCGCCGGCGCCGACGTGGTTTCGGGCGGCGAGCTGAAGCGCGCTTTGGCCGCCGGCATTCCCGCCAGCAAGATCGTCTTCTCCGGCGTCGGCAAGACCGAGGCAGAGCTGCGCGCGGCGCTCGCCGCCGACATCCTCTGCCTCAACGTCGAATCCGAGCCGGAACTCGAACTACTGTCGCGCCTCGCGACCGAGATGGGCAAGACCGCGCGCATCTCGCTCCGCGTCAATCCCGACGTCGATGCCGGCACGCACGCAAAGATCTCCACCGGCAAGTCCGAGAACAAGTTCGGCATCCCGATCGTGCATGCCCGCGAGGTCTATGCGCGCGCGGCGAAGCTGCCCGGAATCAAGGTGACCGGCACCGACGTGCATATCGGCAGCCAGATCACCGACCTGTCCGGCATGGAGACCGCGTTCCGCATCCTCTCCGAATTCGTGCAGACCCTTCGGGCGGACGGCCACGACATCAGCCACGTCGATTTCGGCGGCGGTCTCGGCATCCCCTATTACATGGATCGCGAGGCGCCGCCTGCGCCCGCCGCCTATGCCGCCATGGTCAGGCGCGTCAGCCACAATCTCGGCTGCACGCTGATGTTCGAGCCGGGCCGCATGATCGTCGGCAATGCCGGCATTCTGGTCGCCAAGGTGATCTATGTGAAGCACGGCGACGGCAAGAATTTCGTCATCATCGACGCGGCCATGAACGACCTGATCCGCCCGACACTGTACGAGGCGCATCACGACATCCTGGCGGTGAAGCAGCCGGCCAAGGGCGCCGCCACCATCAAGGCCGATGTCGTCGGCCCGGTCTGCGAGACCGGCGATTATCTCGCCCTCGACCGCACGCTGCCAACGCCCGCGCCCGGCGATCTCCTCGCCATCATGACCGCCGGTGCCTATGGCGCCGTGCAGGCCGGCACCTACAACACCCGGCCGCTGGTGCCCGAGGTGCTGGTGAAGGGCGACCAATACGCCGTGGTGCGCCCGCGCATCGAGGTGGAGCAGCTCATTGCTATGGACACGCCGGCGCCGTGGCTGTGAGGCCGCTACCAAAACCTGCAAAACAACCCCATGCACAGTAGACCGGGGCTTTCGCGATGATGCGTGGTCGTCGGGCAAAACCGCTTGAACTGTCGGGTAAATTTAGCACGACCGCGCTATTTCGCTGAACGTCAGTTTTTTCCGCCTACGATCACACCCGCCTTCTTCTCGATCGGCTTGATCGCCGCGGTGAAATCGGACTCGGCGCCTTCGGCGCTGATCACCGTTTCCCACAACCGTCCGACCGCGTCGGCGACCTCCATCGACAGGCCGAGCTGCTTCATCTCCTCCAGCGCCAGCCGCACGTCCTTCACCATCAATCCCGTGGCGAAGCCGAAGTCGAAGGTGCGCGGCAGCACCGCGCGCGGAAACTTGTCGCGGCTCGCGGTGTTCATGCCCGAGCCGGCATTGATGACGTCGATCATCACGGCGGGATCGAGCCCGGCCTTCACGCCCATCACCATGGCTTCCGACGTCGCTACGATCGCGGTCGCCGACAGAAAATTGTTGGCCAGCTTCATGGTCTGCGCCGCGCCCGGCTTCTCGCCGATGAAGAACACCTTTCCGATCACCTCGAGCGCGGGCTTGAGCAGCGCGAACTCGGCTTTCGGGCCTGACACCATCACGGCAAGCGTGCCCTTCTCGGCGCCGCCGACGCCGCCGGAGACGGGACAGTCGATCTGCACGATGCCGCGCTCGGCGAGCAGCCCGTGAATCTTCACAGCCATTGCCGAGCCGACGGTGGAGAGATCGACGAAGCGTTTGGCGCGCCTGCCCTCGATCACGCCGTTCGCTCCCGTTGCGACGTCGAGTGAAGCCTGCAGCGAAGGCAAACTCGCCATGACGGTCTCGGCCTGGTCAGCGACGTCCTTCGGCGACGACGCGGCAAGGGCACCGCGCGCGACCAGCTTGCCGATAACCTCCTTGCGCGTGTCGAATACGACGAGCCTGTGCCCCGCCTCGATCAGCCGCCGCGCCATCGGGAAACCCATGTTTCCGAGCCCGATGAATCCGATGTCCATGGTGTTTCCTTATCTCTTCGTCGTTGTACGTGAAGCGGCGATCGTTCTCCGCTCGTCGTCCCGGGGCATCGCGAAGCGATGAGCCCGGGACCCATAACAACAAGGAGGAATCGTCCCGCAAAGGCGCCGCTCCGAGTCGTCGTAGCAACATCGTCCTGTGGCTATGGGTCCCGGGCTCGCGCTTCGCGCGCCCCGGGACGACAGTTGAGATTGGCGCTGGGTCTCACGCCTTCCCGTCGATCTCTGCGAACACCTCGCGCGCGATGCGGAAGCTGTCGACCGCGGCGGGCATGCCGCCATAGATCGCGACCTGCATCAGGATCTCGCGGATCTCCTCGCGGGTGACGCCGTTGGTCAGCGCGCCCTTCAGGTGCGCGCGAAACTCGTGCTGACGGTTGAGGATCGCGATCATGGCGATGTTGAGCATGCTGCGGGTCTTGCGCGGCAGCTCCTCGCGGCCCCACACCGTGCCCCAGCAATATTCGTTGAGCATCTCCTGGAACGGGCGGTTGAAATCGTCGACGTTCTTCAGGGCGTTTTTGACATAGGCCTCGCCCAGCACAGCTTTGCGGACTTCCAGGCCCTTGTCGTGCATCTTCTTGTCCATGGCGTTTCCTTCGTTTCCCTCGAGATTGGCGCGCGGAAATTACGGGGTTGCACCCGGCCAGTCACGTCCTCGTGTTATGCGGGAAAAGGAGGCGCTCCCGTACGGGAACGGATGCCTCAGTGCTGCCGTTGTGATAGGCTCTGCTCTACCGGGCAACCTGGAGAGTTGATTGAACGGCGTCCCCCCCGAGCCGTCAGACCCGATCCGCAACGGCGATGCGCTGTCGCGGCTGAAGCTGGCGCAGGCCCTTGATCGGGCAACTTATGCCATCGCGTGGGAGCGTGCCTGGCCCAATGCGGCGCGCCTTCTGACCGTCGTCGGCCTGTTCCTGGTGGTGTCCTGGGCCGGCCTCTGGCTGGCGCTGCCGTTCACGGCCAGGGCCGTCGGTCTCGCCCTCTTCGCCGCGATCGCGGCGGCCGCCCTGTTCCCGCTGATTCGCTTCCGCTGGCCGAGCCGCGAAGAAGCGCTCGCCCGGCTCGACCGTGGCTCCGGCATCCGGCACCGCCCGGCCACCACGCTCACGGACACGCTGACCTCACAGGACCCGGTCGCGCAGGCGCTGTGGCAGGCGCAGCGCGAGCGGACGCTTGCCTCCATTAAGCGCATTCGCGCCGGTGTGCCGCACCCGCGACTCGCGCTTCACGACCCCTGGGCGCTCCGGGCTCTGGTCATGGTGATGCTGGTCGCGACCTTCTTTGCCGCGGGTGACGAGCGTGCGATGCGCCTTGGCGCCGCCTTCGACTGGAACGGGGTGCTGGCGCCGGCCAATGTTCGCGTCGATGCCTGGGTCACGCCGCCGCTCTACACGGGTAGGCCGCCGGTCATCCTGTCGGCCGCCAACAAGGAAGCCGCGGCGCTGCCCGCCAGCGGCCCGCTTGCCGTTCCCGCCGGCTCGACCCTGATCGTGCGCTCCTCCGGCGGCAATTTGGATGTCGCCGTCTCCGGCGGCCTCAAGGAGGTCGCCCCGGCCGAAGCCAGCCCCAAGGGGACCAACGAAAGGCATTTCGCGATTTCCGGCGACGGCACCGCGCATGTCCGGGCGCCCTCCGGCCAGCCGCAATGGGCCTTCGCCGCCACGCCGGATCGTCCGCCGACGATCGCGCTCGCGAAGGACCCGGAGCGCCAGGCGCGCGGCGCGCTCCAGCTCTCCTACAAGATCGAGGACGATTACGGCGTCACCGGCGCCGAGGCGAAATTCGCCCCGCGGCCGACCGACGCCAAAGATGGTGCCAAGGATGGCCCCAAGGATGGTCCGAAGGCCGCCGCCGGTGATGGCGACAGCACGGCGCCGCGGCCGCTGTTCCAGCCGCCGAAATTCCCGCTCGCGCTGCCGAATGCGCGCACCCGCAACGGCGTCGGGCAATCCGTGAAGGATCTCAGCGAGGATCCCTATGCCGGCGCCGAGGTCACGCTGACGCTCACGGCCAAGGACGAGGCCGGCAACGAGGCCGCCAGCGAGCCGTTCAACATGCGCCTGCCCGAGCGGCTCTTCACCAAGCCGCTGGCCCGTGCATTGATCGAGCAGCGCCGCATCCTCGCGCTCGACGCCAACAAGAATTCGGACGTCTATGCCGCGCTCGACGGGCTGATGATCGCGCCCGAGATGTTCACGCCGGAGCCGGGACAATATCTCGGACTGCACAGCGTGGCCCGGCAGCTCGAAGCGGCGCGTACCGACGATGCCTTGCGCGAGGTCGTGGCGAGCCTGTGGGCGCTTGCGGTGACGATCGAGGACGGCAAGATCTCCGACGTCGAGAAGGCGTTGCGCGCGGCTCAGGAAGCGCTGAAGCAGGCGCTGGAGCGCGGCGCGAGCGACGAGGAGATCAAGAAGCTCACGCAGGATCTGCGTCAGGCGCTGAACGATTTCATGCGTCAGCTCGCCGAGCAGTTCCGCAACAACAATGACCCGCAGCAGCTGGCGCGGCCGCTCGATCCGAACACCAAGGTCCTGCGTCAGCAGGATCTGCAGAACATGATCGATCGGATGGAGCGCCTGTCGCGCTCCGGCGACAAGGATGCGGCCAAGCAGTTGCTCGACCAGCTCCAGCAGATGCTGGAAGGCCTGCAGATGGCGCAGCCGGGGCAGTCCGGCGAGAGTGACATGGAGCAGGCGCTCAATGAGCTCGGCGACATGATCCGCAAGCAGCAGCAATTGCGCGACAAGACGTTCAAGCAGGGCCAGGATTCCCGGCGCGACCGCTCGCGCGGCAAGCAGCAGCAGGGCGATCAGTCCATGTCGGAGCTGCAGCAGGACCAGCAGGGACTGCGCGACCGCCTGAAGAAGCTGCAGGACGAGCTTGCCAAGCGCGGCCTCACTCAGAAGGGGCAGAAGGGTCAGCAGGGCCAGAAGGGCCAGAAGGGTCAGCAAGGCGAGCAGGGCCAGCCCGGCCAGAACGGCGATCAGGATGGCGACCAGGGCGATGACGGCAGCCTGGATGCAGCCGACGGTGCCATGGGCGATGCCGGATCAAAGCTCGGCGAGGGTAATGCCGACGGCGCCGTGGACTCGCAGGGCAAGGCACTCGACGCCATGCGCAAGGGTGCGCAGAAGATGGCCGAGGCGATGCAGCAGGGCGATGGCGACGGCCAGGGCGACGGCCCCGGCCAGCGTGCCGGCCGGCAGCAGAGCGGCGGCAACCAGACCGATCCGCTCGGCCGGCCGCTGCATGGGCGCGAATATGGCGACGATTATACAGTCAAGATTCCCGGCGAGATCGACACGCAGCGTGTCCGCCGCATTCTCGAAGAGCTCCGCCGCCGTCTCGGCGATCCTTCGCGGCCGCAGATCGAGCTCGACTATCTCGAGCGGCTGCTGAAGGAGTTTTAACTCCACACTCGGTGTCATCGCCCGGCTTGGCCGGGCGATCCAGTACGCCGAGACCGCAGTGATTGAATCGAGAAGCAGCGGCGTACTGGATGCCCCGCCCCCCGTGCGCAATTGCGCACTAGGCGGGGCATGACAGCGGCATGTGTGGCGAATGCCGACGCTAGCCCTTCTTCGCCGCCAGCGCGTCGGCGACCGCCGTGCGGATATCGGCGACCGAGAACGGCTTGGTCACGACGTCATGCACCAGCGCGTTCAGGTTCGAGGCGCGCTCGCGCTGGTCGGCGAAGCCGGTCATCAGCAGGATGGTCAGGTCGGGAAAATCGCGCGCCGCGGAGAGCGCCAGCGCGATGCCGTCCATCACCGGCATCTGGATGTCGGTGAGCAACAGGTCGAAGGCGCCATCCTCGCGGGTCAGGATCTCCAGCGCCTCTGCGCCGTCCTGGGCGGTGACGGTCTCGTGGCCGTCCATGGCAATGGCGCGCGCCACCAGCGCGCGCATCGAATCCTCGTCGTCGGCGATCAAGATCTTCGGCATGAGACGAACCTTGGTATCAACCTCCCCTGGGGGGCGATTATACGCTGCCGCCGGCAATGTCGCGCCGGTTGAAGAAACGAACGTCGATGTTGCGGCCTTCCGGCGGCGGTGAGGCCAGGCGCGAGCGGAAGAAGGCGCGCTCACCTGGCCGCAGCACGGTCTGCTCCAGCACCGCATTCCAGGCATAGATCTCCGCGCCCTGGGCGTCGCGCACGGCAAAACGCAGCCGCGGAATGTCGAGCGGCTTCTTGCCCTCGCCGACGATGACGCCCTCGATCACCAACACCTGTTTACCGTCCACGGTCTCGCTGGAGAGCTTGACGTCCTTGAAGGCGAGACCCCGCAAGTTCACCTCGAGCCCGACCATCTTGTAGAACGCTGCCGTCTGCGGCAGCAGCCGCACCACGTCGCCGCGCCAGAGCACCAGTGCCAGCACCAGCGCGCCCATCGCGGCGCAGGCGGTCGGCAGGCCAAGATAGGATTTGCGCGGAGCTGTGGTGGCGACCGGGCGGCTCACCCGCGCGCCGCGGCGGGGGAACAGGCTGCGGAACCAGGACTGGTGTTGCGCGCCGACGGCCTCCTCTTCGGCCTGCCGGGCCGCTGCCGACCATTCGTCCTCAGTCTCGCGGGTCTCCTCATCCGGCCAGTCGCTGGCGATCGAGGGACTATCGACGACCGGCGTATCAGTGGCGCCGTCGTCCTTGGCATAGGAGTTCCATTGTTCGGCGAGGTCGGACTGGTCGTCGGCTCGGCTGGCCGCGGCCATGGCCGGAACGGACGCCTCCTCGATAGCATCCTCGGCGTGGGCGATCCAGGTCTCCTTGCAGCGGGAGCAGCGGACCGCCCGCCCGTTCGCCCCAAGGCTCGCGAGCTTGATGGCGTAGGATGTCATACAATGGGGGCAGACGATATGCATGGACGAGCCTTGATGCATGAACGAAGGTCTTGACGATGCCACGGTCGCGGAGACCGGGCGCCCCTTATGCTACTGGGCGACCGTTAACGAACCGGAAACCATAACGGCGGCAAAACCCGTTGATCGCGTATGGCGGAGCGCCGCAAGGCGGCCCGCGCCTCCTCTCGAACGGAGCTGAGCTTGGTTCGGTTCGAAAATGTCGGATTGCGTTACGGTCTGGGGCCGGAGATTTTGCGCGACCTCACCTTCCAGATCCCCGCGCATTCCTTCCAGTTTCTCACCGGACCGTCCGGCGCCGGCAAGACGTCGCTGCTGCGCCTGTTGTTCCTGTCGCATCGACCGACGCGGGGCCTCGTCAATCTGTTCGGCCACGACATCTCGCAGCTCGGCAAGGACGAGATCGCAGACCTGCGCAAGCGCATCGGCATCGTACTCCAGGATTTTCGCCTGCTCGATCACATGACGACCTATGAGAACGTCGCGCTGCCATTCCGCGTCATGGGCCGCAGCGAGTCGAGCTACCGCAAGGAGGTGATCGATCTGTTGCGCTGGGTCGGCCTCGGCGACCGCATGGACGCGCTGCCGCCGATCCTGTCGGGCGGCGAGAAGCAGCGCGCCGCGATCGCGCGCGCCGTGATCTCGCGGCCGCAGCTGCTGCTCGCGGACGAGCCGACCGGCAGCGTCGATCCGACGCTCGGCCGTCGGCTGCTGCGGTTGTTCATCGAGCTCAACAAATCAGGCACCGCCGTCATCATCGCGACCCACGACATCGGCCTGATGGACCAGTACGAGGCGCGGCGCCTGGTGCTGCACCAGGGACGGCTGCACGTCTATGAGTAGGCTGGACGAGCGCGGCGTGCTGGTCGATCTCGGGCAGGAGCGTCCGCAGCTTCCGGCCAAGGCGCGCAACATGTCGCCGATCGTGCCGCGCGCCTCGATCCACGGCAGAGCGCTGCTCGCGGTGGTCGCCATCATGACGTTCCTCGCCTCGATGGCCACGGGCACGGTGCTGCTGGTGAGTGCCTCCGCCGCCGAATGGCAGTCGGATGTCGCGAGCGAAATCACCATCCAGATTCGTCCGCAGGCCGGCCGCGATCTCGATCGCGACACCGCCGCCGTGGCGGAAGCGATGCGCACGCAAGCCGGCATCGTCGAGGTCAAGCCGTTCACCAGGGACGAGAGCGGCAAGCTGCTCGAGCCCTGGCTCGGCACCGGCCTGTCGATGGACGATCTGCCGGTGCCGCGCATGATCATCGCGCGCGTGCAGCCGGGCACGCCGCTCGATCTCGGCGCCTTGCGCGCGCGCGTGGCGCAGGTCGCCCCTAGCGCCAGCGTCGACGATCACCGCGCCTGGATCGAGCGCATGCGCCTGATGACGAACGCCACCGTGCTGGCCGGCCTCGGCATCCTCGCGCTCGTCATCGTCGCAACCATCATCTCGGTGTCGTTCGCGACGCGCGGCGCAATGGCGGCGAACCGTCCGATCGTCGAGGTGCTGCATTTCGTTGGCGCCGGCGACCGCTACATCGCCAACCACTTCCTGCGTCATTTCCTCAGGCTGGGCCTGGAGGGCGGCGTGATCGGCGGCGGTGCCGCCATGCTGATGTTCGGCTTCTCCGAGTCCATCGCAGGCTGGTTTTCCGGGACTCCCGTCGGCGACCAGTTCGCCGCGCTGCTCGGCACCTTCTCGCTGCGCCCTTCCGGCTACATCGTGCTCGCGGTTCAGGCCGTCCTGATCGGCGCCATTACCGCAGTCGCCTCGCGCCAAACGCTGTTCGCGACATTGAATGATGTTGATTGAGTTTCTTTTCTTCCCTTCTCCCCTTGTGGGAGAAGGTGGCGCGAAGCGCCGGAGGAGGGGTTCTGTCCACGCGTACAGATGTCGAGGTGAATGCGCGGAGAGAACCCCTCACCCGTCTCGCCGCTTTCGCCATAGCCGATGCAAAGCATCGGCATTCTTAAGAACGGCGGCCGGCGGCCGCCTATGCGACCCTCTCCCACAAGGGGAGAGGGTGAAGAAACCGGACTCCACTTCGCCTCAAAACGTCATAAAATCAGATCGGGAAGGGATCACCGACATCGCATGAGCTCGCCGACCGACGATCGATCGCCGAAACTGCCGCGCGGCTGGCTGCGCGCGGCAATCGTGTCGACGATCGCGCTCGCCTTCGTCGGCGCGGCGGCGGGCTTCATTGCGTTCCTGGCGCAATTGCGCGGGGCCGAGAAAGTACCCGATCGCAAGGCGGACGGCATCGTGGTCCTGACCGGCGGCTCCTCGCGGGTATCGGACGCGATGGAGCTGCTGGCTGCCGGCTACGGCAGGCGGCTCCTGATTTCCGGCGTGCATCCGACCTCGACGGCGAACGACATCTCCCGCACCTTGCCGGAGAATCAGTCCTTCATGACCTGCTGCGTCGACCTCGACCGCACCGCGCTCTCGACCCGCGGCAACGCCGCGGAGGCGCGGCGCTGGGCCGAGGGGCGCCGGTTTACGTCTCTGATCGTGGTTACCTCGAACTATCACATGCCGCGCGCGCTGGTGGAATTCTCGCATGCGATGCCGCGGACGACGCTGATCCCGTTCGCGGTGGTCGGCGAAAAATGGCGCGAGGAGCCGTGGTGGATCTCAGGCTCGACGCTGCGGCTGCTCCTGTCCGAATACGTCAAGTACCTTGCGGCCGAGCTCAGGGTGCGGCTGGAGGATTTCGGGATTGACCTTTGGCCTGAGATGTCGGAGCAGCCTGCAGGTCAGCAACCGAAGCGGCCCGCCACCGCGCAGGCCAATTGATCGGACCATCGATGTTCCTGATTTTCCTGCGATCGCTCGTATTCAACGTGCTGTTCTACGCCGTGCTGGTCTGTCTGGCGATCGTTGCGCTGCCGACCTTTGCACTGCCGCCGCGCGCCATGCTGACGGTGGCGCAATGGTGGGCCAACGCCACGCTGGTCCTGATGCGCCTGGTCTGCAACATCAAGGTGGAATTCCGCGGGGTGGAGAAGATCCCGACAGGACCGCTGCTGATCGTGGCCAAGCATCAGTCGTTCTGGGAGACCTTCGTGCTGCCGGGTTTCTTCAACCGGCCGATCTTCATCCTCAAGCGCCAGCTGATGCAGATCCCGGTGTTCGGCCAGTTCCTGGTCAAGACCGGGATGATCGCGATCGACCGCAATGCCGGCGTGAAGGCGCTGCTCGAGATGACGCGGCGCGCGCGCGAGGCGGTGCGCAGTGGAAAGCAGCTCGTGATCTTTCCGGAAGGCACGCGCCGTGCGCCGGGCGCGCCGCCCGATTACAAGACCGGCTTTGCGCAGATCTATTCCTCCTGCGGCGTGCCGTGCCTGCCGATCGCGCTCAATTCCGGCCTGTTCTGGCCGCGCCGCACCTTCATGCGCTATCCGGGCACGCTGGTGGTCGAGTTTCTCGAACCGTTGCCGCCGGGCCTGCCGAAGGACGAGTTTCTCGCACGCGTGCAAGCGGCGATCGAGGACGCGACCGCCCGGCTCGTCGAAGCAGGACGGAAGGAGCAGGAGCAGTTGATCGGCTCGGCGCCGAGCTACGCGCCGACCGGCTAAAGCGCGATGAGATTGGGATGAATCTTCATCGCGCTTTAGGTTGTTGTTTACGCATGATCTTTCCGGAAAACCGCTTCGCACTTTTCCGGGTCATGCTTTAGCGGCTTTCCCGATCCTGGTCCCGAGCCGCCGCGTGCAGGGAATGCGCATCACCGTGCAGCATCAATGCAAGCTGATGCAGCTGCGTGTCGCGAAAGCCTTCGGCCTCGATCGCCTTCACCGTCGCGGTGACGTAGTCGCGGTTGGCGCCGGACTGGCCGTGGCCCTGGACGACATGGCGGTGCTGCTCGGCCAGCGAGAGGCGGCCGGCATATTGCACATGACCGCGGTCGACGACGTAAGCGAGAGCGGCGACGCGCTGGCGTGCATCGTTCTCCAGCCACACCGAGCGCATCACCTCGCGATAGACCGAGGTGACCTGCTCGCGTGCGCGCAAATATGCGACCACTTCGGCACGGTTCTTCTCGGCGACGCGGAAGGCGATGCCGCGGCAGGCGCCGCCGCGGTCGAGTCCGAGCACCAAGCCCGGCTTCTCCGGCGTGCCGCGATGCACGAAGGAATAGACGCAGAGCGCGCGATGCTCGCCGACCAGCCGCGCCGGGACGCGCTCCTCGAAATCGAAGCCCGGCCGCCACATCAGCGAGCCGTAGCCGAACACCCAGAGGTCGCCCTTGGCTGTGGTGACGGAGGGGAGGGTGATTTCGGACATTTCGGGGACGGCTACCAGAACCCTGCGCCCAAGCGAAGCGATTTCTGCGCCTTTCGTCGCAGGCCCGCCCCGCTTACATTTGCCTGAATCTGGCGTCAAAGGGTCGCCGCATGTCCAATATGACCGTTGCCACTGGCCGCCGCTCCCGCTGGGGCCTTTTCATCGCCCCCGTTCTCGTCCTGGTCCTCGCCGTCGGCTGGACCTGCTTCTGGTTCTATGCGGCGTGGCAGGCCGAAATCGTCGCCGACGCCTGGCGGGCGCAGGAGGCCAAGGCCGGCCGCATCTATGATTGTGCCAAGCGCTCGATCGCCGGCTTCCCGTTCCGCTTCGAGGTCCAGTGCTCCGGCGCCAGCGTCGCCCTGGTCTCGCAGAACGCGAGCAAGACGCCGTTCACGGCCAAGCTCGACAACATCCTGGTCGTGGCCCAGGTCTACGACCCCAAGCGCATCATCGCCGAATTCGCAGCGCCCGCCACGCTGATCGACGGCATTACGCAAAACACCTTCACCGTGAATTGGAGCAAGGGCCGCGCCAGTGTGGCGGGTCTGCCGGCTGTGCCGGATCGCGCTTCCATCGTGTTCGACGACCCCAGCCTCAACCGTCTCGATGGCAGCGTGCAGGTGCCGCTTGCGCGCGCCAAGCAGGTTGAGCTGCACGGGCGCCTTGCCGATGGCTCGCCGGCCGATCATCCGGTGATCGAGACCGTGCTCCATGTCGCGCAGGGCAGCATCCAGGGCGTGCATCCGCTGCTCGCCGAGCCGTTCGAGGCGGACACCCGCGCCAAGATCACCGGCCTCTCCGACCTCACGCCCAAACCGTGGCCGCAGCGCTTCCGCGAGATCCAGGCCGCCGGCGGTCACATCGAGATCGTGCAGTCGCGCATTCAACAGGGCGAGATGATCGCGGTCGCGGCCGGCACGCTCGGCCTGTCGCCCAACGGCCGGCTCGACGGCGAATTGCAGATGACGGTGACCGGCCTCGAGCGCGTGATCCCGGCGCTCGGCATCGAGAAGATGCTGGAGGAGGGCGTACCGCAGGCAACGCTCGATCGCCTCGCGCCCGGCGTGAAGTCGCAGGACCTGAATAATCTGTTCGGCGCGCTCGACCGCGCCGTGCCGGGCCTCGGCAAGGTCATCAAGCAGAACGCCAATGCCGGCGTTGCCGCCGGCATCAATTCGATCGGTACCGAGAGCACGCTGGAAGGTAAGAAAGCGCGGAGCTTCCCGCTGAAATTCGTCGACGGTGCCGTGCTGCTCGGCCCGGTCAAGGTCGGCCAGATCCCGCCGCTGTATTAGGTGGCTCCCGTAGCCCGGATGGAGCGCAGCGCAATCCGGGGTTCTTGATCACAGCTGGCACTGTCCCGGATTACGCTTGCGCTCCATCCGGGCTACGCAGCATTGTCCGGGCTACAGGCTCACGGCTTCTTCAGCGCCGCATGCGGCCGGCCGAAATCGGGCGCGGCGGAATCCTGGCCGATCTCGACGATGCCGCGGCGGATGGCGCGGGTGCGGGTGAAGTGGTCGAACAGCGCCTCCCCGTCGCCGCGGCGGATCGCGCGGGTGAGTTTTGCCAGATCCTCGGTGAAGGTGCCGAGCATCTCCAGCACGGCCTCCTTGTTGGCGAGGAAGACGTCGCGCCACATCGTCGGATCGGACGCCGCGATGCGGGTGAAATCGCGAAAACCGCCGGCGGAGAATTTGATCACCTCGGATTCCGTCACCTGCGCCAATTCGTCGGCGGTGCCGACGATGGTGTAGGCGATCAGATGCGGCAGGTGGCTGGTGATCGCGAGCACGAGGTCGTGATGATCCGGCGTCATCACCTCGACCTTGGCGCCCATCGCCGCCCAGAACGCGCGCAGGTGCTCCGTCGCCGCTGCGTCGCTGCCATCAGGCGGGGTCAGGATGCACCAGCGGTTGATGAAGAGCTCGGCAAAGCCCGAATCCGGGCCGGAATGCTCGGTGCCCGCCACCGGATGCGCCGGCACGAAATGAATGCCGCCCGGCAGATGCGGGGCCATGTCGCGGACCACAGCGCCCTTGACCGAGCCGACGTCGGAGACGATCGCACCCGGCTTGAGATGCGGCGCGATCTCCTGCGCTACGGGTCCGCAGGCGCCGACGGGAATGCAGAGGATGACGAGATCGGCATCCCTCACGGCCTCCGCATTGGTCGCCACCACCTGATCGACGATGCCGAGCTCGGCGACACGCGCGCGTGTCTTCTCCGAGCGTGCGGTGGTGACGATTTCACCGGCAAGCCCCTGGAGCTTCGCAGCGCGGGCGATCGAGCCGCCGATCAGGCCGAAGCCGATCAGCGCCACGCGCTGGAAGTGCGCCTGCGCGCTCATTTGCCGCCCATGAAGTCGCGCAAGCCTTCGACGACGAGGCGGTTGGCCTCCTCAGTGCCGATGGTCATGCGCAGCGCATGCGGCAGGCCGTAGTTCTTCAAGCCGCGCAGCACGAGCCCCCGCTTGGTCAGGAACGCGTCGGCGTCATCGGCGGTCGTGCCCTTGTCCGTCGGGAAATGGATCAGCACGAAATTGGCGACGCTCGGCGTCACCTTCAGCCCGAGCTTGCCGATCTCCTCGGTGAGCCAGTTGCGCCAGGTCTCGGTGAACTGCTTCGACATCGCCTGATGCGCGGTATCCTCGATCGCGGCGACCGCGGCATACATCGCCGGCGTCGACACGTTGAAGGGACCGCGGATGCGATTGACCGCGTCGATGACGTGCTCGGGCCCGAACATCCAGCCGATGCGCAGCGCTGCAAGACCGTGGATCTTGGAGAAGGTGTGCGTCACCACCGTGTTCTCGGTGGTGGCGACGAGCTCGATCCCCATCTCATAGTCGTTGCGCGAGACGTAGTCGCAATAGGCGGCGTCCAGCACCAGCAGCACGTGCGAGGGCAGGCCGGCGCGCAGCCGCTTGACCTCGTCGAACGGAAGATAGGTGCCGGTCGGGTTGTTGGGGTTGGCGAGCCAGACCAGCTTCGTCTTCGGCGTCACGGCCTTCAGGATGGCGTCGACGTCGGCGGTGAGGTTGGTCTCCTGGGCGATGACGTTCCTGGCGCCGACCGCCATCGTCGCGATCGGGTAGACAAGGAAGCCGTGCGTGGTCGAGATCGCCTCGTCGCCCTGGCTGAGATAGGTGTGCGCGAGCAGATTGAGGATCTCGTCCGAGCCGGCGCCGCAGATGATGCGGTTGGGATCGAGGCCGAACGAGCGGCCGATCGCCTCGCGCAGCACGCGCGAGGTGCCTTCCGGGTAGTCCTCCAGATGATCTGCCACGCGCTTGAAGGCTTCGATCGCCTTGGGCGAGGGCCCGAACGGCGTCTCGTTGGCGGAGAGTTTGAACACCTTGCGGCCCGGCTCCGGCACCGGGCTCTTGCCGGGCGTGTAGGGCGCAATATCGAGAATGCCGGGATTCGGCACGGGGCGGGACATCTTGGACTCCGGATAGGCTGGGCTGCTCGCGATTTTACGATTTCGGCCCGGTCGGGGGCACCGTATAGCGCGTTGCGTGGCTGCCGACGAGGGCCACAGAGCGCACCGAGGCCCCCGCCTCGATCAGGGCAGCCCTGATCTTGTCGATGCTGGTCGCGCCGGTGACCGAGACCAAGAGCGCCGCGCCGTCGAAGGCGGTATCTGGCACGGCCACGATCTCGGCGAGCGGCGACAGCGCGCGGGCGACCTCGGCGTTCCATCCCGAGACGCGCACGCTGAACGTCTCGACCTCCGTTACCAGGGCGCTGTCGGCGACGCGCGAGATCGCGAACACCGGCAAGGCGGCCGGATGGTCGGCGCGCTCGATGAAGGGCATCCGCGCGATGATCTTCGGCGCGCCGTCCGCTTCCAGCTCCAGCCACCATGGCGTGCGGCTCGAGGTCGCCGAGACCATTGCCAGATCACCCTTGGATTTCGCTACCGCCTCGACCGCGGCCTGTGCGCTGAAATGCGCGACGTAAGGCACGGTGAAGCCGAAATTGAAGCGCACGGAATCGCGCATCGCCGCCTCGCTGGCCGAGATGTCGGCATGCACCGAGAACGGCGCCTGTACGTAAGTGAAGGTCGAGATGATGACGCGCCAGATGCTCTCGACCGTGTCGAGCGGCAGGATGCCGCGATGACGCTGCACGATCTCGCGCATCATGGCAGCCTCGCGCGCGGGCCGGAACGCCGAGCCGACCTCCTGGGTCTGCTTCACCTGGATCAGGCGATCGATGATCTCGCCGCGCTGCATGAGGAGGCGATGCATGCCCTCGTCAATCGCGTCGATCTCCTTGCGCAGTTCCTGCAGCGATGGTGGCGCGGGCGGACGTTGGGACATGTCTGGTCGTCGATCGTTCCGATGGGGATGTCCTGATTAGGCAGTCGTGGCGGCGAAAGCAAAGAGAAATGACGTGCTTTGCAGGCGTTGCGGCAGAGGCGAATTGGGCCGATCCGGGCCGCGACTTGACGAAAACCGCCCAAGACGGTAGCTTTTGCCCGTTCCGTGGTCATTTGAGCCGGCCGGCTTGCAGCCACGTTAAAAAACTCGCTAAACAGGCCGGGGACGCTTCCGATCCCGGCCGAACCTATCGTTCAGGCCGGGTTTTTCATGGCCTGATGTCAGCGGCGCGGTCGAGCAGCCAGTCGCAAACGAGGTCGATGTCCGAGATGGGTAGCGTCAAGTCGATACCGAGTCCTGCGATCAGCGCCGACGAGCGGTCGCACGAGGTCGATCATCCAAGCTCGCTGGTTGCGCATTTCGGCACCGAGCAGCCGCTGCGGCTCGATTGCGGCGTCGATCTCACCCCGTTCCAGATCGCCTACCAGACCTATGGCGAGCTCAATGCCGATCGCTCCAACGCCGTGCTGATCTGTCATGCGTTGACCGGCGACCAGCATGTCGCCAACGTACATCCCGTCACCGGCAAGCCGGGCTGGTGGGAGACGCTGGTCGGTCCCGGCCGACCCATCGATCCCAAGCACTACTTCATCATCTGCTCCAACGTGATCGGCGGCTGTATGGGCTCGACCGGGCCGGCGTCGATCAATCCCGCCACCGGCAAGGTCTGGGGCCTGGACTTCCCCGTCATCACCATTCCGGACATGGTGCGCGCGCAGGCGATGCTGATCGACCGGCTCGGCATCGACACGCTGTTTGCCGTCGTCGGCGGCTCGATGGGCGGCATGCAGGTGCTGCAATGGACCGCCGCCTATCCTAGCCGCGTGTACTCCGCGCTGGCGATCGCCTGCGCGACGCGGCACTCGGCGCAGAACATCGCCTTCCACGAGCTCGGCCGCCAGGCCGTGATGGCCGACCCCGACTGGCATGGCGGCGGCTATGCCGATCGCGGGATCCATCCGCATCGCGGGCTCGCGGTGGCGCGGATGGCGGCGCACATCACCTATCTCTCGGACGCGGCGCTGCACCGCAAGTTCGGCCGGCGCATGCAGGACCGCGAGCTGCCGACCTTCTCGTTCGACGCCGATTTCCAGGTCGAATCCTATCTGCGTTACCAGGGCTCGTCCTTCGTCGAGCGCTTCGACGCCAATTCCTATCTCTACCTGACGCGGGCGATGGACTATTTCGACATCGCCGCCGACCATGGCGGCGTGCTGGCCAAGGCCTTCGCCGACATCAAGACCCGCTTCTGCGTGGTCTCCTTCACCAGCGACTGGCTGTTTCCGACCTCGGAATCGCGCGCGCTGGTGCACGCGCTGAACGCTTCGAGCGCGCGCGTGTCATTCGCCGAGATCGAGACCGATCGCGGCCACGACGCCTTCCTGCTCGACGTGCCCGAATTCTTCGACATCTCCCGGGCCTTCCTGCAATCGGCAGGCAAGGCCCGCGGGCTCAACCTCGAGGACCGTTAGCGATGTCCGTGCAGGAAGTGTTGCCGCTGGACGGCGTTGCCGCCAGGCCATCCGGTGATTATCGCGCCGATCATCGGCTGGTCGCCGAAATGGTCAAGCCGGGCTCGAAAGTGCTCGACGTCGGCTGCGGCGACGGCGATCTGCTTCAGCTGCTGGAGACCCGCGGCATCGACGGCCGCGGCATCGAATTGTCGCGCGAGGGCGTCAACCGCTGCGTCGCCAAGGGGCTCGCGGTGGTGCAGGGCGATGCCGACACCGATCTCGTCAATTATCCCGACGATGCCTTCGACTACGTGATCCTGTCGCAGACGCTGCAGGCGACGCGGCAGCCGAAGGTCGTGCTGGAGAACCTGCTGCGCATCGGCCGCCGCGCCATCGTCTCGTTCCCGAATTTCGGCTTCTGGAAGATGCGGCTCCAGCTCCTGATCGGCGGCCACATGCCGCGCACGGAGAATCTGCCGGCGACCTGGTACGACACCGCCAACATCCATTTCTGCACCATCAAGGATTTCGTGCAGCTCTGCGACGAGATCAACGTCAAGATGGAGCGCTCGGTCGCGCTCGATCTCTACGGCCGCCCGGTGCCGCTGAACCTGCCCTGGTGGGTGTGGAACATGTTCGGCGAGCAGGCGGTATTCTTGCTGAGCCGCGGCGGGGGGAAGTAGTTTCTCTCCGTCATTCCGGGGCGATGCGAAGCATCGAGCCCGGAATCCATCGTCCAACAGCGCCTGCAGCCCGATGGATTCCGGGCCTGCGCCTTCGGCGCATCCCGGAATGACAGCTAGTGGGAAACCAGCGACCGCGGGTCCCGCACCGGCCAACGTCCTGCTTCCACCAGCGTCACGAACCGCTCGACACTCTCGTTGAACAGCGCGGGCTCCTCCAGGTTCAGCACGTGGCCGGACTTCGGAAACATCGCGAGCCCCGCCGCGGGCAGGTGCTTCTTCAGGAACAGGCTGGCGCCCACGCAGGGCTCGTCCTCGTCGCCGCAGATGATCAGCGCGGGTGTTGCCGCGCCTCTGATCGCGTCCGTCATCGTGTAGATCGAGGGACGGCCGCCCTGGAATCCGCGCATGGTGCGCGCCGATCCCTTGGCATCGTGCCGCGCCAGTGCGGCGTAGAAATCGGCATGCCCGCGTGGATCCTTCACCAGGAACGGAATCCGGCTCGGCGCCTCGCGCGTGACTTTCGCGACCTCCACCGATCCCAGCGTCTCGAACTGCTCGGCATTGGCGCGGCACTGCGTGCGCCAGGTCTCCAGGTTCTCGAGCTCCGAGCCGGAGCCGACGCCGGCCAGCGTCATCGACAGCGCGCGCTGCGGCGCGTTCAACCCGATCTGCAACGAGGAATAGGCGCCCATCGAAAGACCGACGAGATGCGCGCGCTCGATGCCGAGATGATCGAGCACCGCAAGCGCATCGGTGTAGAAATGCGTGTAGGTGTAGACCTCGCCGTCAGGCACGTCCGACGGCGTGTAGCCGCGCGCCGAATAGGTGATGCAGCGATGGCCACGCGAGAAGTAGCGCATCTGCGGCTCCCAATTGGTGTAGTCGGCCGCGAACTCGTGCAGAAAAAGTATCGGCGTTCCCTGGCCCGCCTCCTCGAAATAGATGCGGACGCCGTCCCTGGTCGTGGCGTGGGGCATTAACCGTTTCCCTCTGTTTCAAGCCGTGTTCGAGGATCGCAGTTAATTCTGTTGTCGGCAATGCGGCAGCAGCGCCGAGCACGAACACAAAATCATTGCAGCCATTCGCGGGCGTTGCGTCTTTTTCTCGCCACATCGGGCGGCTTAACGGCCAAACGGATGTCGGCCATTGCACGGGCCGGCGGGAAGTGGGGGTGTCAAGAAGGATGAAGAATGTTCGAGTTGTTTGCGTCTCGCCTGTCGCGTTGTGTTATCGCGCTGGCGCTGTTCTTCGCGGCGGTCGCCGTGTTCGTTTCTCCGGCCTCGGCACGGCCGTATCACCGTCATAGCGCAGAGCGGCACGGTTACGTGCATCACGCCAGACATCATCACCACCGTCACTATCGCCATCATGCCCGCAGTTCGCGCTTCGAGCGCAGCGCGGCGCAATTGCAGGCAAACGGCTTCGCCGACACCCAGGCGAGCTATGATCCGAATGCCAATGCCGGCGGTGCCGGCATGAACGGAGGCTTCAGCGGAGGATCGGGTCTCGTCTCCGAGGCACGCCGCCATATCGGCGGCAATCCGACCGGGCGCGGCCGCCTGTGGTGCGCGCGCTTCATGAACATGGTGCTGGAGCATACCGGCCATCGTGGCACCGGCTCCGACATGGCGAGCTCGTTCGCGCGCTACGGCACGCGCATCTCGGGTCCGCAGGTCGGTGCCATCGCCGTGATGTCGCGCGGCCGCCGCGGCGGTCATGTCGGCATCATCACCGGCATCGACGCGCAGGGTAATCCGATCATGATCTCCGGCAACAACGGCAACCGCGTCCGCGAAGCCCCGGTCTCGCGCGGCAAGATCTATGCGTATGTGATGCCGAACTGAGCCTCGTCATTGCGAGGAGCGCTTGCGACGAAGCAATCCAGACTGTTTCCGCAGATGCATTCCTGGATTGCTTCGCTGCGCTCGCAATGACGGAGTATGTTGAGACGGCGTTAGCTCACAGCAGCTTCGGCTCTTCCACCGCCACCACATCGCCGACGCCGACGTCACCGTCGGCGATCACCTCGGCATAGATGCCGCAGTCCATATGGCCGAGATGGCGCGAGAGCGTGGGCGGGATTTCGAGATCGCGCTTGGCGGTCTCGGGGTCGACATTGGTGGCCGGGCAGCGGACGATGCGCTTGATCACCTTCAGTCTGGCCTGCCCGATCGCGAGCGTCTGGCCGACGAGGTCGAGCTCCGACCAGGCCGGCCAGCCTTTCACGTAGAGATTGGCGCGGAAGCGCAGCGGATGCACGGCGACGCCGCCGAGCATGGTCTCGATGGCGCGGACGCTGTCGAGATTGATGATGGAGACGACCTTGCGGGCGACGTCGGAGAAGCTGTGGTCGCGGCCGGAGAGAATTTTGGGCGGGCCCTTCAACTCGGGCTGAAAGTTCTCCGTGAAATAGGCCTCGATGGCGGCGCGCCCGGCGGCGGTCTCGAGATCGCCGCTGGCGACGATCTGGCCGTCCTTGCGGATGGTCAGCACGTTGGTTTCGTCGTCGAACCGGCTGTCGAGCTCGGCCAGCCGCTCATTGCGCGCCAGCATCAGAAACTGGATTTTCGGCTTCCATTCGGGCGCCTTGGGGTTGAACCCGCTCGGGCCGTTCTCGATGGCGTAGCGGCGGTCGGCCGGCAGGGTCTGGCCGACCCGCAAAGGAACGTGCGACAGGCGCTCCGGCGTCAGGCCCTTGATCGGGTAGCGGTAGAGGCCGGTGATCTCGGCGGTATGGCTGGCTGTCATGCCGCTACTTAAGGGATTCGGCCCGCGACCGCCAAGCCCGCCCGTCCGCGCACGAAATTGTGAAGTAGCCTCTTTCGCATCCGCAACCTGCTTCCCACATCTGGCCCAGGCCGGCGGCAACGCCGGCAAAAGACGACCGTTACCGGTTGAGAAACGTCAATGCGGTAATTGGAAACCCAATGAAGATGCCGTTTGGGGTGCCTTAGAGGGCCCCGAGGGCAGGCCGAGGGACAGAAAAGATGAATATCGAGAAGTATACCGAACGCTCCAGGGGCTTCATCCAGTCCGCGCAGTCGCTCGCCATGCGCGAGGGGCACCAGCAGTTCTCAACCCTGCATGTGCTGAAGGTCCTCTTGGACGACAATGAGGGGCTCGCCGCCGGTCTGATCGACCGCGCTGGCGGCAATTCCCGCGCAATCCTGAAGGCGACCGAGGACGCCCTCAACAAGGTGCCGAAGGTCTCCGGCGGCGGTGCCGGGCAGATCTATCTCGCGCCCGAGCTGGCCCGCACTTTCGATGCGGCCGAAAAGGCCGGCGAGAAGGCCGGCGACAGCTTCGTCACGGTCGAACGGCTTTTGCTCGGGCTCACGCTGGAGAAGACCAGCGAGGCCGGCACCATCCTGAGCAAAGGCGGCGTCACGCCGCAAAACCTCAACGCGGCGATCGAGGCGCTGCGCAAGGGCCGCACGGCCGACAGCGCGACCGCTGAGAACGCTTATGATGCCCTGAAGAAGTATGCCCGCGACCTCACCCAGGCTGCGCGCGACGGCAAGCTCGATCCGGTCATCGGCCGCGACGAGGAGATCCGCCGCACGATTCAAGTGCTCTCGCGCAGGACCAAGAACAATCCCGTCCTGATCGGCGAGCCCGGCGTCGGCAAGACCGCCATCGCCGAAGGCCTCGCGCTGCGCATCGTCAACGGCGACGTGCCGGAGAGCCTCAAGGACAAGAAGCTGCTCTCGCTCGACCTCGGCGCACTGATCGCAGGCGCGAAATACCGCGGCGAGTTCGAGGAGCGGCTGAAGGCCGTGCTGCAGGAAGTGACCGGCAGCGAGGGCACATTCATCCTGTTCATCGACGAGATGCACACGCTGATCGGCGCCGGCAAGGGCGACGGCGCGATGGACGCCTCCAACCTGCTCAAGCCGGCGCTCGCGCGCGGCGAGCTGCACTGCATTGGCGCGACCACGCTCGACGAGTACCAGAAGCATGTCGAGAAGGACGCCGCGCTGGCGCGGCGATTCCAACCGATCTTCGTCAGCGAGCCCTCGGTCGAGGACACCATCTCGATCCTGCGCGGCTTGAAGGACAAGTATGAGCAGCATCACGGCGTGCGGATCACCGATTCCGCGCTTGTTGCGGCGACGACGCTGTCCAACCGCTACATCACCGACCGCTTCCTGCCCGACAAGGCGATCGACCTCATGGACGAGGCCGCGGCGCGGCTAAAGATGCAGGTCGATTCCAAGCCGGAAGAGCTGGATTCGCTCGACCGCGAGATCATCCGGCTCAAGATCGAGCAGGAGGCGCTGAAGAAGGAAAGCGATGTCGGCTCCAAGTCGCGGCTCCAGACCCTGGAGAAGGACCTGGCCGAGCTCGAGGAGAAGTCGGCGGCGCTGACGGCGCGCTGGAGCGCGGAGAAGAACAAGCTCTCCGACGCCCAGAAGCTGAAGGCCGAGCTCGACGGCTTGCGTGTCGAGCTCGCCAATGCGCAGCGGCGCGGCGAATTCCAGAAGGCCGGCGAGCTGGCCTATGGACGGATCCCGCAGCTCGAGAAGCAGCTTGCCGATATCGAAGCCAAGGAGAACTCGGGCGAGATGATGGAGGAGGCTGTTACCGCCAACCACATCGCGCAGGTGGTCTCGCGCTGGACCGGCGTGCCCGTCGACAAGATGCTGGAAGGCGAGAAGGAGAAGCTCCTGAAGATGGAGGAGCAGCTCGGCAAGCGCGTCGTCGGCCAGGCCGAGGCCGTGCGTGCGGTCGCAACCGCCGTGCGCCGCTCGCGTGCCGGCTTGCAGGACCCGAACCGCCCCACCGGCTCGTTCATGTTCTTAGGGCCGACCGGCGTCGGCAAGACCGAGCTGACCAAGGCTCTCGCGGAGTACCTGTTCAACGACGAGACCGCGATGGTCCGCCTCGACATGTCCGAATACATGGAGAAGCACTCGGTCTCGCGGCTGATCGGCGCGCCTCCGGGCTATGTCGGCTATGACGAGGGCGGCGCGCTCACCGAGGCGGTGCGGCGCCGACCCTACCAGGTGGTGCTGTTCGACGAGATCGAGAAGGCGCATCCTGATGTCTTCAACGTGCTGCTGCAGGTGCTCGACGACGGCCGCCTGACCGACGGCCAGGGCCGCACCGTCGACTTCCGCAACACGCTGATCATCATGACCTCGAACCTTGGTTCGGAATATCTGGTGAACCAGCCGGAGGGCGAGGACACCTCGGCCGTGCGCGAGCAGGTGATGGGAATGGTGCGGGCGCACTTCCGCCCCGAATTCCTCAACCGCGTCGACGAGATCATCCTGTTCCACCGCCTGCAGCGGAGCGAGATGGGCCGGATCGTCGAGATCCAGTTCGCGCGGCTGCAGAAGCTCCTGACCGATCGCAAGATCGTGCTGAGCCTCGATGCCGCCGGCCGCGACTGGCTGGCTGCCAAGGGCTGGGATCCCGCCTACGGCGCACGGCCCTTGAAGCGGGTGATCCAGCGCTACCTCCAGGACCCGCTCGCCGAGATGATCCTCGCCGGCGACGTCAGGGACGGCGACAATGTCGCGATCTCGTCCGAAGGCAACGTGCTGACCTTCAACGGCAAGGCGCCGCAGACCGCCGAGATCACCCAGTTCGAGGCGCCGTTGGCAAAGCGGAAGCTGAACTGATGAAATACACGCCCTCCGCGCCAAACTCGCGGAGGGCGTTTTCAATCCGCTAAGAACGCGTCCACCACTGCCTGATCGCGGTCGTAGACCCAGCATTCGCTCAGCAGGCCTTCACGCACGGCATAGACCAGCAACCGTTCCAGTTCAGCCGTGCGACCGTCCCGGCTGAATGATTCCCGTGCGAGAATGGCGCCGCGCCGCGGCCCGGCCATCACGTCATCGATGGCGAGCAGTTTTCGGTTGGAGCGGCGTGCGACCTCGGCCAGAGTGGCAAGCGCGGCCGCCTTGCCGCGGTGAGTGCCGGCGAGCGGATTATGGCCGGCATAGTTCAGCATGAATTCATCGTGGTAGCAGGCGGCGATCGCGGCGCGGTCACCGGCCTGCCAGGCGGTCGCGTAGCGCGTGATGGCGGCGCGGATCGCGGCGATTTGTGCGGCGTCATCTACCAGAACTCTGTCCATCGATATGATCTCCCGGGTCATCGGCAGCGCTGTGCCGGTGCGCTATGATGAGGCATGACCTCGCCTTCCGGCTTTCAGGAACTGGCTATCAGCACGCCGCCCAGCGGCGGACCAAAGAGGGCGCGGATGCTCGATTGGGACGCGCGGGTGCTCTATCTCGGTCCAGCCTTCGGGCTGACGCCCCACCGCAATGCCACCGGCGTGCTGGCCGTCGCGCTCGACGGGGCGATAGGCGTAGCTAACGATCCGAGGGCGCGCTCACCGTCTTATCGCGAGACCCGCAGCGTGCTGATCATGCCCAACAGTCTGCACCATCTCCGCACCGATGCTGGACGGATGGCCTTCCTCTATGTCGATCCCCTCGGCCGCGATATCGAGGCGCTTCGCTCACGAATGAAGGAGGTCGGATCGAGGGCCGCGTTCGACATGATCGACGAGAGGTCGGTCGTCGCGCTGTTCGGCGCCATCGCGGAGCGACGCCTCGCATCTGAGGACGCGCAGCAAGCAGCCCGCGATATGCTTGGGATCGGATCAAGTCCGCAGCCAGATGCAAGAATTGCCGCCGCCATCGAGCGGATGCGCGAGCAGCCCAGCGGTTCGCACACCCTTGCTGAACTCGGCCGCAGGGCCGGACTTTCGCCCTCGCGCTTCCTGCATCTTTTCAAGGACGTCACGGGTGTGCCGCTCCGCCGCTACCGGATCTGGTCCCGGATCGGCGCTGCCGCGCGGGCGGTCGCACAAGGCCAATCGCTGACCGAGGCCGCGCATGACGCGGGCTTTTCCAGCTCCGCGCATTTCAGCACGGCCTTCCGCGACATGTTCGGTATGATGCCGTCGGAATTGTTCGCACGGGTGCGTGCGGGTTAATGTCTGCGACGTGCTGTTGCAGGTACTCGACGACGGCTGCTGCCGATGGCCAGGACCGCACCGTCGATTTCAGCAACACGCTGATCATGAACCTCGGTTCGGAGTGTATGGTGAACCAGCCGGAGGGTGAGGATCTGAAATGAAATCCGCCCCGGAGGTCACCTCTCCGGGGCGTCTCGTTTTGCTGTCTCGCCAAATTTAGTTGCCGGCCGCCGGGGCGGAGCGCGGCTCGACGCCGTCCTCCTCCTCCTCCTCCAGCTCCGACAAAATATCCACCAGCTCGCGCACCCGGCCCTGCGCCAGCGGGCGCAAATCATTGATCATCGGCTCGTCGTTGGCGAGCCAGGCCTGGGCCTCAGCGAGCTCCTCGGCGGTCGCGCCGGTTCCGATGATCTGGGCAATGGTGACATCGTCGGCGCGGTCCACGGCTTTGACGACATCGTCGCGTGAGAGGCGCGTCATGGGCGATCCTCCTGCTGGCTTCCGGTCAGCGTCTAACCGGCGAACCGGCGTGCCGGTTCCCGGGGGCCAGCCCCGTGCACGCCACTGCTATTTCTTCACCACCTTGTAGATCGCATTCTCGACATCCGAGCTGACGTAGATCGCGCCCGTCGCGCCGACTGCGACGCCGGTGGGGATATGCGTCGGCAAGCCGCCGGGGGCGCCGGTCAGGCCGATCGGGAGATTGGCTGCGATCTCGGTGACCTTGCCGGATTCCGGCACGATCTCGATCAGCCGCTTGGCGCCGACTTCGGCGACGATCAGCTTGCCGTCGCTTGTGCGCGCGATGCCTTCCGGCATCTTCAGCTCCTTGGCGATCACGATCTTTTCGCCGGTGCTGTCGATTTTGGAGATGATGCCAGCAAAAGCCTCGGTGACGTAAACCTCGTCGCCGGCCCCGCGGACGAGACCCATCGGACCCTCGAGCGCGCCGATCAGCGTGGTGCGATCCTTGCCGTGCTCGCCGCTCACCTTGACCAGCGACTTGGTGCCGAGCTCGGCTACTAGGATGCTGCCGTCCGCGAGCACGACCGCGTCATGCGGCGCCTTGAAGTCGTGCAGCATGTCGCGCGTCGCGCCGGTCTTGCCGTCGATCACCTGCACGGTGCCGGTGAACCAGCTCGACAGGACCACGTCGTTGCCCTTCGCCGTCGCGCTCATCGGATATTCGAGCGTCGTGCCAGCGGCGTGCATGCGCGCCTTTTCGGTGACCTCGCCGGTCACGCCGTCCACCGTGCGATAGGCGAACAGGTCGGCGACGTGGATCGTGTCCTTGCCGTTCTCCGAGGTGACGCCGATGCCGCCGGGCAAAGCGAGCTTGCCGATGATGATCTGCTTGGCATGACCGGTCGCGGGATCGACCTCCTGGATGCCGTTGTCGGCCATGTTGGAGACGTAGATGCGGTCCTTGTCGTCGATGGCGAGATTGTCCAGCGACGGCTTCAGCTGCGCGACCATGGTCTTGGCGCCCGATTTGGGATCGACCCGGACGAGCTGGCCGAGCGCGGTGTCGATCACAAGGAGGTTGCCCTTGGAATCGAAGTTCACGGCAGCCGGGATCTTGAAGCCGTCGGCGACGACACTCAGCTCGGCCTTGTCGACGTCGACCCTTGCGACCTGGCCCTTGAACCACAGCGGACCATAGAGCTTGTCGTCGGGACCGAACTCGAAGCCGTTGAGGCCGCCCATCTTCTCCATGATCTGGCGGGGCGGTTTGACGCCCTCGACGTCGATCTCGTAGAGCGCATCGCCGAGGAAAACGGTGGTGGCGTAGAGCCTGCCGTCCTTGCGGAAGGCGAGCGAGTTGATGCCGGGCAGGCCGCTCGCGAGCTTCTTGATCGGACCGTCGCCCTTGCGCGCATAGAGATCGCCGGCGAGGAAGCCGGTCCAGGCCATGGTGCCGTCGGGCGCGAATGCAATGTCGTCGGCCATCCCCACCGGTGCCGGGATTGCAACCTTGGCGCTGCCGCCGGCAATGTCGACCTCGTAGAGCGCAGCGCCCGCGACGCTGCCGGCAAACAAATGGCCGGCCTTGTCGACACCGAGCCCGTGCACGCCGTGGAATGCCGAGCCCGGCACGAGTCTCGTGACCTCCCAGCCGTCGGCCGATGCGCTCGTTGTGGCGAACAGCGCAGCAATCAGGGCTGCGCAGGCGAGCCTGTTTCTCATGGCGTGACCTCCCATTTTTTGGAAAGTATTCGCCCGTCCTGCGGCTTTGGCAGACGAAACTTGACGTTGTGACGCCGCGAAGCGGCCTCGCTGCGCAGCGTACTTGCTTGAAATCCTGTTTGAAAATACCGGTCTTCTCGGCGCGTTGCCGGCTTACCGGTTGGTGACCTGCAGCGGCCCGCCGGTGGCGTCCGACATCCGGGCGATGGCGCCGCCGCGGCCGCTCATCATGCCGTCGAGCCGGTCGCGCTCCTTCTCGAAGCTTGCCAGCATCGGGCCCTCCAGCGAACGGCCGCGCGGCAGCTTCACGCGCATCGGATCGACGAAGCGGCCGTTGACGAGGATCTCGTAGTGGACGTGCGGGCCGGTCGACAGGCCGGAGGAGCCGACGAAACCGATCACCTGGCCCTGCCGCACCTTCTTGCCGGGCTCCATGCCCTTGGCGAAGGCCGACATGTGGCCGTAGGCAGTCTCGTAGCCGTTGGCGTGCTTGATGCGGATGTACTTGCCGTAGCCGCCCTCGGGGCCGGCCTTCTCGATCATGCCGTTGCCGGAGGCGAAGATCGGTGTGCCGTAGGAGGTGGACCAGTCGACGCCGGTATGCATCTTCACGTAGCCGAGGATCGGGTGGCGGCGGCCGCCGAAGCCGGAGCGCATGATGGCGTTGTTGACGGGCTTTCTGACCAGGAACTTCTTCGCGCTCTTGCCGGTCTCGTCGTAATAGTCGACGAGGCCGTCGTCGGGGCTCTGGTAGCGGTAGTATTTCTTGGTCTCGCCGCCGACGGTGAGCGAGGCGAACAGCACCTCGTTCTTCTCGGTCGCGGTCACGCCCTCGTCCTCGCCCGCGTAAAACACGTCGAAGGAATCTCCGGGCTGCACCTTGCGCTGGAAATCGACGTCGTAGGAGTAGATCTTGATCATGTCCTCGATGACGGGCATCGGGACCTTGTTGCGCATCGCGGTCTCGTAGATGCTCTGGTAGAGCCGCACGCCGGAGCCGTCATCGTCATCCTCGTCGTCGCTGCTGGCGTTGGCCGCAGTATCGGCGACGGTATTCATGCTGGAGACGTCGACGGCGACGTATTTGCCGAGATCGGACAGCGCCGCGATCGCTTCCACCATCGTGTCGTTTGCAACCACGACGCGATAGGGCTGCAGGCGGGCGCCGGGGCTTGCGGGCGCCATCAGGATGCGGAGCTTCTCGCCTTCCTTCAGGCCGCCGTCGCGGCCGCGCGGTCCGAGCGTCGCGGTGATCGCCTTGATCTCGTCGGCATTGGCGCCGAGATCGCGCAGCACGCCGGCGACGCTGTCGCCCTTCTTGACCATGTGGACGCGTTCGCCGTTGGGATTGCCGCCGGTGATCTGCTCCTTGGTCTTGGGCAGCAGCGTGACGTTCTCCGGCACCACGCGCGTTTCGAAGCCGGCATAGGGATCGGACGGCGAGGCCTCGGCGGCGTAGGCGGTTCTGATGTCGGAAGGACCGGTCGCGCCGGAGATGTCGGCAGCCGTGTTGGCGAGCGAGGCGTAGCGCACCCCGCCATTGCCGCGCCAATTGGCGGCATCGCGCACCCGCATCAGGATGTCGTCGAGTGCCACCACCGCGGAAATCTTGGCCTTCGGCAGCACCGGCGACAGGTCCTTGGTGACGAAGGACACTTCCGCGTCGGGCTCGACGGCTTCGGGATTGTTGGGATCGTCGGACGCCGTCTTCGGGTCGGAGCCGACATCGGTCAGCAGGCGCTGGGCGTTGAACGGCGGGATCTTCGCCGACAGATCGCTCGTCGTCATCGACAGATTGCCGGCGATCCGCACGAACGGACGCACCCGCATCACGTCACGGTTGCCGACGCGGGCAACCGTCGAGACGCGCATCACGTTGCGCGAGGCGGTGGATTCGCTCGGCGGCGGCAGGCGATCGCTCTTGTGCAGCGTGGCGGCACGATCGGCGGCGCCGAATGCTCCGCGCAGCGCGCCTTCGACCCGCTCCGGCACCTTGGCGAAGGTCATCTCGCCGTCGAGCGAAGCGAAAACGGCGCCGCCGATCAGGGCTGCGCCGCAGAGTCCGGTCAAAATTGTCCCGCTGAACCATTGCACCGAGACGCGGCGGCGGTCGATCACCGCGGCTTCAGAACCATCGACGGACAGCGGCGGCTCGTGGCCGAGATCGATGATCCCGGTCTCACGCCCGTAAGTGCCGCGTGACGTCCTGTGGTTCAACCCAAGTCCCCCAACTCAACGACCCAAGATGCCCGGTTTCGAGCCTGTCCCAGGCTGCCCTCTTGAACGGGGATCGCCGGAGCAGGCAAGCCGCACAACTGTCCGCGCCCAGAAAGCCCCTTGATGGGGCCGGCCGAAATTACGAACAGCTGGACGGGTAAAGCTCTCTCGATGTCTTTCGAATGCCGAAGGAAGGTCGCGTCATTTGCAACATCGCCTTCCTCTGACCCCATGAAAATCGCCGGCAGCCCCCACAGGCGTCCCCGCGATTCAAGCTTGTCTCTTATCAGAACGCCGCGGGATTGTGGCTCAAGTACGGCGCCAAATATGGAAAAAGTTTCCTAAATGCCGGGCCGTAAAGGCCCCCGTGAGATCACGGGCTGAGCTCGAGCGGGGTGGGGGACAGGGCCCCATCTAGCGGGGGCTGTCTCTTTTACACATCTTACG
>NZ_JADYVR010000897.1:0-408 GCF_020193935.1 Bradyrhizobium sp. NBAIM08 | reverse complement strand
GGCTGACGGTCGCCGGCGGCACCGCCGTCCTCTCCGGGGCGAGCACGTTCACCGGCGGGCTGACGATCACCGGCGGCGCCGTGTCCGTCGCGGCCGACGCCAACATGGGTGCGGCCGGGTCGCCCGTGAACCTGAACGGGGGCACGCTCAGCACGACCGCCGGGTTTACCCTGGCCGCCGCGCGGTTCATCAACGTCGGGGCGGCCGGCGGGACGATCAACGTCATCGGGACCGGGACGACCGGCAAGGTCGCCACCGCCGGGCTCGGCCAGCTCGTCGGCACTGGCCCCCTCACCAAGACGGGCGGCGCGGACTTCCAGTTCGTGTCCGACAACCTCGGGTACAGCGGCAACTTCATCGTCGCCGGGCTCGTCGAGGCCAGCTCGAGCCGCGCGCTCGGTACGGGCC
>NZ_JADYVR010000896.1:0-408 GCF_020193935.1 Bradyrhizobium sp. NBAIM08 | reverse complement strand
CCCGAGCTCTCGGGCAAAAACAGATCCACAAGCATCAATTTCGGCCGCTCCTTGCGGAATATCTCCATCGCTTGATGCGCGCTGGGGCAGTCCGCAAGCACCCGTATGGGCAAGCTTTCAAGCGCGGCTTTGGCGAAACGGCGCAGCTCCTTATCCGCGGTAATGAGCAGAAGTTCGGTCATAACTTTTCCCCCTCATCTTCTTCGCGGTATACCTGGATGATCACCGTTTCGATGGCCCGCTCGGTCGCCCGGTGGACGCGTACTTTATAGTTGGCGTAATAGAGCTCGTCACCCACAGCGGGGATGCGGTTGAACTGAAGCAGCAGAAATCCGGAGAGAGTTTCGTAATCGCCCTTAGGCACCTGAATATTAAGGCGCTCATTGAGCTGCTGCACCGGCGTCGTCA
>NZ_JADYVR010000895.1:0-408 GCF_020193935.1 Bradyrhizobium sp. NBAIM08 | reverse complement strand
CACAAAGGCATAGCGGCCCAGGTCGACAGCCACGAGACAAAGCACAATCAGCAGCGGCAGCAGCACGGCGAGTTCCGTCGCTGCAGCACCGCGTCGTGAAGGCGAAGCACGCATGGTTACTGTTCCTTACTTTCGGGCTGCGGCATTGGGCCTGCGGAGTGCGTCAAACTCTCGCGAATCTGAATCGCTGCTGGTCCAGCGAGCACGACAAAGACCGTGGGAAAGATGAATAACAGCGTGGGGAACAGGATCTTCACCGCAGCCTGCTGAGCCATTTCTTCAGCGCGATGTTCACGCTGTGAACGGAGGACAATTGCCAGCTGAGCAACAGCGTCTGCCATCGTCGTGCCAAACTTCGCGGCCTGGCCGACGAATGTGCAGAGCGTGCGCAGCTCATCGAGCGCAGTC
>NZ_JADYVR010000894.1:0-408 GCF_020193935.1 Bradyrhizobium sp. NBAIM08 | reverse complement strand
TCGTTGAGGTGAGGCAAACCGAGTTCGGCGAACGCGGAGGGAAACCGAGGCACGCTTTTCGCCATTCTCTCGTCGCGGCTCCGTGCCGCTTGTCCGAGCTTCAGGCCCACAGTCCTGTTGCCGCTCGTCGTCGCATGGTATAGTGCGCTTCCGGAGCCGTCCAGCCGTTCCGGAGTGCGAGGAGCCAGTCCTCGTGAAGGGCGCCTGTGCCCACTCGATGTTCCCGATTTCTGGCCAGTACACCAAAGGAGCTTGATTTGGGCGATCCGGAGAAGCTCGACCCCAGTAGCGTGCCGGGCAGCGCAACCTACGCGCGTGCTCGGCGGATTCGTGTGTCCCTCGTCTCTGGTGTGATTCTGCTGGTTTGGGCGGTGATCGGCTTCTGGTTCGCCCCTCGGGTGCTTCGAG
>NZ_JADYVR010000893.1:0-408 GCF_020193935.1 Bradyrhizobium sp. NBAIM08 | reverse complement strand
GTCGGTGTCGCGCTGCTCGTGCTGCGCTCGAACGCCAGGCTCGACGTGCTCGGGATCCTCGCCATGGTCGCGGTCGTGATCATGATGGCCTTCGGGACCGTGCTGATGAAGCGCTGGGGCAACCCGCCCGGCATGGGGCCGATCCGGGTGACGGGCTGGACGTTCCTCTTCGCCGGGATCACGCTGCTGCCGTTCACACTGGCGTTCGAGGGCCTGCCGCAATCGATCACCGCCAAGGAGGCCGGCGGCCTCGTCTACCTCGTGCTGATCAGCGGGATCTTCGCGTACGCGCTGTGGTTCTGGGGGATCGGTCAGCTCAGCGCCGCGTCGGTCACGTTCCTCGGGCTGCTGAACCCGATCATGGCCGCGCTGCTGGGCTGGTGGGTCCTCGACCAGCGGCTCAACCTC
>NZ_JADYVR010000892.1:0-408 GCF_020193935.1 Bradyrhizobium sp. NBAIM08 | reverse complement strand
ACCCCGGGGATCCAGATACTGGCGACGGCAAAATAAAGTCCGCCCGTTTCCAACAGGGCCGAGATATACCCGCCGCCGCCAAGCGGGGGCTCCGACAGAACGACCCGATTCCAGGAGTTCCCGCCGTCTTCCGAAACGGAAAGGGAGTTTGAGTTCGCCCCACCCAGCACTATCGCATTTTCGCCGGCCAAAAAGCGCGGGGACGCGGCCGGAGTTTGGGGTACGGTGAACTTCGACCAGATTCCGTCTTTTCCGCATCTCCAAAACCCATCCGCCCGGTGGCCGTACAGGAAGTTCTCCGTGGCTTGGAGCGCATCGAAATAGGGATACCCTATCAGACCGGCATCGAAAGGCTCTGGCACGAATTCCATCCCTGTCACCCGGGTTTTGGTCGAACCATTATAGGCC
>NZ_JADYVR010000891.1:0-408 GCF_020193935.1 Bradyrhizobium sp. NBAIM08 | reverse complement strand
GTCCGAGCGACACGACGCCGATGGTGTGCAACGCCGCTCCCACGCCGAGCAGAAACAGTAGGAAAGTTTCAGCGACGACCGGCACGGTGTAATGAGATACTGCGTTCGCCCGCTTGGCGAGCTCGGTCAGTAATGCCGAGCCGACTGCGCCAGACAGGAAACAGAGCACCAGGAAGCTGTAGTAACCCAGCTGCCGGAGCGCGAGAGGAGCGCCGAATCCTTGATCGGCGACAGCCAGTCCGAGGTGCGTGACGTTCCCCGTCACGTGCGCGACGACAACGCCGCCACAGAGGATGAAGGTGACGACGTTGGTGTAGCCCGCGACCCAGGACAGGCTGATGGCCAGCCGACTCTTTTGGCGGAAGCTGTACGCGGAAGCGGTGAACATTCGACGCTCAAAGGCGGAGG
>NZ_JADYVR010000890.1:0-408 GCF_020193935.1 Bradyrhizobium sp. NBAIM08 | reverse complement strand
GCGTTAAAAGGCTTTCGGCTTGTTTGATCTGCACTTCGTCTTTACCGTCGGCGGTCTGCACAAGAACTTCCGCGCCCAATTCTTCCGCACGTCTGACGAAAAATTCGCGGTCTTTCTGCCAGCGTTCCTGCTGCAGAGTGTCCATCAAAAAACCGATACGAATTTTGCCGGAAGTATTTTTAGCGGCGTTGTTCGAGATAGAATTCTGCTCCGGCGATTGGACGCATGAGACTGTCAGAAAAAAAGATATGACGACCGAAAGAAACAAAATCCCGCGCAAATTTTTATTTGGGTTCATATTTTTATGCTTATCAAAATCTACTTACCAAATCCAAACCAGTCAACATCCGTCGCCTCGTTATACTGAAAACTTTCGCGATTGCTTTGAAAGTGGAACCGATTTATTAC
>NZ_JADYVR010000889.1:0-408 GCF_020193935.1 Bradyrhizobium sp. NBAIM08 | reverse complement strand
GGCCAATGCTGTACGTCGTCAACGAGGACGCGCCGGGATTCATCGGCCGGCTCGGCACCGCGCTGGGCGAGGCAGGCGTCAATATCGGCACCTTCCATCTCGGCCGCCGCGACGCGGGGGGTGAGGCGGTGTTGCTGCTGTCGGTCGACGAGCCGGTCACCGCCGACCTGCTCGCGACGGTGAAGGCGCTGCCTGGCGTGCGCACCGCGATGGGCCTCAACTTCTAACTCCCTTCCGGGGAGCGAAGCGGCTAGGGCCCTCCACGATGACTGCTTTGCTCCCCGAGGGATTTCGCGATCGCCTGCCGCCGTTCGCCGATGCCGCCGCCGCGCTCGAGGCGCGGGTGCTGGAGGCGGCGCGGCTGCACGGGTATGAACGCGTCGATCCGCCGCTTGCCGAGTTCGCGGA
>NZ_JADYVR010000888.1:0-408 GCF_020193935.1 Bradyrhizobium sp. NBAIM08 | reverse complement strand
CCCTGGACCGGGTCGGCGTCGGTGACGTGATGCCGGTCTGCAGCGCCAACGAGGTGCCGGGTCCGCTCCGGGCGGAGCTGGTCGCTGCCGCGGAGCGGGTCGGCGCCGCGGTGCAGCCGTGCACCGGCAACCGGGCCAGCGACCACTGGTCGTTCGTCCGCAACGGTCTGCCGGGCGTCCGGCTGGGGAGCACGTCGTACGCCGGCTACCACAGCCCACAGGACGTGCCGTCGGTCGTGAACCGTGCACAGCTGGCGCGGGCGGCGCGGATCACCGTCGCCTGGCTCAGCAGCCGGTGAACCTCGGCGCCGACCTCAGCGCCGACTGAACGGGCCGGTCGAGGTCGACCACACGTCGTCGAGGATGTCGGCGCCCTCGGGTCCGGCGACCGGCCGTGGTGCGAAGGAC
>NZ_JADYVR010000089.1:0-567 GCF_020193935.1 Bradyrhizobium sp. NBAIM08 | reverse complement strand
TCCGGCGAACTGTGCATCGCGGGCCGCTGTCTGAGCGCTGGGTATTGGCAGGATCAAGATCGGACTGACCGCTGTTTCCTGCCGAATCCGTATGATGGCGGACAATACGATGTGCTTTATCGAAGTGGGGACATCGCACGCATCTCAACCAGCGGCCTTCTCGAGATTTGCGGCCGATCGGACAACCAGATCAAGGTGAGGGGCTTTCGCATCGAGCCGGAGGAGGTCGAAGTTGCCCTTGAGTCTCATCCGGCAATCGCAAAGGCCGCGGTCTTCGCAGAAGGCATCGATGAGGATCGCCGCTTGACGGCGAGCCTGGAGCCCGCTCGGGAGAATCTAAGCTCTCGAGAGATTCTCGCCCACCTGCGCAACAGATTGCCATCTCCCATGGTTCCCACAGCCTTCAGATTGGTTGACAGTGTTCCCCTGACGACAAGCGGAAAGATAGACCGTGCTCGCCTTTCCTCCGTTCCTTACCGCGAGATAGAAACTAGTCCATCTGCTGAGCCCCGCACCAGGAACGAGCGGGTTCTTGCTCGGATCTGGGAGGATCTATTAGGCGCCGAG
>NZ_JADYVR010000887.1:0-408 GCF_020193935.1 Bradyrhizobium sp. NBAIM08 | reverse complement strand
ATCCAGAAGGCGGCCATTCTCGCGGCCCTTCAGATCACGGACACGCTGTTCAAGGTGCGCCAGGCGCACGAGGCCGTCGAAGGGGACATGGAGTCGCTGGCGAACGAGGTGCGGCGCTGGCTCCCGCCGGCCAAGCGCGGCGAAAGCGGGGAGCAGGCAACAGTCAGTTAGCCTTCCGTTCGTCGCTCCGGCGAAGGCCGGGGCCCAGTGGCTTTAATCGCACGTCGAACGGAACGACACTGGGCGCGCTGCTTTCGCAGGTGCGACGACAGTGGCTATTCGACGAATGGCGCGCGTGCCCGGCGCGCCTTGCCGGCGCCGAAGACCGAGTCGAGGGCGGTGCGAACCCTCGCCATGCGCCCGCTGGTGGAATCGGCGAGGTTCATCCGCTCCCAGTAGTCCGTGTCG
>NZ_JADYVR010000886.1:0-408 GCF_020193935.1 Bradyrhizobium sp. NBAIM08 | reverse complement strand
ACGTTCGGGTACGACGTCCTCGGGCGCCTCGCGACGATCGAGGACGCGCGGACGCGCACGCTGACCTACGACGCGCGAGGCCGCCTCGACCGTATCGTCACGAGCGACGGCGTGAGCCAGATCTACGGCTGGGACGGCTCGCTTCTCAGCAGCGTGACGGTGGCAGGGCCGTTCAGCCACCGCATCGATCAGACCTACGACAACTTCTTCCGTCCGCTCGTCACCACCATCGACGGCGGCAGCCCGGTGGCGCAGGCCTACGACCTCGACGGCGTCGTCTCGAGTGTCGGGGGCCTTGCCGTCACGCGCGGCACGACAGGTCTGGTCAAGAGCACGACCGCGTCCAGCATCACGGACGCGTTCACGTACAACCCGTACGGCGAGATCATCGGTCACGCCGTCACGGGG
>NZ_JADYVR010000885.1:0-408 GCF_020193935.1 Bradyrhizobium sp. NBAIM08 | reverse complement strand
CATAAGTCTTGCTCGTAATCGACGACGCCGTCGTGCTGTGGAACGTGACCGAGTCCCCGTCCGCCTGGCTGGCGTTCCGGTAACCCCAGTTCCAGGTATCGCCGCCTCCATTGTCGCTCACGTCCACCCGGTTGTAGCCGTCGTCATAATTGCGATCCACGGCGCTGCCCGTGGCGGGACCGGGCCCGCGGCCGCTGGCACCGCCGCTCAGGTTGCCCACGTTCTTGAATTTTGCCGTGACGTTGAAGCCGGCGCGATAGCTGATGCCGAAGCGGTTCTTGTTCGCCTCCGGCGGCTGTTCGAGCTTCACGCTCAAGGCGTCGGCCGCGAGCAGCGGAACAGCCGGAGCGAGAAGCAGGACAGCGAGGGTGCGAGTCGGAAGTGCGTTGGTGCGTTTCATAATTATTC
>NZ_JADYVR010000884.1:0-408 GCF_020193935.1 Bradyrhizobium sp. NBAIM08 | reverse complement strand
CCCAAGACCCCGCAGGAAGCGGCGGCCAAGGTCCTGGCGGCGATCGACCCCAGCACCACCGTCTCGGTGGACAGTGCGGTCGAGGTGGCCGGGCGGGCGGCGTACGAGCTCGTGCTGCGGCCCAAGGACAACCGGTCGCTGCTCACCGAGGCCAGGATCGCCGTCGACGGGGAGACCCGCAGCCCCCTGCGCGTCCAGGTGTTCGCCAAGCAGCGCACCGTGCTCGACGTCGGCTACACCGACGTGAGCTTCACCCGCCCCGAAGACTCGACCTTCGAGTTCACGCCCCCACCCGGGTCCGAGGTGACCGAGAAGACCGTGCCGGACCACGCGAAGAGCCGGGGCGAGCGCGACGAGGCCCAGAAGCAGACGGACGACCGGGTGACCACGGTCGGCAGTGGCTGGACC
>NZ_JADYVR010000883.1:0-408 GCF_020193935.1 Bradyrhizobium sp. NBAIM08 | reverse complement strand
GAGCTCGCCCTTGCCTGCGGATGGGTCGAGCCCTGGGAGCTCGACTACTCCGAGCCCAACACCGGGCGATGCTGGGGAATCTGGCGGAACGAGTTCGGTAGTGGCCCCGAGCTCCTCGATGCCGGGACCGGCGAGCGCGGCCTCACGGTCCCTCGCTTCCTCGCCCTCGTAGACGCTCGCGACGAGCGC
Organism: Bradyrhizobium sp. NBAIM08; assembly: GCF_020193935.1. NCBI lineage: Bacteria > Pseudomonadati > Pseudomonadota > Alphaproteobacteria > Hyphomicrobiales > Nitrobacteraceae > Bradyrhizobium > Bradyrhizobium sp. NBAIM08. The sequence continues at coordinate 219 of NZ_JADYVR010000883.1, read as the reverse complement.
CGCGGCGCGGAGCTGCGGGAGTTGGCCCGCGCGATGTCGGTGGCGGTGAACGAGCCGAAGAAGATCGACAGTCAGGTGGGGCGTTCGCGTCGCCGTGAGTCGCATCCGCGTGCGGCGGAGGGCTGGTCGAACCGTAGGTGGTGGGATGCGGATGGGTGAGCTACGGAGTGCGATCGAAGCCGTTGCGCCGCCAGTAGGCGTAGCAGGTGTCGCACCGCC
>NZ_JADYVR010000882.1:0-409 GCF_020193935.1 Bradyrhizobium sp. NBAIM08 | reverse complement strand
ACACGTTGCGCATGACGTTGGAGGTCCCGCCCATGATCGTGTAGCCGGGCGCGTAGGTGAGGCCCCGGGTGAGATCGCTCCAGAGCATGGCCTCCGGACCGAACGCCGAGGCCACGAACTGGGCCACTCGCCATTCGTGCTCGGTGCAGAAGCACTTGGTCGCCGCCGAAAAGCCGTTCGGCGCCTGGCGCAAGACCTCGCGTATCACGAGGATCCGCCCGACCTGGTAGGCGGTCTCCAGCGCAGCGATGCGCTGACGCACCACCGGATCGCTGCGATCGGCACGCTCGAGCGCCGATCGGTACAGGGCGTGGTTCGACACCAGCCGATCGATCCCGCCCCGCTCGTGCTCGAGCTGGCGCATCGTCTGGCTGAACGCCGCACCCTCGGCGCCGACCAGGTTCTCCAC
>NZ_JADYVR010000881.1:0-409 GCF_020193935.1 Bradyrhizobium sp. NBAIM08 | reverse complement strand
GCCGATGCGGCCGCGCAGGGCCGAGCGCGGCATCGCAGTGATGTCGGTGTCGTCGAGGGTGATCCGGCCCCCGTCGAGCTCGTAGAAGCGCATGACCAGGTTGACCAGCGTGGTCTTGCCCGCCCCCGTCGGACCGACGATGGCGACGGTCTGGCCCGGGCTTGCGACCAGGGACAGGTCCTCGATGAGCGGCTCGGCCGGGTCGTAGCTGAAGGAGACGCCCTCGAACCGGACCTCGCCTCGACCAGCGGACGGGACGACCGTCGTGCTGTCCGGCACCTGCTGGTCGGCGTCGAGCAGCTCGAAGACCCGTTCCGCCGACGCGACACCGGACTGCAGCAGGTTGAGCATCGAGGCGACCTGCGTGAGCGGCTGGGTGAACTGGCGGGAGTACTGGATGAAGGCCTGC
>NZ_JADYVR010000880.1:0-409 GCF_020193935.1 Bradyrhizobium sp. NBAIM08 | reverse complement strand
CCCTTGACCTGGATCGGGTACTCGACCTGCTCGGCGACCAGGAGGGCCGGGTCGGCCTGCGGGAACGGCCCGTGCGCCAACGACTCCGGGTGGCCCAGCCGCGCCCACATCTCCTCGCTGATGTGCGGGGCCAGCGGCGCGGTCATCAGCACCAGCGCCTCGGCGACCGGCCGCGGCACCGGGCGCCCGGACTTGGTCAGGTGGTTGGTCAGCACGATCAGCTTGGCGATCGCCGTGTTGTAGCCCATCGTGGCGTAGTCGGCGCGCACGCCGTCGATCGTCCGGTGCAGCAGCCGCCGCGTCGCGGGATCGGGTTCGTCGTCGGACACGACGGTCTCGCCCGTGGTTTCCGAGACGACGAGCCGCCACAGGCGCTGCAGGTAGCGCTGCGAGCCGACCACGTCCCGGG
>NZ_JADYVR010000879.1:0-409 GCF_020193935.1 Bradyrhizobium sp. NBAIM08 | reverse complement strand
GCCAACGAGGCCGCCGCGGCGGTGCCCGACGCCCCGTTCCTGGAGATCGGCTCGTACTGCGGGAAGTCGTCGATCTGGCCGGGTGCGGCGGCGGCCGCTCACGGCACCGTGCTCTTCGCCCTCGACCACCACCGGGGCTCCGAGGAGAACCAGGCCGGCTGGGAGCACCACGAGGCCGACCTCGTGGACCCGGCGGTCGGCCGGATGGACACGCTGCCCCGCTTCCGGCGTGCCGTGTTCGACGCCGGCCTCGAGCCCTCGGTGGTGGCCGTCGTGGGCGACTCGCCCACCGTGGGTCGGTTCTGGACCACGCCCCTCGCCCTGCTGTTCATCGACGGTGGCCACGGCACCGAGCCGGCCCACCGCGACTACGAGCAGTGGACCCCGCACGTGGCACCGGGCGGCACGC
>NZ_JADYVR010000878.1:0-409 GCF_020193935.1 Bradyrhizobium sp. NBAIM08 | reverse complement strand
CTCCTGGCAGAGAGCCCCGCCTGACGGACCGCGTCTGCCTTACCAGCTCGGCGCCATGAAACTGCGTTCGGGCCGGCCGAACAAATAGCCCTGCAACAGGTCGCAGCCCAGGCTGACCAGCATGTCGCGCTCGGCAGGAGTCTCGACCCCTTCGGCGATGACGAGCATGCCCAGGTCATCACATAGCCCCTTCATGGAGCGGACGATGTACTGGCGCCGCACGTCCGTGTCGACGCCGCGCACGAGGGACATGTCGAGCTTGGCGACCTCGGCCTCGAGCTGCGTGAAGCTCGACAGCCCGGCGTAGCCGGCACCCAGGTCGTCCACGGCCACCTGAAAGCCAAGCGCCTTCAGCTTGACCACCGACGTCGCCAGATTCTTCACCTGGTGGAGCGACGCACGCTCGGTT
>NZ_JADYVR010000088.1:0-572 GCF_020193935.1 Bradyrhizobium sp. NBAIM08 | reverse complement strand
GGTAGCATTAATAACCATGCTTTTTATGAAGAGATACTGGCACTGAAACCTGACCTGATCATAACCTACGGTTGTTCCATCATTAAATATCCCCTGTTGTCGGGGTTTAAAGAACATATTATTAATGTACACCTGGGCCTTTCGCCTTACTACCGCGGTGCGGCTACCAATTTTTGGCCATTGGTGAATAAGGAGCCGGAATATGTTGGCGCCACGTTTATGTATATTGATGCCGGTATTGACACCGGCGAAATCATTCACCAAATACGGCCCCGGATTACCTGGGGCGATACGCCATCGTCCATTGGTAACCGGCTGATAAAAGATATGACGGAGACTTTTGCCCGGCTGGTGGTATATTTTGATAAGCTGAAAAAGCTACCGCCACCGGAAAAGGGGGGTAGTAGCCGGCTTTATCATAAAAAAGATTATTCCCTGGCAGCCGTTGAACAATTGTACCGGCATTTCAATAGCGGACTGATAGAAAATTACCTGCACGAAAAGGAGGAACGGTTAGCTAAAGCACCCATCCTGGTGAACCCGGTTTTGAAGTAGGGAATCACGTATATGGC
>NZ_JADYVR010000877.1:0-409 GCF_020193935.1 Bradyrhizobium sp. NBAIM08 | reverse complement strand
GGTCAACTCATCCGGCGTTTCGATGGACTCGATCGCCAGCCAGGTCGTCTGGCTCACGGAGTTGTTGTCAACGTTGGTGATCCACTCCCAGGTGAACTGCACATCCCGCGAAGTCAGGGGCTCGCCATCGCTCCAGAGTACGCCCTCGAGCAGATTGAAGGTGACGGTGCTGAGGTCCTCGGCAAGGAAACCGTTCTCGACAGCGGGAACTTCCTTGACCAGATTGGGAATGATCGACCCGTCTGGCAGGTAGTTCATCAGCGGTTCCTGAACCATGCCGCCTGTGATGAAGTCCTTTGTGCCAACCGCCTCATGGGTATTGGCCATGGTGGCGGCCTGCCACTGGATGATGCGGAGTTCACCGCCCTCGCCACGGGTCTGATTTTCGGTGCCCACTGCGGGGCGGCCT
>NZ_JADYVR010000876.1:0-409 GCF_020193935.1 Bradyrhizobium sp. NBAIM08 | reverse complement strand
GCCTGCTTGCGGTCCTGCTCGTCCCAGCCGGGACGGCTCACCCGCAGTTCCGCCCGCGCCGCCTCCGGGTCCCGGCGAGCCCGGTCAGCGGCGGTCACCATCGCGTCGGCCGCGGCCGGCCAGTCACGCTCGCCATCGGCGTACTCCTCCAGCACCAGGGAGTGGATCACCGGTCCGTGCTGCTGCAGGGCCAGCGCCACCGCGCCCCCGAACCCGTGCCCGACGACCAGGTCGATCGGTCGGTCGGCCAGGTCATCGATCAGCCGGGCCGCGGCCGCTCCCGGGGTGAGCGGCGTGGACAGGCGAGGACTGGCGCCGTGGGACGGCAGATCGGGGGCCTTCACCCGCCAGCCCGCCTCGGCCAGCAGCGCCCCGGCCCGCCACCAGGTCGAGGACGACGACCCGGCAT
>NZ_JADYVR010000875.1:0-409 GCF_020193935.1 Bradyrhizobium sp. NBAIM08 | reverse complement strand
GGATTTTCACACGTACAGGTGCAGCAGCATCTAACCATTTTGAAGGTGGCGGATTTGTACGTTCAAATAACGAAGTTGATTATCCTAACTTAATGTTCCATTTCTTACCAATAGCTGTAAGATATGATGGTCAAAAGGCAGCGGTCGCACATGGTTATCAAGTTCACGTAGGACCAATGTATTCAAACTCTCGTGGTAGCTTGAAAATCAAATCTAAAGATCCATTCGAAAAACCAAGTATCCGCTTTAATTATTTATCAACAGAAGAAGATAAAAAAGAATGGGTAGAAGCAATTCGTGTAGCAAGAAATATCTTATCTCAAAAAGCAATGGATCCATTCAATGGTGGAGAAATTTCACCAGGACCAGAAGTGCAAACAGACGAAGAAATTCTTGATTGGGTTCGTAG
>NZ_JADYVR010000874.1:0-409 GCF_020193935.1 Bradyrhizobium sp. NBAIM08 | reverse complement strand
CGTGGTGCCGCATCCGTTCGGTCCGATGGAAAAGCCGGGCCTCACCACCATGTTGGCCGAGGCATGGCTATCCGGCCAGGTGCCGACCCTCAAGGCGCCGCACCTGATCCGCGACCACATCCATGTCGACCTCCTGGCGCGGGCCTATGCCCGGTTCGTGCGTCAGGTCCATGGGGGAGCGGATGGTCATTCCCACGGGTCCGTCCTGCTCGCCGAGCCCTCCGGACATGTCGAAACGGTCGCGAGCTTCACCGGGCGGTTCGCCCGCGCCATGGGCCCCCTCCTGGGCATGCCCACCCGCTGGAGCGCCGCTTGTTCGCGCGCGGGCTGCACCGAGCCGGTGGTCCGGTGCAACGGCGATCCGAGCGGCAGCCACCACCCGGAATTCGACGAAGCCCTGGCCTACGAG
>NZ_JADYVR010000873.1:0-409 GCF_020193935.1 Bradyrhizobium sp. NBAIM08 | reverse complement strand
GCATGTGGCAGGCGCTGCTGGTGGTGCCACCGGAAGCCAAGCAGCTGGACAGCTTCCGCATCCTCTACATCCACGTGCCCAGTGCCTGGATGAGCCTGTTCGTCTTCGCGCTGATGGCGCTGTATGCGGCCATCGCACTGGTCTGGCGGATCAAGGTCTGCGAGATCCTGGCCATGGCCTGCGCGCCGATGGGCGCCGGCTTCACCCTGATCACCCTGTTGACCGGCAGCATCTGGGGCAAGGGCACCTGGGGCACCTGGTGGGACTGGGACCCGCGCATGACCAGCGAACTGGTACTGCTGTTCCTGTACCTGGGCGTGATCGGCCTGTACCACGCCATCGAGGACCGCCGCAGCGCCGCGCGCGCCGCTGGCCTGCTGGCCATTGTCGGTGTCAGCCTGCTGCCGGT
>NZ_JADYVR010000872.1:0-409 GCF_020193935.1 Bradyrhizobium sp. NBAIM08 | reverse complement strand
AGCGAGGAAAGTGACTGCGCGTCGTCGGAGCCGCTCCAGCCGCCCATGCCCCACATGCCGTAGCCGACTTCCGAAACCTGCCAGCCGAGCCGCCCAAAGCGCCGCGTTTGCATGGAGGGATCGTAGATCACATAAGGGAGCGCGGATCGCGGATCGGGGATCGCGGATCGGGAGTCAAACGAAGAAAGGGCCGCCGGATGTCTCCGGCGGCCCTTCTGCGGTATCTCGAAGGCCCAAGGCCGAATGCCGAAGGCCGAGCAGGCCGCCGGACAAGTCCGGCGGCTACTTCCCGCCCGACATCGCTCCCAGGAACTCGGTGTTCGACTTGGTCTTGCCCATCTTGCCGAGCAGGAGTTCCATCGCCTCGGTGGCCGAGAGCGGGGTGATGACCTTGCGCAGGACCCAGATG
>NZ_JADYVR010000871.1:0-410 GCF_020193935.1 Bradyrhizobium sp. NBAIM08 | reverse complement strand
GCTGCGCCAGCTGAAGGTGTGGGAGTCGCTGCCGCCGCACGCCGCCACGGCGGTGTACGACATGCACATCGAAGGCGACGCCGCCGGTCTGCTGGAGTTTTCGGCCTGGCAGCAGCGCTTCAGCGAGCTGGCCTGGATCACCGATGCCCCGGTGCTGGAGCGCTCGCTGGCCGCGGCGGTGCGCTATGCGCCGCACATCACCTTGATGCACAGCCCCGTGGAGGCCACGCTCACCGCCTTGTGCGAAGGCAAGGCGTCGGCGGCCCGCGAGTCGCTGGGCGTGAGTTGGCAGCCGCAGGCCTATGGCCACCGCGCCATCGCCGCGCGGCTCACAGGCGAGGCACCGCACGCCAATACCGCCCGCCAATGGTTTCGCCAGCCCGATGTGCTGGCCTTGTTGCCCTTCGATG
>NZ_JADYVR010000870.1:0-410 GCF_020193935.1 Bradyrhizobium sp. NBAIM08 | reverse complement strand
GCCGATCCGCCGAGAAGGTGGTCCCGGATTCGATCTTCCAGACGCCCGACGAGATCGCCGCCGCGTTCCTGCGGGGTCTTTTCGACGCCGACGGCTGCGTCGTGAACCAGGTGGCCAGGGGCACCCGATACGTTGGTCTCGGCAGTCGGTCGGAGGAACTGCTGCTGGGGGTCCAGGAGTTGCTCGCGTCGATGGGGATCGCCGCGCGCATCTACCGGACCGGCACGAAGACGGAAAGCTTCCGCTACACCCGCCGTGACGGGTCGAGCGTCACCCACGGCAGCGACGGACCGTCGTTCGATCTCCGGATCAACGGGCATCACATCCAGCGATTTGCCACGATGATCGGATTCGATCATCCGTCGAAAGCGCCAAAATTGGCCGACCTGCTCTCTGCTCACTCGTTCTAC
>NZ_JADYVR010000869.1:0-410 GCF_020193935.1 Bradyrhizobium sp. NBAIM08 | reverse complement strand
CCACCGGCGAACGCGGGTCGCGCCAGCGTGCCGTGGGGCAGCTGTTCGCACGGCTCACCGGTGCACAGGCGGCGATGGTCGTGAACAACAACGCGGCGGCGGTGCTGCTGGTGACGGCAGCACTGGCGAGCGGGCGCCAGGTGGTGGTCAGCCGCGGCGAGAGCGTGGAGATCGGCGGCAGCTTCCGCGTGCCCGAGGTGATCGAGCAGTCGAACGCCACCCTCGTGGACGTCGGCACCACCAACCGCACGCGCCTCGCCGACTACCGCCGCGCCATGGGACGAGCGAAGGCCGACGTCGCCATGGTGCTGAAGGTGCATCCCAGCAACTACCGCGTGGAGGGCTTCGTCGAAGACACGTCGGTCGAGCAGTTGGCCACATTGGGCTCCACGCTGGTGGTCGACATCGGC
>NZ_JADYVR010000087.1:0-573 GCF_020193935.1 Bradyrhizobium sp. NBAIM08 | reverse complement strand
AATCGAACATTGAACCGTTATTTTGAAGGCATTAAAAAAATTGAATTGATTGATGTCTTTTCACGTAGTGTAGCAGAAATAATGATGGGCTTTATTGCCCGGCAGCAGTATCTGTTTCAAAAAGTCATTGAACAGGAGGAAAGACATGAAGGAGAAATTGCAGAATCGACTTTACGCCTTTTATATGAAAACAGACTTAAATTTCTCTGGTTAATTACTAAAAAGGATGGGAAGGCATTGAAGCAGTATCGGGAATATAAAGTGGGCCGTGAAGCTTATTTCGTGGAGTATATGAAAGGAGTAACTCAGAAAAAGAAGAAACAGGACAATAGGTTAAACCAAATGTCCGATCAGTTAAAAGAAGCAATGCAAAGCGAGGGTATTGACGAATATAAACTTGCAATCGAGAAAGGAGATGCATTTGAATTAAACATTGGACAACTGGCTGCTGATTTAGGTGACGATGAATCTATAATTTATACGTCTATTTATAAAAGAACTTCGGATATAATTCACGGCAATTGGCGAATCCTGGAAAAGTATCATCTTGAAAAAAGCATAAACCCTGCTCAC
>NZ_JADYVR010000868.1:0-410 GCF_020193935.1 Bradyrhizobium sp. NBAIM08 | reverse complement strand
AAACGACATCGCGTGGGGGTCCGCGGCGGGGAAAAGAGTCGAGCGCTATACCCGATCTCTCTGTCATCCCGCACGAACGAGCGCAGCGAGCGAGTGTCGGGATCTACTCTCGGTGCACCCGAACGCTGTGCGGCCGCTAGATCCCGACACGAGCTTCGCTCGCGCGGGATGACAGGAGGCGTTTCGAGCGCGCCCTCAGAGCACGCCCCCAGCGCACGCCCTCAGAGCAGGACTCAGCGCGTCACCAGGTCAGCCGACGCGAACCGGAACCCCGGTGCTGTGGTCACTCAATATTGTCGCAGGTGTGCTCACGCTACCGATGCCGCGAAAGGTCCGTCGGATGCGGACGCGCCAGAGCCAGTACAACATGGCCGCAAGCACCACCAGCGGTGGAATGAGGAGGAGAGGAA
>NZ_JADYVR010000867.1:0-410 GCF_020193935.1 Bradyrhizobium sp. NBAIM08 | reverse complement strand
GAGGGACTTCGACCGTGAGGAACTGTTGGGATTGATCGCCTCGGTCGAAGCTCGCTCGGAGCATCCGGTAGCACGGGCGATCGTCGATGATGCGCGCCGCAACGAGATCGTGCTCTCACCAGTGACGGAGTTTGAATCGGTTCCAGGGTTCGGTGTGGAGGGTCAGGTCGCTGGCCATCTGGTTCAGATAGGCGCCGATCGCTTTATGAACCAGTTCGGTATCGATACCTCCTCGTTCCGTGTCGAGAGCCTCCGGCTCGCCGAAGAGGGAAAGACGCCGCTCTATGCAGCAGTCGATGGCAGGCTTGCCGCTATGCTCGCCGTCTCCGATCCGATAAAGGAATCGACTCCTGCCGCGATCAAGGCTCTCCACCGTCTCGGACTACGGGTCGCGATGATCACTGGAGACA
>NZ_JADYVR010000866.1:0-410 GCF_020193935.1 Bradyrhizobium sp. NBAIM08 | reverse complement strand
GGGTCGGCATGGTGAAGGCGCCAGTCTTCGCAATGCTGATTGCGCTGGTCGGCTGTTTCGAGGGCCTGCGCGTCAGCGGCAGCGCGGAGAGCGTGGGGCAGATGACCACCCGCTCGGTCGTGGAGGGCATCTTCCTGGTCATCATTTTCGATGCCTTGTTCTCCGTCCTGTTCGCAATCATGAATATCTGAGATGCCCCAGCGCAGCCCCAACGTGATCGAGATCCGCGGCCTGGTGAACCGGTTCGGCGAGCAGGTGCTGCATGACGGACTCGACCTCGACATCCGGCGCGGCGAGGTGATCGGCGTGGTCGGCGGCTCGGGCACCGGCAAATCGGTGCTGCTGCGCACCATCATCGGCCTCAACCGTCCGGCCGAAGGCGACATCCGCGTGCTCGGCCAGCTGACGCG
>NZ_JADYVR010000865.1:0-410 GCF_020193935.1 Bradyrhizobium sp. NBAIM08 | reverse complement strand
CCTCCGGATCATGGACGAGACCTGCGAGATGCTGCGCACCGTGTGGGGCACGAGCAGCGCCCGCACGCTGCCGCTCAGCGCGACCGGCTCGGCGGGCATGGAGGCGGCGTTCGTCAACACCGTCCACCCCGGCGACGTGGTCGTGGTCGCGGTCAACGGCCTCTTCGGCCAGCGGATGACCGACGTGGCCGCCCGCTGCGGCGCCGAGGTCGTCGCCGTCGAGCACGAGTGGGGCCAGCCGGTCGACGTCGACCGGGTGCTGTCGGCCCACCCCTCGCCGGCGATCGTCGCCGCGGTCCACGCCGAGACCTCCACGGGCGTCCGCTCCGACATCGAGGCGCTGGGAGCGGGCCTCCGATCGCAGGGGGGTGACGCGCTGCTGCTCGTCGACGCCGTCACCTCCATCGCGG
>NZ_JADYVR010000864.1:0-410 GCF_020193935.1 Bradyrhizobium sp. NBAIM08 | reverse complement strand
CTCTCCATCCGCGGCTCGGCGCCGCGTGTGGTGCAGGTGGTGGATGGAGAGCGTGCGCGTCCCGTCTTCGCCCAGCTGCGCGCCGCCTGCCCGCCCGCCGACGCGCAGGTGCAGGCCGAACCGTGCGAAGTCCGCACGCGCATTCCCGTTCTGGCGCAGGCAGACCCCAAAATCCTCACCTATGTGGTCGCCACCGTGAACTGACGGAAACGGCACGAGAAAACTCTGCTAACTCTGATCACTCTGCGTGAGGCCATTCTTTTTCTGATGTTTTGGGCTAACGCACCAACCCGCGGCATGACTTCCTGAGCTCAGGAAGTCAACGCTCGTGTTTGAGAAGTCCAGCGGGTCAGCGACACCCTTTGACGCAAAAAACCCTCGACTGCGATCCGCAGCCGAGGGCCAGCATC
>NZ_JADYVR010000863.1:0-410 GCF_020193935.1 Bradyrhizobium sp. NBAIM08 | reverse complement strand
GCGCGTGACCCGCATCGTCTCGGCCGACGGCACCTCCATCATCGGCCGCGAGGTCGTGGCCGCGGATATCGCAAAGGTGTCGCAGACCTTCGGCCTCGAAAACCCGGTCTTGCCTGCCCCCGGTGAGCTGGCCGCTCTCGTCCTCTCGAGCGGCACCGCACAAACCTTGCAGAGCCATGATCCGCTGACCGTCAAGCGCAGTCTCGTCGGCGGCGAGCAGCGCATCGAGCTGACTGGCTTCGCGCCCGATCGGCTCGAGTGGTACAAGGCCAAAGGCTGCTTCACCGAGATCATCCGCTACCGGACGCGCCTGTTCGTCCCGGTGGCCAATGGGCCGGCCATTCTTGAAGCGCTCGCCCCCTGATCAGCGGCAGCACGTCTCACAGCAGAGAGAAGAGAGTGCCTTGGAC
>NZ_JADYVR010000862.1:0-410 GCF_020193935.1 Bradyrhizobium sp. NBAIM08 | reverse complement strand
GATTACAAGGGCGCGACCGGCACGGTCTATGCCTACGGCGGCGAAGCGGTGTGGAAGCCGATCCAGGACGTCACCGTGCGCGGCACCTATGCCCGCTCGGTCCGTGCGCCGAACCTGACCGAGCTCTATTCGGCTCCCGGCCAGAACTTTGCTCCGGGCTTCGTCGATCCCTGTTCGGCCCGCAACCTGGCGACGGGTTCGGCCAACCGCGCAGGCAACTGCTCGGCCGCGGGCGCGCCTGCCGGTTACGACTTCGTCTACCTGCAGTCGCTCGAACTGGTCAGCGGCGGCAATCCGGACCTGCGCGAGGAAAAGTCGGACTCGTTCACTGCGGGTATCCTGCTGCAGCCGAGCTTCCTGCCCGGCTTCTCGCTGTCGGCTGACTATTACGACATCACCGTCAAGGGTGG
>NZ_JADYVR010000861.1:0-410 GCF_020193935.1 Bradyrhizobium sp. NBAIM08 | reverse complement strand
GGTTTATAACAATATTAAAATCAAATCGTACAAACAAGAATTTGTAAATATCGTTCCAAACAAAGAAAATTTTAAAGTTAAAATGCCTTCGTATTACTCGTTTGTGGGAAATAAAAACGATAATAAAAAACTAGAAGATACCGAAATTTACGCTTTCGATGAGCAAGAAAATGCACACTATTTTTTAATGGAAAGCACGTTAATGGATATTTCAAATTTGGAAGATTCAGAATACGAATTGAAAAGAATGCATTATGAATTTTATAACGCACACGAGTTAGATTCTACTCAAACACATTTCGATAAAAATAAGTTTGAATTTACTTCTCAATCTAAATTGAAAGAGAAAAATATTCACTTAAAATCAGTATTAAAAGGCAACAAATATTATTTATTAGGAACTGTAAACG
>NZ_JADYVR010000860.1:0-410 GCF_020193935.1 Bradyrhizobium sp. NBAIM08 | reverse complement strand
GTCCGGGAGTTCGGGCTGGAGCAGTTGGCGGCGAGCGGTGAGGCGGACGCGACCCGTGACCGGCACCTGGCGTGGTGCCAGGCGATTGTCGATGCCGCGTTGCCGCCGCGCGCCGCCTCCACCGACGACCAGGCGCTCCCTCGCCTCTATGCCGAGCGCGACAACCTGCGCGCCGGGCTGAGCTGGGCCATCGAACACGGGCACACCGACGCCGCGCTGCGTCTGACCGGCGGGCTCGCGGATTACTGGGGGGTGCGGGGTGACTTCACCGAAGGCCGTGCCTGGCTGGAGCGCGCGCTGGCGCTGCCACTGGGCAGCCCGGCCCACCGGGTCTCCGCCCTCTATGGGGCGGCCACGATGGCCGTGCACCAAGGCGACCTTGCGCCGGCACGAGCGCACGCTGCGGCCGG
>NZ_JADYVR010000859.1:0-410 GCF_020193935.1 Bradyrhizobium sp. NBAIM08 | reverse complement strand
GACCCGCAAGGTGCCGAGTGCTTCGAGTTGTTCGAATGCGACTGCTCGTTCCCGGAACAATTCCAGCAGGGCCAGGAAACGAGCCACCACTGCGAGCCCTGAGTCGCACTCGGCCACGAGATCGGTGAAACTCACCCACGCTCCGGCACCGGCATTGCGCAAGATCTCGCCGACTCGGGCTGCCTGTTCGGGAACCGAGATCTGTGAGACGTGTAGGTGTCCGAGACCGACCTGAGGAGCCGGTTTGGGCGTCATGGCCGCGACGGCCACCTCGGCGAACACCGCTGGACTGACGCCGATCGTCACTTCGGGCAGCAACGACTCGAACTGCGCCTCCAGCGATACCGCACGCGGGTACCGTTGCAGCGCAGCAGCTTCCAGTTCCGCAAAAAGTACAGCCACCTGTTTAT
>NZ_JADYVR010000086.1:0-575 GCF_020193935.1 Bradyrhizobium sp. NBAIM08 | reverse complement strand
GTCATCGCATGGCTGGAGGACCGCCTGGCCGGCCACCGCGGCGGGCTGGTGATGGTCAGCCACGATCGGCACGTGCTCGACCGCGTGACCACCCGCATCCTCGAGCTCGATCGGGGCAAGGCCTACCTCCACGAGGGTGGCTACGCCTCGTACCTGGAGGGCAAGGCGGAGCGGGCCGAGCGGGCGGCCGGCGCCGAGGCCGTCCGCAAGAACCTGGCCCGCACCGAGCTGGCCTGGCTCCGCCGTGGCGCGCCGGCCCGGACGAGCAAGCCGAAGGCCCGGATCGAGTCCGCCACCGCCATCGTGCAGGGCCGCGCCGAGGCCGCGGCCCGTTCGAGCGACGACCTGCCCCTGCACTTCGGCACCCCTCGCCTCGGCGACCAGGTGATCGAGGCCCACGGTGTCGGCCACCGGTTCGGCGACGGGCCGTGGCTGTTCCGCGACGTCGACCTCATGCTCGACAACCGCGAGCGGCTCGGCATCGTCGGCCCGAACGGCGCCGGGAAGTCGACGTTGCTGCAGATCCTGGCCGGGCGGTTGGAGCCGGCCGAGGGCCGCGTCGTCCACGGCAGCAC
>NZ_JADYVR010000858.1:0-410 GCF_020193935.1 Bradyrhizobium sp. NBAIM08 | reverse complement strand
GTGCCCGCAAAGCTGGGGCGTCCCTTCGACAGTCCGCGCGAAGGCCTCGAGTTCTGCGCGGGTACCGCAGACCTTGATGAAGTCGTGTGTCCACTGCGCGCCGCGTGCCGGCTCTCCGCTGATCGTGTGACATGTCGCCCGATGGAGGATCAGGTACGTCGCCTTCGGGTTGCGCTCTGCGTTGAGCACGAACGAGTCGGTCCCCTGATGTCGAGCCAGCCAATCGCGGTAGCCGCCGTCGTCGTCTTTGAACATCACTGGCCCATTGTCGGCTCTGCCGTGACTCCCTGTCATCCGGTCGCCACGTTGCCGGCTGGCGGCGAAGAGACGCGGACGGAGTGGCCCATCTGAGTGTCGCGCCTGACTGATGAGCGTCACGTTTCCGTGCGCACCGGGACCGGACGTCCGAT
>NZ_JADYVR010000857.1:0-410 GCF_020193935.1 Bradyrhizobium sp. NBAIM08 | reverse complement strand
CGACGGTCTCGGGCGCCTCGTCGTCGGCGTACGTGTAGCCCGACCGCCCGCGGATCCGCTGGTCCCCCCCGCTGCAGAACGCCCAGCCGCCGTCCTTGGCCGAGGGGCCGTTGCCCGTGAGCAGAACACAGCCGATCTCGGACGACGTCCGGGCGTGGTCGAGGACCGCAACCAGCTCGTCGACCGTGTGCGGGCGGAACGCGTTGCGGACCTCGGACCGGTCGAACGCGACCCGGACCACCGGCGACCGGCGGGCGCGGTGGTAGGTGATGTCGGTCAGCGCGAAGCCGGCGACCGGCTCCCACAGCTCCGGGTCGAAGGGCTGGTCCACGCGCTCACCGTAGTGCGGCCGACGACATCACAGGCGAAGCGCGGTCAGCTCGTCGAGGGCGCGACGGCCGCGCTCGACC
>NZ_JADYVR010000856.1:0-410 GCF_020193935.1 Bradyrhizobium sp. NBAIM08 | reverse complement strand
GATCAATAGCTACATGTTCGCCAATGCGCGCGCCATTGCGGCCATCGCAAGGCTTGCGGGACGAGAGAAGCTCGCGACGGAATTCGACGCGAAGACGGCGGAGTTGCAGCGCCTCACGCAGGGAAAACTTTGGGACAGCGAAGCGAAGTTCTTCAAAGTTCGCCACGAGAGCGGGCAACTCGCCAGCGTTCGCGAGGCCATTGGTTTTATTCCGTGGGCGTTTGGATTGCCAGACGCGAACAAAGGTTATGAGGCTGCCTGGGCGCAACTCACCGACGCGCAAGGTTTCCGTGCGCCCTTCGGTCTCACGACTGCGGAACGTCGTCACCCTGCGTTCCGCTCGCACGGTTGCTGCAAATGCGAATGGGACGGCGCGGTCTGGCCCTTCGCCACATCGCAAACGCTCAGTG
>NZ_JADYVR010000855.1:0-410 GCF_020193935.1 Bradyrhizobium sp. NBAIM08 | reverse complement strand
GCGCAGAGACGAGGCAGACGCGGAGAACACGGCCGGACATGAGGACTCCTGGCGCCGCTACGGCGCGATGTTGGTGTTCAGGCGGAACACCGAACCTTGTCCTGACTGTCATCGGCCGAAATGTGATTCACATAAGCGCCGGCGGTCATGGGTTTGTCCCATGTTGGGCCAGGCCTGGGGGGTCCACCTGGCCGCACCGTGAATGGAGACGAAGATCAGCGCAGACCGGACCTTCGGCTCAGTAGTCGAACACGTGCTCCAAACCGGGATCGCCGAGGGGATGGGCGTTGAGGAATGCCGCCAGATCCTTCACCTTGACGTCCACGAGCAGCCGATCGTTGCGAAAGCCGCTGCGTGCCATGCGCAGCATCACATGGCCCGGCGCCACCGACGGCGTGTCGCCCTCAGGC
>NZ_JADYVR010000854.1:0-410 GCF_020193935.1 Bradyrhizobium sp. NBAIM08 | reverse complement strand
AGCGGGAACCGGTCGGTGCCGAGCTCGCCATCGACCAGATGCAGGTCGGTGCCGCAGATTCCGCACTCCTTGACGGCGAGCAGCACCTGGTCCGGCGCGGGCGATGGGTCGGCAACGTCGACCACCTCGACGACCCCCGGGGTCTGCACCAGTGCGGCCCGCATGTCAGTCGCCGACCGCTGCGGTGACGGACCCGCCGGCCACCGGTCCCCGCGAAACGTCGTCGAAGACGATCAGCCCGCGGGCCGACTCCCCGGCCCGCAGCGCGTCGTACGCCTCGTCCATCTGGTCGGGTCGCCACCGGCGGGACACCATGTCTTCCAACGGCAGTCGCCCGGCGAGGTGCAGCTCCACCAGGTCGGGGAAGTCAACGGGCGGGTTGGACGAGCCGTACTTGGAGGCGATGATCC
>NZ_JADYVR010000853.1:0-410 GCF_020193935.1 Bradyrhizobium sp. NBAIM08 | reverse complement strand
GTAACCGTCTTCTGGTTCGTCATATCAAAGGCAGCGAACGAGTGATGCGCTGCAGCCGGCACGACCGCCACGACGAGTACCGCGAGCGCGAGAGATGGGTACAGGGCAAAAGGTCTCATCTGTGTCCTCGCTATTTCTTGTTGGTGCCCGGCAGTGTCGAATCTATTCCCGCTTTGCCGCTCGTATCGACCGAGTTCCGATTGTTCTCTTCGCAGACGTATTCGGAAATCGTCCAATCGCGATGACGTCGCAACGATGCGGTGGTCGTGTACGGCACGATCAAAGCATCGGGATCAGAGATGGTCGTCTCGATGCTCATCGTGTCCGGATCGGTCAGCCGGAAGCGTTCGACGATCCTCATCTTCTCGCCGTGCGGCACTCCCCGCGCGTGCTGCACGAAATCATTGAAG
>NZ_JADYVR010000852.1:0-410 GCF_020193935.1 Bradyrhizobium sp. NBAIM08 | reverse complement strand
GGCTACGCATGCGTCCTGGTTTCGCCCTCGCCAATCTCGCCGCGTGGCTGCTGGCGATCATCTGGATATCGCCTTTGCTGTACGGGCTGTGGACCGCGTTTCACCCCGCGGCTTTCGCGGCGCGGTTCGATCTCTCCGCTCCCTGGACGCTTGAGAATTTTGAGCGCGTCTGGACCGCGGCTCCGTTTGCGCGGTACTTCGTCAACACGTTCCTGCTCGTATCGCTGGTTCTGGCGTGCCAACTGGTGGTCTGCACACTCGCTGCGTATGCGTTCGTCTGCTATCCATTCCGGGGGTCGAACGCGCTGTTCGTCCTTGTCCTGGTCCAGCTGATGATCATGCCCGAGGTGCTTCTGGTCGAAAATTACAGGACTCTGGCGAAGTTTGGATTGCTCGACACGATCCTAGGT
>NZ_JADYVR010000851.1:0-410 GCF_020193935.1 Bradyrhizobium sp. NBAIM08 | reverse complement strand
AGGCGGAACAGAGCGTGAATTTCGTGACGTGCCACGACGGGTTCACGCTCAACGACCTGGTGTCGTACGACGTCAAGCACAACGGGCCCAACGGCGAGGACAACCGCGACGGCACCGACGACAACCGCAGCTGGAACTGCGGCGTCGAGGGTCCGACCGACGATCCGGCGGTGGAGTCCCTGCGCAACCGCCAGGTCAAGAACTTCCTGACCGTCACGATGATGTCGCTCGGCGTCCCCATGATCCTCATGGGAGACGAGGTGCGCCGCACTCAGCGGGGCAACAACAACGCCTATTGCCACGACGACCCGTCGACCTGGTTCGACTGGGGCCTGCTGGAGCCGCACGCCGACGTGCATCGCTTCGTGACGCTGCTGGCCGAGCGCCGCTCCCTCCGCGATGTCGAGCCC
>NZ_JADYVR010000850.1:0-410 GCF_020193935.1 Bradyrhizobium sp. NBAIM08 | reverse complement strand
GTCCAGCGACACACCGGCGCGGGCGCGCTCTTCGTCGGTGAACGCTCGACCGCCGACATCGTCGAGCACACGCTCCCGCCATCGCTCCACGATCGACTGGGCGACGGGCCCGGTGAGGCGTGCTTCCACGGCCGATGCGGTCGCCGACGGCCCGAGGTCATCGAGCGCACGCCGCCCGACTTCGCACGCCACCTCGACGCCGAGTCGCGACCCGACGTCGCTGCGAACGTACCGGTCGCCGCCATGGCCGTCGCACACCGCGGCCACGAGCCCAGGCGTGGCCCCTGTGGCCTGCACGACGCGCACGGCATCCTGGTTCGGCTTGCCGTCGCGATCGTGCGACGCGCCACGCACGCTGGCAGTGACTGCCGCCCACCTTCCGGAAGCTGTGGTCACCAGATCAACTCGGC
>NZ_JADYVR010000849.1:0-410 GCF_020193935.1 Bradyrhizobium sp. NBAIM08 | reverse complement strand
TACTTACACCAATCAATACTCTATTTATGGAAGCGAAATTAATGGGCGTTTTTTCTTTACCGGGCTGAATAATTTTGATAGCCTTCGCCCCTATCGCTATGCCAGGGAAATCTATACCAGCAATGATCAACACGTGGGGATGAATATTCTTGCACCGAACGTTTATGCACAATTACAAACGACTTTGTTTCCTGGCTTCGACATTACCGGTGGCGTACGTATTGATTATGCTGATTATTTGACAAGAGCTAATTACAACGCAACGCTGGACAAAGAATTGGGCTTGCGTACGGATAACAAACTGGCTTCTTTACAAATACAGCCACGTGTACAAGCTACCTGGGATATTAGTAAAAAAGGTAAAAATATTGTACGTGTAGGTGGTGGTATTTTGGGTTCTGCTATCAACC
>NZ_JADYVR010000085.1:0-577 GCF_020193935.1 Bradyrhizobium sp. NBAIM08 | reverse complement strand
CCAGCAACCCCAGCGCGGGCAGCACGGCCGGAACCGGCTCGCCGCCGACGACCGCGAGGCAGCAGGTGGCCAGGGCCCCGAGCATCCCCTTGAACAGCACCACCTGTCCCGGATCGCGTTCGGCCACCGGACGCGAGAGCGCGTTGTCCACGCCCCAGGCCGCGGTCGCCAGCGCCACCGCCAGCAGCCCCACGGCCTGGCCGGGACCGGACTCGAGCCGGTCGAATACGAGCAGCATCCCGCCACCCACGAGCAGCGCGACGCCCGCGAGCACCCGGCGGTCCATGGACTCGTGGTACCAGAGCCGGGCCAGCGCTGCGGTGAACACCGCCTCGAGTGCCAGCATGAGCGAGGCGCTGGCGGCGCTGGTGCGCTGCAGGCCCCAGGCAAGTGCCACCGGCGCGATCACCGCACCGAAGAGCGCCATCCACGCCAGCCGCGGGGCGTCGCTTCGGCGCACCCTGGCCTCGCGCTTGACCGGTCGGCGCAGCACAGCGCCGACCGCCGCCGCGCCCAGGTAGAGCAGGGCAGCCGTCGAGAAGCCGCCCAGGCCGGCACCGAAACGCTGCACCAGGGG
>NZ_JADYVR010000848.1:0-410 GCF_020193935.1 Bradyrhizobium sp. NBAIM08 | reverse complement strand
GATCAAGATAGGCGCGCTCACGGCCATGCTCGCGGTGACCGTGGCCGCCTGCACCCCGCAGTGTCCGGGCGACCTGCCGCCCCGGCCTGGCGAGCAGAGAATGTGCCGGTCGTCCTTGGAGCCTTGCGCGGGGCGTCCCGTCCCCTTCTTCAAGATTGAGGACATGTTCGTCGAGCCGGAACGCATTCGCCCAGGCGGCGAGGTTCATCGCCGCATCGTCTACACGTACTGTCCGCGCGTCGCCGGCAAGGTGGCGCGTGGGACCGTTCGGACGTCCGTCTACCTCGGCCGGCAACGGCTCGCGACCAGCAGCAAGACCGGCTTTCCCATCATCCCTGGGACGTACACTTACGACGCCTCCGTTCGTATGCCGGCCGATGCGGCCGAGGGCATCTACACTCTGGAGACGC
>NZ_JADYVR010000847.1:0-410 GCF_020193935.1 Bradyrhizobium sp. NBAIM08 | reverse complement strand
ACGTGCAGCCCCGCTTCGCGCAAGCGTCGGAGAACGGTGCGTACGGGGCGGCGGTGGCGTGCATCGACTGGGCCCTCGCCGTGCTGCTGCACGAGTTGGAGGCCCTCGGCCTCGCCGACGACACGATCGTGATCTTCACCAGCGACAACGGGGCCCGGGGTGTCGAGGGCGGCAGCAACGCCCCGCTCAACGGGACCAAGGGCACCACCTGGGAGGGCGGCATGCGGGTCCCGCTCATCGTCCGCTGGCCCAGCACGGTCGCCCCGGGCCGTGCCACCACCGAGGTGGCGACGTCGATGGACCTGTACCCGACGCTGGCGGCGCTGTGCGGTGGCGAGGTCCCCACCGATCGCACCATCGACGGCCGCGACATCACGCCCCTGCTGACCGGCAACGAGGGTGCCGTCTCG
>NZ_JADYVR010000846.1:0-410 GCF_020193935.1 Bradyrhizobium sp. NBAIM08 | reverse complement strand
GAACGTGGCGCCGTCGTCGCCGCCGGTCGGCGCGAACGTGTACGTGCCGGTGGTGGCGCCCTGGACGTCGGCGAAGGCGCCGCCGGGATCGGCGCGCTGCCACTGGACGGTCGGCGCCGGGCTGCCGGTCGCGGCGGCGGTGAACGACACCGTGGCCCCGGGCTGGATGTTCACCGACGTCGGCGACGAGGTCACCGCCGGCGCCGCCGCCTGCGTGATCACCGTGCTCCAGGAGAATCCGGACGCGACGGCGGTGACCGTCTTGCCGGTCAGCGACGGGTGGATCCTCGACTCGCCGAAGTCGTTGCGGCCCCAGGCGGCGACCTGGCCGTCGGAGGTCAGCGCCAGGCTGTGGAACACCCCGGCCGAGATCGCGGTCACCGTCTTGCCGGCCAACGAGGCAGGGACGC
>NZ_JADYVR010000845.1:0-411 GCF_020193935.1 Bradyrhizobium sp. NBAIM08 | reverse complement strand
GGTGGGGGAGGCCGGCGCGGTACCGGATCACCTTGGTGGCGCCCTGGGCGAGATCGCCGGACGGCCATGCGACGTGGGTGTACACCGCGAGCGGCAGCGAGCCGGGCGGGTCGACCTGCACGGTCTCCACCAACGTCGGTGCGGTGCAGCCGTCGCCGACGGTCAGATCGGGGGTGCTCACGTCGAGGCGGGGAGCGCCCGGGTACTCGACGAACCCGGCCGGCGCGTTGTCGGCAGTGCCGCAGCCGAGGAACTCGAGGCCGGCGGGCAGCCAGTCCTCGACGATCGTGCCGGTGGTCGGCAGGATCGCGTTGTTGCGGACGGTCAACGTGTACACGGTGGTGTGGTCGTGCACGCCGCGCACCAGCTCGTCCTCGGGGCTCGGCTCGCGCTTCTCGATGAGGATCGGCA
>NZ_JADYVR010000844.1:0-411 GCF_020193935.1 Bradyrhizobium sp. NBAIM08 | reverse complement strand
GTGCTCACCGGCTCCCGGCCGGACCGGCACCACGAGCTGATCCAGGCCCTACCGATGGACGTCGCGATCGTGACGGTCAGCGGCGAGCCGACCGTCGAAGCGGCCCGGGATGCCGTCGCCGCGGCCCGCGAGCACGACGCCCAGGCGGTCGTCTCCGTCGGCGGCGGCAGCGTCATCGACCTGGGCAAGGCGGTGGCGATGCTGCTCGGCAACGGTGGCGACCCGCTGGACTATCTGGAGGTGATCGGCCGCGGCCGCCCGATCGGCCGGTCGTCCCGGCCGTTCGCCGCGGTGCCGACGACGGCGGGTACCGGCGCCGAGGTCACCATGAACGCGGTGCTCGCCTCGCCCGAGCACGGGCGCAAGGCCAGCGTCCGGGCCCGGTCGATGCTGCCCGCGCTGGCCTTGCGC
>NZ_JADYVR010000843.1:0-411 GCF_020193935.1 Bradyrhizobium sp. NBAIM08 | reverse complement strand
TTCCAGAGCTACTTGCATGGAGTTGTAGTTTGAATTGCCGCCCATCTGGTGAATGTTGATATTTCCAAACCCCTGAAAAGGTCGCAACAAGTCGGTGGGGAGAGCATTAGCACCACTGAAACTTAGTCCCGCAGCTACATAGGGAGCTGCCAATCCAGGCTCCGACGCCGGAACTACCCCGCCAAATCGAGTCGGATCCTGGTTTTCTCGACGATAGAGTGCTCCGTACGGAATGGCGTTGAGGTTAAGTCGCTGCAACAGCGGGATAGCGAGCCGACATATGACATATCGAGCCGGAAATCATAAGGCAGCTTGGTTTGCAGCCCGATGTTGAATTGATAGACCGTCGGAATATCACCTTCCTCGGAAAAAGCATTGAGCCCCGAAGGCGCCAGCAACGCGGTTTGGACG
>NZ_JADYVR010000842.1:0-411 GCF_020193935.1 Bradyrhizobium sp. NBAIM08 | reverse complement strand
ATCCACTGCGGGGCGAGATCGAGTTCAGCGGCGTCACGATCGAGTACCCGGCCGGCAAGGCACTGGATCACGTGAACCTGCGGATCCCGGGCGGCTCGACGGTTGCGATCGTGGGGCACACGGGCAGCGGCAAGACGACGCTGCTCAACCTCATTCCGAGGCTGCTCGATCCTTCCTCGGGGCGGGTCGCCATCGACGGGATCGACTTGCGCGATCTACCCGTCGAGGATCTGCGAAGGCAGATCGGGTTTGTCCCTCAAGAGACGTTCCTGTTCAGCGCGACCGTGGGCGAGAATATCGCGTTCGCCGTTCCGGACGCCACGGATGAAGAAGTGCGGCGCGCCGCTGAGATTGCCGGTCTCGGGCCGGACTTGAATGATTTTCCGAACGGATTGAGCACGATCGTGGGCG
>NZ_JADYVR010000841.1:0-411 GCF_020193935.1 Bradyrhizobium sp. NBAIM08 | reverse complement strand
CGATGCGCCCCGCGCGCCAGTCAGCGGCAACGCGATCCACCGGCGCAAAGACGTCCTCCGCCACCTTCGGCATCGTCGCCGGCAGTCCCGGGCGGTAGAGCCACTCGTCGATCTCGGCAGCGGAGATCGCCGGTGCACCGGGACGCTTCAGGTAATCGAGCAGCCAGGCGCGGAATGTCGCCGTGTCGATGCTCTGGAACGCGTGTGCATCGAAATACTCGCGCAGGAACGCATCGAAGGCAGGCCTGCCGAAGCGTTCCTCGAGGAAGCCCAGGTACCACCGCCCCTTCTGGTAGGCGACATCGGACGTGCCCTCGTTCGGATCACGGCCGGCCAGTTCGAGGTGCAGCGCGGAATCCGCGGGATGACCGTCGGCCTCGAGATCCTTGATCGTCTGGACCAGTTCTTCGT
>NZ_JADYVR010000840.1:0-411 GCF_020193935.1 Bradyrhizobium sp. NBAIM08 | reverse complement strand
CCCATACAGCTTCGTAAACCTCGGCGGGCGATATGCCGCTCTTGTTCGTTTGCTGCATCGCGGATTTCCCCGAACTGACTGGCGCACTCTAGCAAGATACATTTCGGACACAAAATCCGCCGATCAGCACCACTCGAAGGTCATCGCCGTTTTGCGACGCTCGATCAATCGGGTCGTCAACTACGGAGCCTCACAACAACGGAAGCCGCAGCAGCGCGCAGACCGCCCGAGTGCGGAAAAAGGGACGGTATCCCGACGAACTCTGCTTTAGGATGCTTCGGAAAAGGAAGAATGCGCGCTCGCAACCAAAGGCGGAGTTGCTGCATGGTGGCAGCGTGCGATCAGGCTCAACATGATGCGGAAATTTGGATCAGTATGCACGCCCCAAGGTCAAACCGACCCGGGACGAGG
>NZ_JADYVR010000839.1:0-411 GCF_020193935.1 Bradyrhizobium sp. NBAIM08 | reverse complement strand
CCATGTCGGTGCGGTGCTGACCAACGCGGTCCGCTACGCCGACCGGTCCGACGCGCCCACGGTCGACGTCCTCGACGCGGCCCGCCGGCTGGTGCCGCTCGACCTGCGTCACGTCGACCGGGGCAACGCCGAGGGCTTCTTGAAGTCCGGCAAGCAGATGGCCGACGTGGCCGAGGAGGTCTGCCGGTTCGCCGGGGTCGAAGGAGATCAGGCTGCCCGCGACCTGGTCGCCCGGACCCGGCTGGTCGCCGACCGCTGCGCCCTCGACCCCAGGGCCGACCTCGGTCTCGGCGAGGTGCACTTCCCGGAGTTCGAGCTCGCCGCCGGGGCGGACCGCTCCGGGGCCGCCCGGTCGGCCGACGCCCTGCTGCGGGCCCGGTGCGAGGGCGGCATCGGCGCTCGCTACGGCAC
>NZ_JADYVR010000084.1:0-578 GCF_020193935.1 Bradyrhizobium sp. NBAIM08 | reverse complement strand
CCTCACGCGCGGCCTCGACCGTTTCGGACGGCCACGAGAGGCGGACGAGCGCGCCGCCGTCGGCGGCGGCGCGCAGCGGACCGAGCGGGCTGTCGAGGGTCGTCGTCGCGGTCACCGGCGTCGTCGGTTGGCGGTCTGCACGGCGATCGCGGCGCCGGCGACGTGGTCGGTCGCCAGCACGTCGGCGCCGGTGGCGAGGTAGGGCGTGTAGAGCGACGCATCGGCCGAGGTGAGGGCGGCTTCGTCGGTTTCGAACGTACCCGCCTGCACCCGGAGGCCCGCCGCGTGGAGGCGCGCGACGACCGCAGGGTCCGGCACGCCTACGCCCGCGAAGACGATCACGCGCGACACGTCGAGCCCGGACGCCAGCAGCGCCTCGGCCTTGGCGATCGTGAGGATGTCGGCCAACCAGCCGGACCCGCCGGTGACCGACCCGACCTCGGCAGCACCGACGATCAGCCGGGTCGCAGCGTCGGGCTCGCCCGACGCGATCAGGAGCCGGGCTTCGACGAGCAGCACGCTCGTGGCCAGCCACGCCTCCGGGTGCGGTCCGGAGCAGAAGGCCACCAGCTCGAGAC
>NZ_JADYVR010000838.1:0-411 GCF_020193935.1 Bradyrhizobium sp. NBAIM08 | reverse complement strand
CTTCAATTGTGGCACTGTCGATCAGGGCAATGCAGTCACACAGGATGTTTCCCTGAGGCGTTTCGACGAGGTAGGCCTGCTGCCCAATCCCGAATGACGGTTTGGTGACGATACGGGTGACGCCACCCTCGATCTCTTCGAAATGGTTCGTGTGGTGCCGCTGGATCTCCTCCAGCGTCGTCCATTGCTGACCTTCCGGCGGGATGTACTGCCGGTCATCGGAACAGATCAGGCACTGCACGGGTGGGTTCTCACGCGGCGGGTATTGGGTGCCGCATTTAGTGCACAGATAGGCAGTCTGCATCGCCCTTCCTTCTGAAAAACATGGTATGCAGGCATTGTTGCCGGTCGAAATGGAACTCCAGTCTCATGATTGCACGCCTGTTTCCTTGATGTTCTCCGCACATGCAT
>NZ_JADYVR010000837.1:0-411 GCF_020193935.1 Bradyrhizobium sp. NBAIM08 | reverse complement strand
TCCTTATTCTGAAAATTAAATCCGTCGGTAACCGGCTGAATTGCCGGGAATCCTTCCTTCGTTTCATCCCAGCCGGTATAGTCGCTCCATACCCGAAGGTTTTCCCGGGTAATGCCTGCAAACACAGGATGACCGGGCCGTTCCGGATTTACATAATAACCGTTCCTGGGTGATTTTGTGGACAGTGGATAATTTGGATCATCAATGTCAATATTGAGGGTGGTGAGCGAATGATCTAATAAATAACTGACATTCAGCAGGTGTGCACTATCCTGCCGCAGACATAAAATCCTGCCGCCATTTTGTATAAAGTTTTTAATAACCAGCTGCTGATCAGCAATTGTTTTATCTGCTGAATTTTCACCGATGACGAGAAAACTATTTGGGGGAATATTGCTAAGAGAAGTTAGC
>NZ_JADYVR010000836.1:0-411 GCF_020193935.1 Bradyrhizobium sp. NBAIM08 | reverse complement strand
GCTGCATCATCTGCTGAATCTCAGGCGGCAAGCTGGGATTGTTCATTTCGAGAATCGCGACAGTCGATGACCATTTGCCCGGGCGCGCTAGGCTTCGCGTTGCTCCATTGTCCTTCATCGCCTTGGCAACTTCAGCCGGGCTGGCATTGGTCAGATCGATCTTCGGTCCGCGGTCGCAGGCGCCAAGGCCAAGGGTGGCCGTGGCCAGCAAAGCGATTGGAGCAAAGCGCATCATTTTCTCCTGGAAATCTGTGCCAGCATAAGCGTGTCATCGGTGGGCGCAATCTCAACGTGCTGCGCAACGGCCGGTGCCGGGGCCGCGGACTGCACGGCCAGGGCGGGCAGCGGTCATCTGGCCGTCCAGGAGAACCGGCTGCCCGTTGACAAGGACGTGGCGCATTCCAGCAGCAT
>NZ_JADYVR010000835.1:0-411 GCF_020193935.1 Bradyrhizobium sp. NBAIM08 | reverse complement strand
CTGAAGGGCATGTATTTGCTCGAAGAAGGCGAGGCCAAGGGCGCCAAGGCGCCTCGCGTCAACCTGCTGGGCAGCGGGACCGTCCTGCGCGAATCGCAGGAAGCCGCCAAGCTGCTCGCGGCCGACTGGGGCGTGGCGGCCAACGTGTGGAGCTGCCCGAGCTTCAACGAGCTGGCGCGCGACGGTCAGGACACCGAACGCTGGAACCTGCTGCACCCGACCGAAACCGCGCGCGTTCCCTTCGTCGCGCAGCAGCTCGGGCGGCTGCCCGGCCCGGTGATCGCGTCGACCGACTACATGAAGAACTACGCCGAGCAGATCCGCGCTTTCATTCCCAAGGGCCGCGCCTACAAGGTTCTCGGCACCGACGGCTTCGGCCGCAGCGACTTCCGCTGGCGGCTGCGCGAGCAC
>NZ_JADYVR010000834.1:0-411 GCF_020193935.1 Bradyrhizobium sp. NBAIM08 | reverse complement strand
CGCCACGACGACGCCCAACTCGATGAAGTCATCAGCGACGAGATCGTAAGTTTCCCCAACGGCGCGGCCGACCGCCAGCCGGATCACCCGATCCGCGTCGTCTGCGTCCGCATCAACCCCCATACGACCCGCGGCCGAGCGGGCAGCGGCTCCAGCGGCGTTGACAGCGACGGCGTCCTTCGCCTCGCCACGAATCTGCTGGACGTCCCGGCCGTCTTCCGGTTCTTCAAGCACATCCTGGGCTGCCGCCACTTGTTGAGCCACGACCAGAACGGCATCGAAATCCAAACCTACTGTGCGATCATCGCCTGCCTGTTGATCGCGCTGTGGACCGGCAAGCGGCCGACCCTCCGTACCTACGAGATGATCTGCTTCTACTTCATCGGGCTGGCGACCGAAGACGAGCTGATG
>NZ_JADYVR010000833.1:0-411 GCF_020193935.1 Bradyrhizobium sp. NBAIM08 | reverse complement strand
GCGCTGCGTGGACTGCACGAACACCAGATCTCGCACGGCGACCTGCGCGCCGACGAGATCACCGTCGCCGGCGACACCGCGCTGTTCGGCGGCTTCGGCAACGCCGAGTACGGCGCCTCGGACACCCAGCTGCAATCGGACGTCGCTCAGCTGCTGCTGACGTCGACGGCACTGTGGGGCGCCGAGGCCGCCGTCACGACGGCCATCGGGACGTTCGGCCGCGACGCCGTGCTCGACGCGTCGAGCAGACTGTCGAAATCCGCCATGCCGCAACGACTCCGACAGTCGGTTCCCGACGCGAAGTCGGTCATGTCGAGCGCCCGCGACGAGGTGAAGCGGCAGACCGGAGCCGACCGGATCCGCGCCGAGACCATCACCCGGTTCAGCCGGAGCCAGCTCATCCAGCTGGTG
>NZ_JADYVR010000832.1:0-411 GCF_020193935.1 Bradyrhizobium sp. NBAIM08 | reverse complement strand
ATATTGATGAAATCGATAAGATCGCACGCAAAGGCGATAACCCAAGTATCACACGCGATGTAAGCGGTGAGGGAGTGCAGCAGGCATTATTGAAACTGCTTGAAGGCTCTCAGGTAAATGTTCCGCCACATGGCGGCAGGAAGCATCCTGAGCAAAAGATGATCACCATTGATACGCAGAACATACTGTTTATCTGCGGTGGAGCATTTGACGGCATCGAGAAAAAAATTGCAAAGCGTTTGAACTCGCATGCCATGGGCTTCAAGGCAAGCAAAGAAGGTGAAATATTTGACAAGAGCAATTATCTCCAATACATCAGCCCCGCGGATTTGAAATCATTCGGACTGATCCCTGAACTGATCGGCCGGTTGCCGATTGTATGTCACCTGGATCCTCTCGATAAAAGTACAC
>NZ_JADYVR010000831.1:0-411 GCF_020193935.1 Bradyrhizobium sp. NBAIM08 | reverse complement strand
ACTGATACCTGTGGCTATGGCTTCCCGCTGCTGAATTTCAACGAGGTAGTCTTTACCACCGCTTGCTATCTTACGCAGCGCATCAAGCTCTTCATTGATACCGGCAGCTATCACATTACCTTTTGATGCAGCTACCGGAGGATTTTCATTGAGTTCCTTTACGATCTTTTCTAAAATATATTTACAGGGGTTGAGTGAGTCTCCAAGCCGCTTTAAATATTCATTTGACGAGCTTTCACAGATCTCTTTTATAAAAGCAGTTTGTTGCAACCCTTTTGCGATCTGTAATACTTCTCTTGGATTAACTTTTTTCAGCGGAACTTTACTAACCAGCCTTTCCACATCACCTGCCTGTTTTATATGCTGTGTTATTTTATTGCGAAGTTCTGTTTCCTTAATTAAATATTCTAC
>NZ_JADYVR010000830.1:0-411 GCF_020193935.1 Bradyrhizobium sp. NBAIM08 | reverse complement strand
GGATCATGCTCGCCACGGTGCTGGGCTCCGGGCTGTCGATGCTCGACTCGACAGTCGTCAACGTGGCGCTGCCGGCGCTGGGTGCGAGTCTCGACGCCAGCCTCGGCGACCTGCAGTGGGTGGTCAACGGCTACACGTTGTCGCTCGCGGCGCTCATCCTGCTCGGCGGATCTCTCGGTGACCGCTTCGGTCGACGGCGCATCTTCGTCGTCGGCGTGGTGTGGTTCGCCGCCGGATCGCTCCTCTGCGGCCTGTCCTCCACCATCGACTGGCTGATCGCGGCCCGCATCCTGCAGGGCGTCGGTGGGGCCCTGTTGGTGCCGGGCAGTCTCGCCATCATCTCGGCGACCTTCGTGCGGTCCGACCGAGCCCGTGCCATCGGGTCCTGGTCGGCCCTGGCCGGGGTGGCGA
>NZ_JADYVR010000829.1:0-411 GCF_020193935.1 Bradyrhizobium sp. NBAIM08 | reverse complement strand
CCGCGAATGACCAGGCGAGGGTTCTGAACCTCGTGCTGGACTGATTCTCGTGAGAGTGCGCGAGAAAGCGCCGACGTCAGTTCTTCTGCGAACTGCTCGGCGTCTTCCCCACCTTCTCCGGGCCTGACTTCAACTACTGTGTTCATGTGAGACAGTGTATCAGATGGGCTGAGATTCGTCCAATTCGTCAACAACGCAGTTCCAGCCGTCCCGTTTGGCTTTCTTGGTCGCAGAAATCTTATTTCTGGTTTCGACAGAGCAGCCTTTCCCTCGTCTGTTGTGGATGGCGCAAGCGGCGCATCCTTGCCCTTCTCCCAACTTCCTTGCCCTGGAATGCTGCTCATGGCCGTTTCGGCAAATAAATGAAACGACAGCCTCTCCGCCACTCCCGACATGACCAACATAGCGTCC
>NZ_JADYVR010000083.1:0-580 GCF_020193935.1 Bradyrhizobium sp. NBAIM08 | reverse complement strand
GGGTTGAGGTGGTCGGCGAGCACGGCCCGGCTGAGCTCCAGCCGGTCGAGCGTGGAGCTGACCACGGGGCTGCTCTCGTCGAGTCGGCCGCCATCGACGGCGGACTGGCCCGCGGCGCGGCCCTCGCGCACGTACGGCGTGATCGACGACTCGAGCGCACGCCCGTACTCGGTGAAACGCAGGCTGAGCGTGTCCAGCGGGTCGCTGACCGGCTGCCGAGGTTGCAGGTAGCGGAAGAACGCCGCGACCTGGTCCGGCACGTTGGAGGCCGGGTCGGCGCGGCCGTCGTCGGCGTAGGGACGGGCCAGCGCGTTGCGGCGGTCACCGGCGACGAGCCCGCGCAGCGTGTCGTCGGTCGTGAGCGCCTGCGGCAGACCCAGGGCCACGTAACCGTTGAGCAGCGTCTGTGCCCCGCCGACGCGCTCGGCGGCGGCACGCGCGTTCCTGGCCTGGATGTTGTCACCGACGGTGAGCGAGCCGTCCTCGGCGACCCAGTTGTCGAGGATCCCGGCGCGCAGCACCCGGAAGGCCTCTTGGATGCGGGGCATGACGGCGGCCACGCCGGCGGCGAACCCGGAGG
>NZ_JADYVR010000828.1:0-411 GCF_020193935.1 Bradyrhizobium sp. NBAIM08 | reverse complement strand
CGATAGACGGTGTCACCCTCAGGCACGCAGTCTCAGCCCCTTGGGCGTCGCCACGAACCCGGCGGCCGACAGGGCCTGCCGGATCGGTGTCTCGCCACCGTTGCCGATCAGGGCCTGCCCGTCGGCCTTCTCGACGGTCAGCCGGCCGAGTGCGCCGCGGCGGGCGGCATCGGCGAGGGCGGACATCGCAGGGGTGAGCACGTCCTGGTCCTCGGTCCAGGTCAGCAAGGTGCGGCCACCGCGCTCGACGTAGACGGTGAGCACGCCGTCGACGACGACGACGAGCGCACCAGCCTTGCGGCCGGGGCGGTGACCGGCCCGCTCGGCGTCGGCCGGCTCGGGCCACGGGAGCGCGGCACCGAAGACGTTGGCGGGGTCGGTGGCGGCGAGGGCGACGACGCTCGGCTTGCC
>NZ_JADYVR010000827.1:0-412 GCF_020193935.1 Bradyrhizobium sp. NBAIM08 | reverse complement strand
AGGCCTTCCTGATGGCGGTGGTCGGCTCGACCCTCGGGCTCCTGCTCGGGCTCGGCCTGTCCCGCCTGCTCGCCGGGCTCTTCCGCACCTTCGGGCTCGACATCGCCGGCGAGGTGCTGACGCTCACGCCGTTCGCGATCGTCGCGGGCTACGTCGTCGGCATCCTCGTCACCATGGTGGCCGCGTTCGTCCCCGCCCGCCGCGCCGCGAAGGTCCCGCCCGTCGCCGCGATGCGCGACGACCTCGTGGTGCAGGAGAAGGGGATGGGCCGCCGCCTGGTCCTGGGCTCCATCGCCATGGTCGTGGGCGTCGCGCTCGCCGCCGCCGGGCTGGTCGGTGCACCCGGCACCGACGCCATCTGGATCGGCGCCGGCGCGGTGATCTGGGTGATCACGACCGCGGTACTCGCACC
>NZ_JADYVR010000826.1:0-412 GCF_020193935.1 Bradyrhizobium sp. NBAIM08 | reverse complement strand
CGCAGCAGACGGACCAGAGACCTCTCGGTCAGGTCCACGGCGGCCACGCCCACCCGGGCCGCGACGGTTCGGATGTCACGGAGCTCACCGGCCGCGGGATCCACGGGGGCGCGGGGAAGCTCCACCCCGCCGGCCGCGCCTTTCAAGGCCAGGAGGACGAGGTCGACGGCCTCGGTGCCGTACCCCATGGCGGCGGCCAGGGCGACCAGCCGCCCGCGCGAGGGCGGACGCCGGCCCGCCTCGTAGACGGAGATCATCTGCGCGGAGGTTCCGGAGGCGTTGGCCAGGTCCTGCCCGGTCCAGCCCCGGGCCTTGCGCAGGGTGGAGAGGACGAGGCTCTCGGGCGGGGGCGGCTCTTTCGGCTTGCGGGCTCTCATCTACTCATCTAGGTTACCGCTGCCCTCCTTTTCGT
>NZ_JADYVR010000825.1:0-412 GCF_020193935.1 Bradyrhizobium sp. NBAIM08 | reverse complement strand
CCGGAACCGGTGAGACGATCGTCCAGATCGGCTTCAAGGAACTGCCGGAGCCGGAACGGTTCTTCGCCGGCGGCACCTCGACGGTGCGGGGGTTTGCGCTCGATGCGCTCGGCAGGCCCGAGACCATCAAGGACGGATTCCCCATCGGTGGAAACGCGGAAACGATTTTCAACGTCGAGCTCCGCAGCCCAATCCGGAAAGGGCTCCAGGGCGTGGGGTTCGTCGACACGGGCAACGTGTTCGCCCGCACCGCCGATCTCGATCTGCTCTTGCTCCGAACCGCGATCGGGTTCGGGCTGCGGTACAAGTCGCCTGTCGGGCCGATCCGGTTCGACATGGGTTTCAAGGTGAGGCCCGAGACGGGCGAGAGGAACTCGGCGTGGTTCATTACGTTCGGACAGGCCTTCTAGTG
>NZ_JADYVR010000824.1:0-412 GCF_020193935.1 Bradyrhizobium sp. NBAIM08 | reverse complement strand
CCCGAAGACACCGTGCGCGTAAATCCGGCCCAGCCCGAGTTGTTTCTAACCGATAACCTGTACAGTGTCTTAGAAGACCCAACCGGGCAGTTGCGCCTGCACGATGTGCAAAACCCGCGCTGGGCGGGGCGATTCCAGCAGCTCAGCACCTCTGGGCAACCGCCCAACATTCAGCGGGTGCAAAGCACCTACTGGTTGCGCCTGACGGTGCGCCACGCGCCGGCCGAGAACGAGGCCTGGTACCTGGAGCTTTACGATTCGCACACCGGGCAGGCCGTATTCTATCGGCCCCAAAATGGCAGCAACATTTTGTATGACAGCGTAATGACGGGCGCAAAATTCTCGTTTGCTACGCGGCCGCACCCCTATAAAAACTTTCTATTTGACCTGCCCCCGCGCCCTGGCCAAACTG
>NZ_JADYVR010000823.1:0-412 GCF_020193935.1 Bradyrhizobium sp. NBAIM08 | reverse complement strand
GGCCAGCGAGGGCTGCTCGTCGTGGAGCGCCTGGAGCGAGGCCCGGCGCTTCGTCACCGACGACGGCTCGACCGCCTTCTTCGATCCCGACGTGATCCGCGACGTCTACCTCGACATCGAGCCCGACGTCCTCGCCGCGCTCGACGCCCAGGCGATGTCCCCGTGCGAGCCGTTCGAGCGCGAGACCTACCCGGCGACGATGACGTTCGAGGGTGAGACCTACGCCGTCGGGGTCAAGACCAAGGGCGGCTGCGGCTCGTCGCGCGACCCGCTGGCGCCGTTCGAGATCGGCAACGGCAAGTCGAGCTGGAAGATCAACCTCGAGTGGGACGACCCCGAGGTCGACGGCTGCCCGACCGAACAGCGGGTCCACGGTCAGGACGGCCTCACGCTCAACAACGGGGTCCAGGAT
>NZ_JADYVR010000822.1:0-412 GCF_020193935.1 Bradyrhizobium sp. NBAIM08 | reverse complement strand
GCGCAAGATCTACGCGATCGCCTTCGACGACAGCGGGCTGCTTACTCATTGGGTGCTAGGCGGCGTCTTTACCGTGACCAACTAGCCCGATGATTTCAAGAACTATCGCCGGCGAGCTCGCGTATCCGCGCGAGATGGAGATTTACTCTTTTCGGTCGAGGCGACTTCACCTTCAATCGGCGAGATCCGCCGGATACTGCTTTGCAGACCCGGCCGGCCGTCCTGATAAAGGGTGAGCGTTAGGAAAACGTCTTGCGACCTCCGGACGTAGTCGAGGCCGCCGCTTCGAAGGATGTTCGCTTCTACGGGATAACGATTGAAAACACCGCCATCTTCGACTTCGAGTGTCGCGCCCTCCGCGGTTTGAATTGCCGGATTCGATGAATCCCAATCGATTCTCATGCGCCCATTC
>NZ_JADYVR010000821.1:0-412 GCF_020193935.1 Bradyrhizobium sp. NBAIM08 | reverse complement strand
AGATATTACTATACCTTTGATAATTCATTACTATTTACTGAGAGCATTCAGAACACTACACAAATCTTTCCACGCTAAATCATAACGTCCGGTTTCTTCCGTGTCAGCACCGGGGCGTTGGCATAATGCAATACGTGTACGCGCTAAACCCTGTGTGCATCGTTTTTAATTATTCCCGGACACTCCCGCAGAGAAGTTCCCCGTCAGGGCTGTGGACATAGTTAATCCGGGAATACAATGACGATTCATCGCACCTGACATACATTAATAAATATTAACAATATGAAATTTCAACTCATTGTTTAGGGTTTGTTTAATTTTCTACACATACGATTCTGCGAACTTCAAAAAGCATCGGGAATAACACCATGAAAAAAATGCTACTCGCTACTGCGCTGGCCCTGCTTATTAC
>NZ_JADYVR010000820.1:0-412 GCF_020193935.1 Bradyrhizobium sp. NBAIM08 | reverse complement strand
CCTCAACCTGGCGATCGTCGGCTGGCTAGAGCCCAAGACCCGCTATCAATATGAAGAACTGCGCTTCGACCTTCGCTCGGGCGCGCTCGGGGCGGCAATCAAGGTCGGCGAGTTCAACCGCTTGGGCAAGCGCCTCACGCTGCGCATCGACCGCAGCAATGACGGGGGCACTCAGCTGTCGGGCATCTTCATCGCCATGGACGACAAGTCGGGGACCGCGATTTCGGCGACGGCCGAGAAAGGCCAATTCCTTGCCACCGACGATCCCGAAACGATCATCTTCCGCCTGAAGAGCGGCCGGCTGATCCAGCAATCGCCCAAATTCCCCACCCCGCGCACGCTGGCGTTCGACAGTTACGACTTGCCGATCAACTTGCCGGCCGCTCTTCAGGCGGAAGATGATCGTTTCGGG
>NZ_JADYVR010000819.1:0-412 GCF_020193935.1 Bradyrhizobium sp. NBAIM08 | reverse complement strand
CCGGAATATCATGCCTTCGCGCCGAAGTTCGACGAGGTGATCGCGGCCGAAGATCTTTGCGACCATGACGAACTGGAACGTTTGCGCAGCTATCTCGACAAGCAGCTCGCGCATCTGCAGGGCATTGTGGCGCGGCTCGCCAACCGCCTGCAGCGCCGCCTGATGGCGCAGCAGAACCGCGCCTGGGAGTTCGATCTCGAGGAAGGCATTCTCGATCCGGCGCGGCTATCACGCGTCGTGACCGATCCCTATCATCCGCTGTCCTTCATGCATGAGAAGGAAGCGACCTTCCGCGATACAGTAGTGACGCTACTGCTCGACAATTCAGGTTCGATGCGCGGTCGCCCCATTACGGTGGCAGCGACCTGCGCCGACATTCTCGCGCGCACGCTGGAGCGCTGCGGCGTCAAGG
>NZ_JADYVR010000082.1:0-581 GCF_020193935.1 Bradyrhizobium sp. NBAIM08 | reverse complement strand
ACTGGGCCCCCTTCGGCGGCGAGATTCCGATCTGGCTCTCCCTGACCGTCATTCTCGTCACGCTCCTGGTGACCACGGTGGCGAGCCTGGTGAAGTCGCGCTGGGACGAAGACAACTCCCCGGTGATCGACGACGCCACGACCGCCGACCCGACGACCGACGAGCCGTCCGACGAGGAGCTGACCCAGGCCGCGAAGCCGGTCGACGAGCGCCCCTAGCCGGCCGCGGCAGCCACGGCCGGCTCCGGGTCGCCTCAGGCCGCGAGCCGCTGCTGCCCGGTGGCGGGCTCGATCGCCTCGGCGACCAGCTCGGCGACGTTCGCCATGCGGTCGTCGTTGGTGGCGAAGCGCGGGTCCTCGACCAGCTCGGGCCGGCCCACCCCGCTGCACAGCCGCTCGAACAGCTTCTGATTGTTGCCGCCGACGGTGATGTGGCCGTCGCCCGTGCGCAGCGCCTGGTAGGGCGCGGTCAGGCGGTGCGCGGAGCCGAGCTTGCCCGGCACGCGGCCGGTCGCCCACAGCTCCGCCGTCTCCCAGATCGAGAGCGCCAGCGCGCCCTCGAACAGCGAGGTGTCGACGTAC
>NZ_JADYVR010000818.1:0-412 GCF_020193935.1 Bradyrhizobium sp. NBAIM08 | reverse complement strand
CGCTTGGAGGGTGCGGTGAGTTGCGAATCGTTGATCTCTTCGGGACTGGTAAATCCGTTCCTGATTGCTTGAAATGCTTTCGCTAAGCCCGGCTTCGCGATTGCGTTAGCAAAGGCATCGCAATTGCTGAACAGTAGGCCTTCAAATTCGTGCATGACCACGAACGGAATGAAACGCCTCGCCTCGGCTCCATCCCAACCCATTGCTAGTGCTATGTCCGCCGCGAGCCCGTTCTCGACCGCAGCCGCTTTCTGGGCATAAGGCAGCGCGTTGGCGTCCTGTCGTCCGGGCCACGCCCTGTCTCCCAATTCAGGAAGAGCGTAGAAGTCGACCATCGTCGTGGCGAAAGCAGCTCTGTCCTCCTTCAGATGACGGACGATGTCTTGCTTCACTGCGGGCCAGGGCTTAATTC
>NZ_JADYVR010000817.1:0-412 GCF_020193935.1 Bradyrhizobium sp. NBAIM08 | reverse complement strand
CGGCCATTCATCTGCTCGCCTCCGTGATCGGCGGCGACGACTGGGCGCTGCGCGCGCGAGAGATCAAGCCGCCGCTGCGTGCGCTCTCGGAGCTCCCGCTCGTGCGCGATGCCGCGGGCATGCCGCGCCCGGTGTGCTGGAACTGGAGTGGCCTCGTACACGCGGGCAGTGCGCCGTTGCCGCAGGATCTCGCGCCGTGGCTCGCGCACGTTCTGTGGGCGCCTCCCGACGATCCGTCGTCCGCGATCCCGCGCACGTGGATCGACAACGGCGAGCTCTCGCGCTACCTGCGCACCGCGAAGCAAGCGCGGCGCGCGGAGAAGAAGTTCTACGGCCACCAGCAACGCGAGGCGCGCGTGCTCGGTCGCAAGAAGCCACGCGTGCGCGCGCGGCTCGGCGCACCGCTCCCCGG
>NZ_JADYVR010000816.1:0-412 GCF_020193935.1 Bradyrhizobium sp. NBAIM08 | reverse complement strand
GCTCTACTCGAATTTGATTCAATCCGACGTGAGCGAAACTTTAGCCGACCAGCAAATTGCTCACAGTTTGCACGAAAAAATAACCCGTCGTGTTTATGGCAATAAGTTGCGAGACGATTACAAGTTTAACGAGTTTCAGAAATACGAGCGGTATTCGGAAAAGATGCGCCGTGAAGCAGATATACCGTTTTAATGGTAAAAACGGCTTAAAAGGGCTGGAAACGGCAAAAACTAGCCCTTTCTATAAATGTTTAGTATCTCTAAAATGGCAGAATTTTCGGCGACCCTAAATATACAAAGTAGGTTTCAAAGTAAGTAAATTTTTTTGGAATTAAAAATTATGGACGAATACGACGAAATCAATTTAGGAGTGGTTCAAGTCGAATATGAAAGCCAACGGGAACGATTGAAC
>NZ_JADYVR010000815.1:0-412 GCF_020193935.1 Bradyrhizobium sp. NBAIM08 | reverse complement strand
GCACGTTGTCGCCTTCAGCGGCACGACGCTCGCGTTCGGCGTCGACCTCCCCGCCTTCGAATTGAGCCCGGCACTGGACACGTTGCGCCCGGTCGATCTGGCCGGACAGGGTCGTCCCCTCGCACCGTTCCCGAAGCACGACTCCGCCACCGGCGAGCTGCACGTCATCGCCGGCGCTGTCGGCGACGCGCAGGCCCATGTCGTGGTCTCCGCCGGGGCGCTGACCCGCCGCAACCGGCCCATCGTCGATACCCCGAACCACATCACAGACCTCGCGCTCACGCGCGACCGAATTGTCTTCGTCGCCGACGGCTTTATCGGGATCGCCTCACGCGAGGGCGAGGTCCGCACCACGTGGATCGCCACGGATGTCCCCGCTCCCGATCCCGTACACGCACACGATGCGGGCGAC
>NZ_JADYVR010000814.1:0-412 GCF_020193935.1 Bradyrhizobium sp. NBAIM08 | reverse complement strand
GCCCCACAGCACCTGACCGTCGCTCAGCTCCGCGACATCCGCCGCCAACGGCTTGGGCAGCATGACGACGTCGCAGTCCTGCACGAGCTGCCTGCGGCTCAGGAGCCCGGCCACATGCGGGCGCAGCTGCGCGTCCGACAACCCGAAGTCGTCGCCGTAGCCGTGCTCGAGGAACACCCGGTCCCGAAGTGCAGGGTCGAGGCGGTGGAGGTGCCGCGGGTGGATCGGGAGCCGACGTTCGTTCTCCTTGCGTGAGCTGGAGACGAGTCCAAGGCTGAGCTGTTGCACGAGTGCCCCTTCAGGTATGCCCCTGTGTCTAACACACTGGCAGCCGGCATCCACGGACGCCGACACCCGGCGATCGGCTCCCGCCGGTGGCGAGGACCAGCCCGCCATGACCGTCGTGCCCAAC
>NZ_JADYVR010000813.1:0-413 GCF_020193935.1 Bradyrhizobium sp. NBAIM08 | reverse complement strand
CATTAGAGAGATGACCAAAGAAGATGTGCCACAAGTCTTTGATATTGAGCGTCGGAGTTTCAATGATAGTTCTTGGACAATTGACGCATTTTATCATGAAATAGAGCAAAATAACTTTGCGAAATATTTTGTCTTAGAATTCGAACAACAAATTATTGGTTATTTAGGTTTATGGATTGTTATCGATCAAGCTCAAATTACGACAGTTGCAATCGATGATAATTATAGAGGCTATGGTTTAGGTCAAATGCTTTTAAAATACGGAATAAACTATGCAAGTCACACTTGTGATGTGATGAGTTTAGAAGTAAGAGTTAATAATAAAGTGGCACAACATGTATATGAAAATTTAGGATTTCAATATGGTGGTAAACGTAAAAATTATTATGGTGAAGGTGAGGACGCAATGGTTA
>NZ_JADYVR010000812.1:0-413 GCF_020193935.1 Bradyrhizobium sp. NBAIM08 | reverse complement strand
TCTCGCACCGACCCGGCGGGCACGGTCACGGTGTCGGTTGAGCTGACGGTGACCACGACGCCGTAGCTGGCCTCCAAGAGCCGCAGCCGTTGCAGGCCGGGGCTGCGGTCGAACGCATCGGCCATCGCGTGCGGCGGGCCGATCGCCCGAATCTCGTACGGGCTGGCGATCGGTTGATTTTCGACCAGGATGCCGCCGCCCGCCTGCCGGATCGTCACGTTGGGTCCGATCCGCACGCCGCCGACCGACACCGCTTCCGCGTCGCTGGCCCACAACGAGTTGACCACCAGCTGCAGGTCGCGATCCAGGATCACCTGTCTGCTGCCCTCGACACGTTCCTTCGACACGTCGCTGAGGTCCTTGGATACGCCGGGATCGGTGACCGTCACCGTCAGCCCGGGACCGCTGACGGC
>NZ_JADYVR010000811.1:0-413 GCF_020193935.1 Bradyrhizobium sp. NBAIM08 | reverse complement strand
CACCGAGGCGAGGGAGTCGCGGACGATGGTTTCACCCGGAACGTCGTTCCAGACGAGGCCGACGTCGCTCGCCGCAAAAAGTTGGTAGCCCTGGAGCCAGGACAACTCGACGTCGCGCCCATAGCGCAGCTCCATGCCGCCGGCGACGCCGTCGTCGCCGGAGATCTCGGCGAAGTCGGAGGCGCGGCCGAAGCGGCTGCCGCCGTAGCCGAACTGCTCGGACGACAGCAGCCGGTCCAGCGACTTCTGCCCGGCGAAGGCGACCTGGACGCCGATCTCCTCGGTGAGTCCCTGCTCGCGCGAAGCCTCCAGCGTCGCCTTGGTGAAGTCGCTCTGGCCGCCGGGGTTGGTGAGCTCGTCCGACCCCGAGCGCGAGGCGCCCATGACCGGCAGGCCCTGGCTCAGCCCGAGGG
>NZ_JADYVR010000810.1:0-413 GCF_020193935.1 Bradyrhizobium sp. NBAIM08 | reverse complement strand
GTCCAGGAGATCGGCACCGCGGCCGCGCTCAGGTACTTCACCGTCGAGTTGCCATCCATTGCTGGCAAGACCGTGGGAGCCAACAGCAAGCTGCACGTCATCGTCGACTTTGCGACACCCGGTGGTTATGGCGGACAGCTTGTCGGCCAGTCTGGGTCCTTTTCGCTGACCTGCATGCAGTTGGAGAAGGGGGCGACACCTACCGACTACGACATGCGTGATGACGCAACCGAGCTGATGCTGTGCCAGCGGTACTACGAGAAGAGCTTCCCGCTGGAACAGGCACCGCAGCTTGGCATGCCGTCACCGCAGGGCGTCGCCGCCGCGTTCCAGGCAGGCCTGGCGCGCAGTGAGCAGATCTCCTTCAAGGTCGCCAAACGCACTGTGCCCGCACTCACGCTCTACTCCAACAG
>NZ_JADYVR010000809.1:0-413 GCF_020193935.1 Bradyrhizobium sp. NBAIM08 | reverse complement strand
CATCGCAACGGTGTCGTCCATCGCGACATCAAGCCCGCCAACATTCTCATCGGGGCCAACGGCCAGGTGAAGGTGGCCGACTTCGGCATCGCCCGCGCGATGAACGCTCCCACCGAGAGCAACCTCACGCAGGCCGGCCCGGTGATGGGCACTGCCACCTACTTCTCGCCCGAGCAGGCGCAGGGTGCGCAACCCGACCCGCGCAGCGACCTGTACTCGCTGGGCATCGTCCTCTACGAGATGGTCGCCGGCCGCCCACCGTTCAACGGCGAGAACCCGGTCAGCATCGCCTACAAGCAGGTACACGAGCAGCCGCAGCCACTCAACCAGTTGGTCGCCGACGTGCCCAAGCCGTTCGAGGCGATTGTCGCCAAGCTGCTCGCCAAGAAGGCCGACATGCGGTACCCCACCGC
>NZ_JADYVR010000081.1:0-582 GCF_020193935.1 Bradyrhizobium sp. NBAIM08 | reverse complement strand
GTGCTGACCCGTGCCGATCTCATGCGTATCGCGGCTGACTCCATCGTTTGGCCCCGGAAGATCCCGTAAGAAGAGGTCCGGTGAGACGGAATCACCCTACAGCTGCGGCCGATGGATGGTGCACGACGGCTCCGCCGGGGGGGGGTAGCCGTCGACCTTTTAGGTCGACGTTGCCTGCTCGACACCACGCGTCGACCTAAAGGTCGACGCCTACAGTCGATCTTCCGGTGGAGAAGGCTTCCGGTCAGGAGTCTGACAGCTGCGGCTAGAATCGATGCCGTCACCGTGGCGCGCGACACCAACTTCGCCTATTCGTTCCTGGCCCTGTCCCCTGATCGCCGAGAAGCAATTATGGCCGTATGGGACTTCTGCCGGGCCGTGGACGATGAGGTGGACGAGCACGAGGAGCGGCCGCTGGCGGAGCGGTCGGCCGGATTGCAACGCTGGCGCGAGGAAGTGACCGCCTGCTTCGGCGGCGGTCGTCCGTGCACACCGCAAGGGGCGGCGCTGCAACGCGTGGTGCGCCGATTCCCCGTGCAACGCCTGCCGTTCGAGCAGCGCATCGACGGCTGCGCGATGGAC
>NZ_JADYVR010000808.1:0-413 GCF_020193935.1 Bradyrhizobium sp. NBAIM08 | reverse complement strand
TTTCCCATGCTTATGGGCCGCATGATGCATCAACTGATAAAAATCACTACTTGATACATCATCCATACCAGTTGTCGGTTCATCAAGGATAAATAAATCAGGGTCACTAGCAAACATTCTCGCAATAGCAATCCTTTGCTTTTGACCTCCCGAAAGTTCACCAATCCGTTTATCGCGATAGTCCCACATACCAACTGAATCAAGAGCTGCCTTGACATGTTCTAAATCATGAGCGCCCATTTTTTTAAACCACCCCTGTCTTGGATAGCGTCCACTCATGACAAATTCATGAACAGAACTCGGAAATCCTGCGTTAAAACTTGCAACTTGCTGCGGAAGGTAGGCAATCCGTAACTTTTCTCCTCTATTATTTTTATAAGAAATCGTTATTTTCCCTTTCTTTGGTTTTAAAA
>NZ_JADYVR010000807.1:0-413 GCF_020193935.1 Bradyrhizobium sp. NBAIM08 | reverse complement strand
GATCAGGACCGCCCGGACCGAGCCGTCCGGAGCGGCCGGCCGTCCGCGGCGACGCATCAGGCCTCGATCGAGTCGCGATTCACCGTACTAGCGCAGGGCCTTCTTGTCGTTGACGACGGTGCCCTCGATCCGCGGCGCGCTGGCGGCGGCGGTGGCCCGGTTGACAGCGGTGCTGAGCTCCGAGACCAGGGCCTGGGCGTTGGCGATCGTTTTCTCCGGGGCCTTGACCTTCTTGATCCGGCTGTAGCCGATCAGGCCCGCGATCGCGGCGAAGATGAGCAACACCCCGGCCACGATCAAGAACGCGGCCCAGTAGGGGAGACCAAGGGCGGCCAGGCCGAAGGCGGCGGCCACGTAGATGAGCGTCGCGGCGTTGATGCCGAAGTAGCCGGCCGCCCCGAACAGTCCGCCAC
>NZ_JADYVR010000806.1:0-413 GCF_020193935.1 Bradyrhizobium sp. NBAIM08 | reverse complement strand
GCATCGAGTCGAAGCACGCGAAATCCATCGTCGACGAATCGATCACGCCTGCCGCAATGGCCGCCGCGGCGCCCGCCATCGCTGACCTGGCCGACGTGCGCGGCCAGGCCGCGGCGAAACGCGCGCTGCTCGTCGCGGCCGCGGGCGGGCACAGCCTGCTGCTGATCGGTCCGCCGGGTACGGGCAAGACCATGCTGGCGCAGCGGTTGCCGGGCCTGCTGCCGCCCCTCACGGGCTCCGATGCGCTCGATGTCGCGTCGATCGCATCCGTGAGCCGGCGCGGGTTCGAAGCGCGGGAGTATGGGCGGCGACCGTTCCGCGCTCCACATCACACGGCGTCCGCCGGCGCCATCATCGGCGGCGGTCCCCGCGCGAGCCCGGGCGAAGTCAGCCTCGCGCACCGCGGCGTGCTG
>NZ_JADYVR010000805.1:0-414 GCF_020193935.1 Bradyrhizobium sp. NBAIM08 | reverse complement strand
GTGCATATGGGCTATGGCGTCGATGAAAAAGTGCAGGTGCCACAAAAACTGTATGAAGCAGGCGTGCCAACCGTGCTGGTGGGTAAGGTGGCAGATATCGTCAACAATCCTTATGGCGTGAGCTGGCAAAATCTGGTGGATAGCCAGCGGATTATGGATATCACCCTCAACGAATTTAACACCCATCCGACGGCGTTTATTTGCACCAACATTCAGGAACCCGACCTCGCTGGTCATGCAGAAGACGTCGCACGTTATGCCGAACGTTTGCAGGTCGTTGACCGTAACCTTGCCCGGCTTGTTGAGGCGATGCAGCCAGATGATTGCCTGGTCGTGATGGCGGATCACGGCAACGATCCGACCATTGGTCACAGCCACCATACCCGCGAAGTGGTGCCAGTGCTGGTTTATCAG
>NZ_JADYVR010000804.1:0-414 GCF_020193935.1 Bradyrhizobium sp. NBAIM08 | reverse complement strand
GAGGATATGTATATCGTCAAGACCGATGCTGCGGGGAACGTCGAATGGGAGGAAACCTATGGTGGTAGCAACCCGGATTACGGTTACGATGTCGAGGAATTCACCGACAGTTATGTTGCCGTGGGATATACTGCTTCCTCGGAGATCATGACAGGTGGCGGTGGTGATTTGATGATGGTAAAGATCATGAAACCGGCTGCCCCACTGGCACCGGTGCTCCTTGCTCCGCGCAACGACAGCCTAAATGTCCCGGTTGCAGCGACGTTGCGCTGGCAGGGATCGGGTGGCGCATCGCGTTATCGCCTGCAGGTCGCGACCGATAATTTGTTTGCGAACCTCGTCGTCGACGATTCGACTGTAAGTGGGACATCACGTGCCATCGCTTCTCTTCAGAGCAGCACCCGCTACTACTGG
>NZ_JADYVR010000803.1:0-414 GCF_020193935.1 Bradyrhizobium sp. NBAIM08 | reverse complement strand
CTCCTCGGCCTTCCTCAGCCAGGCCTGGAGGTCGGCGACGAGCTGCTCGGCGGAGACGTTGGTGCGCGTCCAGAGCATGCGCAGCTCTTCGCGCATCGCGACCAGCTTGGCGAGGTACGGGCTCGACGCCAGCGCGCCGGCGACGTGGGCCTTGGCGGCTTGCGGGATCTTGTCTTCGTCGCGGTGCAGCCAGCGGCGGGCCAGGTGCATGTCGGCCAGCTTGGCGCTGCTGAGGCTGCCTTCGGCCTTCAGGCGCTTGAACTCGGCGCGGCAGGCTTCACGCAGGCCGCCGGCGTACTTGGCCATCACTTCGTAGCGGTTGGCGATGACGGCTTCCAGCGTCTTCGAATCGGCCACCGGCTTCACGTCGCCCAGCTTCAGCATCGGCGGCGTCTTGCGGCTGTCGCTTATACA
>NZ_JADYVR010000802.1:0-414 GCF_020193935.1 Bradyrhizobium sp. NBAIM08 | reverse complement strand
GTGTTGGCCATCAACATCGCGATGGTCATAGGTCCCACCCCACCCGGCACCGGGGTGATCCAGCCCGCCACGGCCTCGACGCCCGGGAAATCGACGTCGCCCACGAGCTTGCCGGCGGCGTTCCGGTTCATGCCCACGTCAATCACGACCGCGCCCGGCTTGACCATGTCGGCCGTGATCAGGTCCTGCTTGCCTACTGCGGCCACCAGGATATCCGCCTGCCGCGTGAAGACGCCGAGGTCGGGCGTGCGGGAGTGACAGACCGTGACCGTGGCGTGGGCGTTCAACAACAGGGCGGACAGCGGCTTGCCGACAATGGCGCTGCGGCCCACGACGACCGCGTGTCGGCCCGCAATGGGCACGCCGGCCCGGCGGAGCAGCTCCATCACGCCGGCGGGAGTGCAGGACGGGTAC
>NZ_JADYVR010000801.1:0-414 GCF_020193935.1 Bradyrhizobium sp. NBAIM08 | reverse complement strand
CGCCGAACGCGACGACGAGGACCAACGCTAGCAGCGTGTCCGACTCACCGAGCCGACACCCCTGAAGGAAAGGAGGTTACGGAGGGAAACCATGGGGTTCCCTCTGTTCGTAGGGCGGCGAGGCCCGAGCCTTCAGGCGAGCGCCGCCCCCCGTCAGCAGCCCTGAAGCATTGCCGTGACGAGCTCTTCACGCTCGTCCGCGCGTTCGGGCGTCGTCCAGATCACAGCGGTGCTCCCTTGCCTTGCCAGCAGGAAGTGGGCGAGCGCCGCGACTTGAACCGTGCGCACCTGAATTTCGACCAGCGCGGGCTCGACTCCCTGGCGTATCTGGGCGGTATACCCGCCGCTGTGGCGATCGAGATTCCGGGCGACGCATACCGCGGCACGGTGCGGCTCCTCGCGCAGCGTGTGCAT
>NZ_JADYVR010000800.1:0-414 GCF_020193935.1 Bradyrhizobium sp. NBAIM08 | reverse complement strand
GGCCTGATCTACGGCGGCACGTTCTGGGATCTCCGCAAGGCGCTGCTCGCCGCCAAGCCCGAGGCCGAGGCGCTCGCGCTGATCTACAAGCTCTACGTCGCGACGCTGCGCCGCTCGGTGAACATCCCGTCGAGCATGATCGAGGCGCTCGCCGCCGATGACGACGACGGCAACCTCGAGAACGGCACGCCGAACGAGTGCTTCATTCGCGACGCCTACGGCCGTCACGGCCTGCGCACCGCGACGGGCGTGATCGCGGCGCCCGGTGCGATCGCATCGTCGGCAAATGCCACGGTCGTGCGCGTCGATCTCGCGGGCCTCTCGCCGCGCTGCACGGGCGACGAGGTCCAGCGCGTCGAGCTTCACTGGAAGCCCGGCCTCACCGGCACGCCGGCCGCGGGCTCGGTCGTGATG
>NZ_JADYVR010000799.1:0-414 GCF_020193935.1 Bradyrhizobium sp. NBAIM08 | reverse complement strand
GAGCAGGAGGCGGATGCCCTCGGTCTTGGCGATCTGGCCGATGCGGGCGAGGTCGGTGCGCCGGTCGTCGACGGGGGTCAGGTCGAGCTTGAAGTCGCCGGAGTGCAGGATCACGCCCTGCGGGGTGTGCACGGCGATGGCGTGGGCGTGCGGCACGCTGTGCGTCACCGGGATGAACTCGACGTCGAAGGGCCCGATCCGGATCCTTCCGCCGTCAGGGACCGCGTTGAGGCTGGTGCGCCCGAGCAGGCCGGCCTCCTCGATGCGGTTGCGGGCGAGACCGAGCGTCAGCGCCGAGCCGTAGATCGGCAGGCTGACCTCGCGCAGCAGGAACTGGATGCCGCCGACGTGGTCCTCGTGGCCGTGCGTGGCCACGAGCCCGTCGATGCGCGCCGCGTTCTCGCGCAGGTACGT
>NZ_JADYVR010000080.1:0-586 GCF_020193935.1 Bradyrhizobium sp. NBAIM08 | reverse complement strand
CAGCAGTCCTCACTAAACCAACCAGTCAGGACGAGACTGCTGCAACGCTGTTGCTCTTTCAGCTCGTCGCAGCTGGTCGAAATCGTCGCTTTGTCCATAACCGGCAGCATGTCAGTAAAACCATCCATTATGAACCATCAACGGAACAAAAATTATCCGGGGCCGAAAAACACGGCAACACAACCAACAAGCCAGGGGTCAGCACGCCTGCCTTTACATGTCCCCATTAAAATAGCGGTACAAATACACCTGAAAAAACGGGTTGCTCCGCTCCTCTTTATTTTTCTATACCTCATTTCCCTTACCATCAGCACCCGGGGCCAAACCATTACTACCATCGCCGGCACCGCTAATCCGGGCGACTATCTGGCGGCTGGTGCAGCATCACTTTTCAACCCACGTGGTATGACGGTAGATGCAACAGGCAACATCTACATCGCCGAACAGGGCCATCACCGTGTTCGCAGGATTAACGCGGCAACAGGGGTAATCACGACCATCGCCGGTACCGGCACAGCAGGTTATAGCGGCGATGGAGCACCAGCCCATTCGGCGCAGCTCAATAATCCGTTTAGCGTAGCCGTGG
>NZ_JADYVR010000008.1:0-318655 GCF_020193935.1 Bradyrhizobium sp. NBAIM08 | reverse complement strand
GCCGCCGCCCCCTCCCGCAGCGGCTCCGCCGGCTCGGCCGACTCCCGCGCCTGCGCCCACGGCAACACCGCCTGCTCCGACAGCCGCGCCCCCGGCCCGCCCCGGCGCGCCTGCGCCGGCAGTCACGCCGGCTCCAACGGCGACCCCGGCACCGACGACGCCACCTGCGCCAACCGCAACGCCGGCTCCCGGCAGCACGCCCGGCGCAGCGCCGGCTGGTCGCCCCGGCGCACCTCCGCCCGGCGTACGTCCTGGCGCGCCGCCGCCCCCGGCGGGATCACCCGCAC
Organism: Bradyrhizobium sp. NBAIM08; assembly: GCF_020193935.1. Classification (NCBI taxonomy): domain Bacteria; kingdom Pseudomonadati; phylum Pseudomonadota; class Alphaproteobacteria; order Hyphomicrobiales; family Nitrobacteraceae; genus Bradyrhizobium; species Bradyrhizobium sp. NBAIM08. The sequence goes on along the minus strand of NZ_JADYVR010000008.1, from coordinate 318,368 downwards.
CCGGCGCCACGCCCGCTCCAACGGCAACGCCCGCGCCCGGCAGCACGCCGCCACCCCCGCCGCCCGGACGTCCGGGGTCGGCAACGCCCGCGCCCGGCGCAACCCCGGCCCCGACAGCGACGCCAGCCCCGGGGCAGCAGGGTGGAACGCCTCCTGCCGGCGCGCCCGCCGCCGGGACTCCGGCTGCGCCGCCGCAGGCTGGTGCGCCCGCCCGGCTGCCGGCACCTCCGGCCGGCGCCGCGGCTCCGACCGTGGTGCCCGGCACGCCGGCCGCAGCGCCGCCGCCCGACCGGGCACAATACAGACCGCCGACGGTCGCGCCGGCTTTCCGCGCCGCGCCGACAGTCGCCGCGCCCCTGCCGCCGCCGCCGCGTCCGCAGCAGCGTGACCTGACGCCGCTCGCGATCGGCGCGGGCGTGGTGGCCGGCGCGGTGATCGGCGCCACCATCGCCGATATCCATAACCAGCGGCGCGAGGTCGTCGAAGGCGGCCGCACCGTCTACACCGAGCCGGACCGCATCATCATCCGCGATCCGGGCGGGCAGGCTTACGTCCGCGGCAACGATCTCTATCGCTTCCGCTATGGCGCCCGCGACATCCGCACCGACACCGTCGGCGGCGAAACCCGCACCGTCGTGATCCGTCCCGACGGCAGCGAGGTGATCACCGTGGTCGGGCCGGACGGCTCGCTGCTGCGTCGTATCCGCCGGGACCCGCGCGGACGCGAGATCGTGATCATCGACAACACCTACCGCGATCCGCGGGCGGTCGGCGGCTTCTACGTCGACGTGCCGCCGCCGGTGGTCAACATTCCCTACGATCGCTACATCGTCGACGCCCAGGAGGCGCCGCCGCAGGTGATCTACGAAACGATGCGGGCTCCGCCGGTGCAGCGGATCGACCGGCGCTACTCGCTCGACGAGATCCGCTACAGCCCGAATGTTCGCATGCAGATGCCGAGCATCGACGTCAACACGATCAACTTCGAGACCGGATCGTGGACCATTCCGCCGGATCAGGCGGCGCGGCTGCAAGTGATCGCCGACGGCATCAACCAGGCGCTCCAGGCCAACCCGCAGGAGGTGTTCCTGATCGAGGGCCACACCGATGCGGTCGGCAACGAGGTCGACAATCTGTCGCTGTCGGATCGCCGCGCGCAGGCCGCAGCCGAATTGCTGACGCAGCAATTCAGTGTGCCCGCGGAGAACCTGACGTCGCAGGGCTATGGCGAGCAGTATCTGAAGGAGCAGACGCAAGGCGCGAGCCTGATCAACCGGCGCGTCACCGTCCGTCGCATCACGCCGTTGCTCAACGGCGACCAGGCCAACGCGGCGCCTCCGCCGCGCCAGTAAGACCTTCGCAAGAAGACAATGGCCGGGAGCGATCCCGGCCATTTTTCTTGTCACGCCGTCATTGCTTCCGATGGCAGGCATGCCTCGCAAACGGCGGCAACATGCCGGTGATCGGTGCCGCAACAGCCGCCGAGAATGCGCATGCCGGGGAATGCGCGCCTGAGCAAATGGTAGCGGCGGCCGAGATCTTGGGGATCACCACTGTCCAGCGCCTCCGATTCGTCGAGCTCGGCATGGCTCTTGACCGATGCATTGGCTCTGATGCCGTGGATGCGCTGCACCCACGCCTCGCCTGCGGCGAGTGCACTCTCGAAGTGAGTTGGGTGCGCGCAATTGATCAGAAAGTATTCGCAGGCACGTTCAGTTGCGTCGTCGACCGCCTCGATCGCCTCGCGCAGCGACTCTCCCCGGACGAGGCGGCCATCGGTTTCGACCGTGAAAGAGATGGCGACCGGAATGTCCTGCCTCTTGGCTGCACGGACCACGCCCACCGCTTCGTTGATGCTGTTCAGCGTGAATGCAGTCACCATGTCGGCGCCCGCCTCGGCGAAGGCCGCAATCTGGCCTGAGTGGTAGGTTTCCGCCTCCGCCGCGTCCATGTTGCCGGCCTTGTAGCCGTCGCCTCGCGGACCGATCGCGCCATTGATGACGCAGGGCGTGCCGGGCAACTCCCAGACGCCGCGCAACTCGTCGAGGAAGCGGATGGCGCGCATGTTGATGGCCTTAAGCCTGGCCGCATCATAGCCGAGCTTGGCGCCCCAATCGGGGTTGGCGCGCCAGGTCGGACTGTCGAGGACAAAGCCGAGCCCATGCTGCCGCGCGATACGCAGGTAGGCTTCGTAGTACTGCCTCAAATGCGCGCGGCCATCCGCGCTGTCGAGCAGCACGAATGCCGCAAAGTGGGGCAGCTCCAGCCCGTGCTGAAAGATGAGGGTTGTTTCCATGCCGCCGTCGGTCAGGAAAATGCCGCCGCCGCGCTGCGGCAGACCATGTCTGTATCTGGCCATCGATCGCTCCATCATTTGGACGGGCCCGCTCTCTTCACTCGGTCGCGCTAGGCCCGTGTTCGGTCGCGGCATTTGGTGCCGCATAATGTCGCGTCGCTCTAGAAGCCCCGTGGTGCGGCTGAACTTCCACCCGCAAGCGGAGACAAATCAATGATTTGCACGAGTCACGCGGAGTGGGCCTTGGCCCCAAGAACCAATTTCCGCACCGTCGGTACAGTTCTGGAGACATCGATGGGAAAGGGCGAAGCGACGCGCGAGCGCATTCTGGAGATCGCGGAAGCGGCGGTGCTTGCAAAGGGCTTCGGCGCCACCTCGATCGAGGAGGTCATTGCCGAGGCCGGACTGACCAAGAGCGGGTTCTTCTATCACTTCAGGGACAAGAACGCGCTCGCACGGGAGATGCTGCGCCGGTACGTGGATACGAATGACCGCCTGTTCGACGAGATCTTCAGGCGCGGACGTGAGCTCTCCGACGACCCGCTGCAGTCGTTCCTGATCTCGCTGAAACTACTCGCTGAAGTCATGGCCGATCTGCCGAACGGCCATCCCGGCTGCCTGATCGCCAGCATCTGCTATCAGGAGCGCCTGTTCGACCGCGATGTTCGCGATCTAACCGCGCAATCGGTCCGGAGCTGGAATGCGCACTTCCGCGAGATTCTCGACGGCATCGCCGCCATCTATCCGCCCCGCGAGCCGATCGATCTCGACGATCTCGCGGAGATGATCTCGTGCGTAGTCGACGGCGCAATCATCATGTCGAAGACGCTCAACGACCCGAAGCGGCTGGAGCGACAGATCCTGCTCTTCCGCAGCTGCGTGAAGCTGGTCTTCACGCCGCCTCACTCGTCGTGAATTGATGGAACGTGAGCGGACCAGGGCGGCCCGGCCTGCCGCGCTCGCCTGCGGCAGGAATGTGATTGGGCCCAGGTTGGCAGTCGCCCCCATCATTCTCGCGCAGCCAATCCCAGCGCATCGGCCATGACACGGAACACTTCGGTATTGTCCATCGAGCCGTGCACGCGCTCGCTCCCCGGGCCCGCCGCCGTGACAATGACGTCCTCGCCCGAATGCACGCTGGCGCCGACCAGCGACGACAGATTGCCGGGGCGCAGCACCGCGCCCGGGACCTCCTTGTATTTGTCGTTGGCCTTGAAGGTGCCGTCGTCGCCGGCCTTGACGGTCGGCTCGTTGGGATTGTCGAGCTTCGGACGGAACGTCTCGTAATGATCGGGCAGGCTCGCCGAGAAGATGGCAAGCCGGCGGCTCACGTCGATGCGTGACGGGTAGCCTTCCGCGTCTGGGGCCGGATAGTTCGGAAATCCGGCCTTGTCGTAAACCCCGACGCGCTCGCGTAAGGGAACGTTGGGCACGGTGGCCATGTCGTCATTCACTGTGCCGACCAGGCTGTTGGGGTGATTGTGATCGGCCAGCACCAGGATGAGGGTGTCGTCGCCGCGGGCGCGCGCCCATTCGCGCGTCTGACGCACCGCGTTGTCGAGCATGATCGTGTCGTAGACGGCACGCTCCATGTCGAGCAAATGTGCGTATTTGTCGATCATTCCGGATTCGACCATCAGGAAGAAGCCGGCTTCGTTCTTCGAGAGGATTTTCAACGCCGCCTGCACCTGCTCGGTCAGATCAGGCTGCTCGGGGAATTTCTTGACGCCGCCGCCCTTGAGGAATTTGCGGTCGAGCGCGCCGTCCATGTTGCCGGTGGCGAACAGGCCGAGCAGCTTGCTCGTCTCCTGCTTGGCGGCAGAGGCGCTGAGCTCGCCCGCGGTGGTCGCCACCTGATAACCGGCATCGCGAAACTTCGCGATGTAGTCGGTCTCGTCCTTGCGCTTGGAGCCGGCAGCCGACTTCGGCAGAAAATTTGCGCTGCCGCCGCCCATCATCACATCCGGCTTTGCCGCGAAGAACTGCTCGACGATGTCGTCATAGGCGGCGCGGCGGCGGGTGTGCGCGACCATCGCCGCCGGCGTCGCGTCTTCGATCTCGGTATTGGTGACGACACCGATCGCCATGCCGAGCCGTCTTTTGGCGAGGCTGGTGATGGTTTCGACCTTGGGATCGTCGAGCGGGCTTGCGCTGCGGTCAGCGTAGACGCCGAGGGCATTGACGGCGCTCTTGTGCCCGGTCGCATAGGCGCTCGCCGAGTTCGCGGAATCCGTGATGATCGAGTCCGAGCCGGCGGTTGCCACCAGGGCCATATGGGGCATGTCGTCGATGGCGAGCTTGCCGCGGCTCTTGCCTTCCGAAATGCCCTTGGACAGGATTCGCGCGGCGACCCGATGCGCCGGCGACATGCCATCGCCGATGAACAGGATGACGTTCTTCGCCTTGCGCGGGCCGGTGTCGTAGACCGTCCAGGTGACGCTGCGCTGGCGCGTGCCGTCGCTCACCTCCACGGCGACGCTACCCGGCTTGGTCAGCGTGACGTCGCGCAGGACCAGGGCCGACTGCTCCTTGCCGTCCTCGCGCTCGACGAAGGTTCCGGAGCGGCCGAACGCGGCCGCGTAATCCGCGCCGTTCACCGTCACCTTCAACTTGGCGGGATCGACCAGCCCCGGGAGCTCGACCTTGAAGTCGAACTTGGCTCCGGCCAGGATCTCGGCGCGATCGATCGGATAGATCGTCTGCGCCGACGATGATGATGCCCAACAGAGAACAATGAGAGAGGCGAGTGCCGATCCCCTGACCATGTGCGATGCTCCGCAATCCCGTTTCCAACAGTGGAAGCGTAGCGGTCGAGAATGACAGCGTCATTAAGCTCGGTGCCCGGATGGAGCGAAGCGCAATCCGGCTCCGGAAAGCCTCAGCCCTTGTCGCTCTCGAGCCGGAAGATCTGCGAGCCTTCGCTGCCCGACAACAGGCCGGTCTTCGAATAGAGACCGAGCTTGGTGCGGGTGTCGGCGATGTCGAGGTTGCGCATGGTGAGCTGGCCGATGCGGTCGGCCGGCGTGAAGGCGGCGTCCTCCACCTTCTCCATGCTCAGCCGCTCCGGCGCATAGGTAAGGTTGGGGCTCTCGGTGTTGAGGATCGAATAATCGTTGCCGCGGCGCAGCTCGAGCGTGACTTCGCCGGTGACGGCGCGGGCGACCCAGCGCTGTGCGGTCTCGCGGAGCATCAACGCCTGCGAATCGAACCAGCGGCCCTGATAGAGCAGGCGCCCCAGGCGCATGCCGCTGATCCGGTACTGTTCGATCGTGTCCTCGTTGTGGATGCCGGTGACGAGGCGCTCATAGGCGATGTGCAGCAGCGCCATGCCGGGCGCCTCATAGATGCCCCGGCTCTTGGCCTCGATGATGCGGTTCTCGATCTGGTCGCTCATGCCGAGGCCGTGACGACCGCCGATCGCGTTGGCCTCGAGGAACAGCGAGACCGGATCGGAGAAGGTCTGGCCGTTCAGCGCGGTCGGCTGCCCTTCCTCGAAACGCACCACGACCTTCTCGGCCTTGACGGCGCAGTCGTCGCGCCAGAACGGCACGCCCATGATCGGGGTGACGATCTTGATGCCGCTGTCGAGGCTCTCGAGATCCTTTGCCTCATGGGTGGCGCCGAGCAGATTGCTGTCGGTCGAATACGCCTTCTCCGCGCTCATCTTGTAGGCGAAGCCTTGCGCGGTCATGAATGCCGACATCTCGGCGCGGCCGCCGAGCTCGTCGATGAACTGCTGGTCGAGCCAGGGCTTGTAGATCTTCAGGCCGGGATTGGTGAGCAGGCCGTAGCGGTAGAAGCGCTCGATGTCGTTGCCCTTGAAGGTCGAGCCGTCGCCCCAGATGTTGACACCGTCTTCCTTCATCGCTGCGACCAGCATCGTGCCGGTGACGGCGCGGCCGAGCGGCGTGGTGTTGAAATAGGTGATGCCGCCGGTCGAGATGTGGAAGGCGCCGGACTGGATCGCGGCGATGCCCTCGTGGACCAGCTGCGTGCGGCAATCCACGAGGCGCGCGTTCTCGGCGCCGAACTCCATCGCCTTGCGCGGGATCTCGTTGTAGTCGGCTTCATCCGGCTGACCGAGATTGGCGGTGTAGGCGTAGCAGCGCGCCCCCTTCTGCTTCATCCAGAGCAGCGCCGCAGAGGTGTCGAGGCCGCCCGAAAAAGCGATGCCGACTTTCTCACCCTTGGGCAGGCTTTTCAGGATCGTGGTCATGGGGCTTCCAATCGGGTCTCAAGCTGATGTGATGGGTGCGTTCGACCGCGCGAATATCAAATTTCGCGGGGCTCGGCACCCCTTTAATGGCTCAAACCGAGGGCTCGGGGCCGGTCTTGCGGCCGAACAGGCGCTGGCGGAGCCGGTAAGCGGGCATGTTCAGCCGGGTCAGGGCGGCATCCACCGCTTCGTCCGAGAACCGCGTGCGCGGCCAGCGATAGATCAGCGCGTAGGCGAACCAGATCACGACGAAGGTGACGAGGCCCGCGATCGAAACGTCGGTGAAAAAGTGCCCGCCGAAGGCCATGCGCAGGGCGCTGGTCAAGGCGCCGAACACCACGGCGGCGGCATAGGCGAGCGGCCGCCACGCCGGCGGCGCCAGCGCGGCCGGCGCCAGCGTCCAGAACGCCGTCGCGCCTTCGCCGGAGAAGAACGAGCAATTGCGCCCGCAAGTGCCGCGCGGATCCCACCACGGCACGAATTGCTGATCGCCGGCAAACTCGGTCACCACCACCGGACGCGGACGGCCCCAATAATTCTTGAACGTCAGGTTGGTCAAAATACCGGCCGACATGGTCATCGTCACCAGCAGGAAGATGACCGTACGCCCCGGCACCATCAGCGGCCGGTCGGGCCGGATCATCTTGACCACGAGCGCGACGATCGAGGGAAGGGCGAAGGCCCAGGCGATCCACATCGCCGCATCGCGCGCAAAGCCGGCCCACCCGTTCAGCTTGAGCGGAAACGTCTTGGTCTCCGCGTCGAAGAACAGCGAAGCGAGCTTGAGGTCGAGCTCGGGATAGAGGCCGAAGACGACGCCGATCACGAGCCACAGCGCCAGGGCGATGAAGAGTCCAGTCCTGTTCATGGCGCGCGGTTTAGCGGAGTGGGGCGGGGATGGAAACCCCAGGGGAGGGTAGGAAACTCACCGCGGGCCCGGCCTTGAATTCGCCGGCAATGGCGGCGGTGGTTTGCGCGGGGGCGGCGGGATGCGCCAGGCGCCGGCGTTGCGGCCGGCGATCAGCCAGTAGACGAAGCCGGCAACGATGCCCGCGCCGGTCATGATCTCCAGGTGACGCCGGACGATGCCCTCAAACTGCAACGTGTCGGAATGGAACGGGACGAGGCCGAGATAGCAGGCGAGCCCGACAAGGCCGCCGCCGACGGCATAGGCGATCGCACTGCGGATATAGAGCGCTTCGGTGATCGCGACGATCACCGCCGCCGGCACCACCGCAAAGCCGGACACGAAGATGAAGCCGAAGCCGAGCAGGATGTCGATCGTGCCCTGGTCGACCGGACCGGCGCCGAGATCGGCGAATTCCGGAAACAGCAGCGCGACGACGACGATCATGCCGCCGACAAAGCAGGCGGCGAGGAAGCCGATGAAGATGACGACGAGGCGGCCGATCAGGGACATGACGTCAAAATCACCTCGCCGTCATTGCAAGGAGCTCGCGACAAAATTGCGCAGCAATTTTGCGCTGATGCGACGAAGCAATCCAGACTGAGGCCGCGGAGATATTCTGGATTGCTTCGCTGCGCTCGCAATGACGAGGAGGCGAGAGCACGGGCATGACACACTAATCCGTCATCGCCATGGCGCGCAGCGCCTGGCGCTCGCGCGCTGAGAGCTTTTCCGTCTCCGACTTGAGCTGGCCGCAGGCGGCGAGGATGTCGCGGCCGCGCGGGGTGCGCACCGGCGAGGAATAGCCGGCGTTGAAGATGTATTCGGAGAACTTTTCGATCTGGTCCCAGTCCGAGCATTCATAAGCGGTGCCGGGCCAGGGATTGAACGGGATCAGGTTGATCTTGGCCGGAATGCCCTTGAGCATCTTTACCAGCAGCTTGGCGTCGTCGAGCGAATCGTTGACGCCCTTGAGCATCACATATTCGAAGGTGATGCGGCGCGCGTTGGAGGCACCGGGATAGTCGCGGCAGGCCTGCAGCAGCTCCTTGATCGGATATTTGCGGTTGAGCGGCACCAGCTCGTTGCGCAGCTCGTCGCGCACCGCGTGCAGCGAAATCGCGAGCATGACGCCGATCTCCTCGCCGGCGCGCACGATGTTCGGCACCACGCCCGAGGTCGACAACGTGATACGGCGGCGGGAGATGCCGATGCCTTCGTTGTCGCCGACGATCAGAAGCGCATCGCGCACCGCGTCGAAATTGTAGAGCGGCTCGCCCATGCCCATCATCACGATGTTGGTGACGCGGCGCGTGCCGTCCTCGCGATCGGCCCAGTCATTCAAACGATCGCGCGCGACCATCACCTGCCCGACGATCTCGCCGGCGGTGAGATTGCGCACCAGGCGCTGGGTGCCGGTGTGGCAGAAGGCGCAATTGAGCGTGCAGCCGACCTGCGAGGAAACGCAGAGCGTGCCGCGGTCGGTCTCGGGGATGTAGACGCATTCGACTTCATGCGCCTTCTGAACATTATCGCCGCTCGGCAGGCGCAACAGCCATTTGCGAGTGCCGTCGTTGGAGATCTGCTCGGCCACGACTTCCGGCCGGTCCACGGTGAAATGCTGGGCGAGCTCGGCGCGGATGCCCTTCGAGATCGAGCTCATCTCGTCAAAACTCTGGGCGCCGCGGAAATAGAGCCAGTGCCACAGCTGCTGCACCCGCATCTTGCGCTGCGCCGGTGCGACGCCGATCTCGCCGAGCCGATCGGCCAGCTCGGTGCGCGACAGGCCGATCAGCGACGGCTTGGCCGGCGGCACATAGGTTTCGAGCGGGGTCTTCTCCACCAGGAGGCCGTTGTGCGGCTCGGTCGTCGGTTGCATTGAATGGACCTAATGGCTTGGTCGTTCCGGGATGGTCCGAAGGGATCGCGAAGCGACCCTGAGGACCAGACCCGGAACCTCGGAGATTCCGGGTTCGTGCTGTGCGCGCCCCGGAATGACGAAGAAATCTGGAACGGCCCTATATAACAACCGGAACCGCCGATTGCGACCTTATCGCCCGCAGTCTTAACGCCGGCAATCCTGCGCGATCTTGTCGAGCGCCTGGGCGAGGCCCTTCAGCGAGAAGGTGTCGGTCGTCTCGGTCCCCTTGGCCGAGACGCCTTTGACGACGAGATCGGCGGATTTGCGCATGGCTTCGACCATCCGCTCCTCCTCGGCCGCGTTCTTGATCCAGAGCCCGTCCCCCTGCGTGTACATGGCGAAGGAGGCGCCGCCGACCTCGGCGGTCGATTCCGAGCCCGGCTTCAGCGCATAGCCGATCATGACCGAGACTTCGTTGTTGACCTTCTCGGCCGGCCGGGTCGAGACGAAGGCATAGGCGGGATCGCGCGGCCGGTTCGGCGGATTGGTCTTCGACGATGACGGCTTGGCCAGCGCGAAGCAGACCTTCTTGCCGTTCGGCGTCGCCGAATAGGCACCCCAGGTGCCGAACTGCCCGATCAGGGTCGGCTCCGCGCCCCCCGCAACGGCCGCAGCCGGGGCCGCCGGCTTGCTCTCGGGCTTCGGGGCCGCCTTTGCGTTGGTGTTGGCCGGCGGCGCCGCCGGCTTCGGTGCCGCCTCTTTTGGAGCTGGACTGGACTTGGGCGTCGGTTGCGCCGTCTGCGCCCGCGCAGACACGGCGATTCCCCCGGCCGCCACGCCAGTCATCAAAGCTAAAATCAGCACCCGCCACATGCCGCGTTGGTTCCCTCAATATTGTGACTGGAAGATGGCCCGAGCGCGCTTTGTCCCCGGGCAGGGATAGCCGGGAAAGTTCAATTTGGGAAGGCAGTTAGCGGTATCTTCGGCGGCTAGGCCCTGGATCGGGCGGCGCGTTGCGCGGCCCATTGCGCCTCGGTCCAGCCGAGCAAATCCTCGGCGCCGGAACTGCGCAGATGCGCGCCACCGTCGATCACCACCATCTCGCCATTGATGTAGGCGGCATGATCCGAGACCAGGAAGCTGGCGAGATCGGCGAGCTCGCCGTGCTCGCCGGTGCGGCCGAGCGGATTGCGCGAGGTCCAGCCTTCGTCGCGGCCTTCGGGACGGAGCTGCCCGGTGGCCCCTGCGGTCGGAAACGGGCCCGGCGCGATCGCCACGGTCCGGATGCCCTTCGGGCCCCATTCCACCGCAAGACTCCTGGTCATCGCCAGCAGTGCGGATTTCGCCATCGCCGAGGGAACGGTGAAGGCGCGGCCGGTAATGGTGGAGGTCGAGAGGATCGACAGCACGACGCCGCGATGGTTAGCCTCGATCCAGCGCCTGCCGGCGGCGAGCGTGCAATACATCGCGCCATGCAGTGTCGGTGCCAAGATCGCGTCCGCGGCGCGGAAGGAGAGATGCTCGCTCTGTGCGATGAAGGTGGCAGCGGCATTGTTGACGAGGATGTCGAGCGGCGCCTCGCGCCAGATCGCATCCATCATGCCGTCGACCGCCGCACCGTCGCGGATATCGCAGGCGATGGTGATGACCGTGCCGCCGGTCTCGTCGCGCATCTCGCGCGCCGTCGCCTCGAGCCGCTCGAGCTTGCGGCCGCAGATCACGAGCTCGGCGCCGAGCGCGAGGAAGCGACGCCCCATCGCAGCGCCGAGACCCGAACCACCCCCGGTAATGAGGATGCGCTTGTTCTTCAGCAGGCTTGTTTCAAACATCGTTTGAATCCTTTCTCCGCGGATTTCGTCATTGCGAGCCACCGGGTCCGCGCGAAGCGCGGCCCGATGACGGGCTTCGCGAAGCAATTCAGACTATTCCGCAGGACGGACTCTGGATTGCTTCGCTGCGCTCGCAACGACGGAGGATAGGCCGTCGCTGACCCCAGACAAAGAATCCGGATTGTCGCCAGTGCCTAAATCCGGCAGAAACGGCCAAACTATAATTCCACCCGAAACGCCCTCAAGGTGCCGCCATGAAAGCCATCCTCTGCTCGCAATATTGCCAGCCCGACGACCTCGTCCTGACTGAGGTGCCCGATCCGGTGGCGGGGCCCGGCGAAGCCGTGATCGCGATCAAGGCGGCGGCGCTGAATTTCTTCGACATCCTGATGATCCAGGGCAAGTACCAGATCAAGCCGCCGTTCCCGTTCTCGCCGGCCGCGGAAGTTGCGGGCCTGATCGAGAGCATCGGCGCTGGTGTCACTGATCTCAAGGTCGGCGATCGCGTGGTCGCCTCCTGCGGCCACAACGGCGCACGCGAGAAGATCGCGCTGCCGGCGGCATCGATCGTGAAGATCCCCGACAATCTCGACTACGACCGCGCGGCCGGCATCATCATCATCTACGGCACCGCGCTGCATGCGCTAGAAGATCGCGCCAGCCCCAAGCCGGGCGAGACGCTCGCTGTGCTGGGCGCGGCCGGCGGCACCGGCCTTGCGGCCTGCGAGCTCGGCAAGCTGATGGGCTTGAAGGTGATCGCCTGCGCCTCGTCGGACGAGAAGCTCGAATTCGCCAAGGCGCACGGCGCCGAGCTGACGCTGAACTACGCCAAGGAAGATCTGAAGGAAGGCCTGCGCAAGCTCACCGGCGGCAAGGGCGTCGACATCATCTTCGATCCCGTTGGTGGTGCTTACGCCGAACAGGCGCTGCGCTCGATCGCATGGGAAGGCCGCTTCCTCGTCATCGGCTTTGCCGCCGGCGACATTCCGAAGATGCCGCTGAACCTCGCGCTGCTGAAGGGTTGCGACATCCGCGGCGTGTTCTGGGGCGCCTGGACCCGGCTCAACCCGGCCAAGAACCGCGCCAATCTCGAGAAGCTGGTGAAGTGGACCGCGGAAGGCAAGATCTCATCGCATGTCGACCGCACCTTCCCGCTGGCGCAGACGGCCGATGCGTTGAAGGTGTTGGCGGGACGTCAGGCCATGGGCAAGGTGATCTTGCATCCGTGAGGATGCGAGACGGAAACGCGTTTGTCGCGACCTGCACACCACACACTCACTGTCATCGCCCGCCTAGTGCGCAATTGCGCACAGGGGCGGGCGATCCAGTACTCCGTGACGTCAGCGATTGAACCGAGAGGCCGCGGCGTACTGGATTCCCCGCCTTCGCGGGGAATGACAGCGGAAGGCGTGGCGAAACTGTTACGCTTCCTCGACGTCCGCCTCATCTACGCCGCGCCTCAGCACGGCGCGGGCGGCCTCGCGATGCTCGTTCGTGATGTGGCCGGCAACCATGCGGATGGCGGTGGCGAGCACGGCGGCGTCATCGGCGAAGCCGAGCATGGGCATCACGTCCGCGACGAAATCGAACGGCAGGACGAAATAGGCGATTGCACCGAGCAGCGAAGCCTGGACGTGACGCGGCGTCTGCCGGTCGAACGCGCAGTAATAGGCGGCAAGTAGATCCTCCGCGAACGGCAGATGCGCAGCGACCCGCTTCAGCTTGCGCCAGAAGCGGCGGCGCACGCTCTCGCGATCTTCCGCAAGCCGATCGGCCGGCTCGAAGCCAACGCTGTGCTCGGCAGCCATGCTCAAATGCTCCCCGTTCTGCGGGAGGCGGAGGACCGCCCGATCCCGGCTGATCACAAGATGGGGATGCAGCCGGTCCCTGCAAGACGTCTGCTTCAAGACGTCTGCTTGGTGTCAGCCTGCGATGGCGTTCATCGCCTTGGCGAGCGCCATGTCGCGCGCGGTGACGCCGCCGGCGTCATGGGTCGACAGCACCACCTCCACCGTCTTGTAGACGTTGCACCATTCGGGGTGGTGATCCATCTTCTCGGCGACCAGCGCGGCGCGGGTCATGAAGCCGAACGCCTCGTTGAAATCCTTGAAGACAAAGGTTTTCCCGATGGCGTCGCGGCCTTGGACGTCAGTCCAGCCGGATAGTCCGCCCAGCGCCTGCCTGCGCGCCTCCGCCGAGAGCCGTTCTGCCATGGTCGTCTCCGTCCTCTAGGGGGAACTTTACTCTAACACCGCCCCGGCGCCCCGGTTCATACGGGATTTCCTGCATCCGCTAACCATGACGGAGATGTAACCCCGCCGGACAAGAAATTTGCTACAATTGCGGGCGTAAATCGCCGGCCAAGATGAAACTGAGCCTGAAGCGCCTGTTTGGGAGATCGATGACCGGGGGATTGGACCTGGCCGAAGCGCCCCCTCCGCCTTCGCCGCGATCCGCGGCGCGGAAGACGGCGCTCGTGTCTCTGGCGTTCCTGCTTGCGATCGTCGGCGTGGTCGCCGGCGGCTATTACTTCGCGATGCGTCCCGTGACGCTCAGAATCGCGGTCGGCCCCGCCAACAGCGACGACGTCAAAGTCGTGCAGGCCCTGACGCAAGGCTTTGCGCAGCACAAGAGCTACGTGCGGCTGCGCCCGATCCAGACCGACGGCGCAACCGCCAGCGCGAATGCGCTCGCCGAAGGCAAGGTCGATCTCGCCATCGTGCGCGGCGATCTCGACGTGCCGAAGAACGCGCAGGCTGTCGCGACCCTGCGCAAGAACGTCGTGGTGCTGTGGTCCGTGCCCGCCAAAGGAAAGAAGAAGGGCGCGAAGATCACCAAGATCGCGCAGCTCGCCGGCCATCGCGTCGGGGTCGTCGGCCGCACCCAGGCCAACGTCAATCTGCTCAAGGTGATCCTGCACCAATACGGCGTCGACCCGGCCAAGGTCGAGATCGTGCAATTTCCCGTCAATGAAGTTGCCGAGGCGATCAAGGCGCAGAAGGCCGACGTCTACCTCGCGGCAGGCCCGGTCAACAGCAAGATCACGGCGGACGCGATCTCGGCATCGGTCAGAGAGGGCGGCACGCCAACCTTCCTCGCCATCGATTCCGCCGATGCGATCGCGCAAAACCATCCAGTCTATGAAGCGGGCGAGATCCCCGCCGGCACCTACGGCGGCTCGCCCGACCGGCCCGAGGACGAGGTCAAGACCATCAGCTTCGCGCACCACATCGTAGCGCGCAAAGGCGTGTCCGAGGCCGACATCGCAGCGTTCACGCGCCAGCTCTTCGCCGTGCGCCAGCAACTGGTGACGGAATTCCCGCTGGCGGCGAAGATCGAGACGCCCGACACCGACAAGGATGCAGTGATCCCGGTGCATCCGGGTGCGGCCGCTTTCGTCGACGGCGAGGAGAAGACCTTCCTCGACAAATACAGCGATTACATCTGGTGGAGCCTGATGGCGCTCTCGGCCATGGGCTCGGTCGGCGCCTGGTTCGCCGGTTATCTGAAGAAGGACGAGCGCGACAACAACAATCACCAGCGCGAACGCCTGCTCGACATGATCGCCGCGGCACGCAAGTGCGAGACGACCGAAGAGCTGGACCAGATGCAGACCGAGGCCGACGAGATCCTGCGCGACACGCTGCGCTGCTTCGATCACGGAGCCATCGAGGAAGCCGCGCTCACCGCCTTCAACATCGCACTCGACCAATTCCACGCCGCCGTCGCCGACCGCAAGGCTGTGCTGTTCAGCCTGCCGCCGAACCTGCAACGTGCCAGCGCGCAGTTCCGGGCCGCCGGCAACGCGTGAGCGCCCGCGCGCGTTATTGCTGCGTCACATTGTCTCAATATAGCTCCCAACGTCATTCCGGGGCGATGCGAAGCATCGAACCCGGAATCCATTGCGCAGCATTCGCGGGGAGACATGGATTCCGGGTTCGCGCTACGCGCGCCCCGGAATGACGGACTCCATCGCAAGCCCCGGGGTCGGAGCCTCATGACCATCACATTCTCCCGCCGCCGCTTCCTCACCAGCAGCGCCGGTGCGCTCGGCACGCTGGCGATGCCGTATCTTTCGCGCGCGGCCGACCGGCCGGCAGTCACCCACGGCGTGCAAGCGGGCGACATCACCGTCGACGGCGGCGTGGTGTGGGCGCGCGCCGACTGTCCATCGCAGATGCTGGTCGAGGTCGCCACGAGCGAGTCCTTTAGGGACGCCCGGGCATTGCCGCCGATTGCGGCGCTGCCCGAGAGCGACTTCACCGCCAAGATGCTGGTCGAAAATCTACCCGCCGGCCAGGACATCTTCTACCGCGTCCGCTTCCGCGATCTCTCCCACAGCGCGATCGAGGGCGAGGCGGTGACCGGCCGCTTCCGCACCGCGCCGGCCGACCGCCGCGACGTCAGCTTCGTCTGGGGCGGCGACGTCGCAGGGCAGGGCTGGGGCATCAATTCCGACGACGGCGGCATGGTCACCTTCTCGACCATGCGCAAGCACCGGCCGGATTTCTTCCTGCACTCGGGCGACACGATCTATGCCGACGGTCCCATCCAATCCGAGGTGAAGCTCGCCGACGGCAAGATCTGGAAGAATCTGACCATCCCGGAGAAGGCCAAGGTCGCCGAGACGCTGGACGAGTTTCGCGCCGCGTACAAATACAATCTCACCGACGACAATCTCCGCGCCTTCAATGCCGAGGTGCCGGTCTTCGTGCAGTGGGACGACCACGAGGTCACCAACAACTGGTCGCTGTCGAAAGACTTGCCGGCCGCCTACAAGGTGCGCGACATCTCACTGCTCGCAGCCCGCGCGGGCCGGGCCTTCCACGAGATGTACCCGATGCGGGAGAGCATCACTGAACCCGGCCGCGTCTATCGCCAGATCTCCTACGGCCCGCATCTCGACGTATTCGTGCTCGACGAGCGCAGCTATCGCGCACCGAACGGCGCCAATCTCGAAACCGCCTATGGCCCCGCCAGCTATTTCCTCGGCCCGGAGCAGATCGCCTGGCTCAAGCGCGGCCTGCTGAATTCGCGCGCGACATGGAAGGTGATCGCATCGGACATGCCGATCAGCCTGATCGTCTCCGACACGCCGAAGGGCGGCTCGGAAGCCGTTGCGCAGGGCGACGGCCCGGTGCGTGGCCGCGAGTTCGAGATCGCCGACATCCTACGCTTCATCAAGATGGCGCCGATCAGCAACACGGTGTGGCTGACCGCGGACGTGCACTACGCCGCCGCGCATTATTACGATCCGAACAAGGCGCAATTTCAGGAGTTCGAGCCGTTCTGGGAGTTCGTCTCGGGCCCGCTGCACGCGGGCACGTTCGGCCCGAACGCGCTCGACAATACCTTTGGCCCCGAGGTGCGCTTCATCAAGGCGCCGGGCAAGGACAGCCAGAATCTGCCGCCGTCCGCGGGCATGCAGTTCTTTGGTCACGTCAAGATCGACGGCGCGTCCGGCCGGATGACGGTGACCCTGCGCGATCGCGCCGACGTCGCGCTGTGGTCGACCACGCTCGATCCGAAGCTTGCGTGACGGCCAATTCGAAGCCGGATGAACCCTCCGGCCGGCCCGGACGACAATTGCGAGCGCCAGCGCATTTTCGAGGGCGTGATGCCGTCCGAGCCATGTTCGAGTTGATACCGTGCCGTTCAGCCGCCCAACGATCGTTATCGCGCTGCTGCTGAGCGCAGCATCCCCCACATGCGCGCAGACCCAAGAGAAGGCTCAGGACAGAGCGACGCTGGTGCGCGAGGCCCTCGCTTCGCCTTACGGCAAGGCGCTGACCGCCGAGCTCGGCAAGTCACTGCGCGCAAGCGCCGACCCGGCATGTCTGACGGATAAGGGGTTGGCTGCCGACCAGCTCGAACCGCGCGGCCGCGATATCGTCATCAGATGGGGCACGCGCATGTTGGAAGGCGCATCGGCGTTCATCGACCGGCAGATCTCCGACAATCCATTTGCCGGCGCAGCCGAATTGGAAAGCCTGAAGAGCAATCCGGATGTGAAGCGCTATCTCGCGATGGAAGAGCCGATACGTCAGGCGAAGATCCTGGATTTGATCTTCGAGCATTTCGACCGCTACAACGTGATCGCCCGCGTGAAACTTGGAGGGGTCTATCCATTGCAGACAGGCAACGAAGCTCTGCTCCGTCTCAATCCGACCGATGCAACGGAAGAGCGGTTGGAGACGTTCGCCAGGAAAAGTCGCTCGAAGGCGCTGAAACGTTTCCTGCAATTGTCCGATCAAGAGGCGATTGCGCAGAGTGCGGCGATCAGGAAGGCCTCATCGCCGGCGCCGTTTCCGCACACCTTCTTCAAGGGCGTCGAGACCGACCTCGCCGAGCTCTGCATTCGCTCCGGCAAATAGGCGATCAGGTGTCCCGTGCCTGCAGCGCCGCCTCCAGCGCCTCGCTCGAGCACGGCTTCTGCAGCCGCGGCCGGCCCGCCAGTTCGGACGGAATGCGCGCCTCTGCGCCGTAGCCGGTGACGAACACGAACGGAACCTTTAGCGCGATCAGCCGCTCGGCGATCGCAAAGCTCGTCTCGCGGATCAGCTCGACATCGAGCAGCGCGAAATCGGGTGTCCGTTTGGCGATGGCGTTCAACGCCTGCGTCACCGAACCCGCGGTCCGCACGGCGGCCACACCAAATCCGAGCAGGCGATCCTCGAAATCGATCGCGATGATCGGATCGTCCTCGACGATCAGAACATCGGCCGGCCAGCCTGTTCCATTGCAGTTTGCGGGTGCCATGATCGCATCTTGGTTCGAGGTTTTCGGATCAGGACTGCCGCGACACGATGCCTGCGCGCAGCGCATCGGGGGGTTCCCGGAACGAAACTCACCACATCATCGTTCTCTGGTCTGTCCACTTGTGCACACAGGAAACGGATGGAACTCGCTAAGGTGGGAGGAAGGGTGGGAGTTCAGAATGGATGCGCGTATCGGCAAGATCACCGAGGTCGAGAGCCGGCCGGCCAACAATCTGCTGCGGCGTTTGAGTCAGGTCGACTACGGCCTCGTGGCGCCGCACGTGACCGTCGAGGACTCTGCAGCCGGGCACTTGCTCTACAATCCCGGCGATGACGTGCAGGTGGTCCACTTCCCCTGCGGCCCGTCGCTCGCGACTTTCCTCGTCCCCAACGAGGATGGCCGCGACGTCGAAACCATTCTGGTCGGCCGCGAAGGCGCGGTGGGCGGCATCGTCAGCGAGGGGTTTCTGCCGGCCTATACCCGGATCTGCGTCAAATTCGGCGGACCGTTTGCGCGCATTCACGTTGCCAAGCTGGAAGCGGCCAAGCTGCGCTCGGCGTCGCTGCGCAACGTCTTTGCCCGCTATGCCGATTGCATGCTGGCCCAGATCTTCCAGTCGACCGCCTGCAACGCGATCCATTCGATCGAGCAGCGCACCGCCAAATGGATCCTGGCGGCGATGGAGCGGACCGGCGACGAGACCAGTGTGCCGCTGACCCACGAACAGCTCGCGACTTTGCTCGGCGTTGGCCGCTCCTATGCCAGCCGCGTGCTTCAGTCGTTCAAGGCCGAAGGCGTGCTCGACACGCGGCGCGGCTCGATCCTCGTCCGCAACCGCGACGGCCTGAGGCTGCGCGCCTGCCTGTGCAACGATGCGGTGAAGATGCATTTCGAGGAGGTGCTGCGCGGGGTCTATCCGACCGAGGAGCGGGAGGCCGGGTAAGCGGTTCTTGCTTTCTTCCTTCTCCCCCTGTGGGAGAAGGTGGCGCGAAGCGCCGGATGAGGGGTTCTCTCCGCGCTCACACTTGCAAATGAGTATGCGGAGAGACACCCCTCACCCCAGTGAGCCTGTGTCTGCGAGCGGTGATGCCCTCTCCCACAAGGGGAGAGGGCGCAATCATGCGCATCGCGCTGTTTGAACGTAGCCGTGCTATACTGGCCCCGCATGAGCGGGGCTTTCCTTCACACTCTCTTCGACATTCTGGCCTGGCTGGCGGCGGCTGCCGCCGTCTATTGGCTGTCGCGACGGGGCTTGCAGTTTCCCTCGCAATCCTTCGCGCTGCCCTATATCGCCACGCTGGTGTTTGGCGCAGGCCTTGGCGCCTATCTGTTCGGCTCCGCCAATCTGTGGCTGTCCGGGCAAAGCGGCATTGCGCGCTCGGTCGAGGGCGGGCTGGCCGGCGGCATCGTGGGAATCGAGCTCTACAAATGGTCCGCAGGCGTCACGGTGCGAACCGGCGCGCGCTTCGCGCTGCCGCTGGCGCTCGGCATCGCGATCGGCCGGATCGGCTGTTACCTCGCGGGCCTCGACGATTTCACCTATGGCACGCCGACGGCGCTGCCCTTCGGCCATGATTTCGGCGACGGCGTTCGCCGCCATCCCGTGCAGCTCTACGAGAGCGCGGCCATGGCCCTGTTCGCGCTCGCCTATGTGGTGGCGGTCTTGAACCGGAACGCGTTCACGATCATCAATGGTTTCTACCTGGTGCTCGCCTATTACGGAATGCAGCGCTTCCTATGGGAATTCCTCAAGCCCTATGGCACGCTGGTCGGGCCCCTGACCCTGTTTCACCTACTGTCGCTGTCCGTCCTGCTCTACGCCGCATTCATGCTCGCGACGGCACCCCAAGCGAGACGCTTACAAAACGAGTCACTTGCATGAACGCGCCGCTGCGTAAGTCGCGCCCCTACATCTTCTGGGGCCAGACCCAATCTGTTTGCGAGACCTGCCTGAAGCTGGTTCCGACCAAGATCCAGATTCTCGGCAACGAGGTCTGGTACGAAAAGCGTTGCAGGGAGCACGGCGTGCAATCGACGTTGGTGTCGACCGATGCCGCCTATTGGCGGCTGTGCAAGGATTTCATCAAGCCGGGCGACCGGCCGCTGCAATTCCAGGAACGAACCCAATTCGGCTGCCCCTATGATTGCGGCCTCTGTCCCGACCACGAGCAGCATTCCTGCTTGGCGCTGATCGAGATCACCGAGCATTGCAACCTCACCTGCCCGGTCTGCTTTGCGGAGTCCTCGCCGGCACGAACCAAATTCACGCCGCTCGCGACGGTGGAGAAGATGCTCGACGCGCTGGTCGCGAGCGAGGGCGAGCCCGATCTCGTGCAGATTTCCGGTGGCGAGCCGACGCTGCATCCCGACTTCTTCGCGATCCTGGACGCCGTGCGCGCCCGGCCGATCCGCCACGTCATGATCAACACCAACGGCCTGCGCATCGCCCGCGAAAAGGATTTCGTGGCGCGGCTCGCCGAGAACAAGCGCGGGCTGGAAGTCTATCTCCAATTCGATTCGCTGCAGCGCGACGCGCTGATCAATCTGCGCGGCGCGGACTTGCGAAAAATCCGCCAGCAAGCGCTGGAGAATCTCGAGCATTACGGCATCTCGACCACGCTGGTCGCGACCATCAAGCGCGGCGTCAACGACTCCGAGATCGGCGACATCGTGCGCCACGCGCTGACCTGGACGTGCGTGCGCGGGGTGACATTGCAGCCGGTCCAGGATGCCGGCCGCAACGAGAGCTTCGACAAGAATACCGACCGCATCATGCTGTCGGAGATCCGCAAGCGCGTCGTTGAGACTGGCGTGTTCGGGGACAAGGACATGATCCCGCTGCCCTGCAACCCCGAGAGCATCTCGATCGGCTATGGCCTGCGCAACGGCGAGAAGGTGCTGCCGCTGACCTCGTTGATTCCGCAAGAGCAGCTGGTTGCGGTGATGCCAAACACGATCAGCCCGGAAAAGTATCCGATGCTGCGGGAAAAGTTCATCGACCTGTTCTCGCTCTCCTCAGGGCCCCTCAACACGTCCGAGCGCGTCTGCGAATTGTTGTGCTGCCTGCCGAGCTTTCAGGTGCCGGACGGCCTCACCTACGAAAACGTCTTCCGCGTCACCATCGTGCAGTTTCTCGACCGCTTCAATTTCTGCGTCGGCAACGTCAAGCGCAGCTGCATCCATTTCGTGACCGAGCAGGGGGCGATCATCCCGTTCGACACCTACAATCTGTTCTATCGGAATGGCGCCATCTCCCGGATTCGCGCCGGGCTCGAGGGGCAGACCTATCACGAGGCGAGGCAAACCGAGGAGGCACCACGATGAGCGACACGCCACCGCCGGTTCTACCACCCGCACCAACGCCCGACCCAGCTCGCAGCGGCTGCCTCACCGCCCTGATGGCGATCGCCGGGATCTTCATGCTGCTGCCGGGTGTCTGCGCGCTGCTGTTCGGCGGAGTGTCGATGTTCGAGGACGGCAAGATAGCTGGCGACATCGCGCCGTTCGTCCTTCTGGGACTGGTCGTGGGCATCGGCGGGGTCGCCATGATCTGGGCGGCCATCAAGGGGCGCAGGGTCCCCGCTCACCCCCCGACCCAGCCCTAAGCCCCGGGGATTCCCGGACAAAATTCAGTCAACCAACGGTCAAAGAACACATTGTTTTTTGGCCGTTTTTGCATATATTGCGCCGCAACGCGCAGGGCGCCCGGTCTGATATGGCCGGGCTTCCTTTTTGGGCGGAAAGCGCCCCGTTTCCAGTCTTCCAGCGTTGTTTCGAGAAGAGGTCCCGGTCCGACCGGCGAGATCGCGCTTAACCCATTGTTCGACCGCAAAGAAGCTCACTCATGAATCTTCGTAACGTCGCCATCATCGCCCACGTCGACCACGGCAAGACGACCCTGGTCGACAAACTCCTGCAGCAGTCCGGCACGTTCCGCGAGAACCAGAAGGTGACCGATCGCGCCATGGATTCCAACGATCTGGAGCGCGAACGGGGCATCACCATCCTGGCCAAGGCGGCGTCGGTGCAGTGGAAGGACACCCGCGTCAACATTGTCGACACCCCCGGCCACGCCGATTTCGGCGGCGAGGTCGAGCGCATCCTGAACATGGTGGACGGCGCCCTGGTGCTGGTCGACGCCGCCGAAGGCCCGCTGCCGCAGACCAAATTCGTGGTCTCCAAGGCGCTCAAGGTCGGCCTCAAGCCGATCGTCGTCATCAACAAGGTCGACCGCCCCGACGCGCGCCCGACCGAAGTCATCAACGAGGTGTTCGACCTGTTCGCGGCGCTCGATGCCAGCGAGGAGCAGCTCGATTTCCCGATCCTCTACGGGTCGGCCAAGCAGGGCTGGATGGCGGATAGCCCCGAAGGTCCGCAGGACAAGGGCATGGAGCCGCTGTTCGACCTGATCCTGCGCCACGTCGCCCCGCCGAAGGTCGAGGAAGGTCCGTTCCGCATGATCGGTACCATCCTCGAAGCCAACCCCTATCTCGGCCGCATCATCACCGGCCGCATCTCTTCCGGCACGCTGAAGCCGAACCAGCAGGTCAAGGTGCTGAACGCCGACGGCAAGCTGGTCGAGTCCGGGCGCATCACCAAGATCCTGGCATTCCGCGGCCTCGAGCGCACCCCGCTCGATGAAGCCGAAGCCGGCGACATCGTCGCGATCGCGGGCCTCACCAAGGGCACCGTCGCCGACACCTTCTGCGACCCGACCGTCGAGGTGCCGCTGCCGGCGCAGCCGATCGATCCGCCGACCGTGTCGATGTCGTTCATCGTCAACAACTCCCCGCTCGCCGGCACCGAAGGCGACAAGGTGACGAGCCGCATGATCCGCGACCGTCTCCTGCGCGAAGCCGAGGGCAACGTCGCGCTGCGCGTCGTCGAATCCGCCGACAAGGACGCGATGGAAGTGTCGGGCCGCGGCGAACTCCAGCTCGCGATCCTGATCGAGACCATGCGCCGCGAAGGCTTCGAGCTCTCGGTGTCGCGTCCGCGCGTCGTCTACCAGAAGGACGAAGCGACCGGCGCCACCATGGAGCCGATCGAGGAGGTCGTGATCGACGTCGACGAGGAGCATTCCGGCGTCGTCGTGCAGAAGATGAGCGAGCGCAAATCCGAGCTGATCGAGATGAAGCCCTCCGGCGGCAATCGTCAGCGCCTGGTGTTCTACGCGCCGACCCGCGGCCTGATCGGCTACCAGGGCGAATTGCTCACCGACACCCGCGGCACCGCGATCATGAACCGCCTGTTCCACGGCTATGCCCCTTACAAGGGCGAGATCCAGGGCCGCCGCAACGGCGTCCTGATCTCCAACGACCAGGGCGAAGCGGTGGCTTACGCCATGTTCAAGCTGGAGGATCGCGGCCCGATGATGATCGAGCCGGGCTGGAAGGTCTATCGCGGCATGATCGTCGGCGAGCACACCCGCGACAACGATCTCGAGATCAACGTGCTCAAGGGCAAGCAGCTCACCAACATCCGCACCACCTCGAAGGACGAGGCGGTGCGCCTGACCCCGCCGATCCGCATGACGCTGGAAAAGGCGCTCGCCTATATCGAGGACGACGAGCTGGTCGAGGTCACCCCGAAGTCGATCCGCCTGCGCAAGAAGCACCTCGACCCGAACGAGCGCAAGCGCGCGGAAAAGGCCAAGGAAGCGGTGGCGTAAGCGGGCGAATGGGGATTGGCGAGTAGCGAATAGGGCCGTTTGGCCACAGGCCCTAGTTCCGATACTCTATTCGCCATTCGCCACTCACTATTCGCTTTTTCATGTCCCTCCCCTCCTCCGTCGACGTCGCGATCATCGGCGCTGGTGCCGCCGGCCTCGGCGCGGCGCACGCGCTGGCGGGCCGTGGCCTCTCCGTCATCGTGCTGGAGGCACGTGACCGGCTCGGCGGCCGGGCCTGGACGGTGCAGGCCTCACCCGAGGTGACGTTCGACGTCGGCTGCGGCTGGCTGCATTCGGCCGACAAGAACTCTTTCGTGCCGATCGCGCGACAGCTCGGTTTCGAGCTCAACAAGGACCTGCCGCCCTGGCGCGAGCGGGCCTACGGCAATGCCTTTCCGGAAAGCGAGCGCGACGATTTCATGCGCGCAATGGACGCGTTCTATGAGCGTCTGTGGGAAGCGGCGCAAACAGGTAAGGACGAGGCCGCGAGCTCGCATTTGGAGCCCGGTAATCGCTGGAATCCGATGATCGACGCGATCTCGACCTATATCAACGGGTGCGAGCTGAAGGATATGTCGACGCTGGACTGGGACGCCTATGAGGACACCAACTTCAATTGGCGCGTCCGCCGCGGCTATGGCGCGCTGATTGCGGCCTATGGTGCGCCCTGCCCGGTGGCGCTGAATTGCAATGTCGCGCTGATCGATCATTCGGACAAACGCGTCCACATCGAGACGTCGCGGGGCGCGCTGACCGCGGACAAGGCGATCGTCACCGTGCCGACCAATCTCATCGCGGAAGAAGCCATCCGCTTCTCGCCGCCGCTCCCCGCAAAGGTGAACGCAGCGGCGGGCCTGCCGCTCGGCGTCGACGATAAGGTGACGCTGGCCCTCGATGACGCCGAGACCTTTCCGACAGAAGGCAATCTACGCGGCGCCACCATGCGCACGGAGATGGGCACCTATCACATCCGCCCGTTCGGCCAGCCCTGCATCGAGGGCTTTTTCGGCGGCAGCTTTTCCCGCGCGCTGGAAGATGCCGGCGACGGTGCCATCGCCGCCCAAGCCATCAGCGAGATCGCGGGTTTTCTCGGCAACGATATCCGCCGCAAGCTGAAGCCGCTGTATGAATCGCGTTGGGCCCGCGATCCCTTTGCGCGGGGGTCGTATTCGCATGCGCTGCCCGGCCATGCCGGCGACCGTGCCGTGCTGGCTGCGCCGGTGGATGCACGTCTGTTCTTCGCGGGCGAGGCGACGTCGCCGACCTTCTTCACGACCGCGCATGGTGCACGGGACAGCGGCGAGCGGGCGGCGAAGGAAGTGCTGGCGGCTCTGGGCAAGCCTTAGCTGCAAGCTCCGTCATTGCGGGCTACTCGATCACTCGCGCTCGCAAATCCGCATCTGGCACGAAGCAGGGGTCATACTTTCCGAAGATGCGATAGCGGTTGCGCGCGACGAGGCTGTAGACCGCATCCCGCAGCGGCTTCGGCAACACGAATAATGCGCGCACCCAGCGCCAGCCTGGGAGTTGCGACAGCACCGTCAGCACAGCATCCGACTTCATGAACACCTCGCCGCCGTGGACAACCGCGTTGGTGTCGGGATCATCGGGGTCGATGCCGAACGTGCGCGCGAGCCGGGCGCCATAATCCGACTGGATCGGCGTGAACCGAAACTGCCTCGCCGTGTCGCGCTTGGCGACGAAGCGGACCCAGCGTGAGCAGAAGATGCAGACGCCGTCGAACAGAATGACGTCGTCCTCAGGCCATTTGGGCATCAGACTCTCTTTTTGACGCGTTTTCTTCACGCGAACCGGAATCCACTTCGCTCGAAAACGCTATCGGTTATCCAGCATCAGGAGCGCGACGACCATCAAGACGATCGCCGGCCCGGTCTTCACCAGCGCGCCAAGCGGCTCGATCCAGAGGTCGGGCGTCAGGATCGCCGCGCCCAGCATATAGCCGAGCGAAGCGAAAATACCCGCGACCAAGCCGATCGCAGCCGTTCGGCGGAAGGCGATCAAGACACCGATGCTCATGTCCATCAGGCTGGTGCCGATGGTGATGGGATCAACCAGCGCGGGCGGAAAGTTGTGCGCGGTCAAAATGCCGGCGGCGGCACCGTAGGACACGAACAAGGCGATGAAACCGGAGACGACCCAGAACGCGACCAGGCTTGCGAAAATCAGCGCCTTGACCAGGAACAGGCGCGCGAACCATTTGTCCTGGATGCTGGCAGGATGGCGTCCGATCGCCTCAGCCAGATGCTTCGGCGCGATACCCGTCGCGGCGCTCCACGCTGACGGATCGCCAGTCACGCCGCGACGCAGCTCGGCAATGGCGGTCGAGCGCATCGGCGGCGTCCAGCCGAGATAGCAGGCGACATCGCCGAGTTTCACGCCGAGATCGAGCAGGAAGCGGGGCATCGCGATGCGCGGCCAGCCGTCCGTGCCGAACGCATGGCGAAACGGCTTGATGACGCCGGCCATGGTGATCGGTTCGGCCTGCATCAGGTCCCAGCTCACCGCCCTCAACGAGGCATCGTCGATGTCGCGCGCGGCGAGCCAGGCGATGGTCGCCGTAATATCCTCGATCGCCACGGGCTGAAATGGCGTTGCCATGTCCTTGGCCGGCAAATCGATCGGAAAGGCTGCAAGCGCGCGGAGCATGGCGCTACCGCCATAGGCTGACGGTGCGACCACGAAGCCGGGCCGCAGGATGGCATGAGGAATGCCGCTAGCCCCGATCAGGCGCTCGGCCTCGCGTTTGGTCGTAGCGAAGGCGGTGCGGTCCGCCTCCGCGGAGCCGGGGATCGAGATGTGCACCAGCCGGATTGCGCGGCCGCTGCCGCCGATCGCCCGAAGCAGTCGCGCGACGAAATCGCGATGCACCGCGCTCGTGTTGCTGCCGGGGCCATCCTGGAGCACGCCGAGACAGTTCACGACGACGTCTACCGCGTGCTCGCTGAGGAGACGCGTCAGCGCGGCCGTGTCGAGGATGAGGATCGGCAGCTCGATGTCCAGCGCGCTCATCCTCTGCGCCGGCGACAGGCTCCGCGCCACGCCGACGACGCGAAAGCCCCGCGTGCGCAGATCGTCGGTGACGAAGCGGCCGATCAGGCCGGAGGCGCCGAGCACCAAAACGGTTCGCTCACTCATCGCTTCTCTCAAAACGGTTTCGCGATCATCAGCCACAGGATGGCCATCGTCGCGCCGAAGCCGGGGAAGCCGAACGCGAACCAGCGGCGGAATAGCACGAAATAGCGCTGTGGGAGCGCACTGCGCTGCGCAGCAGCCTTGCGCGCGAGGTCGCGCATCTCGATCTGCATGAACACGACCGGCACCCAGAACAAGCCGGCAATCGCGTAGAGCGCGAGTGAGGCCAGCAGCCAGCGCTCCGTGATCGAGGTCGCCGACAGCATCATCAGCACGCCGCCGCTGACCGGCTGGAGGATCACGGCCGACAGCGTGAAGATCGCATCCGCGATGACCACGACCGAAGCGGTGCGGGCGATGAACTCCGGGTCCTGCGTGCGATGCGCCATCAGCATGAAGAAGGCGATGCCGGTCCCGGTGCCGAGAATGACGATGGCTCCGAGGACGTGTACAAATTTGACCAGGAAATACAGCGTCATGGCTTCTTGGTCGCCACAGGCTTGGGCGGGTTCAGCGCCCGCGCGAGCTCGCCGCTGGCGGCTTTGACGCCGGCTTCGGTTTCGATCATCCAATGGCCTTCGCTGCCGACGGCCGCCAGCGGGCGAAACTCAGCCTTGCCGCCCGTGCCGCGAAACGCATCGACGAGTTTCTGCGAGAATGCCGGCGCGAAATAGCTGTCATTGGGCGCAACGAGCCAGGTGACGGGAATGCGCGCGGTCTTGCCGAATTCCGCTGCGGCGGCGAGCAGGGTGTGCGGCGCGCAGATTCGGTTCGGTTCATCATTGGCATGGCCGCCGCGTCCCGGTGCAAACACGGTGATGGCGGAGATCACCTTCGGATCGGCACCGGCGAGCGCCAGCGCACCCCATCCGCCGGCGGAATGGCCGATCACGATCGCGCCATCCTTGCGGATGAAATCCTGCTGTTGCAGCTGGACCAGCGCCAGTTTGATTGCGTCGGCCGTTGCGCGGCCCGAGCGCGTGTAGTCGGGCTCGCCGCAGCCGCCCTGATCCTCGAGGTAGCGGCCGCCGGTGGCACCATGGCCTGGCCGCTCCGGCACCAGCACGGCAAAGCCGCGCGCGACGAGATAGCCGGCGAGCGGGCGGTATTCCGGCTGCGGCATTTGCACCCGACGTAGCGTGTTCTGCGTCGAGGCGTGTGCGATCACCGCGAGCCGGAACGGACCTGGGCCCGAGGGGCGAAACAGCAGGGCATGCGCAGCAAGATCGGTATCCGGCGTTGGCACGCGCCATTCCTGCCGACGAAACGGTTCGCCCTCCTCTCCCGATGGACCGAACCTGACCTCTGCGCACAGAGGCGGCGCGGTCAGCAAGGCCAGCAGAGGCAGGAGCGCGATGGTATTGAGGAGCCGCATGAATTGCCGAGGGCGAACAAGAACAGCGACAGGCACACTAGTAGGAACGAATCACAATGAGCGGACTTTCTGCGGTGCCCATTGCCGTTCTTTCGTTGCCGCAAGCAACAGGAGTTTTGCACCGACGGCACGCACGCAGGTGCCCTCGGAGTTGCCGTCCTGTCTTTTTTCGGCACAACTCGGTTGAAATACTGATGCAGAAAGTCCACAGGTTAACCGATAATTAACGATAGGTCTTGCCGCCGGCGCGGCGACTTGGTTTGATCGCGTCCATGAGCACAACCCTGATCGAGGTCCGGCCGGCCAAAGCCGCAGATGCAACTGCGGTGGCGTCGACCCATGACGAAGCCTGGCGTTCGGCCTATCAGGGCATCATTCCCGGCGCCGAGCTGGAGAAGCTGATCAACCGCCGCGGTCCGCAGTGGTGGGACAGCGCGATCCGCAAGGGCAGCCGTGTCAGCGTGCTGGTGTTCGGTGACAAGATCGCCGGCTATGCCAATTACGGCCGCAACCGGGCCCGCAGCCTGCATTTCGACGGCGAGATCTACGAGCTTTATCTGCGGCCCGAGTTTCAGGGCCTCGGCTTCGGCCGCCGCCTGTTTGCCGCCGCCCGCCGCGACCTGATGCAGAGCGGGCTGAAGAGCATGGTGGTGTGGGCGCTCTCGGACAACGATCCCGCTACCGAGTTCTACCGCGCCCTGGGTGGTCGCATGGTGGCGCGCTCGTCGGAGCGTTTCGGACCGAAGGCGCTCGACAAGGTTGCCTTCGCTTGGACCAATTGAGCTGCTGAAACCCTAGCCGGGCAGCGTTCCCATCCGTCGATACCGCAGGCCGCTTGCGCCGGTGATCGCCGGATTCATTATTTCACAAAAACGCGATGGATCAGCGGGCCAAGCCCGCGTATGACAGCGCCAAAATCGCTGCCGGGCGCGATTTATCCTCGGCAACAACGGAGCCTTGAATGCGTATCGATGCGGTCTCGATCGGAAAGAACGTCCCCCACGACGTCAATGTCATCATCGAGGTCCCCGTGGGCGGCGAACCGATCAAGTACGAGATGGACAAGGAGGCCGGCACGCTGGTGGTCGACCGCTTCCTCTACACGCCGATGCGTTACCCCGGCAATTACGGCTTCATCCCGCATACGCTGTCGGATGACGGTGACCCCTGCGACGTGCTGATCATCAACACCCGCGCTATCATCCCCGGCGCCGTCATGAGCGTGCGCCCGGTTGGGGTGCTGTTCATGGAGGACGAAGCCGGCGGCGACGAGAAGATCCTGGCGGTGCCGTCGTCCAAGCTGACGCAGCGCTACGACAAGGTGAAGTCGTATTCCGATTTGCCTGACATCACGCTGCAGCAGATCCAGCACTTCTTCGAGCACTACAAGGATCTCGAAAAGGGCAAGTGGGTGAAGATCCTGCGCTGGGGCGGCCCGGAGGAAGCGCACCAGCTGATCCAAGAAGGCATCGAGCGCGAGAAGAAGAAGAAGGGCTGATCCGCACGGTCATTCCGGGGCGCGTCAGAGCGAACCCGGAATCCAGAGGTCGGGGCGCGAGATTCCGGGTTTGGCTCTGCGAGCCGCCTCGGAATGACGCTCAACTACACCGCCGGCTTCGGCAGGCCGGCGATCGCGCAGGCCGCGCGGAGCGTGTTCACCAACAGGCACGCCACCGTCATCTGGCCGACACCGCCCGGCACCGGCGTGATCGCGCCGGCAACGGCAAGCGCTTCCTGATAGGCGACATCGCCGACGAGGCGCGTCTTGCCGTCCTCCTTCGGGATGCGATTGATGCCCACATCGATCACGGTCGCACCCGGCTTCAGCCAGTCGCCGCGCACCATCTCTGGCCGGCCCACCGCCGCATAGACAAGATCCGCTTTCTTCACGAGGCCAGGCAGGTCGCGCGAGCGCGAATGCGCGATCGTCACCGTGGCGTTCTCGTTCAGCAGCAACTGCACGAGCGGGCGGCCGACCAGGTTGGAGCGGCCGATGACGATGGCGTTCATGCCTTCGAGCGAGGCGTGCACGCTTTTGGTCAGGATGATGCAGCCGAGCGGCGTGCAGGGCGACAGCGCCTCGAAGCCGCCGGCGAGCCGGCCGGCATTGTTCGGATGCAGCCCGTCGACATCCTTGGCGGGGTCGATGGCGTTGATGACGGCCTCGGTGTTCAGCCCCTTCGGCAACGGTAATTGCACGAGAATGCCGTGCACGGCGGGATCCCGGTTGAGCTTTGCGACCAGCGCCAGCAGATCTGCCTGGGAGACGTCGGCCGGCAGCTTGTGCTCGAACGAGGCCATGCCCGCGGCCTGGGTCTGGGTGTGTTTTGAACGGACATAGACTTCGCTGGCGGGGTCGTTGCCGACCAGGACCACTGCAAGGCCTGGCACCAGATTGTGCTCGCGCTTGACGCGGGCGACCTCCTCGGCGACGCGGCCACGGAGTTCCGCCGCAATGACTTTTCCATCGATGATATCAGCGGTCATGTCCGTTCTCTCAATCTGTCGGTTTGGCCGATGTGAGCTGGCGCAGGGTTTCGCCGAGACGCGCCGGATCGCCGTCGACCGCGATCTGCTTCAGCCGCGACGTGGCTCCGGATAGCAGCTTTACATTGCTCTTGGGCACGCCGAGCGATTTCGCCAGCAGCGCCAGCACGGCCTTGTTGGCCTCGCCGCCATCGGCAATGGCGCGCACCCGCACCTTGAGCACGCTGCGGCCATCCGAAAGCTGCTCGATCCCGTCGATGTCGTCGCGGCCGCCGCGCGGCGTCACCCGCAGCGCGATGCTGATTCCTGCGGCCGAGTAGCGCCAAGGGTCCTTAGGGCAAGGCTCCTGACAACAAGGCTCCTTGTTGGCAACCAAGGCGCTCCCGCCCGCTTAGACCACGTTCGGGTAGATGTAGTACAGGATCACCCGCTCGATGAACATGATGATCAGGATCAGGATGATCGGCGAGATGTCGAGACCGCCGAGGCTGGGCAGGAAATTGCGAATCGGCGCCAGCAGAGGCTCGGTGATCCGGTAGAGGAACTCCGCCACCGCCGACACGAACTGGTTACGGGTGTTCACCACGTTGAAGGCGATCAGCCAGGACAGGATCGCGGAGGCGATCAGCAGCCAGACGTAGAGGTCGAGCACGATGATGACGATGTCGAGAACGGCACGCATGGCTTATGAGGCCTCTGGCTTTTGGAAACTCTGGCTCGGTCGGGATTGACGCCCCGTTTGCTAGATATCGGTTCCGTCAGGCCCAAACAAGGGAAGTCGGCACCCTGAGAGCTAAAACCGGGTTACGCCCGTCCTTGACTTGACCTTGGCGGGGACTTAAATGGCGCCCGGTTGTCGGCCGCGTTCACCAGAGCGGCCAGCAAAGGGGCCATAGCTCAGCTGGGAGAGCGCGTCGTTCGCAATGACGAGGTCGGCGGTTCGATCCCGCCTGGCTCCACCAGCCTTCGCTCGCTTCGCGAGCTACGGCTAGGCAAGCCAGCCGTGCTCTCTCGTAGCGAAGTGAGCGAAGGCTGTCCCGCCATAGCCCGAAGGGCGACGGCGGACCCTCTCCGTGAACTCCCCCTACCTCCCCGTAAACCTTGGCGGCCGCTTCTCCATGAAGCTCGCCACGCCCTCCCTGAAATCACTCCCGTTCAGCGCCACCATCATCTCCCTGTTGGCCTCGATCGTCGCCTCGGCCAGCGTCTGGAACGGCACCTCGTAGAGCTGGCGCTTGATCACGGCCATCGCGCTCGGCGAGACGAAATCGGCGAGATCGCGCGCGTAAGTATACGTCTCTTCACGCAGCTTCTCCGGCGGACAGAGCCGGTTGACCAGCCCGATCCGCAGTGCCTCCTCGCTCGACACGCGCCGCGCCGAGAGCAGCAGATCCAGCGCATTGGCGTGGCCGACGATGCGCGGCAGCATCCAGCTGATGCCGTGCTCGGCGATCAGGCCGCGCCGCGCGAAGGCGGTGGTGAACACGGTGTTGTCGGCGGCAAAGCGAAGGTCGCAATAGAGTGCATGCACCAGTCCAATGCCTGCCGTCGCGCCGTTCAGCATGGCGATCACAGGCTTCTTGATGGAAGGATAATAGCCGTACCGCGTCTGCCAGTCCGGCCGGCGATTCATGTCGAACGGCGGCAGGTTCGAGGCGCGCCTGACGTCGTTGGGATCGAGGCCCTTCAGCGCATCCATGTCGGCGCCGGCGCAGAAGGCGCGGCCCGCGCCGGTGAGGACGATGACGCGGACATTGTCGTCGGCGCTCGATGCCTCCATCGCGTTGCGCACGTCGCGCTCCATGACCGGCGTCCATGCATTCATGCGATCGGGGCGGTTGAGCGTGATGGTCGCGATCTTGTCGCTCACCTCATAGAGAATGTGTTCGTAGGCCATGACGCTCTCCCTTGTTTGCCGGCACGCGTTCGCACGCGCTCGTTAGAAGCGAGCCTAGCATACCCCGGGATGGGAGAAGGACTTGCGCCAAGGACTTGCGCGAAGCCGCGATCACTCGGCGGCTTGCGCCAGCATCGGCCGGCGCTCCAACCAGCCGTCGAGGAAATGATCGAGCCAGGCGCGTTCGGCGACATCGTAGACGGCGCGATCCGCGAAATGATGATGCCGCTGCCGTGCACCGGGCGCGCTGAATCCGTCATAGCCGCGCGTGGTCCAGCGGCACATCATCGCATAGGTCACATCGGGGTGGAACTGCACGCCGAAAGCATTGCCCGTGCGGAACGCCTGCACCGGGAAATCATCGCCTTCGGCGAGCAAGTCGGCGCCTTCAGGCAGCTCAAAGCCCTCGCGATGCCAGTGATAGACCTGCGCCGGCCAGTGCGGGCAGAGCGCGCGGCCGGCGGCGGTCGGCCTGATCGGGTAGTACCCGATCTGCGTCAGCGCCTGCGCATGCGGCGCGACACGGGCCCCGAGCTGCATCGCCAGCATCTGCGCCCCTAAGCAGATGCCGAGCAACGGGCGCTGCTCGCGGAGCGGAATTTCGA
Organism: Bradyrhizobium sp. NBAIM08; assembly: GCF_020193935.1. NCBI lineage: Bacteria > Pseudomonadati > Pseudomonadota > Alphaproteobacteria > Hyphomicrobiales > Nitrobacteraceae > Bradyrhizobium > Bradyrhizobium sp. NBAIM08. Next base: position 285,312 of record NZ_JADYVR010000008.1, on the reverse strand, counting down.
TCCAGTCGATCTCACGGCGAATGTAGTCGTCGGAATCATTGGCGCTCATCGGCCCGCCGAAGATCACGGCCCCGGCATGCTGATCGAGCGTCTCGGGCAGGGGATCGCCGAAGCGAGGACGGCGGATGTCGAGGCGGTGGCCGAGCGCGCGCAACGCATTGCCGACGCGGCCGGGTGTCGAGCATTCCTGATGCAGGACGATCAGAACCGGCAGCCGGGTTTCAGCGGCGGCGACGCTCGCCGCCCTCTGTGGGAAGGCGACCACCTCTGCGCCACCAAACCTGTCCGTCCGGAACGACATGGCCTCTGCGAGTGCTATCGGTTCAGACCGCCAGCATAGCTAAGCGATGGTTAACATCGTGTGAGTTTGCGCACACACGCGCACGTCTGGAAGCAAGCTCCGGGCCACTACGGACGCGGGCGGCGGCGTTCAGCGCCGCTGCCGCTGGAACCGGCTAGTGGCCGCCAGGATGAAGCCGCGTGGGAAGAAGCGCAGCGCGAACGGCACAATCTTGTTGCCGAGGCCGGGCAGCACTGCCCGTTTGTTGGCCATCAGAGCGCGATACGCCTCCCGCGCAACTTCGGCGGCAGAGACGTTGAGCATGGCCGTATCGTGTTGCGAGCCAACGCCGGCGCGGGCCTGGAATTCCGTGGGGACCGGGCCCGGGCAAAGCACGGTGACACGGACGCCGCGGGGAGCGAGCTCCGCCCGCAATGCTTCGGTGAAGGAAATCACATAGGCCTTGGATGCGTAGTACACGGCCATGCCGGGGCCGGGCAGGAAGCCTGCAACCGAGCCGACATTGAGAAGACCGCCCTTGTTCCGGATGAGCTGATCGGCGAAGCGCAGCGACAGATCCGTCAGGGCGCGGACGTTGACATCGACGATACCGAGCTGCGCGACGCGATCGCGCTCGATGGCATCGCCGAATACGCCGAAGCCGGCATTGTTGACGAGATGATCGAGCTCGACGCCTTCGGCGGCAAGTGCCGCGGCGATCCTCTCACCGGCATGCGGGTCCTCGAGATCGCAGGCGATCACGATCGGCTTCTTGCCACCCTTGGCGGCGATCTCGTTCGCGAGCGCTTCGAGCCGATCCACCCGTCTCGCCGTCAATGCGAGGCGATGTCCATTGGCGGCAAACACACGCGCCAGCTCCATCCCGATGCCCGCCGAGGCACCGGTGATCAACGTTACCCGCTCAGTCACGATCGAAGTCTCTTGAATCGAAGTCTGTGGTCCCGGCAATACCAGAACGAGAGCATAAGCCGTGCGCGCCAGGCAAGCGGCGCTGGCAGCATGGCTGCTTGTGAGAGCGACAGTGGAAGCAGGAAAGACCGGTATTTGCAGTCGAATCAGCAGAAGCGGGGGACCGCCGGGCTTATATTAAAGTTTCGTCATGTGGCTCGCAGGCCAGGCAATCCGCCGGGGACCGGTCCGACGGCGCGATCCTTGACCTGGCCACCGGCACGCTCCGCAATGGCGTGCTTCAGCTCGATCCGGTCACGCTGGGAGATGCCGAGCAGGTCGGACGCGCGCCAGACCACATTGTCCTCGAACTCGCTGACCTCTCCGTCGGCATAGACCAGCTCCCACATCATCTGCACGATCCGCTTGCGACCCGCTTCGTCGAGCGAGCGCATGATGACGCTGGTGAAGTGATAGAGGTCGACGGCCTCGCCTTCGACCTGGGTGGCGTCGGCGATGAGACGGTCAGCGGTGCCGCGGTCGAGCCCGAAATGGCTTTCGATCAGGCTGTGCAGCTTGCGCTGCTCGGCCGCGCTCGGCTGGCCGTCCAGCGAGACCACATGGACCAGCAGCGCGGTCGCGGCCAGCCGGTAATCGCTGTCGCCAAATGCGCGGTCCTGGGCTTGGGGACCGACAATGTCGGCGATGAATTGGCGCAAGCCGTCGAGCATAGGTCCTACCGAGATTGATGACGCCGCAAGGAGCGCGGCCGTTACCAGCATTATATGAGCAAGAAACCCAACCGGCGCAACGTGCGTCAGTTCCGCGCGCGTATTACGTTTCGGCAATCTGTTCACGGTCATTCCGGGGCGATGCGCCAGCATCGAACCCGGAATGACGAATGATGCCTCACGGTATCTCGTACACCACCATCTTGTCGGCGATGCCGCGCAGCGCGGCCTGCTTCTGGATCGGCTTGATCGCGCGCTGCTCGAGCACCTCGGCGACTGCGGGAGCGTCCAGCACCGGGCCGGTGATGTGGATCTCCTGCGCGGTCGACAGGCTCTGCACGCGGGCGGCGATGTTGACGGTCTGGCCGAAATAATCCTGCCGCTCGTTGAGCATGACCGCGAGGCAGGGGCCTTCGTGGATCCCGATCTTGAGAATGAGGTCGTTGGCGCCGCGCTGCTTGTTCAATTCGTCCATCGCCGCGCGCATGCGCAGTCCCGCGGTGATGGCGTGCTCGGGCCTGACGAAGGTCGCCATCACGGCATCGCCGATCGTCTTCACGACCGCACCCTTCTCGGCGGCGATGATCTCCAGCAGCGCGCGAAAATGCGCCCGCACGAGGTCGAAGGCATTGAGGTCGCCGACCCGCTCATACAGCGCCGTCGAACCCTTCAGGTCGGTGAACAGGAACGTCAGGGACGTGATCTTCAGTCGCTGGTCGACATTGAGGTTGTCGGCCTTGAAGACGTCGCGGAACGTCTGGTTGGACAGCATGCGCTTGGCGGTCAGGATCGGCTTGCGCTTGCCGATCATCTCGTGCAACGCGTGGTCGGCAATCCAGACCGAGGGCAATACGCGACTGTCCGATTGGTTCTCGAGCATGAGACGCAACGGTCCGGGGCGCATCACGGTGGTCCCCGTCGGCGCCTCCAGCTTGTTGAACATGATCGACAGCTGCTGACGCTCGCTGGTCGGCTCACCCTGAACGTCCAGGAAATGGGCGGAATGGGTGACCGGCTCGAACACGATGATGAACTGGCTCGGCAGATTGAGTGAGAGGATCGCCTTCTCGCCGGCGGGCAATTCGAGGGCTTCGAGCGTTACCTGGTTGATCAGGCGGGAAAAGGATTCGTCGTTGATGTCGACGCCTGAGCTCCAGAACATCTGCCGCACATACTCCCAGATCGGCAACGTGTCGGGATCATGAGCACCGATGCGGCGGACCCGCGGGCTGACGGTGAAGGCCACTTCGACCATCTCGTCGACGGAGGCCTCGTATCCGGCGGCGCAGAGCGCGCAATTGTAGTCGTCGTGCTTCAACGACTTCAGTGTGGCGTGCGCGCCCAGCACGCCTCCGCAGCCGGGACACAGCACGTTCCAGCTCATGTCGAACAGGCCGAGCCGCGAGGCGTGCAGGAAGCCGGAAATGACCTTCTCCTGGTCGAGCCCGGTCCGGTCGGCAAAATCCAGCGCATTGATCCGGTTGAGATCGCGATCATGACCGTTGGCGATCAGCTGCGCGATGGCCTCCACCACAACGGAATCGGCGGTCTGCTTCAGAACGGAGAACTGGGCCTGGATGTCGCTCATGGCGGAACTCTATGTAGGCTGGGTCACGCCAGCGGCCAGACGCGAGCCTGTCACCGACGCGTGATGCGGAACAGGGGTGAATGGTCCGGCTGGGTGGTGACGACGCCGAGCGGGATCACGGGGGTCGCGGGGTCGGCAAGCTCGATTCGATACGCTCCGATCAGCCGCGCCAGCGCCAGCACGGATTCGGCTTGGGCAAACGGTGCGCCGATGCAGACGCGCGGACCTGCGCCGAACGGCAGGTAGGCAAAACGGTCCGGCGCCTCCTGCGACATGAACCGTTTTGGAATGAAAGCGTTCGGCTGATCCCACAGCTTCTCGTGCCGGTGCAAGAGCCAGGGCGCGATCATGATGATGTCGCCCTTGCCGATCTCGACGCCCGCCGCATTGTCCCTATCGCGCGCGGCACGCGCGACCAGGAAGGCCGGCGGATAGAGCCGCATGGTTTCGTCGATCACCGCGCGGGTGAATTTCTGGCGATCGATGTCGGCCATGCTGTCGAGATGCTCGCCGCGGGTCTCGGACGCCACCTCCTCCTGCGTATCGGGATCGAGCGCGAGCAGGTAGAGCGCCCAGAACAGCGCCGTCGCCGTGGTCTCATGACCGGCGAGGATCATGGTCGCGACCTCGTCGACCAGCTGCTCGTCGGAGAAGCCCTGGCCCGTCTCGGGATCGCGTGCCTCGTCCATGAGATCGAACAAATCGCGCGGCGGCGCACCGTCCTTCTTGCCCGCCTTACGCCGCTCGGCGATCAGCATGGCCACGAACTCGGTCCAGCGCTTGCGGAAACGGGCGCGGGCAAAATCCATCGGGCTCGGCCAGGACACCGGCAGCACCATGTCGAGGAAGTACGGACGCCCCAACCGCGCGGCATATTCCATGATGAAGTTGCGCAGGGTTGCGCCGTGCTGGTCCATGCCGAACGAGAACATCGTGCGACCGGCGATCTCGAGCGTCATGCGCTGCATGATCGCGCGCAGGTCGACCGGCTCACCGGTTTGCGCGTCCAGCTTGGCGATGGTTTCGTCGAGCACGGCCGTCATGTGCGGAACGAGGTTTGCGGTCGCGCGCGGCGTGAAGGCCGGCGCCAGCGTGCGGCGCTGAAACGTCCAGGAATGACCTTCCGCGATCAGAAGGCCGTCGCCGAGAACGGGGCGCAGCATGCGGATGCCGGCCGGCGTGCGCGTGTAGTTCTCGTAATTGCTGAGCAGCACGTGCCGGATCGCGTCCGGCTGGTTCAGGATGAAGCTATTGCGGAAGAAGAAGCGGCCAGAAATGACCTCTTCCTCGTAGGCGCGTTGACCCCAGGTCGCGATCATATTCTGCCTGATGACCGCGAGCCGGCCGAAGAACGACATATCGTCGGGCGCTCGCGGAGGAGCCGGAGGGGTGATGGGCCGACGCACGCTGGCGATATTCATGGCTCTCTCCCGCAAGGTGGGACGCAGGTAAATAGCTAGTAAGTCAGCTCGGCGATGGCAATCCGGTTCTCGGACGCAGCCCAGGCGCGTGCCACAATCCGTTCTTCGCCGAATTGGGCCACGATGTTACGGCCAACCTCGGTGGCGGGAAGCCGCAGGGTGGCTGCCGCATCCGTGGGCACGCCCGGCTTGACGTCGGCCGGCTCCTTGCCGTCGAGCAGCACCACGTCGCGCGGCAGGCCGAAATAGCCGCGCGGACGCGACATGATCACGACGGCGCCGGCGGCCTTGTCGGCCGGCCCGAGCGGCCGCGCGGGCCGCAGATGCACAACCTCGGACGAGCGCGGGAAGGGCGAGCGGTAGATGTGCGTCGTCGGCGCATCCGGCGAGGTCAGCACGAATTCGAGCGACCAGGCGGGATCGACCTGCGCCGGCCCCCAACGGCCATCTGAGCCTGTTGTCGAGCTGTACAGCGCACCGTCTTTGCGCTCCCCGGTATCAGGATCGTCACGGAAGACATCGACGATTGCACCCGCGACCGGACGATTGGTCGGCACGCCGCCGGGCGTACCCGTGACGAGGCCGCTCAATCTCACGCTGGTCTCCGGCACGATCGCGATGCGCGCAGGTTCGCGCCCCGCGATGAACTTGTAAATCTCGCGGAACGCGCGCGGGTGAAACGCCACCTCGCGATGGTCGAGCGCGCCGAGCACGAGATTGGTGGCGCCCTTCAGCTCCGGCCCTTCGGCGGTGACATTGGTCGGCATGCCGGGCTTGCCGATAAAGCGGCCATCGGGTTGCGCGAATTTGTCCAGACCGTCGCTGCGCAGCGTGAGGAAAGCGACTCCCGGCGTCACCTCACTCTCGCCCTCGTTCAGTCCGCGCAGGAACGTGCCGCGGCCATTGAATTCGTTGTTCGGCTGGTCGTCTGTTGCGAACACGCCGTGATTGGGCGTACCGCACAGCACCGCATGGCTGACATCACCGGCGCCGCCGTTCTTGATGACGTTACGGATCGCGTAGCCGCCGCGCGAGCTGCCGACCAGCGCCACGCGGGCTGCGCCGGTGCGGCGCTTCAGCTCGGTGATGGCGGCAGCGAGCTCGAGGCGCTGGTCCTCGGTCGAGGAGCGACCCGCCTGCTCGACCTTGTCGTCGTTGCGCGCCAGCGGGTCGGTGAAATTGATCGCCATCATGCGATCGCGCGCGATACCGTTGGACTCCATCCGCCAAAGCGTCGTCATCCAGAGCGCGCCGTAATCGCCATTGCCGTGGACGAACAGAATCGGCGGCAGCTCCGTGGCGGGCGCGGTCTGCGCCGGCGCGCCCGTCCGCAAGCTCGCAAGTGCGAAAGGCACGCTCGCAGCCCCTTGCAAGATCGTCCGTCGCGACAGCTTCATCTGTTCCTCCCCGGCAAACCTAGCTCTTTGCACTGCTTATACCGGCCTAAGCACTGGACAGCGAAGGACTTTCGCGGGCATCACTGAATTGGCCGGAATCACCACGACCACTTCTGCCATCCGACATGGAAGGGGATATGACCGAGCAGCCGAACCGCCCGAAATTGGCCGCCGACGGCATCACTGCGCCCCTGCGGTACACCGTGTTCCGGCGGATCTGGCTCGCCAGCCTGCTCTCCAATCTCGGCCTCCTGATCCAGGGCGTGGGTGCGGCCTGGGCGATGACGCAGATGGCGGCCTCGGCAGACAAGGTGGCCCTGGTGCAGACCGCGCTCATGCTGCCGATCATGCTGATCTCGATGCCGGCCGGCGCCATCGCCGACATGTATGACCGCCGCATCGTCAGTGTGATTTCGCTGTCGATCGCGCTGATCGGCGCGAGCGTGCTCACCGTGCTGGCCGGCTTCAACCTGATCACCCCGGAATTGCTGCTCGCCTTCTGCTTCATCGTCGGCAGCGGCAATGCGCTGTTCGGTCCGGCCTGGCAGTCCTCGGTCAGCGAACAAGTGCCGCCCGAGGCATTGGCGTCCGCGGTGGCGCTGAACGGCATCAGCTACAACATCGCGCGCAGCTTCGGTCCGGCGGTCGGCGGCGTCATCGTCGCTGCGCTCGGTGCGGTGGCCGCATTCGCCTGCAATGCGATCCTCTATCTGCCGCTGCTGGTGGTGCTGCTGCTCTGGCGCCGCAACACCGAGGTGTCGCGCCTGCCGCGGGAAAAGCTCAACCGCGCCATGGTCTCGGGCGTGCGCTACATCACCAATTCGCCGCCGATCAAGATCGTGCTGTTGCGCACGCTGGTGATGGGCCTGATCGGCGGCGCGGTGATGGCGCTGATGCCGCTGGTCGCGCGCGACCTCCTGCATGGCGGCGCGCAGATGTATGGCATCATGCTCGGCGCCTTCGGCATGGGCGCGGTGATCGGCGCGCTCAACATCCACGAATTGCGCAAGCGCATGAGCGGCGAGGCCGCGATCCGCGCCTGCACCATCACGATGGCCTTCACCATGGCCGCCCTCGCTTTGAGCACGGAGCCGGTGCTGACGGCGGCCGCGCTGGTGCTAGGCGGCGCAGTCTGGATGGCGGCGATCGCGCTGTTCAATATCGGCGTGCAGCTCTCGGCCCCGCGCTGGGTCGCCGGTCGCTCGCTCGCAGCCTTCCAGGCCGCGATCGCCGGGGGCATCGCGATCGGCGCATGGGGCTGGGGCCATCTCACCGACTATGCCGGCGTCGAGATCGCATTGCTGACCTCGGCCGGCCTGATGCTGATCTCGCCGCTGCTCGGCATCTGGCTCACGATGCCGCGTGTCGGCGCCCGCAACGAGGATGCGGACATGCTGGCCGATCCCGAGGTGAGGCTGTCGCTGACAGGGCGCAGCGGCCCGCTCGTGGTCGAGATCGAATATCGGGTTGCGCAAGAGAATGCGCGCGCGTTCCACAACGTGATGCAGGACGTGCAGCTCTCGCGCCAGCGCAACGGTGCCTATGGCTGGTCGATCGCGCGCGACATCGCCGACCCCGAGCTGTGGACCGAGCGCTATCACTGCCCGACCTGGCTCGACTATTTGCGTCAGCGCAACCGTGCGACCCAGTCCGAACGCGCGCTGCATCAGCAGGCGATCGATTTCCACATCGGTCCCGAGCCGGTGCGGATCCGCCGCATGCTGGAGCGCCCCTTCGGTTCGGTGCGCTGGAAGGACGACACGCCGGACCGCGCCAACAGCGAGGTGCTGCCGGTGGTCGCGACCGCGGCGGGAAGCAGTACGTAGTCCTCTCGTCATTCCGGGGCGCGCCGTAAGGTGCGAACCCGGAATCCATTTATCGCAGGAGTTGGTCGCGCGATGGATTCCGGGTTCGCGCTTCGCGCGCCCCGGAATGACGATCACTGCCCGTGCTGGGTCAGCACCTTGTCGCAGGCCTTGCTCAGCTTGGTGCGGTTCTGCTTCAGGCAGGCCAGCACGGCACCGTCGCCATTGTCCATTACGGGACGGCAGAAGCGCGTGACGTCGCGCGCGCAGGCATCATGGCCGGGCTGCTGTTGCGCGGAGGCGCTCGATGCGCACAGGAGCAAGGAAATAACGAAAAGCAGTCTGGTCATCGCGCAATTGCCTCTTACCCGGAAAGACGTGCGGGCGAAGCTAGTGCGACGATCCCGCACCTGCAACGGCTTTGTTGACTAGCTGCAGGGCGCCGCCGCATCACCCCGGCTACATGCCGGGGGGCATGACGAGGGGAGCTGCAGCGTCTTGGTTACTGTGTGTCCTGAGCGTCAGCGACCTTGCGCGAGGCGCCCTTGGCGAGGGTCTTGTCCATCACCGCGCGGCATCCGGCGCTGAGGTCCGAGCGATGCTTGATCATGCACGCGGTGATCTTCGGGATATTGGGGATCTCGGCCGAGCAGAGACGGAAGGCATCGCCCGTGCACATCTGCTGCGCCTCGGCCGAGAAGGCGAAGCTCGCGCCCGTCGAAGCGATCGAGACGATGGCGGCAAAGCCCAGGGCCAGGCTGGTGTCGCGGATCTTGCCGGTAAACGACTTGGTCATTTGAAGCTCCCGTTGGCGCCGCCTCAGCGGGCCCGTTGTCGATGGGAGCTACGATGCTCCGGCAAAACCGTTTCCACTGTGATGACGCTCACGGGAGACCCGTCCTCTGTGATCTCAGTCACTCAGACGCAGCCCACTGAAATTCCTTCGCAACCGCTGTCGTGTTGGTGTCACGTTAACTCTTACTTCGCATTAATGGCTCGTCGCGCGGGAAATTCCGCCGGTTTGGTTGCGTAATTGGAAAGAGTAACGATGCGTAATGCGTTGGGCCTGATGCTGGCCAGTGTAGTTGCGGCGGTCGTGATCGCCGCCGGCGGTTGGTTTTATTATTCCGCGCGCGCCGACCAGGGCGCTCCCAAGACAGTTGCCGCCCGTGCCGCCGACCCATTGCCGGCACAGGCGAAGCTCGCCGCCAAGGACGACGTCGAGACCACCGCGGCCGTCGCGGCCAAGCCGGCCGCAGCAGCTCCAGCACCTGCCCCCGTGCCGGTCATGCCGATGCAGTCGAAGCAGGCCTGCGCCAATCCGAACGCGCTGGGTGTGTCCCGCGTCGTCGAGATCGACACGACGGGCGGCCCCGGCTTCGGCTTCGAGCATTTCAAGCAGTTCGACTTTCTGACCGAGAAGGAGGTCGTGCTGACCTTCGACGACGGTCCGTGGCCGGTCAACACGCCCACGGTGCTGAAGGCGCTCGCGGACGAATGCACCAAGGGCCTGTTCTTCTCGGTCGGCAAGCACGCGACCTACCATCCGGAGATCCTGAAGCAGGTGCTGGCCCAGGGCCACACGGTGGGCACGCACACCTGGTCGCATGTCAATCTGAACAGCAAGAAGTTGACCGAGCAGCAGGTCAAGGACGAGGTTGAGAAGGGCTTCAGCGCAGTGAAATTCGCGCTCGGCACCAACCCGGCGCCGTTCTTCCGCTTTCCGCAGCTTCAGCACAATCCCGCGATGGTGAGCTATTTCGGCACCCGCAACGTCGCGATGTTCTCGACCGAAATCGACTCCTTCGACTTCAGGAAGGGCGCGACGCCGGAGAAGATCGTCGAGACCGTGATGACGAGGCTGGACAAGCTCGGCAAGGGCATCATCCTGATGCACGACTTCCAGAAGAACACGGGCCTCGCCCTGCCGACGCTGCTCGCGCGGCTGAAGGCCGGCGGTTACAAGGTCGTGCAGATGAAGGCCAAGACGAGCCTCCAGACGCTGCCGGAATATGACGAGGCGCTGATGAAGGACATGAAGGTGCCGACCGCGGGCACGAACACGCGCCCGATCGCGAGCGTCGTGCAAACGGTCTCGCAGTAAGCGCCAAATCCAAAACTCTTGCGTCATGGCCGGGCTTGTCCCGGCCATCCACGTTTTAGGATCAGGCGCGAAGACGTGGATGCCCGGGTCAAGCCCGGGCATGACGGCGAGATCCGGGTACAGGTCGGCGCCTCACCAATAGATGCCGTGTCGATGCAGCTCGCTGATGATGCGGCGCTCGGTCCAGCTGCGCTTGGGCTTCGGCTTGTCCGCCTTTGCCGTGGTCTTGGCCGCGGGCTTGGTCGTCGTGACCGGCACGGAGGCCGTCGCCGGTGTGGTGACGGTCGGAGTGGTCGCCACTGTCGGCGCGGAGAGCGACACCGCCGGCGGACGATCATGATATTTCTGAACCTCGGTGGCCGGCGCGGCTTCGCTCACCTGCGCCGTCACGGTGCTCGCCGATGTCGTGGTTTGCGGAGTGGAGGTCTGTTCGCCTGCCGCCGCCAGCGACAGACCGCGGGAGCCGCCTGCCTGGGCGGAGGCAGAAGCCAGCAGCATGGCGGCAATCAGAATGATCTTGCGCATGTGAAGTCTCCCCGTGTTGGCGTGACAGGACGTTAGGGGAGCCATGTCTGCGATTATGTGATCGCGATCACGCAGCCGAGCGAGCCCTGATGCAGGCTGATGCCTGGTCATCGGAGCGCTTGAGGTCGGATGAACCGGGGCGCTGGTGCCGCAAGAGGGATTCGAACCCCCGACCCCGTCATTACGAATGACGTGCTCTACCGACTGAGCTATTGCGGCGAACCTGCCGGGACCAAAGCAATGCCGGCCCCGATACGTGCGCCCCTGATATCGGGCATGGCCCGAATTGGCAAGGACAAGCGGGAGGCGAAATACCGCTCACGCGCCCCAGCGGGACCAGAATCCGCGCCAGCCGCCCGCCTGGGCTTTGGGCGTGCCGATTTGTTCCGTAAATTCGTCGCTTGGGCCGTCGTCGTCGATCCCGGGATCGTCCGGTGCGCGGACGATCGGGATGACGGTCTGGGTCGGCGCCGATGCGGGCTTGCTGAGGTCGGCCCGGGTCCGGAAGACCGGCGTCGGCGCCGGCGGCGATGATTCGGCGGGCGCCGGAGCCGGATTCGCCGGCTCGGCGGGCGTGACGACCGGCTCGTCGACCTTCGCAGTTTGCTCCCCAGTCTCCTTGGCCACTTCCTTGGTAGCCTCCTTCGCGGCGTCCTTGGCCTGAGGGGGTGAATTGTCCTGCGCGGCCGGTGCCGGCAGCGGGGCCACCTCCGGCGGTTCCACCGCGGCTTCGCTGGGAGCGGCGGTCACCCGCTTCGGCGGCGGAGCGGCCAGCATGGCTTCCTCGAAGGCCGAGGATTCGAGCGTGGGGCCCTTGTCCGAGGGCAGACTCGCGACCGGCGCCTGCCACTGGAACGCATCGAGGCGGCCGGTGACCGGGGAGACCGGACGCCAGCGGTCGCTGACATAGCCGTCCGCGGTCCAGGCGGGATCGAGCCGGGCGCGCACCGCGCGCAAGGTCCAGGCGCGGGCGCGGCCGCCGTCACCATGCTCTGTGCGCTCGATCTCGGCCATCAGCAGCGCGACGCGCTGGGTCGGATCCTTGAGATAAGGCGCGAGCACCTCGCGCGCGCGGGCGAACTCGGAGGCCTCGATCGCAGCACGCGCGATCGCGAGCTGCCCTTCGACATAACCGGGCTTGTCGGCGGGGGTCTTCGCGGCGAGAGTTTCTACCCGCTGCAAGCGGTGCCATGCGGAATCGCCGAGCTTCACATGCGCATAGGCGTCCGCGAGATCGGGATGCGGATTGGAGAGCCAGGCGGCTTCCACCAGCTTCATGGCGCGGCGCACCTGATGCGCCTCGCTCTCGAATTTTGCCGCGAGCACGGCCGCCGGCACCAGGGTCGGCGCGAGCTTGACCGCCTCCAGCACGCTCTCGCGCGCGACGTCGCGGTCCATCGTTTCCAGCTCCAGCGCACGCGCGGCGAGCAGCACACCGCGCTGCCGGCGATAGGTCTGCTTGTCGATCAGGCCCGCGGACAGATTCGAATCGAGGATCGCGAGCGCGCCGCTCCAGTCGCCGCGCGCGCAGCGGAAGCCGAGCACCGCGTGCGAGGCCCAGGTCGCGGACGGCGACAGCTTGATCGCTTCCTCCGCAATCATCACGGCGCCGACCGCATCATCGGCGCGCTGCGCCTCGATGAAGAGACCGCGCAGGCCGAGCAGCCGCGTGTCCTCGCGTTCGGCCATGGCGCGGAAGACGCGTTGCGCCTCGTCGCGATTGCCTTCGAGCTGCGCCGACTGCGCGTGCAAAAGCAGTGCGAGCGGATCGTTCGGCGCATGCCGCCGCGCCGCCTCGGCGTGCCGGCGCGCGAGCGCGGAATCGCCGTGGCCGATCGCGAGCAGGCCATGGGTGATGGCGTGACGGCCGCGGGCATGGCGCTTGTCATGACGGCGTCGGCGCAAGCGCCCCGGCATGCGCCAGATCATCGTCAGGATGCTCCAGACCAGCACGACGGAAGCGGCGAAGAGGCCGAGCAAGAACACGAACCTCGGCAGCGTCGTCGAGATGCGGAAGCTGCCCGCGGTCAGGACGAGATCGCCGGACTGGTCGGCGACCCAGGCCGCGCCGGCCGCCGCCAGTGCGATCAAGACGAGAAAGAGGACGATGCGAAGCATGGCGATCCCTATACGCGCCGATTGTTGCGCGAATCTTATTGAGTAGATTTGGCGAGATCCGCCATGGCATCGTCGGCGAATTTGCGGGACGCGGCGAGCGCGGCGTCGCGGGCGTCGGCTTTGTCGAGCCAGGCCTGCGCCGGAGCACGATCAGCCTCGGGCAGCGTCTTCAGCTCGCGCCGCGCTTCGGCGAAATCGCTACGGAGCGCCGCCGCCGTGACGCGCGTCACGATGGCGCCGCGATCGTTGCCGACGCCATCGGTGCGCTCGATCCGCACGAGCTTTGACGCACCCGCCTGGAGACGCTCGACAATGCCGGCTTCGCTCGACGGAGCTTCAGCCGGCGGCGACAGCTTCGGCACGATATTGAGGAGCTCGCGGCTCAGCGCCGCCGATGTCGGGATGCCGGACGATGCAAACGCCTCGAGCGGTTTGAGCATGTCGGGCTTGGTCGCCAGCGACCGCGCCGCGGCCAATTGCGATTGATAGGGATCGCCGTGGCGAACGGCAACGTCGAGCAGGGACGCCGCCACCACATAGCGGAGCGGCTTGTCGTCCATCGTCTTGGCCTCGGCGATCTTCTCGCCCTGCTGCGCAAGCTCGGCCCGCTCGGTCTTGCTCGCGCGCTCGAGCTGGGCGATGCGGTCGGTGAGCGCGGCAAGATCGGGCGCGGCACTCGGCGGCGCGGATTTCGCATCGTTCAGCGCGCTCGCCGTCTTATCGAACTGTGCGCGCAAATTGGCGATGTCGCCGCGCAGTGCGCTCGCCGCTTTCTCCAACGCGTCGATCCGCGCGACTTGGGCCGGATCGGCCGCCGGCCTCGCGGCCCTGGCTTCGACCGCAGCAACGCGTCCGCTCAGCGCATCGACGGTCGCACTTGTGACCTGCGGCGCGGCCGGCGGGGCCTGCACCGCGGGCCAGCCCAGCATCCAGCCGACTGCGATCACGACCGCAGCCGCGGCAACGCCGGAGAACGGCGCGATGACCCAGGGCGAAATCGGCGCCGATACAGGCACCGCCGCGGAGGCCTGCTGCTCTGCAGATTCGGACTGAGGCTCGGCCTTGACCTGTTCCGAGCCGGGCTCTTCCACCCTGGCCTGCTCCTGCGCGACATGCTCGGATGCCTCGGGCTCGCCCGCGACCTGCTGCGGCTGGGTCGAGACTTCCGTCGCCTCGAGGTCGATGGTGGGCGGGGTGCGCTTGGCACGACCCGGATCGGGCGCCAATCCAGCGTCTTCAGGCTTGTCGTCGGCCATCGTGACGGTTCCTCACACTTCCATACCAGGGATGGATTAGATTGCGTCGGATTCGGCCCGACCTTTACGCCAAACGGGTCCGCAACGCACGCTCCAAGGTGTCGAATAAGGCAGTTTCGTCCGGCGTTGCGGCCACCAGAACCTGTGACGCGCCGGCATCGCGCAGCACGCCCGCAACGGTCTCGGACAGGCAGCAATGCGGGATCGCCAGCGCCGAAATTTCGACACCTTCGTCCCGCGCCGCATCGAGGAACGCACGTGCGCTGCGCCGGGAGTAGTGCAGCACCGCCTCGATCCCGTGGGCGGCAAAGCCCTCGCACACCTCGCGCGGCAGATGCTTCACCGGCGCCATGCGGTAGGTCGTCTGCGTCACCACGCGGAAACCTTCCGCCCCGAGTTCGCCGCCGAGGTCGCGCGACAGATCCGCGCCGGCGAGATACAGCAGCGTGCTGTTTTTCTTCAACACCTTGTCGCGCGCGCTCTGCATCACCTTGTCGCGCAAGGACGCGGCGTCGCCCCCGGCGACGATCACCTCGGCAAAACCAGCCTCTCGCGCCGCTGCAGCCGTATGTTCGCCGACCGCGAACAATGGCAGCACCAGCAGACCGAGATCCGGCAATTGCGGCGCTATGGCGCGAATCGCGTTGGCCGAGGTGACGAGAACGGCATCATAAGAAACTTCGCTCTCGCCTTGGAAGGCGACCGGCTCGAGCTTGAGCGCCGGCGCAAGCAGTACCGCATGCCCGCGCGTGCGCAGATTGTCCGCCGTCGCCGCATTGTCGGGATGCGGCCGTGTGACAAGAATGGACATCGCTGCTGTTCCCGGACCATTTGGCGGTGACGCATTGACCAGAACGGCTGCGCGTGACGATTGCGCAAGCCGACCCCGGGATGCTACCGGACGTACCAGAACTCTGCTTTATGGATGAGCGCAAGGGCGCAAATTGGATAACAATTCGCCAATGCTGGTGCTGGGCATCGAAACCACCTGCGACGAGACCGCCGCGGCCGTGATCGAACGCGCGGCCGACGGCAAGGGCAAGATCCTGTCCAACATCGTGCGGTCGCAGATCGAGGAGCATGCCCGCTTCGGCGGCGTGGTGCCGGAGATCGCCGCGCGCGCGCATGTCGACGTGCTCGATGGGATCATCGACCGCGCCATGAACGAGGCCGGCATCGATTATGCTCAGCTCGACGGCGTCGCGGCGGCCGCGGGGCCCGGGCTGATCGGCGGCGTCATCGTCGGACTCACCACCGCGAAGGCGATCGCGATGGTGCACGACACGCCGCTGGTCGCGGTGAATCATCTCGAAGCGCATGCGCTGACGCCGCGTCTCACCGACGGCATCGAATTTCCCTATTGCCTCTTCCTCGCCTCCGGCGGCCATACCCAGATCGTCGCAGTCACCGGTGTCGGTCAGTATGTGCGGCTCGGCACCACGGTCGACGACGCCATCGGCGAGGCCTTCGACAAGGTCGCGAAGATGCTGGGCCTGCCCTATCCCGGCGGCCCGCAGGTCGAGCGCGCGGCGGCAGGCGGCGATGCCACGCGCTTTGCGTTTCCCCGGCCGATGCAGGGGCGCCCCGATGCCAATTTCTCGCTGTCGGGACTGAAGACGGCGGTGCGCACCGAAGCGAGCCGGCTGGCCGAGCTCATGCCGCAGGACATCAGCGATCTCTGCGCGAGCTTCCAGGCCGCCGTGCTCGATTCAACGGCCGACCGGCTGAGCGTCGGCCTGAAGCTTTTCCGCGAGCAGTTCGGCGCACCGCGCGCGCTGGTCGCCGCCGGCGGCGTTGCCGCCAATCAGGCGATCCGCGGCGCGCTTGACGATGTCGCGAAGCAGGCCGGGACGCAGCTGATCATGCCACCGCCCGCGCTGTGCACCGACAACGGCGCCATGATCGCCTGGGCCGGCGCCGAGCGCCTGGCGCTTGGCCTGACCGACACGATGGACGCGCAGCCGCGCGCACGCTGGCTGCTCGATGCCAACGCGACCGCGCCCGCGGGCTACGGCAAGACTCGGGCGGGATTCTAGGGATGACCGCGTTCCAATCCGTCGCAGTGATCGGCGCGGGCGCCTGGGGTACGGCGCTGGCGACGGTGGCGGCGCGAGCAGGGCGAAACGTGACGCTGTGGGCACGCAATGCCGAGCACGCCGCGCGGATCGCATCGACGCGCGACAATCCGCGGCTGCCCGGGATTCGGATCGTGCCTGAGCTCGTCGTGACGAGCGATCTGGCGCTCGCCGCGCGTGCCGACATGCTGCTGATTGCGACGCCGGCGCAACATTTGCGCGGTGCGGTCAACATGCTGGCCTCGCACATCACGAAGGCGGTGCCGATCGTCGCCTGCGCCAAGGGTATCGAGCACGGCACCCATAAGTTCATGACCGACGTGATCGCCGAGGCCGCGCCGCACGCGCAGCCGGCGATCCTGTCGGGGCCGAGCTTTGCCGACGACGTCGCACGCGGCCTGCCGACGGCAGTGACCCTGGCGGCAAGCGATGAGGCGCTCGCCAGCAGCCTGGTGCAGGCGCTGGGCTCGCGGACATTCCGCCCCTATCACTCCACCGACATTCGCGGCGTCGAGATCGGCGGCGCCGCCAAGAATGTGCTGGCGATCGCGGTCGGCATTGCGGTCGGGCGCAAGCTCGGCGCCTCCGCGCAGGCGGCGCTCACGACCCGCGGCTTTGCCGAGCTGACGCGCCTCGGCCGTGCGCTCGGCGCACGCAGCGAGACGCTCACCGGCCTGTCGGGCCTCGGTGATCTCATTCTGACCTGCTCGAGCCCGCAATCGCGCAACTTCGCGCTCGGCCTCGCGCTCGGCCGCGGCGAGCAGCCTCCCGCCGGCAAGCTCGCCGAGGGCGAGTTCACCGCCCCCGTGCTGATCGAGCTCGCCGCTTCGCAAAACATCGAGTTGCCGGTATCTGAGGCGGTCGCATCGATCCTGAGCGGCCGAAGCACGATCGATGCCGCGATCTCGGCGCTGATGACGCGCCCCTTCAAGGCAGAGGAATAAGCATGGCGTACTGGCTCGTGAAATCCGAACCGTCGGTGTGGTCCTGGGACCAGCAGGTTGCGAAGGGCGCCAAGGGCGAGGCCTGGACCGGCGTGCGCAATTTCACCGCCCGTCAGAACCTCGTGAACATGAAGAAGGGCGACAAGGCGTTCTTCTATCATTCCAACGAGGGCAAGGAGATCGTCGGCATCGCCGAGATCATCAAGGAGGCCTATCCCGATCCAACCGACAAGACCGGCAAATTCGTCTGCGTCGACATCAAGGCCGACAAGCCCCTGAAGACGCCGGTGACGATGGCCGCGATCAAGGCGGAGAAGAAGCTCGCGGATATGGCGCTGGTGAAATATTCGCGCCTCTCCGTGCAGCCGGTGACGGCAGAGGAGTGGAAGCTAGTCTGCAAGATGGGCGGGATGTAGTTACGTCGTTTCGTAGCCCGGATGGAGCGCAGCGCAATCCGGGAAAGTCTCGATTGAAGCCCGATCCCGGATTACGCTTCGCTCCATCCGGGCTACGATATCCGGGCTTGCGACTCCTCCAGCGCAAACACCTCGCACGGCGCGGCAATGCCGCGCAGCTCATGCGTCCCAAGCGCAACCAGCGGCATCTCCGTCTCGGCGGCGAGCGCGCCCGACACCAGCACCGTCCGGCCCAGCGGCTTGCACAATCCCTCCAGACGGCTGGCGAGGTTGACGGCGGGGCCGATCGCGGTGAAGTCGAGCCGGTTCGCGGCGCCGATATTGCCCCAGAGCATCTCGCCGAGATGGAGCGCGGCGCCAAACGACAAAGGCGGCAGCCCTTGCGCGCGGCGCTCCTTGTTGAGATACGCCATCCCGGCTTCGGCTGCGCTTGCCGCGCGCAAAGCAGCGTCACAGGCGCGGCGCGGGGACGCCTCGAGCACCGGAAAGATCGCGAGCACGCCGTCGCCGATGAATTTCAGCACCTCGCCGCCGAAGGCGTGAACCGCGCCGGCGATGCGATCGAACCAGGCATCGAGCGCCGCAATGACCTCGGCCGGCGGTGTCGTCTCCGACAGGGTCGTGAAATTGCGCAAATCCGCATAGAGCAGTGCGGCCTGGATGGTCTCGCCGAGATCGCGGCGCAGAGGCGCCGCCAGTACCCGCTCCGCGCTGCGCGTGCCGAGGTAAGCATCGAGCGTCGCCCGCAAGGTGGCGCGCGCGGCGAGGAGGGCCAGCGGCGTTGCGGCGAAACGCGCGGCTAGACGCAATTGCTCGATCTGATCCGCCGTGAACGGACGCGGTCCGATCCAGCCGAGCAGCGGCCCATCGGACCGTCCGGCGACATCTTCATGCACCTCGCCGCCGGCGATATCGCGCAGCCAGCGGCGGCCGGCGTCGTCGGGTGGATCGGGCGCGAGGCCGCCCGGCGCGAAGCCGAGCGCTTCGATCACCTGGCCGCTGTCGGCACGCCACAGCCAGGTCCGCTTCGCGATCAGCGGATGCGGCACCTCCAGCGTCAGGGCGCCTGCCGCGAGCGGCACGCCATCGGCGGCCAGATGCGCGCCGAGCTCCGCGAGCAGGTGGTCGGCCCCGCGACAATCCGAGGCCGCGTCGAGGAGCCAGGCGAGGGTCGGGGAGAGCTGCATCCGGCGATCATGGCGAAACAGGGCCGTCTTTGCCACGGGCAATCCTTGACGGAGCACAGGGCCGCCGCCATGTCCCATCGTCAGACCAGGGATGATTGCCGATGCCCGAACCCTTCATAGTGCGACGCGAGACCCAGATCGCGGCCCCGCGCGCCACTGTCTTCGCCTACCTCACCGACCCCGAAAAGATCCTGAGCTGGATGGGCTCCGACGCAACCACGGAGCCTTATCCCGGCGGGCTCTACCTGCTCAAGGGCGTCAGCCCGGACGGCGCCGCCGCCCGCGGCGCGTTCCGCGAGGTCGTGCCGGTGCATCGTCTGGCCTATACGTTCGGCTGGGAGGGTGGTCAGGAAGTGCCGCCCGGCTCGAGCCTGATCGAGATCGACCTGATCGAGCAGGACGGCGGCACGCTGCTGCGCATGACCCAAAGCGGCCTGCCGAACGAAGCGCAGGCGGCCGCTCATGCAACGGGTTGGGCGCACTACCTTAAGCGGCTCACGATCGCAGCCGCAGGCGGCGATCCCGGTCCTGACAAGGGTGTCTCGGCCAGGACGTAGCTCTTGTAGCAACTATCAGGTTGCTACGGCCGTGTCGTTACACCGCCGCGGTTGCCACCACCTGCGCCAGCAGCTGCTCGCGCCTGGCCTGCGAGCGCTGACCCGTCATGGTCGCGGCGAAGCGCTCGAGGATGCCCTCCTCGAAGGCGGTGACGATGGTGTCGTGGACGTAGCTCTTGCGGCAGATCGCCGGCGTGTTGGAGAGCTGGTCGGCGGCGGCGCGGATCGCATCCAGCACCTGCTTCTTGCGGCCGCGCTGGCTGCTCGCCGGCGTGATCCGCGACAGCGATTCCACCACGACGGCGGACGCCATCAGCGTGCGGAAATCCTTCAGCGAAATCTTGATGCCGGCGATCTCGCGCAGAAACGCGTTCACCTGGGTGGTATTGACCGCGCGCACGATGCCGGAGGCATCGCGATACTGGAACATGCGCTTGCCGGGAACGCTCTGCAAAATGCCGATGGCGCGCACCAGCTTGGCGGCGTCGCACTCCTTGCGCACCGCCTTACCGCCCTTGGCCTTGAAGGTCAGCACGAAACAATCGTCTTCCAGCGTGACGTTGGACTTCAGCAGCGTGGTCGCGCCGCGGGTGCCGTTGAGGCGGGCGTAGGATTCATTGCCGGGGCGGATCGCGGTGCGCGCGATCAGCTCGATCACGGCCGAGAGCGCGAACTCGCGCGTCGGCTCGTCCCCTGACAGGAACGCCGAGACCTTGCGCCGGATTTTCGGCAGCGCGCCGACGAGCTTTGCCAGGCGATGCGCCTTGCGCTGCTCGCGGACCTTCTCCCAGTCGGCGTGATAGCGGTATTGCAGCCGGCCCGCGGCATCGCGGCCGACGGCCTGCAGATGCGAGTTCGGGTCGGCGGAGTAGCGCACCTCGCGATAGGCCGGCGGCACCGCCATGGAATGCAGCCGCCGGATGGTGCGGGCGTCGCGGATATGCGCACCGTTGGGGCGGACGAAGGAATAGCCCTTGCCGCGCCTGATACGACGGATGGTCAGCTCGTTCTGGTCGCCGAGCCGCAAGCCGAGCTCCTTGGCGAGGGCCTCGACCGTCGCCGCAGGCGCCGCGTCGTAGGTCTTCTTGGGGCTCGGGCGCCTGAAACCGGTCGGTTTCGGCCATTGTCCGAGGGCCTTGGCTAGGGCAATGGCTGCAGGATCGGCTGAAGCGGGCCGTATCGTCCCGAGATTCTGCTGATCCATCATGGTCTTACGCCTTAGCCCTGTCCTGTTGTCGATCAATGCCGCTGTTGTGATTTTTGTTCCAAGGGGTCTCTTTGGACCCGGGTTGGCCATTTAGGGTGTTCCGAACACGATTGCGAGTCCCGAATCAGTGAGAAGAGGTTACTAAATACCTCTCCTCGCCGCATGGGGGCTCTGCGGTCTCTGTTCTGGCGGTTTGGGTGAAGAGCCGGAAAGTGCTCGTCGGCCCTGTTTCAGATTTGCGACAGCGGGCCTTCCGGAGCTTGATTCTCCGCATGGCCGGCTGCCCGTCGAAGGTCCAGCTTGTGCTCCTTGTCGGGTCCGGTTAGCCCGACGCATAATCCATCAAATGATGCTGTCGGCATTGCCTTAGCTTGCCGCATGTGGAGGGAAGCATGTCCGAGAAGATCTACGATATCCCCGCGGAGTGGGCGAAGCGCGCCTGGATCGACCAGGCCAAGTACAAGGAGATGTACGCCCGCTCGATCTCGGACCCGAACGGTTTCTGGGCGGAGCAGGCCAAGCGCATCGACTGGATGAAGGCGCCGACGAAAATCGAGAACGTCTCGTTCGCGCCGGGCAACATCTCGATCAAATGGTTCGAGGACGGCATCCTGAACGTCGCCTACAATTGCATCGACCGGCATCTCGCCAAACGCGCCAACCAGACCGCGATCATCTGGGAGGGCGACGATCCCTCGCAGTCCAAGCACATCACCTACAAAGAGCTGCATGACGAGGTCTGCCGGATGGCCAACATCCTGCGCACCCGCAACGTCGGGAAGGGCGACCGCGTCACCATCTACCTGCCGATGATTCCCGAGGCCGCCTATGCAATGCTGGCCTGCGCGCGGATCGGCGCGATCCACTCCGTGGTGTTCGCGGGCTTCTCACCTGACAGCCTCGCCCAACGCATCAACGACTGCCAATCCAAGGTGATCATCACCGCGGACGAAGGCCTACGCGGCGGCAAGAAGGTGCCGCTGAAGGCCAATGTCGATGCGGCGCTTAGCAAGGCCGACGGCGTCGACTGGGTCGTCGTGGTCAAGCGCACCGGCGCCAAGGTCGACATGAACCCCACGCGCGACCTCTGGTACCACGAGGCCGCGGCGATGGTGACCACAGAATGCCCGGTCGAGCACATGCACGCCGAGGATCCGCTGTTCATCCTCTACACGTCGGGCTCGACCGGCCAGCCCAAGGGCGTGCTGCACACCTCCGGCGGCTATCTCGTGTTCGCCTCGATGACGCATCAATGCGTCTTCGACTATCACGACGGCGACATCTACTGGTGCACCGCCGACGTCGGCTGGGTCACCGGCCACAGCTACATCCTCTATGGGCCGCTCGCCAACGGCGCGACCACGCTGATGTTCGAGGGCGTGCCCAATTATCCGGATAATTCGCGGTTCTGGAACGTCATCGACAAGCACAAAGTCAACATCTTCTACACCGCGCCGACCGCAATCCGCGCGCTGATGCAGTCCGGCGACGAACCGGTGAAGAAGACCTCGCGCGCCTCGCTCCGCCTGCTCGGCTCGGTCGGCGAGCCCATCAATCCCGAAGCCTGGGAGTGGTATCACCGCGTCGTCGGCGACGACCGCTGCCCGATCGTCGACACGTGGTGGCAGACCGAGACCGGCGGCATCCTGATCACGCCG
Source organism: Bradyrhizobium sp. NBAIM08 (assembly GCF_020193935.1). Classification (NCBI taxonomy): domain Bacteria; kingdom Pseudomonadati; phylum Pseudomonadota; class Alphaproteobacteria; order Hyphomicrobiales; family Nitrobacteraceae; genus Bradyrhizobium; species Bradyrhizobium sp. NBAIM08. Next base: position 263,134 of record NZ_JADYVR010000008.1, on the reverse strand, counting down.
CTGCCGGGCGCGACCAAGCTGAAGCCCGGCTCGGCGACGCAACCGTTCTTCGGCGTGGTGCCTGAGATCGTCGATGCCGACGGCAAGGTGCTGGAAGGCGAAACATCAGGCAATCTCTGCCTGACGCGGTCCTGGCCCGGCCAGATGCGCACGGTCTACGGCGACCACGCCCGCTTCGAACAAACTTACTTCTCGACCTACAAGGGCAAATACTTCACCGGCGACGGCTGCCGCCGCGACGCCGACGGCTATTACTGGATCACCGGCCGCGTCGACGACGTCATCAACGTCTCCGGCCACCGCATGGGCACCGCCGAAGTCGAGAGCGCGCTGGTCGCGCATGAGAAGGTATCGGAAGCCGCCGTCGTCGGCTTCCCGCACGACATCAAGGGTCAGGGCATCTACGCCTATGTCACCCTGATGGCCGGCGTGCAGCCGAGCGACGAGTTGCGCAAGGAGCTCGTGACCTGGGTGCGCAAGGAGATCGGCCCGATCGCCTCGCCCGACCAGATCCAGTTCGCCCCGGGCCTGCCCAAGACCCGCTCCGGCAAGATCATGCGCCGCATCCTGCGCAAGATCGCCGAGGACGAGCCGGGCAGCCTCGGCGACACCTCGACGCTCGCCGATCCCGCCGTTGTCGATGATCTCGTCAAGAACCGGCAGAACAAGAAGTCGGCGTAAGGCGAGTTCGTGCCCCGGACGCAGCGCAGCGCTCCTTCAGCGGTGCGCTGCTGAGCCGGGGCCCATCTAAACGTCAGAACGTGTAGCTTCCTGGACTCTGCGCAGCAGCGTTTCACGCTGCAGCGCATCCGGGACACGCGATTAGTTTTCGCGTCAGCGCGCCCTCTCAACCAACGGCCATTCACACCCTCACGCTGTTGTCAGCGGGCGCGGCAGCGCGCCTGCATCTTTCCCGCCCAGTGTTGTTTTCAGGTCATTTACTTTATTTCGAACATTTTCTTTGTTCCCCCTGCTGGCCGGCCCTCGGCAGCCGCGGCTGGAAACCATTGGGTTAACGGGCGCGGTTAAGAATGAGCATCGACGAGGGCTTGGTGCGGCGACGATTGCCGGTTCTGCGTCATTTTGGACGATCCGTTTTGGGCAAGGGGAAGCATCGATGTCGATGAGGATTGCGGTGGCGCTGGCCGCCACCATCGCGGCTGGGGCCTTGACGTCGACGGCGGCGCAGGCGCGGCCCGAAATGGTGGGGGCGCACTTGGCCGACTATTCGCCGGGCACCATCGTGGTCAAAACCAGCGAGCGGCGGCTTTATCTCATCCTCGGGAACGGCCAGGCCGTGCGCTATCCGGTCGGCGTCGGCAAGGCCGGCAAGCAGTGGGCCGGCACCACGAAGATCGACGGCAAATATCTCAATCCGGCCTGGGCGCCGCCCGCTGAGGTGAAGCGCGACAAGCCTGGTATCCCCGACGTCATTCCGGGCGGCTCGCCGCGCAACCCGATGGGCGTTGCGGCGATGACGCTCGCCGGCGGCGAATATGCGATCCACGGCACCAACGTGCCGGGCTCGATCGGCGGCTTCGTCTCCTATGGCTGCATCCGCATGCTCAACGACGACATCACCGATCTCTACGGCCGCGTCTCCGTCGGCACGACGGTGGTCGTGACGCGCTGATCGCCTGAATCAGCCGAGATGAAATGAAAGGCCGCGTCTTCGACGCGGCCTTTTTATTGCCAGAACCGCCAGCCGCGCGCGCACCAGCCGTCGCGATGGCCGCCATTGTAGCTGCGCACGAAGCCGCCGGCGAGCAGTGCCGCCGAGACGTTCGCAGTCCGCAGGGTCGCGACGTCGGCGAGGACTCGGCCGTATTTGTCGGGAGCGAGATTGGTGATGGTCACGCCGCCCTGGCCGAGTAGATCGCGCAAGGCACGGGCCGCAGCTTCGGCCTTGTCCAGCTCCTCCTGGCAGGATGCTTTCAGTTCGGGCGCATCGATGCCGCGCAGCCGAATGCGGACCACGGGATCGCGTCCCTCGTGCAGACGAACACGGGCGAGAAAAGTGTCGCCATCGATCGCGCGGATGAATTCGACCGGACGCACATCCGCGTGGCCGGTCTGCTGAAGAACGATCTCGGCATCTCCATTGCGATCGGTATCGCGAACAAGCCAGTGCGTTCCATGACGGAATGTGAGCACGACGGCCAGCGCGATGCCCACCACGAACATCCAGGGCAATAGGCCGGAGAGGCGGCGGCCGAACGGCGAGCCGCTGAACTGCGGCCGGTAGGAATTGGGGCGATCCTGGAAACGCATCAACTCACGCTATGTCTGAGTCGGGGGAACTCACAAGCACGAGCGTGTCCACAAACGACGCCGAATGCGCCGGAGGCCATGCACGAAAGTTCCGTCTGTCAAAGAGGTTAGCCGTAGTTCTACTGGGGATCCGCGAATATTTTCCAAATCTCAATCATTGGTTGCGAATAGCTGTTATACGACAAACCGAGGGGAGATTGCCGTGAGGTCATTCAGGTTTCGCATTGGAACAAAGCTCGGCATCGTGACGGGCGTGAGCGTCGTGCTGGTCGGCGGCATGCTGACCAATCAGATGCTCGGCAACCGCTCCATTGCCGAATCCAATCGCCTCGTCACGATCAACTATCTCAACAAGGGCAATGCGCAGGCGGCTCAGACGGCGATGGCACGCGCGCAGCTCGCCGCTCTCGAACTCGGCTCGGCACCGTCAGCCGGAGAGGTCGACAGGCTCCTCGAGCTTCTCCGTACCCGGGCCGGCGAAGCCGGCACCGAAATCGATGCCGCGAGAGAGCGGGCGACCCGCAAGGTCACACAGGACGCTTACCGCGAGGCCAAGAAGTTCGTCGATGCGTATCTGGCCAGCGGCGTCGAGCTCGCCGCGGCGCAAAAGGCGGTCATCGCCGCCCCCGCGGGTGACGCCAAGCTTGCAGCAGAGTCGGCCAAGGCAAGTATTCTCGCAGAGCATATGCGTCCGGCAGCGCAGGAAGTCAGCAAGCGCATCGACGATCTCGTCGGCGTCGCCAACGAATTCGCCGCGCGCCGCAAGGGCGAGATGCTGGCCGAGTTGGACCGCGTCGCCAATTTCGCTTTGATCGTCGGCCTATTCGTCGTCCTGACGTTGGTCGGCTCCGCGGTCTTTTCCGTCTCGAACGTCGCCCGTCCGATCCGTCGCATCGGCGATGTGCTCCTGCAGCTCGCCGGAGGCAACAAGGCGATCGAAATTCCCTACACCCGCCGTGGCGACGAGGTCGGCGACAACGCCCGCGCGGCACAGACCTTCAAGGACAATCTGATCCGCATCGAGCAGATGGAAGCCGAGCAGAAGAACCATCAAGCCGCTGCGGCCGCTCAGCGCAAGCAGGAGATGACGCGGCTTGCCAACGCGTTCGAAACTGCGGTCGGCGGCATCATCAACTCGGTGTCAACCGCATCCCAGGAGCTCGAATCCGCGGCCGGCACGTTGTCGGGTACGGCCGAACAAACCCAGCAGCTCTCCGGAATGGTCGCCGCCGCCTCGGAGGAAGCCTCGACCAATGTCGGGGCCGTGGCGTCCGCGGCCGAGGAAATGAGCACGTCGGTCGTCGAGATCGGCCGTCAGGTGCACGATTCCAGCCGTATCGCCGGCGATGCGGTCAAGCAGGCCGAGCGCACCGATGCCCGGATCAACGAGCTGCTCAAGGCGGCGGGCCGCATCGGCGACGTCGTCAAATTGATCACGGCGATCGCCGAACAGACCAACCTCCTGGCGCTAAACGCAACGATCGAGGCGGCGCGCGCCGGCGAGTCAGGCCGCGGCTTTGCGGTCGTGGCGAGCGAGGTCAAGGCGCTCGCGGCGCAAACCGCGCGAGCGACCGAGGAAATCAGCGCGCAGATCGCCGGCATGCAATCGGCAACGCAGGACTCCGTCGGAGCGATCAAGGAAATCGGAACGACCATCGGCCGCATCTCCGATATTTCCACGACCATTGCCGCGACGATCGAACAGCAGGGCGCAGCGACGGCCGAGATTGCGCGAAACGTCAGCGAAGCCGCCAAGGGAACGGTCGAAGTCGCAGACAAGATCGCCCAGGTCAGCCATGGCGCGAGCGCGACCGGCGCGGCGTCGGGACAGGTGTTGGCGTCGGCGCGTTCGCTGTCGAGCGAAAGCAGCCTCCTGAAGACCGAGGTCGAGAAGTTCCTCAGCACCGTGCGCGCCGCGTAATGCGCAACGGAGCGGCGAGCACGATTGCCGTGCTCGCCGGACATTCATGAAGCCCCCGGGATTTCCCGGGTTTGACCGGGGTCGTAATCAACACTAGGTTGAACATTGAGCCGCAAGCAACTCGCTTGCGGAACCTGTTCAGCGAGTCCCCCGCCATGAATATCGATGCGTCGTCCCCCGATTCGCTCGAGCGAATCGCCGAGCTCGTTCGTCGGCAAGATAGTTCTCTCGACACCACGCTGCTTCCGCCGGTGGAGGGGTTCCAAACCAGGACCGTCGCGCTCGAAACACTGATGCGCGAGGTGACGGAGTGCCTGGCGGACGGCTTCCGGCATCGCTCGCCGCAAGACTTTCCCATGCTCTATTTTGCATGCGGCAAGGCGCGCGTCGGATCGACGGCCCTGAGCAATCTGTTCGGCATGACCGGGATGCCTTCCTACTATCAGCCTTTGAAGGCCATGCTGCGCGATGCGCTCGTCGGCAAGAGGCCGGCGCCGTGGGCCGTGCCGTCGGCAGACGACGAGCCGCACATCTTCAGCAAGGAAACGATCGGGCCCTACGTGCTCGCCGAGAGCCTGTTCAATCCGCTCAAGCTGCTGATCGAGGCGGGCTATCCGCGGCACCGGCTGCATCTCATCATGCTCGACCGTGAGCCGGCGAGTTCACTGGCATCGTGGCTCGACAAGCTGATCTCGCGCGCGCCTGAAGATGTATTGCTGCGGCACTATGTCGTCGCCGCGCTCAGCGCGGCTCAAGTCGCAAGCTACGCCCAGCGACAGGGCGTTGCCGTCACTCACTACGTCTACGAGGTGAGCAAGGAGGCCGTGTCCTCGGTTCGTGTCCTGTTCGAACGGATCGGCCTTTCGGGCAGCTTCAACGAGAATGCCGTGACGTCCTGGCGTGAGCCGGGAGACTCGCACGCGAACAATGCGCGCGTCATCTTCCCGAGCGAAGCGACGATCTACAAGGTGCCCAATTTGCACACCTCCGACAGTGCCTATCGCTACCAGCGCCGTGCGACGGCCTCTCTGAGCGAAGCGCAACGCGAGGCTCTGGAGCGCTGCGGGGTCAATGATGCCTATCGCGTCGCGGTCGCCGCCTGTGTTCGCGATCTCGGCCTGAATGCGGCACTGTCGCAACGTCTGTTCGGCGACTGGTTTGCTGCGGCTGCGTGATGGTCATGCTGGACGTTCCCACCGGAGCCGATTCCGCACTCCGTGAAGGTGCTGGCGGCAAGCAGCGTCACGTCGCCAGCCACCTCCGCCGTCTGGAGGCGGAAAGCATCCACATCCTGCGAGAGACGGCGGCCGAGTTCCGCAAGCCGGTCATGCTGTATTCCATCGGGAAGGATTCCTCGGTGCTGCTGCATCTGGCGATGAAGGCCTTCGATCCCGGCAAGCCGCCGTTTCCGCTGCTGCATGTCGATACGACCTGGAAGTTTCGCGAGATGATCGCGTTTCGGGACCGACGCGCGCGCGAGCTCGGCCTCGACCTGATCGTCCATACCAACAATGACGGATTGAGCCAGGGCATCGACCCTTTCACCCACGGCTCGGCCCGCTACACCGACGTCATGAAGACGCAAGCGCTGCGACAGGCGCTGGACTTCCACGGCTTCGACGCCGCGATCGGAGGCGCGCGGCGCGACGAGGAGAAGTCGCGCGCCAAGGAGCGCGTGTTCTCACACCGCAGCGCTGCGCATCGCTGGGATCCGAAGAACCAGCGGCCGGAGCTGTGGGGCTTGTACAACACGAGGCTCGCGCCCGGCGAGAGCATGCGTGTGTTTCCGCTGTCGAACTGGACCGAGATCGACGTGTGGGACTACATCCTGCTCGAGGACATCCCGATCGTTCCGCTCTATCTCGCAGCGTCGCGCCCCGTGGTCGAGCGCGACGGAGCATTGATCATGGTGGACGACGACCGGATGCCGCTGCAGCCCGGCGAGGAGCCGCAATCGCGCTCCGTCAGGTTTCGCACCCTCGGCTGCTATCCCCTCACCGGTGCAACGAGCTCGACGGCGGCAACCCTGCCCGAGATCGTGCAGGAGATGATGGCGTCGCGCACCTCCGAACGACAGGGACGCATGATCGACCGGGACAGTCCCGCATCGATGGAGCGCAAGAAGGCGGAAGGTTATTTCTGATGTCCTATCACGAGGCACCGGCGATCGCCGCCGCCGATGCGCCGCAGCTCGAGCAAGACGATCGCCCGACGTTGCGTTTCGTCACCTGCGGCAGCGTCGACGACGGCAAGAGCACGCTGGTCGGTCGGCTGCTCTACGATTCGAAGACGCTGCTCGACGACCAGCTCGACGCGCTCGCCTCGGAGAGCAGGACCGCCGGCACCACCGGCGGCGACCTCGACTTCGCGCTGCTGGTCGACGGGTTGCAGGCCGAGCGCGAGCAGGGCATCACCATCGACGTGGCCTACCGCTTCTTCGCCACGAAGCTGCGCCGCTTCATCGTCGCCGACACGCCGGGACATGCGCAATATACGCGCAACATGGCGACCGGTGCCTCCAATGCTGATCTCGCCGTGGTGCTGGTCGACGCGCGCAAGGGCGTTATCACGCAGACGCGGCGTCACAGCCACATCCTGTCGCTGCTCGGCGTCCGCCACGTCGTGCTCGCCGTGAACAAGATGGACCTGATCGGATTTGACGGCGATCGCTTCGCTTCCATCACCGCCGAATACCTGACTCTGGCCGGTCAGCTCGGGATCTCCCAGGTCCAGTGCATCCCGGTCGTGGCGCCCGACGGCGACAATATCGTCGCCGCGAGCACGCGCACGCCCTGGTACGAGGGACCGACCGTTACGGCCTATCTGGAATCCGTAGACGTGGCCGGGGACACCTCGCAGCAGCCGTTCCGGCTGCCGGTGCAATGGGTGAGCCGGCCGCATGCGGATTTTCGCGGCTTCTGCGGACGGATCACGAGCGGAACGATCTCGGTGGGCGATGCCGTTCGCGCGCAACCGTCGGGACACCAGACCCGCATCGCGCGCATTCTCACGCCCGCCGGCGAGCGCAATCACGCAAGGTCGGGCGAGTCCATCACCCTAACGCTCGCCGATGAGATCGACGTCAGCCGCGGCGACGTGCTGACCGCCGGATCTGCAGCGCCGGTGTCGGATCAGCTCGCGGCCCATCTCGTCTGGTTCGATGGCGAGGCCATGGTCGCCGGCCGGCGCTATTTGCTCCGGTGCGGTACCGCCTCGACCGGCGCGGTGATCACGGAACTCAAGCACCGGATCGCCATCGACACCATGGCGCGGGAAAGCGCCGCCACGCTCGACGTCAATGAGATCGGCTATGTCCATCTCGATCTCGACCGCCCGCTGGTGTTCGAGGCCTATCGCGACAACCGCGATATGGGCAGTTTCATCCTGATCGACCCGATCAGCCATCGCACTGCCGCGGCGGGAATGATCGACATGTCGCTCCGCCGCGCCACCAACGTTCATTGGCAGCGGCTTGCGGTCGACAAATCCGTGCGAGCCCGGCTGAAGCAGCAACGGCCCTGCGTGCTCTGGTTCACGGGGCTGAGCGGGGCCGGCAAATCGACCATCGCCAATCTCGTCGACAGCCGGCTCGCCGAGCTCGGGCGCCATGCCGCGTTGCTCGACGGCGACAATCTTCGTCACGGCATCAACCGCGACCTCGGCTTTTCCAACGCGGAGAGAACGGAGAATGTCCGGCGCGTCGCGGAGATCGCGGGGCTGTTCGTCGAGGCCGGCTTGATCGCGCTGGTGGCGCTGATCTCGCCGTTCCGCAGCGAGCGCCAGCTGGCGCGCCAGCGGCTCGAAGCGGGCGAGTTCATCGAGATCCATGTCGCGACGCCGCTTGCCGAATGCGAGCGCCGCGATCCCAAGGGGCTCTATCGCAAGGCTAGGTCGGGCCAGCTGCCGGCATTCACCGGCATCGATGCCCCCTACGAAGCGCCGCTGGCGCCCGACATCACCATCGACACCTCGGAGCTGTCGAGCGAGGCGGCCTGCGAACGCATCATCCGCTACTTGCGAGCGCACAACTACCTGTGACGACCGGGACGAGATCTGCCGGCGTTATCCAGCCGCTCCGACTGCAAGCTCAGAAGTCGGAAGCGATGCCCTTGCGCTCCCAATCGCCGTAGCGGGTGGGCTCGGGCCCCTTCGGCCCCTGCAGCTCCTTCGCCTTGGTCTTGTTCTTGGCCTCATCCTTGGCCTTGGCGGCCGCAGCCTGCCGGCGCGCCTCGGCCTCGGCCAGCGCGCGCTGGGCGGCCGGCGACAGCGGCTTGCGATCGGGAACGGGGTCACTCATCGCTGCGCTTTCTAGCGCAGGACCGGGCACAACGCGATGCCCAATAACGCATTCCTGAAATCGGTTCGGAGCGCTGAAAAAACCCGCAAGCGATTCTTACATTTGGCATATTCGCGTGTCAGAGATCGCCTTCTCAAGGCATGCGCCCATCGCGGCGGAACTGCCGCTCGTTCAGAACCTTGCTTCCGCATGCCATCTCAACGTTTCGTCCCTCCGTCCGAAGTGCCCGGCCTTGCGGCGCGACGGATTGCCGCCGACATCGTCGACGGCGTGCTGCACAAGCACCGCACGCTCGACGACCAGCTCGACGGCGGCGGTGCCCATCCCGGACTGAAGACGCTGGCCGACCGCGACCGCGCGCTGATGCGGCGCCTGGTCGCCACGGTGCTGCGCCGGCTCGGCACGCTCGGCCATGTGCTGTCCCGCCTGCTCGACAAGGGCGTTCCCTCCGACGCGCCACGAGCGCAGAGCGCACTTTTGATCGGCGCCGCCCAGATCCTCTGGATGGACGTGCCGGATCACGCCGCGGTCGATCTCTCCGTCCGCCTCGTGCAATCCGACCGCCGCGCCGCGCGCTATGCCGGGCTCGTCAACGCCGTGCTGCGCCGCTGTGCGCGCGAGGGCAAGGCGCTGGTCGAGGAGGTCGCGACGCAATCGCTGGATCTGCCGCCATGGCTGCTCGCGCGCTGGAGCGCTCATTATGGCGAGGCGACCGCACGAGACATGGCATCGGCGCTCGGCCACGAGCCCTCGCTCGATCTCACGGTGAAATCGGATCCCGCCCAATGGGCAAGCCGCCTGCATGGTGAGATGCTGCCGACGGGAACGGTGCGGATGCTGCTGCATGGTGCGGTAACCATGCTGCCCGGCTTCGCCGAAGGACAATGGTGGGTACAGGACGCCGCCGCCGCGTTGCCCGCCCGGCTGTTCGGCGATGTCAAAGGCAAGTCCATTGCCGATCTCTGCGCCGCCCCTGGCGGCAAGACCGCGCAGCTGGTGCTCTCGGGCGCGCAGGTCACGGCGATCGACCGCTCGCCGGCGCGGGTGGCGCGTTTGCGCGAAAACCTGGCGCGGCTGTCGCTGCAAGCCGAGACCGTCGTCGCTGACGCCGTGGAATGGGCCGGCCCGGCGGAGGCGTTCGACGGTATTCTGATTGATGCTCCCTGCACCTCCACCGGCACGATCCGCCGGCATCCCGACGTCGCATGGCTGCGGCAGGACTCCGACATCGCTACCTTGGCCGCGCTCCAGCAGCGGCTGCTGCGCAAATCGGTGTCGCTGCTCAAGCCGGGCGGGACGCTGGTCTATTGCACCTGTTCGCTGGAACCCGAGGAGGGCGAGCAGGCGGTGGCGGCACTGCTCGCCGCCGAGCCCGCGCTTCGCCGCGCTCCGATCATGGCATCGGAGGTTGCGGGCCTCGACGAAATCCTCAACCGGGACGGCGACCTGCGCACCCTGCCCTGCCATCTGCCGAACGCCGATCCCAGGCTCGGCGGGCTCGACGGATTTTTTGCGGCTCGGCTCGTTAAATCCTGATTTTGCACTGGATTTTGCGACCGCGGCGCTGATTCGCGCCGTTCAAGGTGGTGTTAGACGTCCGATTTTGGGATTAATAAGGATTCGTCACTGATCCTCTCCCCCATCAAGGCAAGGCGTGTCGGTCGCTCAACGCAGACGTATCTCGACGCTGGTCATGAACCGCTTCGCGCGGAACATGCTCGCGCGCGCGAGCGGCGGTTCCGTTGTGCTGTCGCGGGTCTGGCCCGGCCGCACCGACCGGCTGATCATCGCGCCGCATGACCTGCGGACCGCGGATGCGACTCGCGCTGCCGAGATCTATGCCGGTCGCTTCGTCTTCGCCGGCAAGATCGTCAATTGCCATGGCCGCTCGATCTTCGACCTCGAGCCGCCGTCGGAGGATTGGGAGGTTGCGCTGCTCGGCTTCGGCTGGCTGCGGCACTTGCGCGCCGCCGATACGGCGCTGACGCGGGCGAATGCGCGCGCGCTGATCGAGGACTGGATCTCGAATCCCGCCAACAAGCGCCGCCCCGTCGCGCGCCGCGCCGACGTACTGGCGAGGCGCGTGATTTCGCTGCTCTCGCAGGCGCCGCTGGTGCTGAGCGAGACCGACAACAAGTTCTACCGCCGTTACTTGCGGGCGCTGGCGCGCGAGATCCGCTTCCTGCGCTACACCATGGTCGACATTCCGGACGGGGTGCCGAAGCTGCAGGTGCTGATCGCGCTGTGCTATGCGTCCCTGTGCCTCGCCAACCAGACGCGTCACATCCGCAGCGCCTCCAAGAAGCTGTCCGACGAATTGCAGCGGCAGATCCTGCCCGATGGCGGCCACATCTCGCGCAATCCGGGCGCGCTGATCGAGCTCCTGATCGACCTCTTGCCGCTGCGGCAGACTTTTGCCGCGCGCAATATCGCGCCGCCGCCGGCCCTGCTCAATGCGATCGACCGCATGATGCCGATGCTGCGCTTCTTCCGGCACGGCGACGGCAATTTCGCCCTGTTCAACGGCATGAGCGCGACCTCATCCGACCTGCTCGCCACGCTGCTTGCCTATGACGACACCCACGGCGCACCGATGGCGAACATGCCGCATACCGGCTTTCAGCGCCTCGATGCCGGCCAGACCACTGTGATCATCGACACCGGCCCGCCGCCGCCGGCCGGCGTCAGTCACGACGCCCATGCCGGCTGCCTCTCGTTCGAATTGTCGTCCGGCATCAGCCGCATCGTCACCAATTGCGGCATGCCGACCACCGGCCGCGACAATTGGCGGCCGTTCGCGCGCAGCACGGCGGCGCATTCGACGCTGACCTATCACGAGTCGTCGTCATGCCAGTTCGTCGAGATGTCGGCGATGAAGCGGCTCCTGCACGGCGCGCCCGTCACCAGCGGCCCGGTCGAGGTCGAGAGCTATCGCGAGGTCGTGCAGAACGGCACGCTGCTCACGACCTCGCATGACGGCTATCTCGCCAAGTTCGGCGCGATCCACCGCCGCGTGCTGATGATCGCCAATGACGGCGCGCGCATCGACGGCGAGGACGCGCTGTCGCCGCCGCAGGGCGGACGCTTCAAGGGCGCCGATGCCGATTTCGCGCTGCGCTTCCATCTGCATCCCGCAGTGAAGGCAAGCCGGCTGTCGGATGCGCGCGGCGTCATGCTGGTGCTGCCGAACCGCGACGTCTGGACCTTCGAGGCATTGGACGACAAGGTCGATCTCGAGGACAGCGTATTCCTGGCCGGCAATGACGGCCCGCGCCGCACCGCCCAGATCGTGATCCGTCAGAACGCCCGCCAGGCCCCCTCGATCCGCTGGAGCTTTGTCCGCTCCACCGCCTCGCCCGCAGTGACCAATGCCCGCCGCAACGCCCGGCGCGAGCCGGAACTTCCGTTGTAAACAGGCGCGATCGGGCCCTATCTACCCGTTGAGAGCGACGCCAAAAGCTGCTATCGAGCGCTCGCTCGCGCGACTGGCGACCTTGGATGGAGCACCATCGGGAAGCGCGGGACATATAAGCCGCGCGCCTGGGCATAGACACTCCCTGAACAGAGGATCTTGCTCATGACTGACCATCCCCGCCGCGTCACCCGCGCCCTTCTCTCCGTCTCCGACAAGACCGGCCTGATCGAGTTCGCCAAGGCGCTCGCCGCGCACGATGTCGAGCTGGTCTCGACCGGCGGCACCGCGAAAGCGATCGCAGCGGCCGGCCTTAAGGTGAAGGACGTCTCCGACCTCACCGGCTTCCCCGAGATGATGGACGGCCGCGTCAAGACGCTGCATCCGAAGGTGCATGGCGGCTTGCTCGCGATCCGCGACAACAAGGACCATGCCGAGGCGATGAAAGCGCACGGCATCGCGCCGATCGACCTGCTCGTCGTCAATCTCTATCCGTTCGAAGCCACCGTCGACAAAGACGCGGGCTTCGAGGATTGCATCGAGAACATCGACATCGGCGGTCCCGCGATGATCCGCGCCGCCGCCAAGAATCACGACGACGTCGCCGTCGTGGTCGAGGCGCAGGACTATCAGGCCGTGCTCGACGAGCTCGCCGCCAACAAGGGCGCGACCACGCTGAAGCTTCGGCGGCGGCTTGCCGCGAAGGCCTATGCCCGCACTGCGGCCTATGACGCCGCGATCTCGAACTGGTTCAACCGTCAGCTCGAGATCGACGCGCCCGACTTCCGCGCTTTCGGCGGCAGGCTGATCCAGTCGTTGCGCTACGGCGAGAACCCGCACCAGACCGCCGCATTCTATGCGACGCCGGACAAGCGCCCCGGCGTCTCCACCGCGCGGCAGCTCCAGGGCAAGGAGCTCTCCTACAACAACATCAATGACACCGATGCCGCCTACGAGTGCATCGGCGAGTTCGACGCCAAGCGCACCGCGGCCTGCGTCATCGTCAAGCATGCCAATCCCTGCGGCGTCGCCGAAGGGCCGAACCTCGTCGAGGCCTATCGCAGGGCGCTGGCCTGCGATTCGACGTCCGCGTTCGGCGGCATCATCGCGATGAACCGTCCGCTCGATGCCGATAGCGCGCGCGAGATCACCAAGATCTTCACCGAGGTCATCATCGCGCCAGATGCCAGCGAAGAGGCGATCGCCATCATCGGCGGCAAGAAGAACCTGCGCCTGCTGCTCGCCGGCAGCCTGCCCGATCCGCGTGCGCCGGGCCTGACCGCCAAGACGGTGGCCGGGGGCCTGCTGGTGCAAAGCCGCGACAACGCCGTTGTCGACGACATGACGTTCAAGGTCGTCACCAAGCGCGCGCCGACGGATGCGGAGATGCGTGATCTGAAGTTTGCGTTCCGGGTGGCAAAACACGTCAAGTCCAACACCATTATCTACGCCAAGGATCTCGCCACCGTCGGTATCGGCGCGGGTCAGATGAGCCGGGTGGATTCAGCGCGGATCGCCGCACGCAAGGCGCAGGATGCTGCTAGCGAGCTGAAGCTCGCCGAACCGCTCACCAAGGGTTCGGTGGTGGCCTCGGATGCATTCTTCCCGTTCGCCGACGGCATGCTCGCCTGCATCGAAGCCGGCGCCACCGCCGTGGTGCAGCCCGGCGGCTCCATGCGCGACGACGAGGTGATCAAGGCCGCCGACGAGCACGGCATCGCCATGGTGTTCACGGGAACGCGGCACTTCAGGCATTGAGTCCATCGACTCGTCATTGCGAGCGAAGCGAAGCAATCCAGTCTGTCTCCGCAAGGAAGGTCTAGATTGCTTCGTCGCAAGTGCTCCTCGCAATGACGAGGATAGAGTTGCATGATGCGGGCTAATCCCGCACCCGCATCAACAGCCCCAATCCCGCAACGAAGAACACCACCAGCACGGCCATGCCGGCCTTCTGGCTGGCGGTCAGCGCGGTGACCAGGCCGATCAGGAGCGGGCCGATGAAGGACGTCACCTTTCCCGTCAGCGCAAACAGGCCGAAATATTGCGCGATGCGATCCTTCGGCGCGAGATGGATCAGCAGCGTGCGGGAAGCGGCCTGGAGCGGGCCGCCGGCTGCACCGATCAGGCAGCCCAGCACGAGATAGGCGCGCTCGGCCGTACTCGAGAACAGGGCAGCGCCCGCTTGCGGCGGCGCGGTCTTGACGAACAGGACGCTGTCCTTGTCGACGAGGAGAATCGCGGCCACCGACAGCAGCAGGACCAGCAGGCTGCCGGCGATGACGCGCTTCGGCCCGAGACGATCATCCAGCTTGCCGCCGAACCAGGCGCCGAGCGCGCCGGCGATCGCGAGCATGATGCCGAACGTCCCGATCTGGATGGTGTGCCAGCCGAAGGTGCCCGCGGCATAGATGCCGCCGAAGGCGAACAGCGACACCAGACCATCGGTGTAGATCATGTTGGCGAGCAGGAATGCCGCGAGCGATTTCTGCCTCGGCAGACTGTTGATCGACTGCTTCAGCTCCGACAGGCCCTCGCGCAACGCCTCGCCCAGCGGGCGCTTCGCCGGATAATCCGGCGTGAACAGGAACATCGGCGTCACGAAGATGATGAACCACAGCGCGGTCAGCGGCCCCGCGGCACGATCGCCCTGACGTGTGAGGGGATCGAGGCCGAAGAGCGGCGTGACGCCGAGCAGCGTGCGGCCGGTCTCGGGATTGGCGGCGAGCAGGCCGAGCACGATGATCAGGCTGACGATGCCGCCAATGTAGCCCGTGGCCCAGCCGGTGCCGGAGAGACGACCGATCCGCTCCGGCGGCACCAGCGTCGGCATCATCGCGTTGTTGAAGAGCGTGGCAAATTCCGCACCAACGCTGGCGAGCGCAACTGCGGTGAGCACCAGCGGAATGACGGCATGATTGCCGGGCTTGCCGATCCAGAGCGTGCAGGACGCCAGCACAAGCACCGTACCGAAACCTGCGATCCACGGTTTCCTGCGGCCCGAAGCGTCGGCGATGGCGCCGAGCACCGGCGACAACAGCGCGATCGCAAGGCCCGCGGCCGCCATCGCAAAGCCCCACAAGGATTGACCGGCGGCGGGATTTGGCGCAATGGCCGTCGCGAAATAGGGCGCGAACACGAAGGTCGTGATCAGCGTGAAATATGGCTGCGCGGCCCAATCGAAGAAGATCCAACTCACGACGGCGGCGCGCGGCGGATAGGTCCGCGCCACGCCGGCCATGCGCGCATCCGGAGCGATTGTCGTCATCACGCAGCACCCATCACGAACAGTTTTGCCTCTCTTAGAGCAAACGGTATAGCATTACAGTGACGGGCGTGAACCGGTGCAACGCCACGGCGGGAATTTGATGATGTCGTCATATTCGACACGGCGGAGATTTTTAGCCGCCATTGCCGTCCTGGTGCTCGGTCTCGCCCCTGCGACCGCTCAGGATGCACGGCAGGGCTATGTTCCGCCCGCACGCGAGGCAGTGCGCGCCGTCGCCGCCGAGCACGGCATGGTGGTGGCGCAGGAGAAGATCTCCGCGCAGATCGGCGCCGACATCCTGCGGCGCGGCGGCAATGCCATCGACGCTGCGGTCGCGACCGGCTTCGCGATGGCCGTGACCTATCCGCGTGCCGGCAATATCGGCGGCGGCGGCTTCATGGTGATCCATTCCGCCGATCGCAATGAAGACATCACGATCGACTATCGCGAAACCGCGCCGGCCGCGACCACGCCGCAGATCTTCCTCGGCGCCGACGGCAAGCCCGACGCGACGAAGTCACGGGATTCCGCGCTCGGCATCGGCGTGCCCGGCACCGTCGCCGGCCTTGCGCTCGCGCTCGAGAAATACGGCTCGGGTCAGTTCACGCTGGCGCAACTGCTGGCGCCTGCGATCGCGCTCGCACGCGATGGCTTCATCGTCAGCGACGACATGGCCGATACGTTGCCGGGCTGGCACCGGCGGCTGGCACGCTGGCCTTCTTCGGCCAGGATCTTCTCGCGTCCGGACGGCACGCCACTGGGCGAAGGCGATCGGCTGGTGCAGGGCGATCTCGCCGAAACGCTGGCGGCCGTCGCTGCACAGGGGCCGCGGGGATTCTACGAGGGGCCGATCGCCGAGAAACTCGCCAAGGCCGTGACCGATGCCGGCGGCATCATGACGCCGGCGGACCTCAAGGCCTATCAGCCGGTCATCCGCACGCCGGTGCGTGGCAGCTACCGCGGCTATGACATCGTGTCGATGCCGCTACCCTCATCAGGCGGCGTCGTGCTGATGGAGACGCTCAACATCCTCGAGGGCTTCCCTCTGGCCGATCTGAAGCAGGGATCGGCGGCGTCGCTGCATCTCTTGATTGAAGCCATGAAGCGCGCTTATGCCGATCGCGCCCGCTATCTCGGTGATCCCGCCTTCGTCAACGCGCCGATCGAGACCCTCATTGCGAAGGACTATGCCGCGAAGCTGCGCGCAAACATTTCCCTCGAACGCGCCACGCCGTCAAAAGAGCTCGTGACCTCTCCTGCCGCGCCACGTGAGGGCAGCAACACCACGCATTTTTCCGTCGTCGACACCCGCGGCAATGCCGTCAGCAACACCTACACGCTGAACTTCAGCTACGGCGTCGGCCTCGTCGCCGACGGCACCGGCGTGCTGCTCAACAACGAACTCGACGATTTCACCGCGGCAATCGGCGCCTCCAACGCCTATGGCCTGGTCGGCTTCGAAGCGAATCTTCCCGGTCCCGGTAAGCGGCCGCTGTCGTCGATGTCGCCGACCATCGTGCTGAGGGATGGCAAGCCGGTGCTGGTGACGGGCTCGCCTGGTGGCAGCCGCATCATCTCGACCGTTCTTCAGGTGATCGTGAACGTGCTCGACTACAAGATGGATGTTGCGGCCGCCGTCGCAACGCCGCGGCTGCACCACCAATGGCTGCCGGATGAAGTGCGCGCCGAGCGCGGCTTTCCCGAGGGCGTGCTGCTCGAGCTGAAGGCGATGGGGCACCTCGTCCTCGAGCCGATGGGGCAGACATCTGCCAACTCGATTCTGGTGACGCCGAACGGAACGCTGGGCGCAGCCGATCCGCGCACGCGCGGCGCGGAGGCGGCGGGGCAGTAACCTGCTCCCGGAATGACGGGGTAAGGGAGCTTACCGCCCGACCTGATACGGCCCGCCCTTCTCCAGCGCGCGCGCATATGCAGGCCGGGCGTGGATGCGCTCCAGGAACGCCATCGCCTTGGGATGGCCCTGCTCGAGGCCGCCGCGAGCTTGGGCGGCTTCGAGCGGAAAGCTCATCTGGATGTCAGCCGCGGTGAACTCGCTGCCGGCGAACCATTCGCTCTTGCCGAGCTCGCCTTCCCAATAGTCCATGTGTTGCTTCAGCTGCGGATTGACCAGCGCGGTCAGCGCCTGGTTGGAGACCTTGCGCACCAGCGGGCGCAGCAAGGCCGGCGCACGTTTCGGCATCAGCGTGAACAGCAGCTTGAGCAGCAGCGGCTGCATCGCGGATCCTTCCGCATAGTGCAGCCAATAGGTGTAGCGCAGCCGCTCCGGCGTGTTCGGCGGCGGGATCAGCCGCCCGTTGCCGTAGGTGGCGATGAGATATTCGATGATCGCGCCTGATTCGGCGATGGTGTTGCCGTTGTCGGTGATGACGGGCGATTTGCCGAGCGGATGGATGGCGCGCAGCTCCTTCGGCGCGCGCATGTCCGGCTGACGCTGATAGCGCACGATCTCGTAGGGAACGCCCAGCTCCTCGAGCAGCCACAGCACGCGCTGCGAGCGGGAATTGTTGAGGTGGTGAACGGTCAGCATCGCGGGGTCCTCAAGGCTTGGTCGTGGTCATCGGCCGCGCCGTTGGTGCCAGCCCGGGAACACATTGTCGAGCCGTCGCTGCGGATATTTTTATCCGGGTATATTGACGCGAGTAATTTACCCGGGTATTAAGAAACCCAGCATCGTCAAAATGGCAATGATTCCAATGCAGAAATTTTTCACCGCTTTCCAGGGACAGCGCCGCCTGGTGTCCGGGCCGGCTGGAGAGGTTGCGCTGGTCGTCAAGCGGGTGGCGTCACAGCCGGACGAGCCAATCATCATCTTCGAGGACGCCACGGGCCGATCGATCGACTTCGATCTGCGTGGTGGAGATCGCGAGGTGTTGGCGCGCTTGGCGAAGCTTGTCCCGCCGTCGGCTGAGGCGACCGAAGCACCCGCAGAGCCGCGCGGTCGCGGCCGGCCGAAGCTCGGCGTGGTCGCGCGCGAGGTGACCTTGCTGCCGCGGCACTGGGAGTGGCTCAACGCACAGGCCGGCGGCGCTTCGGTCGCGCTGCGCAAGCTCGTCGACGAAGCCAGGCGCGCCAGCGGCGACAAGGACCGCGAGCGGCAGGCGCGCGATGCGGCCTACCACTTCATGTCGACCATGGCCGGCGATCTGCCGCAGTTCGAGGAAGCCTCGCGCGCCCTGTTCGCGGATGACCGGCGACGCTTCACCGGCCTTATCGCCGACTGGCCGACCGACATCCGCGACCACATCGTCAAGCTCGCCTACAGCGACCGCGCTTAAACCGCGCGCCGCTTCTCACGCCCCATCGACGGCCGAGCCGCGCATTGCGCGGCAACGGCTTCGCACGCCCTGATGAAAGGCCAATGCCATGTCTGCCGCAAAGCCGCTCTGGACCACATTCCTCCGCTTTCTCGCACCCCTGATGCTGAGCAACGCGCTGCAATCGCTGTTCGGCACCGTCAGCAACGTCTATCTCGGCCAGATGGTCGGCGTCGGCGCGCTCGCCGCGGTCTCGGCGTTCTTCCCGGTGATGTTCTTCCTGTTCGCCTTCGTCATGGGCCTCAGCACCGGCGCCACCGTGCTGATCGGCCAGGCCTTCGGCGCCGGCGAGCATGGCCGGATCAAGATCATCGTCGGCACGACACTCGCCGTCGGCCTGCTGCTCTCGATAGCGATTGCACTCGTTGGCGGGATCTTCAGCCGGCCCCTGATGGTGATGCTCGCCACGCCCGCGGACATTCTCGATGAAGCCAGCGCCTATGCGCGCATCATGCTGTTGACGATGCCGCTCGGCTTCATCTTCCTGCTGATGACGGCGATGATCCGCGGCGTCGGCGATGGAGTGACACCGCTGCTGGCGCTGGCCTTGTCGACGGCGATCGGCCTGATCCTGACGCCGATGCTGATCCGCGGCACGTTCGGATTGCCGGCTGTCGGCATCACCAGTGCTGCCTGGGCGGCTGCGATCGCGAACACGCTGACGCTGATCGTGCTGGCTGCCTATCTGCTGCGGAGAAAGCACGCGCTCGCGCCGGATGCGACGCTGCTGCGTCACCTCCGACTAAACGGCGCCGTGCTCGGCAAAGTCCTCGGGATCGGCCTGCCGAGCGCGATCGGCATGGTGGTGATGGCGATCGCCGAGCTTGTGCTGCTCGGCCTCGTCAACGGCTTCGGCTCGAATGCCACCGCGGCCTATGGCGCCGTCAACCAGGTGATGGGCTACACCCAGTTCACGGCGATGTCGATTTCGATCGCGGTCTCGATCCTCGGCGCCCAGGCCGTCGGCGTCGGCGACCGGGCCCAGCTTGACGGCATCGTGCGGATGGGCCTTGCGTTCAATATCGTCCTGACCGGCGGGTTGGTGGCGCTGATCTACCTCGCGCCACGCGCGGTGCTCGGTATCTTCATCACCGAGGGCGCCGTGCTGGATCTGGCGAAGGGATTGCTCAACATCGCCTTGTGGAGCTCGGTGCCGTTCGGGCTCGCCACGGTGTTCTCGGGCGCAATGCGCGGCGCCGGCGTCGCGTTGACGCCGATGCTGCTGTCGATCTTCGCGATCGCCGCAATCGAGCTGCCGGCTGCAATCATCCTCAGCCACACGGTCGGCCTGAACGGCGTGTGGGCCGCCTATCCCATCGTGTTCTGCGCCATGTTGATTCTGCAGATGGGCTATTACCATCTGGTGTGGCGCAAGGGGGCGATGCAGCGCCTGATCTGACGGTCAAAGTATTATGACCGTCATTAAACGATAGACCTGTGGGGCGGCCTGCGCCACAATGAGAAAAAGCCGCTCAGAAAGCCAGGCCAGGGAGAATGATTTTGACCCGCACCGCCCCGCAATTCCTGTTCGATTTCGGTAGCCCCAACGCCTATCTCAGCCATCTGGCGATTCCCGCCATCGAACAGCGGATCGGCGTCAAGTTCGAATATGTGCCGATCCTGCTCGGCGGCATCTTCAAGTCGACCAACAACAAGTCGCCGGCCGAGACGCTCGCCGGCATCAAGAACAAGCGGGAGTTCCAGCAGGTCGAGACCGAGCGCTTCATCAAACGCTTCCATGTCCAGCCCTATGTCTGGAATCCGCACTTTCCCGTCAACACGCTGAACCTGATGCGCGCAGCGATCGCAGCGCAGCTCGAGGGCGTGTTCGAGACATATGTCGAGGCCACCTTCCACCACATGTGGCGCGAGCCGAAGAAGATGGACGATCCCGAGATCGCGGCGAAGGCGCTGGCGTCGTCTGGTCTCGATGCGCAAAAGCTGTTCGCCCGCGCCGGGGAACCCGAGGTGAAGGCCAAGCTGATCAAGAACACCGAGGAGGCGGTCGCCCGCGGCGCCTTCGGCTCGCCGACCTTCTTCGTCGGCAATGAAATGTTCTTCGGCAAGGAGCAGTTGCGCGAGGTCGAGGAGATGGTGTCGGGAAAGTGAAGCGCGCGAATGGCGAGTAGCGAATAGCGAGTGGAAATCGCGCCCACTATTCGCTACTCCCTATTCGCCATTCGCCAATAGTAAAAGCGGAGTTCTCCCATGCGCATCCTCGTGGTCGGCGCCGGCGCCATCGGCGGCTATTTCGGTGGCAGGCTGTTGCAGGCCGGCCGCGACGTGACCTTCCTGGTTAGGCCTCGCCGCGCCGGCGAGCTCGCGAGCGCCGGCCTCGTCATCAAGAGCCCGAACGGCGATGTGACCTTGAAGAACCCGCCGACGGTTCAGGCCGACGCGATCAAGAACAAATTCGACGTCGTGCTGCTCAGCTGCAAGGCATTCGACCTCGACGATGCCATCAAGTCGTTCGCCCCCGCGGTGGGGCCGAACACCGCGATCATCCCGATGCTCAACGGCATGAAGCATCTCGACACGCTGGACACGAGGTTCGGCAAGGAGCGCGTGCTCGGCGGCCTCTGCGCCATCGCCGCGACGCTGAACGAGAAGCGCGAGGTGGTACAGCTCCAGCCGATGCAGTCGCTCACTTACGGCGAGCGCGACGGCGGGATGTCGGAGCGGGTGAAGGCGATCGACGAGGCCTTCAAGAGCGGCATCAATGGCGCCAGTGCCAGCCAAAATATCATGCAGGACATGTGGGAGAAGTGGGTGTTCCTGTCCTCGCTCGCAGCAAGCACCAGCCTGATGCGGACGTCCGTCGGCAACATCCTTGCCGCACCCGGCGGCCGGGATTTCCTGCTCGGCATGTTGGATGAGACCAGCGCGGTTGCCGCGGCGTCCGGCTATCCGCCGGGCGGCCCGTTCTTCGATCGCGTCAAAGGCAATCTCACCACCGAGGGCTCGCCGTTGACGGCATCGATGTTCCGCGACATCAAGGCCGGCCTGCCTGTCGAGGCCGATCACGTCATCGGTGATCTCATCGCGCGCGCCGACGCCGCCAAGGTGCCGGTGCCGAAGCTGCGCATCGCCTATACGCATCTGAAGGCGTATGAGAGGCAGCGGGCGGGGTAGGGCGCGCGCAACAACCCCGCGCTATTTCAAATGCGCGAGATAGTGCGAGACGGCGGTGATCTCCTCATCGCTCATGTGATAGGCGACGTCGGCCATCGCGGCGACGCCGCCGCCGACACGCTGGCCGGCCTTGTAATCGTGCAGCGCCTTGACGAGATATTCCTCACGTTGCCCCGCGAGCCGCGCCACCGCCTTGGTGCCGGCATAGCTGTCGGTATGGCATGAGGCGCAGCGGCGGCCGGCGGCCACCTGCGCCCCCTTCTTCGACAGGTCGGGATCCCCGTCTTCGGGTCCCTTCGGCGGCGCCAGCGAGGCGAAGTAAGCGCCGAAATTGCGGATGTCCTCGTTGGTGATCCCTTCCACGATCGGCTGCATCTGATCGTTCTTGCGCGCGCCGGCGCGGAAGAACACGAGCTGCCATTGCAGGAATTGATCGGGCTGGCCGGCGAGCGAGGGGATGTTCTCGGTCTGCGAAATGCCGTTCTCGCCGTGGCAGCCGGAGCAGGCGGCGGCCTTCTCCTTGATCGCGGCATTGTCGGCGGCCGTAGCCGGGATGAAGGCGTCGAGCGTCAGGAGCGCAACCGCGCTGATTGCGTGCGAAATGATCTGCCGGCGCATGGGGGAGGATTCCGATCTATCGAGCTCGTCATTCCGGGGCGTGCGGAGCACGAGCCCGGAATCCATAACCACGAGCCGGGGTTATGGGTTCCGGACTTGCGCTGCGGCGCAATCCGGAACGACAGCATGAGGCACTGAAACGGAAGAAGCTGCGGCCGTCACCCGGTCGCAGCTTTCTCCGTCAGGTCGCGCTACTTCTTGCTGTAGCTGATGCGATAGATCGCGCCGGCCCAATCGTCGGCCACAAGGATTGATCCGTCCTTGGCGATGATGATGTCGTTGGGACGGCCGAGATAGCCCTGGTCACCCTCGAGCCAGCCGGAGGCGAAGACCTCCCGCTTCGGGTTCTTGCCGTCAGGCCCGACGATCACCCGCACGATGCGCGCGCCCTGGTACTTGTGGCGATTCCAGGAGCCGTGCTCCGCGATCAGGATGTTGTTCTTGTAGTCGGCGGGGAACTGGTCGCCGGTGTAGAACTTCATGCCGAGCGGTGCGACATGGGCACCGAGGTTCAGTACGGGCGGCGTGAACTCGGAGCATTTGTGGCCCATCGCGAACTTGTCGTCAGGCAGATTGCCCTGATGGCAATAGGGATAGCCGAAATGCTCGCCGATCCGGTTGATCATGTTCAGCTTGTCCGAGGGCAGATCATCGCTGATCCAGTCGCGGGCATTCTCCGTGAACCAGAGCTTGCCGGTGCGCGGATCGACGTCGCCGCCGACCGAGTTGCGGACGCCGAGCGCCCAGATTTCGGCGTTGCCGGTCTTGGGATCGACGCGCCGGATCTGCGACACGCTGGTCGGCGGAATGCCGATGTTGAAGGGCGGGCCGAACGGCAGGAAGAACCAGCCTTCCTTGTCGACCGCGATGTATTTCCAGCCATGCGCGGCATAGGACGGCATGTCGTCATAGACGACCTTGCCCTGGCCGAGATTGTCGAGATTGGCTTCGGCGTTGTCGTAGCGGATCAGCTTGTCGACGGCGATGACATAGAGCGCGCCGTCCTTGAAGGCGAGACCGGTGGGCATGTTCAGGCCCTTGAGGACGGTCTTGACCTCTTTCTTTCCGTTGTTGTCCTTGATGGCATAGACGTTGCCGAGACCGAACGAGCCGACGAACAACGTGCCCTTGTCACCCCAGGCCATCTGCCGCGCGGCCAGCACGCCGGAGGCGTAGACCTCGATCTTGAAGCCCGGCGGCAGCTTGATCTTCTTGACGATGTTGGCGAGCTCGGCGTCGGAGGCGCCGGTCGGCGGGCCCGACGGCGGCGCGAGGCCCTTCTGCGCCTCGGTCTCGTCACCGAGGAACCAGTCATCCGGCGGATGGGTCCAGAACTCCTTGGTGCTGGAATCGTATTTCTTCAGCGGCTTGTTCTTGTCCTGCTGCTGCGCGTTGCCGGCGCCGGTCCCCGCGAGAAGGGCCACGGCTGCAAGCGCCAACACGGATCGATGGAACATCGATGTCATCGCATCACTCCCCTAAGGCAGCCATCAGGGCTGCGCGTTATTTTGTTTTGCTAGTCGAGAGGCGAAGTCTTGAGCCCGTCGGGACGACAGACGCAAAAAGGGTAGCACATCTGCCCATCGTGAGAAGCGCGCCGGATGCAGCGCGGCTGCGCGCAGCAAAAATTGAGACGGAATGTCAATGAACGGATGAACGCTGCGACGACCGCGCCTCGCGCTGCAACGCGGAATCAACAGCGCGCGCGCAACGTCGTCAGGCGGTCCGCCGGGGTGGGCATACAAAAGTGCGAAAACAACCCCATGCACAGTAGAACTGCGCAAGTTGATCCGCGCGCGGTGACGCCGGACAATCATTTGAAGCGTCGAGTAAAATAATCGCGGCGCTCACGGGGCGACGGGGTAGGGTCCGTCGTCGAACAGCGTGTCGTGGTAGCCTTTCGATCCGACCTCACGCGCCAGCGTGCTGCGGACGTCGCGGCCATCGCGCAGGCTGCGCAGCACATGCGCGAAGTCGAATTCGGGTCGCCAGCCGAGCTCCCGCCGCGCGCGCTCGTTGACATAGACCCGGTCAATCGCGGGGAAGAGCCGCCAGCCGCGCGCCGCATAGAGCTGCGCGCACTCCGGATAGAGCTCGCGCACCACGCCGGCGGCATCGCGCGCCAGCGCTCCGAGATGACGTTGCTCGAACGGGCTCGTCGCCGAGACGATGTAGCGGGCGAAGCCGATGCCGGGCGCACGCTCGACGGCGAGCAGATGCGCGCTCACTGCGTCCGCGATATCCAGCCGGCGGTAGAGCAGCTCGTTGGCCTGCGCGTTGTCCAGCGTGTAGGCCAATCGCATCGCCGGATCGTCGTCGTCCTCCGGAAAGAAGCGCGAGGTCCGCAGAACCACGATCGGTAGCGCGCGCTCGCGAAAGAACAGCTCGCAGAGGTTCTCGGCCATCAGCTTGGTCGTGCCGTAGATGTTCTTCGGCACCGATGGCAGCTCCTCGGTGACCCACACCGCCGCCTGTCCCGCCTCGGGCCGCAGCTGCGAGCCGAATGCGCTGGTGGTGCTGGTGAAGACAAAGCTCTTCACGCCGGCCGCGACTGCCGCCTCGAGCAGGTTCAGCGTTCCTGACACGTTGGTGTCGACAAAATCCTGCTTGGAATGGGTCGCCACATGCGGCTTGTGCAGCGTCGCGGTGTGGACCACGGCGGTGACGCCGTCCATCTGGCGCCGCACGAAGGCGGGATCGACGATGGAGCCAACGGCATCGGTGAAGGGGGAGGGCTTCAGGTCAAGCCCGCGCGCGGGGACACCACGCCCGCGGAGGATCCGGAGAAAGGCTTCACCGAGGTGGCCTGCGCTGCCTGTGACCAGAATTGTCATGTGAGACCCGAACAGCCGCCAGCGGCGCGGAGAACCGCGGCCCGATCCGGTTTGGCTGGATGCTTTGGAGAAAACTGGAGCGGGCGAAGGGGCTCGAACCCTCGACCCCGACCTTGGCAAGGTCGTGCTCTACCACTGAGCTACACCCGCATCCTGTGTCGGTCGCGTGACGCGCCGACAACGGCTGTCGTATGCCAAAAGCGGGAGGGGAATGCAACAGCTACAGGCGGCCTCAATTCGCAATTCGGACCCCGTATGGAGCCCGAACCCGGCCAAATCGACCGGAAACGTCTCGGAACCGGCGAATCGGGGTGCCTGGATTGAAATTCGGCCCATTCGGCCCAATTTAGGAGCCGACCACAAGCATATGACGCGGCGGCGTGCTAAAGAGCCGCCATTCCAGACATGACGAGGGAATCCCGTGACGATCATCGACCAGGGTAACGGAGCGGCGGGCCCGGCTGCGGCCGACCTGATCAAGGACACCACCACCCAGACCTTCGTGAAGGACGTCATCGAGGAATCGAAGCGCCAGCCCGTGCTGATCGATTTCTGGGCGGAATGGTGCGGCCCCTGCAAGCAGCTCACCCCCGTCCTGGAGAAGGCGGTGAAGGCGGCCAAGGGCAAGGTCAAGCTGGTCAAGATGAATATCGACCATCATCCGGCGATCCCGGGCCAGATGGGCATCCAGTCGATCCCGGCCGTGATCGCCTTTGTCAACGGCCAGCCGGCCGACGGCTTCATGGGCGCGGTGCCGGAGAGCCAGGTCAACGCCTTCATCGAGCGGCTGACCAAGGGCGTCACCGCGCCGGGCGAGGTCAACGTCGCCGAGATCGTGCAGGAGGCCGACGCGGTGCTCGCCGAGGGCGACGCGGCGGCGGCGGCGCAGATCTATGCCGAGGCGCTGCAGCATGATTCCACCAACATCGCGGCGCTTGCGGGCCTTGCGAAGTGCTACGCCGTTTCCGGCGCGATGGAGCAGGCCAAGCAGACGTTGGCCATGGTGCCGGAATCCAAGCGCAACGACCCGGCCGTGAAGGCCGTGCAGACCGCAATCGATCTCGCCGAGCAGGCGAAATCGCTTGGACCGGTCGCCGAGCTGGAACAGAAAGTCGCCGCAAATCCGCTTGATCATCAGGCCCGGTTCGACCTCGCCACCGCGCTCAACGCCCAAGGCAACCGCGCGGCGGCGACCGAGCAGCTGCTCGAGATCATCAAGCGCGACCGCAAATGGAACGACGACGGCGCCCGCAAGCAGCTGGTGCAGTTCTTCGAGGCCTGGGGCGGCACGGATGATGCAACCGTCGAAGGCCGCAAACGTTTGTCGACGATCCTGTTTTCGTAACGGCCTTTTTTGAGCATGATCTGTTCGGAAAACCGCTCCACACTTTGCGCTAACGCGGTCCTTCGGATCCGGATCATGCGCTAGCAACGCCAGGGGACCGGGCAGATGCCGATCAACATCGAATATCGCGGGCCCGCCGACCTCCCGGAGATCATTCCGGTCTTCCCGCTGCCGGGCGCGCTGCTGCTGCCGCGCGGCCAGATGCCGCTCAACATCTTCGAGCCGCGCTACCTTTCGATGGTCGACGATTCCTTCCGCGACGGCCATCGCCTGATCGGCATGATCCAGCCCGACATCGCGCATTCGCGGAAGGATTCCGACAAGCCGGCGCTGTTCCGCGTCGGCTGCGTCGGCCGCATCACCCAGCTCGCCGAGTCCGGCGACGGCCGCTACATCCTCGAGCTCACCGGCGTTTCGCGCTTCAAGGTGGTCGAGGAGCTCGAGGTGCTCACCCCCTATCGGCAGTGCAAGGTGGACTTCTTCGCCTACGTCGACGATTTCACCGCGCGCCGCGGCGAGGAGGAGGTCGACCGCGAGGCGCTGCTGGCGGTGCTGGCGGACTTCCTGAAGGCCAACAACCTCAAGGTCGACTGGGAGGGCGTCGAGAGCGCGCCCAATGAAGCCCTCGTCAATGCGCTCGCGATGATGTCGCCCTACGGCCCCGCGGAAAAGCAGGCCATGCTGGAGGCGCCCGACCTGAAGACCCGCGCCGAGATCCTGATCGCCGTCACCGAGATGGACCTCGCCAAGAAGCGCACTAGCGGCGACCCGCCGCTGCAGTGATCGTCAAGCGACCCAAAGCGCGATGCGATTAGGATAAATCCTCATCGCGCTTTGGGTTTTTTGGTTTGAGCATGATCTTTTCGGAAACCGCTACACACTTTGCGCTGACGCGGCCCTTCGGGTCCGGATCATGCTCTATGCGGCAAACTCGCCGGCCTCGGCCTTTCGATCCGCAAGCCGTGCGACCGTCGAGGCCCGTATCGGCGGGCTGAGGTGGAAACCCTGGGCCTCGACGCAGCCCTCCTGGCGCAGGATGTCCAGCTGCTCGGCGGTTTCGACGCCTTCGGCGGTGGACGTCTTACCGAGACTCGTGGCGAACTGGACCACGGCCCGCGCGATCCGATGGGGCTCCTCCATCGGACTGGACAGCTCGCTGACGAAGCTGCGATCGATCTTGATCTTGTCGAAGGGAAACTTCTGCAGAAAGCTGAGCGACGAATAGCCGGTGCCGAAATCGTCGAGGGCAATCCGCACCCCGAGCTCGCGCAGCTGGCTGAGTGCTGCGAATACGGTCCCGCTGTCATGCATGATGACGGTTTCGGTGACCTCGAGCTCGAGCCGGTCTGAAGCAATCCCCGACGCCGCCAGTGCGCTCACGATCGTCGACACGAGCTCCTTGCTCCTGAATTGCGCTGGAGACAGGTTGATCGCGATCTTCAGGTCGGAACGCCATTTTGCCGCTTCGGCACAGGCGGTTCTCAACACCCATTCCCCCAGCGGCAGGATCAAGCCAGTTTCCTCCGCGACGGGAATGAATTCGCCGGGCGAGACCAGACCCCGCTCGGGGTGATGCCAACGCAGCAACGCCTCGAAGCCACAGGTCTCGCCGCTCTTCAAATTGACGAACGGCTGGTAGTGGAGCTCGAATTCGCTCCTCGCAAGCGCCTTCCGCAGATCCCGCTCCAGGTTGCGGCGCGCATGCAGGAGCCGGTCCAGCTCCGGCTCGAAGAAGCGGAATGCACCACGTCCGCCGCTCTTGGCCGAGTAGAGGGCAAGATCTGCGCTCCTGAGGATCGTGTCGGAATCGGCGCCGTCTCGGGGCGCAAGGGCGATCCCGATGCTGGTGCCGACAATGACCTGATGATCGCCGAGATCGAACGGCTCGCTGAGCGCGCCATGGATCGCCTCGGCGAGAGAGGCCGCGTCCGCAGCCGGATTGGTCACGTAGTCGACGATTGCGAATTCGTCGCCGCCCAGTCGGGCGACGAACGTCGTCTCCCTGATGCAATCCAGCAAGCGCGCCGCGACTGAGCGCAGCAGCAGGTCGCCCGCCGGATGTCCGAGCGTGTCGTTGACCTCCTTGAAGCGGTCGAGGTCGAGCAGGAGAACCGCCAGATGGAGATTTCCGCCACGCGTATCGGCGAGTGCAGGCTCCAGACGCGCCTTGAGCAGCACGCGGTTCGGCAACTCGGTGAGCGCATCGTGTTCCGCCATGTAGGTGATCTTCGCTTCGGACCGGCGTTGCTCGGTGACATCCAGATGCGTAGCCACCCAGCCGCCGCCGGCCATCGGCTGCCGCGTCACGCAGATCAGCCGCCCATCGGCGAACGCATCGATGCGGCTCGAGACGGCATGGATCGGCAGTGCTTCGAGCCTGGCGATCTGCCGTTCGGCGGCGAAATCGCTGGCCTCGCCTTCGAGTATGCCGCTGGTAACGCGATGACGGATGATGTCGCGGTGCGGAGTTCCCGCACGCAGCAATTCCGGCGGCAGCCGGTACAAACGGGCGTAACGCTCGTTGCAGATGACGAGCCGCTTCCCGGCGTCGAACATGCAAAGGCCCTCGACCATATGGTTGATGGCCGTGTCCAGCCTCAGCTTCTGTTCCTTGAGCTCGTTCTGCGACCCTTCGAGCTGCTGCCGGGCGATGGAGAGCTGGCTGATGATCTCCTCGAACCTAGCGGTTCTGGTCGCCAGA
Source organism: Bradyrhizobium sp. NBAIM08 (assembly GCF_020193935.1). NCBI lineage: Bacteria > Pseudomonadati > Pseudomonadota > Alphaproteobacteria > Hyphomicrobiales > Nitrobacteraceae > Bradyrhizobium > Bradyrhizobium sp. NBAIM08. The sequence continues at coordinate 234,003 of NZ_JADYVR010000008.1, read as the reverse complement.
CGACGATCGGCCAGCACTCCGATCAGGCTCATGCCCAGCACGGACAATGCGACGCCGGCGATGGCGAGCGCGAGGAAGGCCGGAGACAGCGAAAGCGTATCGGTCGCGAGCGCCGGATCCGGTGTGATCTGCACGGCGCCCATGGCCGTGAAGTGATGCGACACGATGGCGAGCGTCAGCAGGGTGGCGGCTGCCAGCGTGCCGCTATAACCCTGACGGGTGAGCGCTGCCGCCAGCGCAGCGTAGCCAAAACACATGCCCAGAACGATGGAGAGGAGCACGAGGTCCACGGACCAGGAGACTCGGCCCGGCACTTCGAGCGCCCACATTCCGAGATAGTGCATGCTGGCAATGCCGCCACCGATGATGACGCCGCCAGCCGCCGCGCGCCAGCGGCCGGACGTGACGACCGCGACGCCGAAGCCGACCGAGGTCAGCAGCATTGCCGCCGCGAGAGAGGACGCCGTCAACACGATGCCGTAGCCCGTCGTGACCCCGGGCTCGTAGGCGAGCATCGCGACGAAATGCGTAGCCCAAATGCCGTATCCGATGGCCGCACCGGCAATGGCGATCCAGATCCACCGGGTTCTCCCGCGCGTTGCGATCGCGCGGTGGAAGATGCTGACCGCGACGATGCTGGCAACGAAGCAGACCAGAGCAGCGAGCACGACGAGCCGCCAATCGTGTTCGGCCGTAAGGCAGGAGAAAACGCGGAACATTCAGTTTCGCCCCATCGTCGATATTGTTGATGTTTGTCGATGCTGGACCGGCTAATCGCCCTTCGCGTTAATTTTGTGCCGCGCCTGATCGCATGCTTAGCGGCTTGCCAACACCGTCCGTAAAATTTGATCTGTGGGGCTAACACGTTCCGCGCGCCGGTCGCGCCGGAAGCCCGCTGCGCGCGTTTGCGGATGACCGGAGATGGACGCGGATGCGCTTGCGTCCGGTGATCATCACGCTGCAGGAGTCCTATCAGCGCCACACCAGCAACGTGGAGCACGACCAGGACGATGACGGCATCCGAAGAATGCCTGGTCGATCGGTAACGGATCTGGTCCGCTTTAGATGAGTTCTAGTACCCGGCAACCGACATCACGACGACCGCACTGAGCGCCATCCAGCCGAAATGCCGGCCCCGCGTCGCCCATGCGTTGGCGAGGGCGGAGCAGCCGAACACGCAGGCCATGGTCGCGACGATCCAGTGACGAGCCGGCTCCGATTGCATCCACGGCGCCGCGATCAGCAGCACGCCACCGCCGATCCAGGCCACGGTCGAGGCCTGCCACACCAGCCGGATCAAGGTGCGGAGGCGCTCCGGCTCGATGCGCGCGCGGGCGAAGACCTTGGCTTCGCCGAGGTAGCCGTGAACGAGCGCAACGGCGATGGTCACGACGCCCGCACACTGGAGCAGCAGATCCCGCATCGACGCCTCCATACACTCATGTATGTTTCGATAGCGTCTGGCCAAGCGCTTGTCAATACACTAGTGTATGGTGCGCTTCCGGGAAACGACATGAACCAACAGCTCTCCGCTGACGATTGGACTGGCCAGGGCCTCAAGGCCCTGGCCAAGAGCGGCTTCACGGCCTTGAAGGCCGAGCCGCTCGCCAAGGCCATGGGCGTGTCGCGCGGCAGCTTCTATTGGCATTTCGCCGATCTCGCCGCGTTTCACGCCGCGGTGCTGAGGCGCTGGCGCGAGATCGCGGCCGAGCGGATCATCGCCGACGTCGAAGCCGCCGGCGACGAGCCGGTCAAGATGCTGCTGCGGAGATCCTTCGGCGCGCGGCTCGACCTCGAACGCGCGGTGCGCAATTGGGCGGCGTTCGATGCGAGCGCGCAAGGGGCGGTGCGTGCCATCGATCGCCGCAGGCTCGATTATATCGAGGAGCTGCTGCAAAAGCGGGGACTCGCCCCGGCAACGGCGCAGGCCCGCGCGCAGATCCTGTACTGGACATTTCTCGGTTTCGCCCTGTCAGGCCCGTCAATCCCGGCCGCGCGGCTGCGGACCATGCTCGACGAGCTCCTGGCGATGGTCTCCGCCTAAAGCGCGATGGCGGGCGCGAATTTCTATGCTAAAGGCAAGCAAGTGCCGGAGACTTCCATGAACGCGCCCACCGAACGTCCCGAAGCCAGCGTCGATCCAAAATTGCTGGAGATCCTGGTCTGCCCGCTGACAAAGGGCCCGCTGGAATTCGATGCTGAGCGGCAGGAGCTGATCTCGCGCAGCGCCAAGCTCGCTTATCCCATTCGCGACGGCATCCCGATCATGCTGCCGGAAGAGGCGCGCAAGATCGATTGATAACAGCGAGTGGGGAGTGGCGAATGGCGAATGGGTCCACTCGCCACTCGATACTCACCATTCGCCCTTACAACGCCTCGCCCTTCAACAGCCGCGGCACCTCGCCGGTGAGGCCTGCGGCCTGGCGGATGAAGAGGTTCTTCAGCGGCGGGGCGCGGTCGACGAGGCCGAGGCCGATGTCGCGCACCGTGCGCAACAGCGTCGACTGGTTGGAGAACAGGAAGTTCAGCGAGTTGGTGGCGACGCCCATCGCCATGGTGTCGAACCGGCGCCAGCGCTGGTAGCGTTCGAGCACGTCCGCCCCGCCGATATCCAGGCCGAGCCGCGCGGCATCGACCACCACTTCCGCCAGCGCAGCGACGTCCTTCAGGCCCATGTTGAGGCCCTGGCCCGCGATGGGGTGGATGACATGGGCAGCGTCGCCGACCAGCGCGAGGCGCTCGGCGATGAAGGACCGCGCGACGAAATAAGACAGCGGAAACGCCCGCGGCTTGTCGAGCACCTTGACCTCGCCGAGATGCAGGCCGAAGCGCTGCTCGAGCTCGGCGTGGAATTCCTCGTCGCTGAGGGCGATGATGCGCGCGGCCTCAGTGCGGCGCTCGGTCCACACCAGCGAGGAGCGTTTGCCGGTGAGCGGCAGGATCGCGAACGGGCCGGCCGGCAGGAAGTGTTCCTCGGCGCGGCCCTCGTGATCGCGCTCGTGGCCGACGGTGACGACGATGCCGGACTGATCGTACTCCCAGCCATGAGTGACGATGCCGGCGCGCTCGCGCAGCTTCGACCGCGCGCCATCGGCGGCGACCAAGAGGCCCGCCGCGATCACGCTGCCGTCGCCGAGCGTCACCTCGATGCCGTCGGTGCGCGCATCGTAGGAGGCGACCGGGGTGGCGCGAAGATCGATGCCCTCGGCCTCGGCGCGCACCACCAGCGCGTCGATCAGGCGGCGGTTCTCGATCATATGCGCGAAGGGCTCGCCCGGCGCGACGTCGCCGGCGAAGTTCAGGAACACTGGGCGGGTGGCGTCCTCGAGCTTGGAATCGGTGACGACCATGTCGAGGATCGGCTGGGCCTCGCCCCGGACGTCGTCCCAGGCGCCGATCGTCTCGAACAGGCGGCGGCAGGCGGCGACGATCGCGGTGGCGCGGGGGTCGCGGCTCGGCCGCGTGCCGAGCGCGGGATCGGCGACGATGATTGGGATCTCGGGCCCGAGCCCCTGGCGTAGCGCCAAGGCCAGCGCAAGGCCGGCAAACGCGCCGCCACCGATGACAATGCTACCCTGTACCGACATACCAAAGCTTCCCGGACAATTCTCGGTCTTGCTAGCAGACTTGAGCTGGGCGAAACAGTGCGGTGAAACGAGGACCGCTAGCCCTTCGTTCCGTCATTCCGGGGCGCGCAACGCGCGTACCCGGAATCCGGAGGTTTATCAGCTCGAGATTTTCGGGTTCGCACCGCGTGCGCCCCGGAATGAGGCATCACTGGAAAGCACCATCATGTCCAAAGGACTGATCGACCTCATCGGGATCCTCGACCTCGAGCAGCTCGAGGTGAACCTGTTCCGCGGCAACAGCCCGAAGACGAGCTGGCAGCGGGTGTTCGGCGGCCAGGTGATCGGGCAGGCGATGGTCGCGGCCTGCCGCACCGTGGAGGGCCGGCTGCCGCATTCGCTGCATTGCTATTTCATCCTGCCGGGCGATCCGCAGATCCCGATCATCTATCAGGTCGAGCGCCTGCGCGACGGCAAGAGCTACTCGACCCGCCGCGTCACCGCGATCCAGCACGGCAACGCGATCTTCTCGATCATGGTGTCGTTCCACGCCGAGGAGGAGACTGCGTTCGACCACCAGGACAAGATGCCGGACGTGCCGCCGCCGGAAAAGCTCACGGCGGAGGAGGTGGCGAAGCAGCCGATGTTCAAGGAGATGCCGGACTTCATCCGCCGCTACTACGAATCCGATCGGCCGATCGAGCTGCGCCCGGTCGAGCTCGGCCGTTATTTCGGCCAGAAGATCGACGACGGCCGCATCCACGTCTGGATCAAGACCGCCGCCAAGCTGCCCGACGATCCGGCGCTGCACATGTGCGCGCTCGCTTACGCCTCGGACTTCTCGCTGCTCGACGCGATCATGGCGCGCTATGGCCGCACGCTGTTCGACAAACGCATGATGCCGGCGAGTCTCGACCACGCGATGTGGTTCCATCGCCCGTTCCGCGCCGACGAATGGCTGCTCTACGCGCAGGATTCGCCGAGCGCGCAATCGGGCCGGGGGCTGACCCGCGGCTCGATCTTCAAGCCGGACGGCACGCTGGTCGCCTCCGTCGCGCAGGAAGGCTCGGTGCGCGAACGGAAGGCCTGATCGCTTCAAGCAGCGCCTGAAGCGTTCGGATCATGCCCCGAGCGAGCCGCGCGGCGCGAGCTCGGTCTGCGAGGCGAACCAGTTCATGATCCAGCGGTACACCCACGGGATCGGGATGATGAAGCACATCAGGATGGCGGCCACGATGCCGCGCCAGAGGATATCGAGGCCGCTGCCCTTGAAGACGATCTCGCGCCGGGTGCCCTCGACGTTGCGGCAGAACCAGCGCATCTGGGCCGCGGCCACCCAGGCCCAGCCGATGATGGTGATGATGGAAATCGCAAACAACAGATTCCAGCCGATATAGGCCCAGACCGAACCGGTGAAGCTGAGGCCCAGCGGCTGCTCGTTGGAGGCGAGGTTCGCGACCATCCATTTGATCAGGAGCCAGTAGAGCACGATCTGCACGATGAACAGCAGATTGCTCAATATCTCGCTGCCGACGAAGCCGAGCGCGATGGCGAGAACGATGAAGCCGAAATACCACGGCACCAATGTCATCGCATTGCCGGTGAAGCTGAGGTTCGGCCGCCCAGGGACCTTCACGCAGGAGACGATCCATCTGGTGTACCAGACGAAGGCCCAGGGCGCCGGGATGACGAAGATCATTCCGATCAGCAGGACGATGCTGCGCCAGGTGAATTCGAGGATGCTGAAATCGACCGAGAGCGATCCACCGCTTGCATAGCCGGCAGCGCCGCCATAGCCACCTCCGCCCGTCGGGACCATCGGCGGCGCACCGCCGCCGATCAGGCCGGGAATTTCGGCGGCCTTCTGCCAGCCGGCCATGCCCTCGGTCCAGACCAAGGTGTCCGGACGCACGACGCCCTGGGCAACGAGGTCGCGGAATTGCCCTTCCGGAAAGGGCCCCTGCTGCTTACCCTCGGATGCGTAGAACCAACTCGCCATGGAACGTCCCCCTCGAACTTAGGTATGTACCGGCCGGGACGCTTCGGTTCACGCCTGGGTTCACCGCATCCATGCCAAAAATGCATTGTGAATGATGAACAGCTGCCCTGTACAGAGGCGGCCGTTCACATGATCGCCCTTGGCCAAACGTTTTTCCGCTTCAATCTGCAACTTTTTTGTGCCATTTGCCCGGAAAGATGCCAGATTGACGCAGCGCCGGGGACATACGGCGCGGCGCATCCCGGGGAATAGGCCTGACCATGAAACTCGTCGTCGCGATCATCAAACCCTTCAAGCTCGATGAGGTCCGCCAGGCCCTAACGGCGATCGGCGTGCACGGCATGACCGTGACCGAGGTGAAAGGCTATGGCCGGCAGAAGGGCCACACCGAGATCTATCGCGGCGCCGAATATGTCGTGAACTTCCTGCCGAAGCTGCGCATCGAGATCGCGGTCGCTTCCGACGTCGCCGACAAGGCGGTCGCCGTGATCACCGCGACGGCGCGCACCGGCCAGATCGGCGACGGCAAGATCTTCGTCACGCCGATCGACCACGCGCTGCGCATCCGCACCGGCGAGACCGACAGCGACGCGCTTTAACACAAATTATTCTTCGATCGCACCGGGCAACGACGCCACAGCGTGCGACGCCAATTGATGCCGGGGGGAACGATATGGCGGGATTGTCGCGCCGCGCAGCTGCAATGGCTGCGCCAATCGGATTTGTGTCCGCCATGGCTTCGCCGGCGCGCGCGGCGGCAAACGAGATCAGCACCGCCGACACCGCCTGGATGATCGTCGCGACAGCGCTGGTGCTGATGATGACGATCCCGGGGCTTGCGCTGTTCTACTCCGGCATGGTGCGCAAGAAGAACGTGCTCGCCACCATGGCGCAGAGCCTGGCCGCGGTAACGCTGATCTCCATTCTCTGGGTGGCGTTCGGCTACTCGCTGTGCTTCGTCGGCGACGGCCCCTGGATTGGCACGCTCGATCGCTGGTTTCTCGCCGGCATGACCATGGACAGCGTCAACCCGGCGGCGAAGACGATTCCGGAATCGCTGTTCATGCTGTACCAGATGACGTTTGCCATCATCACGGTGGCGCTGGTCGCCGGCTCGGTCGCCGACCGCATGCGGTTCTCCGCCTATCTCCTGTTCTCGGTCGCCTGGTTCATCTTCGTCTACATTCCGCTGGCGCATTGGGTGTGGGGCGGCGGCTTCCTCGCCAGCATGGGCGTGCTCGATTTCGCCGGCGGTCTCGTCGTGCATCTGTCGGCCGGCACCGGCGGCCTCGTTGCAGCCAAGGTGATGGGACGCCGTCACGGCTACGGCACCGAGAATCTCTCGCCGTTCGATCTGTCGCTCGCAGTGATGGGCACCGGCCTGTTGTGGGTCGGCTGGTTCGGCTTCAACGGCGGCTCGGCACTCGGAGCGAACTCACGCGCGGTGATGGCGATCATCGCGACCCATCTGGCCGCCTGCGCGGGCGCGCTGACCTGGGGCGCGATCGAATGGGCGACGCGGCGCAAGCCCTCGGTGCTCGGCATGATCTCCGGCGCGGTCGCAGGTCTCGGCACCATCACGCCGGCCTCGGGCTTCGTCGCGCCATGGCACGGCATCGTCATCGGCATCATTGCCGGTGCACTCTGCTACTGGGCCTGTACCTGGCTGAAGCACCGCTTCGACTACGACGATTCGCTCGACGTCTTCGGCGTCCACGGCATCGGCGGCCTGACCGGCACCCTGCTCGGCGGCGTGTTCGCCACCAGCGCCATCGGCGGCACCGCCGGCCTGCTGGAGGGCAATCCGCAGCAGCTCCTGATCCAGTTCTATGGGGTCGCCGTGACCTTCGTCTGGTCGGCGGGCGTCAGCTTCATCCTGCTCAAGCTGGTCGGCCTGTTCGTGCCCTTGCGCGTATCCCGTGAGCACGAGCTCGAGGGTCTGGATATTTCGCAGCACGGTGAAGCCCTGCAATAGGTCCCGACGCTACGTAAATACCGCCTCGCTGCCCGACACGTGAGCAACATTGTGTCGGGAGCCTGTCTTGCCCTTATTTTCAGCAGGCGTGACCACGTTTTGAGCGCGACGTAATAGCGCACTGCATCGCAGCACCCGCCAAAGGCGAAAACCCCCGTCTTCATAGTCCGTTAGGCAATCCGCCTGATCTGGCACGGCATTTGATTCTAGGGGTCCGGCTGTGCCCGCGTAGTGAAACTTCTCCCTCGTGGCGAACCAGTCGAGAACGCCCGGCCACGTCCGGACCGGGCCCAAGCGGGGATAGGACCCATGAAAATTGTTATGGCGATCATCAAGCCATTCAAGCTTGAAGAAGTCCGTGACGCCCTGACCGCCATCGGCGTTCACGGTCTCACGGTGACGGAAGTCAAGGGGTATGGCCGCCAGAAGGGCCATACGGAAATCTATCGCGGCGCCGAATATGCCGTGAGCTTCCTGCCCAAGATCAAGATCGAGGTCGCTGTCGCCTCCGACCAGGTCGACAAGACCATCGATGCCATCACGTCCGCGGCGAAAACCGGACAGATCGGCGACGGCAAGATCTTCGTCATCAACCTCGACCACGCGGTGCGTATCCGCACCGGCGAGGCCGATGCCGCGGCCCTCTGATTTCGCGCTCAACCTTATCCAAGCAGGAGTAAACAATATGACGTTCAAGCGTCCCTATGGCGCGGGACTGGCGGCTCTCGCAGTCGGCCTGTTCGCTGCGACCGCAGCCTACGCCGAGCCAACGGTCAACAAGGGAGACAACGCCTGGATGATGACATCGACAGTGCTGGTGCTGTTGATGACGATCCCCGGCCTCGCGCTGTTCTACGGCGGTCTGGTTCGTTCCAAGAACATGCTCTCGGTCCTGATGCAGGTGTTCTACACCGTCTGCGTCGTCTGCGTGATCTGGGCCGTATACGGCTACAGCCTCACCTTCACCGGCGGCTCCGACTTCATTGGCGGCTTCTCCAAGGCCTTCATGATGGGCGTCACCACTGATACGAAGGCGGCGACCTTCTCGGTCGACGCCAACATCTCGGAGCTGATCTACGTCTGCTTCCAGATGACCTTCGCGGCGATCACGCCCGCCCTCATCGTCGGCGCCTTCGCCGAGCGCATGAAGTTCGCGGCGATCGCGCTGTTCGTTCCGCTCTGGGTGACGCTGGTCTATTTCCCGATCGCGCACATGGTCTGGTACTGGCAGGGTCCGGACCTGATCCAGGATGCGGCCAAGGCGCTGGCAGCCGCCACTGACGCGGCGGCGAAGACCGCGGCGCAGGCCAAGCTCGACGAGCTCAACGCCGACGCCGGCTGGATCTTCAAGATGGGCGCGATCGACTTCGCGGGCGGCACCGTGGTGCACATCAACGCCGGTATCGCGGGCCTGGTCGGCGCTCTCCTGATCGGCAAGCGCGTCGGTTACGGCAAGGAGCTGATGGCCCCGCACTCGCTGACCATGTCGATGATCGGCGCCTCGCTGCTCTGGGTCGGCTGGTTCGGCTTCAATGCCGGCTCCAATCTCGAGGCCAGCGGCGGCGCTGCGCTCGCCATGACCAACTCCTTCGTCGCCACCGCAGCCGCCGCGCTGTCGTGGATGTTCGCGGAGTGGATCATCAAGGGTCATCCCTCCGTGCTCGGCGTGATCTCAGGCGCCGTCGCGGGCCTCGTGGCCGTCACGCCCGCCGCCGGCTTCTCCGGCGTCATGGGAGCGATCGTCCTCGGCCTCGTGGTCGGCGTGGTCTGCCTGTTCTTCTGCACCGTGGTGAAGAACGCGCTCGGCTACGACGACTCGCTCGACGTGTTCGGCGTGCACTGCATCGGCGGCATCGTCGGCGCCATCGGCACCGGCATTCTGGTCAACCCCGCGCTCGGCGGCGCCGGCATCATCGACTATTCGGCGATCCCGCCGAAGGTCGCCGATTACGACTTCGCCACGCAGATGCTCGCCCAGATCAAGGCCGTCTGCACCACGCTGGTGTGGTCGGGCGTCGGCTCGGCGATCCTCTTCAAGGTTGTCGATGTGATCGTCGGCCTCCGCGCCAATGTCGAGAGCGAGCGTGAAGGCCTCGACATCACCGAGCACACCGAGCGCGCCTACAACATGTGACCCTCTCCTCCCGGGCGCGGTCTCTTCGGGGACCGCGTCCACAACTACGGTTCGGGCACATACCCGGCAATGCCCTGACCGTTGAGGGGCTCCAGCGCAAGCTGGAGCCCCTTTCTTTTGATCGCTCCGCCTGCAGGCGCCTCCGGGGGAGGGGGGACCGTCCATGCACGCCGCTGTCTCCGGCCCCATTATTCCCGCTCTGGACGCGGGCGGCGGCCGATGGTTAATCGCGTCTTAACCTCGCCCTATCTATGGTGAACTGAACCGCTTCCCGCCGGCGCCTTTGGTAGCGACCGGCCGTTCCAAGAGTACTGGCGCCCAACGAATGGCTCTGACCGCTTCATCCCGTGCGCCGCAGGGCGGTAATGGCTCCGATTCCGAACGCTCGCCCTTCGTCCGGCTGAACGAGCTGCTGGCCCCGCATCAGCCGGGCAAGCCCTTGATTTCGCTTGCGGTCGGTGAGCCCCAGCATCCCGTACCCGACTTTGTCGGCCCGGTGCTGGCCAAGCACATCGCCGATTTCGGCCGTTATCCCGCGAACAAGGGTACCGATCCGTTCCGCAACGCCGCCGGGGCCTGGCTGTCGACGCGCTTCAAGCTGCCGCGGCCGCTCGACCCCGAGAGCGAGATTCTCGTCCTCAATGGCAGCCGCGAGGGGCTGTTCCTCGCCGCGATCGCGGCCGCGCGCTATGTCGGCCCGCGTCCGGGCAAGCCCGCGATCCTGATGCCAAACCCGTTCTATCCGGTCTACGGCGCGGGCGCGCTTGCGGCCGCTTGCGAGCCGGTCCATCTGCCGACCACGGTCGAGAACGGCTTCCTGCCCGACCTCGACGCCATCGACGAAGCGACCCTGGCGCGCACGGTGGCGTTCTACTTGGCTTCGCCCGCCAATCCGCAGGGCTCGGTCGCGAGGCCCGGCTATTTCAAACGCTTGAAGCAGCTCGCCGACCGCTACGGCTTCGTGATCCTCAGCGACGAATGTTATTCCGAGATCTACACCCGCGAGGCACCCGGCAGCGCGCTGGAATGCGCCGGCCCCGACTTCACGCGCGTGGTTGCGTTCCAGTCACTGTCGAAGCGCTCCAACCTGCCGGGCCTGCGCGTCGGCTTTGCCGCCGGCGACAAGAGGTTCATCGGCATGTTCCTCGAGCTGCGCAACATCGCCGCGCCCCAGGTGCCGGTGCCGCTGCAGCATGTCGCGACGGTCGCCTATGGCGACGAGGCGCATGTCGAGGAGAATCGGCGGCTGTACCGGATCAAGTTCGACCTCGCCGACCAGATCATCGGCAATCGTTACGGCTATCGCCGCCCCGATGCCGGCTTCTGCGTCTGGCTCAACACCTCCGAGATCGGCGACGACGTGTCGGTGACGCTCAAGCTGTTCAAGGAAGCCGGCGTGCGCGTGGTGCCCGGCAGCTTCCTGGCGCGACAGCAGCCTGACGGATTCAATCCCGGCGCAGGCTATATCCGCCTCGCACTGGTGCAGGACGGCGAGACCACGGCGCAGGCGCTGCACCGGCTGGTCGAGACTCTGGGTTAGGCGGGGCCCGTGAGCATGTCGGCAATCGAACGCGTCATTCCTCTGGTCGGCCATCTGCCGCCCTCGATCCGCGAGGGGCTGGCGCGGCGCATGCGCGAGCTCGCCGGCCTCGGCCTGATCGCGCTGGCGGGCATCGCCGCGGCGGCGCTGATGACGTGGTCGGTGCAGGATCCCAGTCTCAGCCACGCGACCTCGCGGCCGATCCGCAACATCCTCGGCTATGCCGGCGCGATCGGCGCCGATCTCGCCATGCAGATCCTGGGGCTCGGCGCGATCATGCTGGTCCTGACCGCTGCGGTCTGGGGCTGGCGTATGATGACGCATCGGCCGTTCGACCGCGAGGCGCTGCGGCTCGGCTCCTGGATTCTCTGCACGGTGATCGCGGCAGGCTTCGTCAGTTGCTTTCAGCATGGCGGGGCCTGGCCGCTGCCGACCGGCCTCGGCGGTGTGGTCGGCGATGCGCTGGTGCGCGCGCCCGCGGTGATCTTCGGGCCGGCCGGTACGATCTATCGCATCGTGCTGGGCACGATCCTGTTCGCCGCGATGACAGCGACCTTCCTGATCGCCTGCGGCCTCGGCGCGCGCGAGCAAGACGACGAGATCGCTGAGGTCGCCGATGACGACAAGCCGCTCGACGAAGACGAGGAGAGCGATCGGGGTTCGGTCTCGCTGGGCTGGCTGTTCCATGCATTGATGAGCGCCAAGGCGCGGCTGATCTGGCTGTGTGGTGCCGCCTACCGCTCGCTGGTCTCGAGCGGACCGAAGACCAAGGCCGCCCAGTTCAGCCGGCAGGAGCCGAATCTCGGCGGCGGCCGCTCGGCGCCGTCGATCTCGCCGCAGTCTCAAGACGAGGACTACGAGGACGAGCACGAAGACGAATTGGAGGACGAGGAGGAGGAAGAGGAGGAGCCCGCCGCGCGCGCCCCGAAGAAAAAAGCCGCGCCGAAGCCCGCTTCCAAGAAATCCTCCGACAAGTTCGACCTCCCGTCCGTCTCCATGCTGGCCGCACCAAAGGCCGGCGATCGCCAGCCGCTCAGCAAGGCCGAGCTGGAGAACAATTCCCGTTCGCTCGAAGGCGTGCTGCAGGATTTCGGCGTGCGCGGCGAGATCGTGAAGGCCAATCCCGGTCCGGTCGTTACGCTGTACGAGCTGGAGCCGGCGCCCGGCATCAAGTCCTCGCGCGTGATCGGCCTTGCCGACGACATCGCCCGCTCGATGAGCGCGCTGTCGGCACGCGTCGCCGTCGTGCCCGGCCGCAACGCGATCGGCATCGAGCTGCCGAACGCGCATCGCGAGAAAGTGTATTTGCGCGAATTGCTGGTGGCGAAGGAGGCGACCGACACGGTGGCGAAGCTGCCGCTCTGCCTCGGCAAGACCATCGGCGGCGACCCCGTCATCATCGACCTCGCGCGCACCCCGCACATGCTGATCGCCGGTACCACCGGCTCGGGCAAGTCGGTCGCGATCAACACCATGATCCTCAGCCTGGTCTACCGGCTGCGGCCGGACCAGTGCCGCCTGATCATGGTCGATCCGAAGATGCTCGAGCTCTCCGTCTATGACGGCATTCCCCATCTGCTCACGCCTGTTGTGACCGACCCGAAGAAGGCGGTGGTCGCGCTGAAATGGGCCGTGCGCGAGATGGAAGAGCGCTACAAGAACATGGCCAAGCTCGGTGTGCGCAACATCGACGGTTACAACACGCGCCTGCTCGAATTGAAGGCCAAGGGCGAGGAGCCGACGCGCACGGTGCATACCGGCTTCGACAAGGAGACCGGCAAGGCGATCTACGAGGAAGAGAAGCTCTCGCTCGATCCGCTGCCCTACATCGTCATCATCGTCGACGAAATGGCCGACCTGATGATGGTCGCCGGCAAGGACATCGAAGGCGCGGTGCAGCGTCTGGCGCAGATGGCGCGCGCCGCCGGCCTGCACGTGATCCTGGCGACGCAGCGTCCGTCGGTCGACGTCATCACCGGCACCATCAAGGCGAACTTCCCGACCCGTATCGCCTTCCAGGTCACGTCCAAGATCGACAGCCGCACCATTCTCGGCGAGATGGGCGCCGAGCAGCTGCTCGGCCAGGGCGACATGCTCTACATGGCGGGCGGCGGCCGCATCAGCCGCGTGCACGGACCGTTCGCCTCCGACGAGGAAGTCGAGAAGGTGGTGCGTCACCTCAAGACCCAGGGACAGCCGGAATATCTCGAAGCCGTCACCGCCGAAGAGCCGACCGAGGACGAGGACGGTGCCGTGTTCGACGCCACCGGCATGGGCGGCGATGGCGGCGGCGATCTCTTCCAGCAGGCGGTCGCGATCGTCAAACGCGATCGCAAGGCCTCGACCAGCTACATCCAGCGCCGCCTGCAAATCGGCTACAACCGCGCCGCATCGCTGATGGAGCGCATGGAACTGGAGGGCATCGTCGGTCCCGCCAACCATGCCGGCAAGCGCGAGATTCTGGTCGAGGAAGAAGACAGCCATATGTGAGGCGAGGAGCCTCTGAGCAACATTTCACGCAAATTCGATATCTGCTTTTGCCCGAAATCACGGTAAAAGGGCGCCCAGCCACACAGGACGACGCGTTGATCAGACATCCGGACATTCGATTCGCTGCCACCATCGCCGCGCGAAGCGCGCGCATGGCCGGCGTGCTTCTCGTCACCGCCGCGATGGTGACCGCTGCGTCTTTCGCGCAGACCGTGCCGGTGCCGAAGCCCGCGCCGAAGGGGCGTGACGGCGGCGCGACCGCCGGTGGGCCGGCCGTCACCGGCGCGACGCAGGCGCCGCCCAATCCGGTGATCCCGGATCCGCGGCGCAACGTTCCGAGCAGCATCTTCCAGACCTTCGACGCCAACCAGAAAGCGCAGGCGGCCAAGGTCAGCGCCTATCTGTCGTCGCTGCAGACGTTGGTCGGGAATTTCGTCCAGGTCGGTCCCGACGGCAGCAAGACGCAGGGCGACTTCTACATCCAGAAACCCGGCAAGGTACGCTTCGAATATGATGCGCCGAGCCCGATCGACATCGTCGCCGACGGATCCTCGCTCGTGGTGCGCGACCGCAAGCTCGCGACCCAGGACGTCTACCCGCTGTCGCAGACGCCGCTGCGCTTTCTATTGTCCGACCGCATCGACCTGATGAGGGACACCAATGTCGTTGGCGTCTCGGCCGACGACGTCTTCGTCAGCGTCACCATCGAGGAGAAGCAGGCCCTGGTCGGCACCAGCCGCTTGCTGCTGATGTTCGGCGCCAAGGACGGCCAGCTCAAGCAGTGGACCGTCACCGATCCGCAGGGCTACGACACGACGATTGCGGTGTACAATCTGGACTCGAGCAAGAAGCTCGACCCCAACATGTTCAAGATCGATTTCACCAATTACAACACGCCGTCGCGGGGTTGAGCGCTCCGCTGCCGTAGGGTGGGCAAAGGCGCTCTTGCGCCGTGCCCACCACCTCTCCTCACGGCCATCACGGTGGGCACGCTTCGCTTCGCCCACCCTACGAGAGCTCGCTGTGGACAAGCATTTTCCCCACGCCAATCCATGCTAAGACGCATTTCCTATGCGTCTTTCCCTGACAACCTGGAACATCAATTCGGTGCGGCTACGCATCGACCTGGTCGCGAAATTTCTCAAGAGCGCGCGGCCAGAAGTGCTGTGCCTGCAGGAGACCAAGTGCATCGACGATGCTTTTCCGCTGAAGCGCTTCAAGCGGCTCGGCTACGAGCACGTCGCGCTGAACGGTCAGAAGGGCTATCACGGCGTCGCCATCATCTCGAAGATCCCGTTCGAATCGAAGGACATCCGCACCTTCTGCGACAAGGTGGATTCGCGCCACATCTCGGTGTCGTTCGGTGAAAAGGCGGGCATCGCAAAACCACTGGTGCTGCATAATTTCTACGTGCCCGCGGGCGGCGACATTCCCGATCCCGCGCTGAACGAGAAATTCGACCACAAGCTCCGCTTCCTCGACGAGATGAAAGCGTGCGAGCCGCTGCATCCGCGCGGTGAGGACCGCCACATCCTGGTCGGCGATCTCAACGTCGCCCCGCACGAGAACGACGTGTGGTCGCACAAGCAGCTGCTGAAAGTGGTCTCGCACACGCCTGTCGAAACGGAGAAGCTGAAGGCGGCGCTCGCGGCCGGCGAATGGGTCGACGTCGCGCGCGAGCGCATCCCGATGTCGGAGAAGGTCTATACGTGGTGGAGCTACCGCTCCGCCGACTGGACCATCGGCGATCGCGGCCGCAGGCTCGACCACATCTGGGTCTCGCGCGCGCTGAAGGATGCAGTCAGCGATTTCAGGATTCTGCGCGATGCGCGCAGCTGGGAGCGGCCATCGGACCACGTGCCTGTGACGGTGACGCTGGAGGTGTGAGCCGCCCTCGTCATTCCGGGGCGCGCCACTTGGCGCGAGCCCGGAATCCATTCATCAACTGACTCTGCCGCTCAATGGATTCTCAGGTGCGCAATTGCGCACCATAGTTCGCGACTTCGTCGCGCCCCGGAATGACGAGTGGAGAGAGCTACGACGTCAGCTTCGCACCCGCCATCAAAATATCGCTGGCGATCTGGCTGGAGCGCACCGCGAACTCGTCGCGCAGGCGCACCGCCGCAGCGGGATCGCTTTCGAGCACGCGCTGGAACAGGCTGCGGGCGACGCGGATGACGGAGGAATGCTCCAGCGCGACCGCGCTCGACGGCCGCTTCATCGGCACCACCAGCGCGAGCTCGCCGATCAACGCGCCGGGACCGGCGATCATTTCGGCGCCGGCGCCGTCTTCAACCCGGAAGGCGCCGCGCTGGACCACGAAGCCGGCGTCGGCGTCGTCGCCGAGATTGAACAGCACGTCGCCGCGGACGAAATCACGCTGCTCCGAGCCGATCGCCAGCATGCGCAACGAGGCGTCTCCCAACAGGCGCAGTGTCGGGACACGCTCGAGAAGCGCTACATCATCGTCGATTGACATTCAGGTCCGAGGCTCGAAGGCGTGCGATCTAAAACGATTCGCACGCCATCGAAGCGTATCACGGCACCAGCTTGTAGCCACCGGCTTCCGTCACCAGGATCTCCGGGTTGGCGGCGTCCTTCTCGATCTTCTGGCGGAGGCGGTAGATGTGGGTTTCCAGCGTGTGCGTGGTGACGCCGGAATTATAGCCCCAAACCTCCTGGAGCAGGGTCTCGCGCGACACCGGCATCTGGCCGGCCCGGTAGAGGAAGCGGAGAATTGCGGTTTCCTTCTCGGTGAGGCGGACCTTGCGGGCATTGGCCGCGGTGAGCATCTTCGAGCCGGGACGGAAGGAGTAGGGTCCGACCGAGAACACCGCGTCCTCGCTGGCTTCATGCTGACGGAGCTGGGCGCGGATGCGCGCCAGCAGCACCGCGAAACGGAAGGGCTTTGCCACATAGTCGTTGGCGCCGGATTCCAGGCCCAGGATCGTGTCGGAATCGGTGTCGTGCCCGGTCAGCATGATGATCGGGGCCTTGAAGCCGCCCTTCCGCAGCGAGCGGACAACCTCGCGGCCGTCGGTGTCGGGCAGGCCGACATCCATCAGAACCAGATCGGGGGAATTGGCCTTCGCGGCGCTGGCGCCCTTGGCGCCGGTATCGACCGCAGAGGCTTCGAATTCTTCGTGTAGCGATAATTGCTCCACCAACGTGTCGCGCAGATCGGTATCGTCATCCACGATCAGGATCTTGCGGGCATTGGCCATGGGGGGTCATCCTTTTGGGGTCCGGCTCGGCGGCACATCCATGCCGCACCCAGCCGCGAGGGGAAGTTTAAGGTCGCCGTGATTATTGTTGTTCGTGTTGAAGTAGTGGGCTGTTACCGATTCACAAGCCAGAAGCACTCTAACTCAGAATAGCAGGACGTTTTGATGAATGTCCTGTAATGAATTCGACATTGCACGTTCACATGAAAAACAAAGCAGCTTCAGTCGGTTACATCAGGAATCGAGGCCCCGGGCCGCTCTCGGCGATCCGCGTTAAGCCTGCTGCCGGCAACCCGCGCCGAGGCTGGCTGACGGCGGGAGCGCTGACCATTCCGGTTGCGCTGGGGCGAGGCGGCATTCTCGCCAACAAGCGCGAGGGCGATGGCGGCACCCCCAGAGGCAGCTTCCGGCCCAGGCAATTGTGGTGGCGGGGCGACCGGCACAGCCGTCCCCGGACGTTCCTGCCGGCCCGGATGATCACCGGCGTGGACGCCTGGTGCGAGGATCCGCGGGACCGCCGTTACAACCAGAGCATCCGGCTCGGCGAGGGGCAGGGCGGCGACCGGCTCCGGCGCGCCGACCATCTCTACGACTTCATCATCGAGATCGACCACAACACCCGACCCCGCATCGCCGGCCGCGGCAGCGCGGTGTTCCTGCACCTTGCACGCGACAATTTCGGCCCGACCGCCGGCTGCGTCTCCATGACGAAATCCGCCATGCTGCAATTGCTGCGGCGCCTGGGCCCGCGCACAAAGATCATCATCGGGTGAGGCACACCGCCGTCATTGCGAGGAGCCCTTGCGACAATATTGACAGCGTTCGGGCGGCATCGGCCCTCGCCAACGGCAACTAACGATGACCGAAGATCGCGCTGCCGACGCGCACATGGGTGGCGCCGAGCATGATCGCGGTCGCGAAATCGGCGCTCATGCCCATCGAGAGATTCGTCAAGCCATTGCGCGCGGCGATCTTGGCCGTGAGCGCAAAGTGGGCGGCGGGCGGCTCGTCGACCGGCGGGATGCACATCAATCCGGAGATCGTCAGCCCGTAGGTGTCGCGGCAGCTTGCAATGAAGGCATCGGCCTCGCCCGGGGCAATCCCGGCCTTCTGCGGCTCCTCGCCGGTGTTGATCTGGACGAACAGCTGCGGGTGCCTGTTCTGGGATTCGATTTCCTTGGCTAACGCTTGGCAAATGCTCGGACGGTCGACCGAATGGATGGCGTCGAACAGCGCAACCGCCTCTTTCGCCTTGTTGGATTGCAGCGGCCCGATCAGATGCAGCGCGATATCGGGGTAAGCAGACGTTAACGCCGGCCACTTGGCTTTGGCCTCCTGCACCCGATTCTCGCCAAATACGCGCTGTCCTGCGGCGATAACCGGGATAATTGCATCCGCCGCGAACGTCTTGGACACGGCGATCAGCGTGACCGAGGCGCGGTCACGCTGCGCGTCCCTGCAGGCGCGTGCAATTTCGGCTTCGACCGCGGCGAGCGCGTTTGGTGAATGGCCGGTGACCGGCGCGACGTTGGCTTCCGTCATGACGTCTCTTGGTTGTGACCTTAAGCCCGAGTTAGGTCCAATTTTACCGAGTTCAAGAAACAGTTTTTGAACCCTTCGCTTTACCTTAGCCCGCGGGGTGGGTAGCGAAAATGGCAAGCGTCAGTCTCAACCGCAAGCGCGCGAAACTCAAGCAGGTTCTCGGTATCCGGGCGCGGCTTGCGTTGCTCGCGGTGATTCTTGTGACGCCCTTGATGATCGAGCGCATCCGTTCCCTCGAAGACACGCGCGCGCGGCAAGTTGCGCAGGCCGCGGCTGAATTCACCACGGTGGCGAGGCACAGCGCCGATGCGCAGCGCCAGGTGATCTCGTCAGTCGAGACCATTCTGAAATCGGAGGCCTTCATCCGCGCCTCCGCCGGCGGCATCAGCAAGAGCTGCGACGTGCTGCGCGCGAGCCTGCCGTCGAGCCTGCCCTGGATCCGCACGCTTCTGATCGCCGGCCAGGACGGCCGCATCCAATGCGCCACCAACAACATGTATGTCGGCCTCGATCTCAGCGACCGACCGTACTTCCAGCAGGCCCAGGAAACCGGCCGCTTCGTGCTGAGCGACTTCATCATGTCGCGACCGGTACCGTCGCCAACGGTGATGGCGGTCTATCCGGTCTCCGCCTTCAGCGGTGTGGCCGATGCCGTCGTGCTCGCCACCGTCAATCTCGACTGGATGTCGAAGGTCATGAACAATCTGGGCGGTCGCGCCGGCATCACTGCGGTGCTGGTCGACAGCGCGGGCACCGTGCTGGCGGCCCCGGCCGATCAGCACAGCGCGGTCGGCCGTCCGCTCGACAACATGCCGCTGATGTCCGCGATCGCCGACAAGGCGCTGCGCTCCGATCAGGATGAGGGTTCGCTGTCCTTCCTCGCCGCCGACGGCTCCCGCCGCGCGGTCAGCTATATCCGCATCGCCGGCACCAATGCCCGCCTGATCGCCAGCATCGACGAAGACAAGGTATCCGCAGCGGTCAGCCGCGACATCCGCACCGCCTATCTGCAGCTCGCCTTCGTGCTCATGTTCGTCCTGCTCGGCGCGCTGATCGCCGCCGAAAAGCTCGTGATCAAGCCGATCGAGATGCTCGCCGACATGGCCAAGCGGCTCGGCGAGGGCGACCTGTCGGCGCGCGCCGCGCGCAATCGCCTGCCCGCCGAGTTCGTGCCGCTGGCCCGCGCGTTCAACGCGATGGCCGCGCAGCTGAGCCAGCGCGAGCGCGAGCTGATCGCAAGCAACGACCGCCTGACGGTGATGGCTTCGATCGACATGCTGTCCGGTCTCGCCAACCGCCGCGGCTTCCAGAGCCGGCTGGATTTCGAATGGATGCGCGCGCAGCAATATGGCAGCGAGCTGGCGCTTCTGATGATCGACGTCGACCATTTCAAGCTGTTCAACGACACCTACGGCCATCTCGAAGGCGATTCCTGCCTGACGCGGCTCGGCGAATCACTGTCCGGCATCGCCGCCGACACGATGGGCTTCGCGGCCCGCTACGGCGGCGAGGAGTTCTGCCTGCTGCTGCCGAACACCGACGTGACGCGCGCCGTCGCGATCGGCGAGCAGGTGCGTTCGGCCGTGCTGAGGCTCTGCCTGCCTCACATCACCTCGAACCACATGATCGTCACGGTCTCGATCGGCGTCGCCGCGACCAAGCCGAGCGAATCCTTGCGTCCCGGCGACCTGATCGAAGCCGCCGACGCCGCGCTCTACGCCGCCAAGCATCGTGGCCGCAACAATGTCGTCGAGCACGGCGTGCAGGCGATCGCGACCGGCACGGCCGAGATGATGATGGTGGCGAGCGCCTAAAGCGCTGGTCATCACCTCTCCCTGCTTGCGGGGAGAGTGAGCATACCGTCGCTGGCCGCTAGCCCGCAGCGCCGGCGCGATCGAGCTCGATCTCCGTCACCACACGATTGCGGCCGCCGCCCTTGGCGAGATAGAGCGCACGGTCGCAGCGTTCGATCAGATCCGTGATCGCCTCGCCGGCCCGGTATTGCGCCACGCCGATCGACACGCTGATGCCGGGCAGGGTCTCGCCGGTCGAACGACGCGTGAGCGTGCAATCTGCGATCGCGCGCCTGATCCGTTCGGCGATCTCGGCGCAAGCGGCCAGGTCGGCGTCCGGCAGCACCGCGATCAGCTCCTCGCCGCCATAGCGGGCCGGCAGATCTTGCGCGCGAACCTTCTCGCGCAGGACCTTGGCCATCAGGCGCAGCACCTGGTCGCCGACACCGTGGCCGAAATTGTCGTTGAACGACTTGAAGTGGTCGATGTCGAGCATCAGCACGCTGAGCGGCTCGCCCCATTCCGCCGTCGTCTGCGCCTTGCGCAGGAATTCGTCGAGGGCCCGCCGGTTCGCCAGCCCGGTCAGCGTGTCGGTCCGGGCGCGCTGCTCGGACCGCGACAGCGAATCGCGGATCACGTCGAGTTCGCGGGTCTTTTCCGCAAAGCCTGCCTCCAGCCGCGTCGCCCGCGTGGCCGCCCGCGCCAGCTCGTTCATGAGCTGGGCAACCAGCAGCTTTGGATCGACGCCGGCCTTGCCCTGGTCAGCCACCTGGCTGATGACCTGCATTTGCGAATGATTGTCGGCGATCGCCGTCGTCAGAAACTCCTTCGCCGTCCCCATCAGCGCCTGCAGCCGCTCGGAGGTGTCGACCACGGCGGCACTCACCTGGGGCGCGACGTAGGTCTCGAACAGATCCTGATTGGTTTGGGCGTCGAAGGGACGATTGTGGTCGATCAGGAGATCGATCGCGTTGCGCAGATCGTCATGGCTGCCCGCGAAATACTGGAACCAGACGGCAAAGTTGGCCGGGGTCGGTGCAATCCGCTGTTCGGCCATGCTCCGCATCGCCCGCCCGGCGACGGACGCGGCATAGTCGTGATCGGGATCGTCGAAGCTGGAATCCATGTGCGGTAACGCGACCTTGTCGGGCTGCAACTTGGCATCGACGCCTTAATCACACCCCAACGCGGACCTCGTAGTTATGCGGAGGGGTTGTCAAAGTTCCAAAACGCGGCAACCCATTGACCCCTTAAGGTCTTCTATGGCCTAGTCCGCCGTCTTGAGACGGCCGAACCACGAAAACCCAACGATTCCATGACCTCCGAACGCTATAACGCCCGCGACGCCGAACCGCGCTGGCAACGCCTCTGGGACGAGCAGGCGATCTTCGTCTCCAAGAACGACGATCCGCGGCCGAAATATTACGTGCTCGAGATGTTCCCCTACCCGTCCGGGCGCATCCATATCGGCCATGTCCGGAATTACACGCTCGGCGACGTGCTGGCCCGCTTCATGCGCGCCAAGGGGTTCAACGTGCTGCATCCGATGGGCTGGGACGCCTTCGGCCTGCCGGCCGAGAACGCCGCGATCGAGCGCAAGGTGGCGCCGAAGGCCTGGACCTACGACAACATCGCCGCGATGAAGAAGCAGCTCCGCTCGATCGGGCTGTCGCTGGACTGGTCCAGGGAGATCGCGACCTGCGACCCCTCCTACTACAAGCACCAGCAGAAGATGTTCCTGGATTTCCTGCGCGCAGGGCTTGCCGAGCGCGAGAAGCGCAAGGTGAACTGGGACCCCGTCGACATGACCGTGCTCGCCAACGAGCAGGTGATCGACGGCCGCGGCTGGCGCTCGGGCGCCGTTGTCGAGCAGCGCGAGATGAACCAGTGGGTCTTCAAGATCACGAAGTACTCGCAGGAGCTGCTGTCGGCGCTCGACGGGCTGGACCGCTGGCCCGACAAGGTGCGGCTGATGCAGCGCAACTGGATCGGTCGTTCGGAAGGCCTGTTGATCCGCTTCGCGCTGGATGCGGCGACGACGCCGGCCGGCGAGAGCGAGCTGAAGATCTTCACGACGCGGCCGGATACGCTGTTCGGCGCCAAGTTCATGGCGATCTCGGCGGATCATCCGCTGGCGCAGGCCGCCGCCGCAAAGAACCTTGAGCTTGCGGAGTTCATCGCAGAGATCAAGAAGATCGGCACCGCGCAGGAGATCATCGACACCGCGGAGAAGCAGGGTTTCGACACCGGCATCCGCGCCGTGCATCCGTTCGATCCGTCCTGGAAGCTGCCGGTCTATGTCGCCAATTTCGTGCTGATGGAATACGGCACCGGCGCCATCTTCGGCTGCCCGGCGCACGATCAGCGCGACCTCGACTTCGTCAACAAGTACGCTCTCGGCAACACGCCCGTCGTATGCCCGGAAGGCCAGGACCCGAAGAGCTTCGTCATCACCGACACCGCTTATGACGGCGACGGCCGCATGATCAATTCGCGCTTCCTCGACGGCATGACCATCGAGCAGGCGAAGGAAGAGGTGGCGAAGCGGCTCGAGACGGAGCTGCGCGGCAACGCGCCGGTCGGCGAGCGCCAGGTGAATTTCCGTCTGCGCGACTGGGGCATTTCGCGCCAGCGCTATTGGGGCTGCCCGATTCCCGTCATTCACTGTCCGAAATGCGACGTGGTGCCGGTGCCGGATGCCGACCTGCCCGTGAAGCTGCCGGACGATGCGACCTTCGACAAGCCGGGCAACGCACTCGATCATCATCCGAGCTGGAAGCACGTCACCTGCCCGCAATGCGGCGGCAAGGCTCAACGCGAAACCGACACCATGGACACGTTCGTGGACTCGTCCTGGTACTTTGCGCGCTTCACCGATCCCTGGAACGAGGCTTCGCCGACCACGCCTGCGGTCGCCAACCGGATGCTGCCGGTCGACCAATATATCGGCGGCGTCGAGCACGCGATCCTGCATCTGCTCTACAGCCGCTTCTTCACCCGCGCGATGAAAGCGACCGGGCATATCGCGCTGGACGAGCCGTTCGCCGGCATGTTCACGCAAGGCATGGTGGTGCACGAGACCTACCAGAAGGCCGACGGCAGCTATGTGCAGCCGGCCGAGGTGAAGGTCGAGGTCGGCGGCAACGGACGCCGCGCCACGCTGCTGACGACGGGCGAAGACATCGCGATCGGCCCGATCGAGAAGATGTCCAAGTCGAAGAAGAACACGGTCGACCCCGACGACATCATCGAGACCTATGGCGCCGACGTCGCCCGCTGGTTCATGCTGTCGGACTCCCCGCCCGACCGCGACGTGATCTGGAGCGACGAGCGCGTCCAGGGTGCCTCGCGCTTCGTGCAGCGGCTGTGGCGGCTGGTGAACGATGCCGCCACCCTCGGCAAGGCTGCGCCGGCAGCCCGGCCGGCCAGCTTCGGCCCGGACGCCACCGCCTTGCGCAAGGCCGCCCACGGCGCGCTGGACAAGGTCACCGCCGGCATCGAGCGGCTGCACTTCAACGTTTGCCTCGCCCATATCCGCGAATTCACCAATGCCTTCTCGGAGGTGCTCCAGCGCCCCGGCCAGCCTGCCCCGGACCTCGCTCCAGATTTGGCTTGGGCGATCCAGGAGGCCAGCCAGATCCTGGTCCAGCTGTTCTCGCCGATGATGCCGCATCTGGCCGAGGAGTGCTGGCAGGTTCTGGACCAAAAGGGGCTGGTTTCGGAGGCCGATTGGCCGCAAATCGAACGCGATTTGCTGGTTGAAGACAGCGTGACCCTGGTGGTGCAGGTCAACGGCAAGAAGCGGGGTGAGGTCACAGTTGCAACAGCGGCCCAAAATCCGGAAATCGAGGCTGCCGTTTTGGCCCTCGATGCGGTAAAGCTGGCCCTGGACGGCAAGCCCGTCCGCAAGGTGATCATTGTCCCCAAGAGGATCGTGAATGTTGTCGGCTAGGATCCGTATCGCAGCCCGCTTGCTGGCAGTTGCCGCACTGGCGGCGCTGACGGCCGGCTGCTTCCAGCCGATGTATGCCGAGCGCAGCGACGGCACCCCGGGCCTGCGCGAGAAGCTGATGGGGGTCGAGCTGCCCCCGATCAACAAGCCCAATGCCTCCCGCGAGGCCCGCGTCGGCGTCGAAATCCGCAACGCGCTGGCCTTCAAGCTTTACGGCACGGCGACGGGCATGCCGCCGACCCACCGGCTCGACATCCGCTTCACCACCAGCCGTTCCTCCCTGATCGTCAGCTCCGCGACGGGATTGCCGACCAGCGAAAATCTCGGCATCGACGCCCAGTACAATCTGGTCGAAGTCGTAACCGGCAAGTCTGTGATGACCGGCTCGACCTTCTCGCGCGTGTCCTATGACATGCCGGGGTCCTATCAGCGCTTCTCGCGCACCCGCGCCGTGCGCGATGCCGAAGACCGGGCCGCCAACGAGATCGCCGAGAACATCACCACCCGGCTCGCCTCGTTCTTCACCGCGGGAACGTAATACGCTTCCGTCATTCCGGGTTCGCCTTCTGACGAGGCATTCCGGAATGACGAGTATCGGACGATATGGTCGCACTGCGCGGAAAAGAGATCGACGCCTTCCTCGCCCGCCCCGATGCGGGCCGTCCGATCATCCTGCTCTACGGTCCCGATGCCGGCCTCGTGCGCGAGCGCGCCGACGCGCTGATCGCGTCCGGCGTCGACGATCCCAACGATCCGTTCTCGCTGGTCAAGCTCGACGGCGACGAGCTCTCCGCCGAGCCTTCGCGCCTCGTCGACGAAGCCATGACCGTGCCGCTGTTCGGCGGCCGACGCGCCATCCGCGTTCGCGCCGGCTCGCGCAGCTTTGCCTCCGGCATCGAGACCCTGGCCGAGATGAACGTGAAGGATTGCCGCATCGTGATCGAGGCCGGCGAGCTCCGCCCGGAATCGCCGCTGCGCAAGACCTGCGAGAAAGCCAAGACCGCCGTGGCGATCGGCTGTTATCCCGACACCGAGCGCGATCTTGCCAAGCTGATGGACGACGAGCTGCGTATCGCGAATTTGCGCATCGCGCCGGACGCCCGCGCGGCGCTGATGTCGTTCCTCGGCGGCGACCGTCAGGCCTCGCGTAACGAGCTGCGCAAGCTGACGCTCTACGCCCACGGCAAGGGCGAGGTCACGCTGGATGACGTCATGGCCGTGGTCGCCGATGCCTCGGAGCTGAAGCTCGATCCGATCGTCGACGGCGCGTTTGCCGGTCGGCCCGACATCGTCGAGACCGAGTTTGCAAAGGCGATGATCGCCGGGACCTATCCCGGCGTGATCATCTCGGCCGCGCAGCGCCAGGCCGCGTGGCTGCACAAATCCGCGCTGGCGATTGCAGACGGCACGCCTGCCTCCGCCGTGCTCGACGGCGGCTTTCCGCGCCTGCATTTTTCACGAAAGCCCGCGGTCGAAACCGCGCTGCGCAATTTCAGCCCGGCGCGGCTCGCCGCTGTGATCGAGCAGCTGGCGACCGCCGCCCTCGACACGCGCAAGCAGTCCACCCTCGCCGCCGCCATCGCCCAACGCGCGCTGATGGCGATCGCCGCGAATGCGAAACGGCGGGGCTAGACCTCCGCTCTCTCCACGTCATTGCGAGCGCAGCGAAGCAATCCAGAGTCCCTACGCGGAAAGATTCTGGATTGCTTCGTCGCTTCAGCGCAAAATTGCTTCGCAATTTTGTCGCGAGCTCCTCGCAATGACGCGTGGAGAGAGTGGCGTGAAAATGGCTCTACAGCGCGCCCTTGGCCAGCCGCTTCATCACCTCGTCGAGCTGATCGAGGTTGCGGTAGTTGATCTGCACGGAGCCGCCGGGATCGCGGTGATTGACGGTGACCTTGAGGCCGAGCGCGTCGCTGACGCGCTTCTCCAGATCGATCGTGTCGGGATCCTTCTCCTTGCCCCCGCTGGCGCGCGCCTTCTGCGGCTTGCGCTCCGGCACGCCCTCTTCATGCGCAAGCGCCTCGGCCTGGCGGACGTTGAGACCTTCCTCGACGATGCGCTTGGCGGCGGCGAGTGGATCGGGCACGCCGATCAGCGCGCGGGCGTGGCCGGCCGTCAGCTCGCCGGTCGCGATGAAGGCCTGCACTTCCGCCGGCAGCTTGGTCAGCCGCATCATGTTGGCGACGTGACTGCGGCTCTTGCCGACGACCTTGGCGATGTCCTCCTGGCTGCGTTTGAACTCGTTGGCGAGCGCATGATAGCCCTGCGCCTCTTCCATCGGATTGAGGTCCTCGCGCTGCACGTTCTCGACGATCGCGAATTCCAGCGCATCGCTGTCGCTGATGTCGACCGGGACGATCGGCACCTCGTGCAGCCCGGCCATCTGCGAGGCGCGCCAGCGTCGTTCGCCGGCAATGATCTCGAAGCGGTCCTGCGCGCCTTTCACCGGACGCACCACGATCGGCTGGATCACGCCATGCTGCTTGATGGACTCCGAGAGCTCCTTCAGCTCGGTGTCCGAAAAGGTGCGGCGCGGGTTGCGCGGATTGGCCTTGATGAATTCGATCGGCACCTTGCGCTGCGCGCGCGGACGATCGACGTGCTGAGCCTCGCCGCCGACGTCACCGATCAGACTTGCAAGACCCCGGCCCAGTCGCGAACGCGCTTCGTCGGCCATCGCCAGCTCCCTTGGATTCACGGTGCAGCACTCCAGAACTGAATTTCGAATCGTAGGGTGGGTTAGCGAAGCGTAACCCACCTCCTCTGTTTCCATTGAGATAGACCGTGGTGGGTTACGCCTTCCGCTAACCCACCCTACGGCATTGTCAATGCGTGGTGCGCAACTCGCGCTCGCGCTGGATCACTTCGGTGGCGAGGCGCAAGTAAGCTTCGCTGCCGACGCATTTGAGGTCGTAGACCAGCACCGGCTTGCCGTAGGACGGCGCTTCCGAGATGCGCACGTTGCGCGGGATCATGGTCTTGTAGACCTTCTCGCCCATGAACTGGCGGACGTCGGCGACGACCTGGTTCGACAGGTTGTTGCGCGAGTCGAACATGGTCAGCACGATGCCGTGGATCGACAGGTTCGGATTGAGCGTCGAGCGCACCTGCTCGACCGTCTGCAACAATTGCGACAGACCTTCGAGCGCGAAGAACTCGCATTGCAGCGGCACCAGGATCGCATCCGAGGCCGCCATGGCGTTGACCGTGAGCAGGTTGAGCGAGGGCGGGCAGTCGATCAGCACGTAGGTGTAGTCGGCGTCCGGGGAGACGTTGTTGTTGAGCGCGCCGATCGCATCGCGCAACTTGAAGGCGCGGCCGGGCGTAGTGCCGAGCTCGAGCTCGAGGCCAGAGAGATCCATGGTCGATGGTGCGATGTGCAGCCGCGGCACCGCGGTCGAGACCACCGCCTCGCGCAGGGCGGCTTCGCCGATCAACACGTCGTAGGTCGAGCAGGAGCGGTTGCGGCGATCGATGCCGAGGCCGGTCGAGGCGTTGCCCTGAGGATCGAGATCGACGATCAGGACGCGCTCCCCGATCGCCGCGAGCGCCGTGCCCAAGTTGATCGCTGTGGTTGTTTTCCCCACCCCGCCCTTTTGATTCGCCAGCGCGAGGATGCGCGGATGGCCGTGGGGGACCTCGTCGGTCTTTTGGGCCGTCTGTTCTTGCTGCGGTTCGTCAATCACGCTCATCGCAATTCCCCACTCACCCCTCAACGCCTCAGCTGCGCCGTTCGGCGGCATTGAGCTCCACGATCCAGCCGTCGCCCGTGCGGCTTTGGTGGAGCTGCGGCCGAATATTCCAATATTTAGCGGCTTCGGTCAATTCAGCCTCTACATCTTGACCCTTGGGAAACAACGCTTTTGCGCCCTGGCGCATCAGCGGCTCCGCAAAGCCGATGAGTTGATGTAGCGGAGCCAGCGCACGCGCGGTGACGCAATCGACGGGGCCGGTGATTCTATCCACATTATCCCCGATCTCAGCGAGATGTACGACTCCCGGAGATGTGGTGACGCGGATCGCTTCGCGCAAAAAAGCGGCCTTCTTGGCGATTCGCTCGACCAGATGGACGCTCGCGCCAGACGTGCCGGCCATGGCGCAGGCGAGCACCACGCCGGGAAATCCGCCGCCGCTCCCGAGATCAGCCCACCGTTTTGCAGCCGGTGCGAGATCGACGAGCTGGAGCGAGTCAGCGATGTGCCGGGTCCAGAGGTTTGGCAAAGTCGATGGCGCGACGAGATTGGTCTTGGCCTGCCACTCCCGGAGTAGCGCGATGTAGCGATCAAGCCGCTCCTCGGTTTCACGTGAAACGGGAGCGAGCTTGAGGGCGGCGATCTTGTCCGCGGCGATGATGGAATCGAGCGTCTTGTCGTTGGCTGTGGCCTTGCTGATCTTCGGGCTGGCCGACCCAAGTTCAATTCGCCGCCCAGCACCCTCACCCCCGCCGGGCTGTCGCGATGGCGGTCGATCCCCGCCCGATCCGCGCTGTTTCACGTGAAACGCCTATGCGATTGCTTTGGAAGTCTTCCGTGCCTCGCGGCGGAGATAGGCCGCGAGAATGCCGAGCGCCGCCGGCGTCATCCCGTCGATCCGGCCGGCCTGGCCGACGGTGAACGGTCGTGCCTTCTCCAGCTTGGCGCGCACTTCATTGGA
The DNA here is from genome assembly GCF_020193935.1 of Bradyrhizobium sp. NBAIM08. Classification (NCBI taxonomy): domain Bacteria; kingdom Pseudomonadati; phylum Pseudomonadota; class Alphaproteobacteria; order Hyphomicrobiales; family Nitrobacteraceae; genus Bradyrhizobium; species Bradyrhizobium sp. NBAIM08. The sequence continues at coordinate 205,132 of NZ_JADYVR010000008.1, read as the reverse complement.
GAGACCGGGAACGAGTTGGTAATCGACATTCGCCAGCACCATGCCCTCGTCGCGCCGGAAGGCTTCGACGTCGGCGCTCTGGCGCTCCAGGTAGACGTCGTACTTGGCGTCGATCTCGAGATGGGTCGCGATGACGGGATCGATGGCCGACAGCTCAGGCCAGATCGCGCGGACTTGGCTCCAGCCGATCTCCGGATAGGCCATCAGCTCGAACGCCGAGCGGCGTTGGCCATCCCGGTTCAGCGACAGCCCGTGCTTGATGGCTTCGTTCGGGGTGATGGTCAGGGACTTCGACAACGTCCGGGCAGCATTCAGGGCGTCCATCTTGGCGCGATGATGTCTGATCCGGGCGCTGCCGACACATCCCAGAGCGATCCCTTTCTCGGTCAGACGCTGGTCGGCATTGTCGGCCCGCAGGGTCAGCCGGTACTCGGCCCTGGAGGTGAACATGCGATAGGGCTCGCTGATCCCGCGGGTGACGAGGTCGTCGATCATCACACCGAGATAGCCGTCGGCACGGTCGAACACTGTGAGCGCGGCACCGCTGGCGGAGAGCGCGGCATTCAGGCCGGCGACAACGCCCTGCCCGGCGGCTTCCTCATATCCGGTGGTGCCATTGATCTGCCCGGCCAGGAAGAGACCGCGCAGACGCTTGGTCTGGAGGGTCGGATCGAGCTCGCGGGGATCGATGTGGTCGTATTCGATGGCGTAGCCGGGACGGACCATCCTCACCCGCTCCAGGCCGGGGATGCTGGCGAGGATCGCGAGCTGGACCTCTTCGGGAAGCGAGGTCGAGATGCCGTTGGGATAGACGGTCGTGTCGTCGAGCCCTTCCGGCTCCAGAAAGATCTGGTGACCGTCGCGGTCGCCGAAGCGGACGATCTTGTCCTCGATCGAGGGGCAATAGCGCGGTCCGGAGCTCTTGATCTGGCCGGAGTACATCGGAGAGCGATGGACATTGGCCCGGATCACCTCATGGGTCGCGACCGTGGTCCGGGTGATCCCGCACTGGATCTGCGGCGTCGTGATCCGCTCGGTCATCACCGAGAACGGCTCCGGCGGCTCGTCGCCGGGCTGCATCTCGACTGCGGACCAGTCGATGGTAGTGCCGTCGAGACGCGGCGGCGTCCCGGTCTTGAGACGTCCAAGAGTGAAGCCGGCGCGCTCGAAGGAGCTGGAAAGGCCCATCGCAGGCGCCTCGCCGACGCGTCCGGCGGGCCAGTTCTTCTCGCCGAGATGGATGAGACCGCGGAGGAAGGTGCCGGTGGTCACGACAACGGCCCCTGCCCGCAGCTCCCGGCCGTCGGCCAGGCGAAGCCCGGACACCCGGCCATCGACTACAACCAGCTCGTCGGCTTCGCCCTCGATGACGGAAAGACCTTCGGTCTGGCGGATCGCGGCCTGCATCGCCGCCGCGTAGAGCTTGCGGTCGGCCTGGGCCCGCGGACCGCGGACGGCCGGACCTTTCCGACGATTAAGAACGCGAAACTGAATGCCGCCGGCATCGCCCACACGGCCCATCAGGCCGTCGAGCGCATCGACCTCGCGGACCAGATGCCCTTTGCCGAGCCCGCCGATGGCGGGATTGCAGGACATCGCGCCAACGGTCGAGAAACGGTGCGTTACCAGAGCGGTCGTCGCACCCATCCGGGCAGAAGCAGCCGCGGCCTCACAGCCGGCGTGACCGCCGCCGATGACGATGACGTCGAAGCTCTCTCGCTCTGTTCGCATGGACGGACTTCTAGCTTAGCGGCGAGAAAGCCGGAAGTAGAAACTCGGGTGAAGTGTTTCACGTGGAACAAGCGCGGTCCAGGTCAGAAGCACTTTCGCGAAAACAACCCCATGCACAGTAGGAGCGGCATCGAGCCATATGGTGTTTCACGTGAAACACGATCGGGAGCTCACAGCGGCAGATGGCCAAGCACACAAGCCTTTATCACGTGCTCCTTGCCTGGTTACCGGAGCTGCGAGACGAACGCGGGCAGCTGCATCATAGGTCAATGCGAGCGCAGCGAAGCAATCCAGAATCTCGCGGCGAAGACAGTCTAGATTGCCTCGCCACAAGGGCTCCTCGCAATGACGAGATTCGAAGCACGGTCGTCGCCCTGACGCTCTCTTCGGGAATCGGAACGGCCGACCGACACGCGCCCCGGCGCAGTTTCACGTGAAACAACTAAAAAGACCACTGCGCGGAACCGGGGTCCCTGTTTCACGTGAAACAGAAGAAATGGAACCAGCGCTAGTTCTACAATGAAGAACTAGCGCTACTTTCCGATGCAGAACTTCTGGAAGATGGCCCCAAGGACGTCCTCGACGTCTACCCGGCCCAAGAGCCGGCCCAAGGCATAGGCGGCCGCCCGCAGCTCTTCGGCCGCGAGCTCCTCACCGTGTTCTACAAGGTCCAGACTCCGGCGCAAGCTGGCTGAGGCCCGGCTCAACAATTCGCGCTGGCGCGCCCGGGTCACCATGGCGCCCTCGGTGGTTCCGAAGAACTCCGAAGCGAATTTCACCAGGGCCTCGACCAGTTCGGGGATGCCGTCGCCCCGGCCTGCCGAGATCCCGAACTCGCTCGGCCTGGCTGCTCCGACCCTGCCGAGATCAATCTTGTTGCGCACGATCCAGACCGAGCCGCCGGACGGAACAGCACCGTCCGCCAATGTCCAGCGCGAGCGCATTGTATCCGGATCGATGGCTTGTCCGCCCTCCACCAGCCACAGCACCAGGTCGGCGTCCTCGGCGCGCGCGCGGGCGCGGCGCACGCCTTCCTGCTCGACCGGATCGTCGGTCTCGCGGATGCCAGCGGTGTCGATGACCGTGACGGGATAGCCGTCGAGATCGAGCTGCACCTCGATGACGTCGCGCGTCGTGCCGGCATGCGGCGAGACGATCGCGACCTCGCGGCGCGCGAGCTGGTTGATCAGCGTCGACTTGCCGACATTCGGCTCGCCGGCGATGGCAACGACAAGGCCCTCGCGCAGCCGTTCAGAATGCCCCTGTGCCGCAAGCACTTTCGTGATTTCGTCGTGAAGCGCTCTGATCGCTTTCACCGCCGGTGCCCTCAGCTCCGCCGGCACGTCGCCTTCATCGGAAAAATCGATGCCGGCCTCGATCAGCGCGGAGGCCTCGATGATGCGCTCGCGCCAGTCGCGCGCGCGGTCGCCAAGCAGGCCTTGCAATTGGCGCAGCGCTTGGCGGCGCTGGCGGTCGGTGTCGGCGTGAATGAGGTCGTCGAGCCCCTCGGCCTCGGTCAGGTCGAGCTTGCCATTCTCGAAGGCGCGGCGCGTGAACTCGCCGGGGTCGGCCGCACGCGTATTCGGGATATCGGAAATTGCAGCGAAGAGCGCCGCGAGCACCGCCCGGCCGCCATGAACGTGAAACTCGGCAACATCCTCGCCGGTGGCGCTGGCCGGTCCTGGAAACCAGAGCACGACCGCATCGTCGATCGGCTGGCCCGCGTCGTCCCGGAGCAGCCGACGGCTCGCCTGTCGCGGCGCCGGCAGCCGGCCCGCAAGCGCCGTCAGCACGAGGCCTGCTTGTGGGCCGGAGACGCGGACCACGGCGATCGCGCTCGGCGCCCGGCCGGATGACAGCGCAAAAATGGTCTGGTCTCGCGGATGCATGTCCTATTTGTCCAGCCGCTGCCGAAAACGCAAACATCCGATTGCTGCGATCAAGCTATGGCACTTTGCTGCACCAGGTTCCGCGGTAAATCGTATATTGCGATGCAACATAACCGCGCAATTTTGCAGCAGATTGCCTGAGCATCGGCGGAGAGGCCGACAAAAATCCACGATTAGTGCTATATATCAATGGATTAAGTAGACACGCAGATCGGGCATCGGCTGCCACTCATGCTGCACCTTCGCTGCAGCAAAGCCGCAACAAAAAGGGGCGCCCGAAGGCGCCCCAGAATTCTTTGTTGCAGTGCACTCAGGTGTTCATGGAGTCGAAGAACTCCGAATTGCTCTTGGTCGAGCGCAGCTTGTCGAGCAGGAAGTCGATCGCGTCCATCGTCCCCATCGGATTGAGGATGCGGCGGAGCACGTACATCTTCTTGAGCACCTGCGGATCGGTGATGAGTTCCTCCTTGCGGGTGCCGGAGCGCGAGATATCGATCGCCGGGAAGGTGCGCTTGTCCGAGACCTTGCGGTCCAGGATTAGCTCCGAATTACCGGTGCCCTTGAACTCTTCGAAGATGACTTCGTCCATGCGGCTGCCGGTATCGACCAGCGCGGTCGCGATGATGGTCAGGGAGCCGCCCTCCTCAATGTTGCGGGCCGCGCCGAAGAAGCGCTTCGGACGCTGCAGCGCGTTGGCGTCGACACCGCCGGTCAGCACCTTGCCGGATGACGGCACCACGGTGTTGTAGGCGCGGCCGAGGCGCGTGATCGAATCGAGCAGGATCACGACGTCGCGACCGTGCTCGACCAGGCGTTTTGCCTTCTCGATCACCATCTCGGCGACCTGGACGTGGCGCACCGCCGGCTCGTCGAAGGTCGAGGACACGACCTCGCCCTTCACCGAGCGCTGCATGTCCGTGACTTCTTCCGGACGCTCGTCGATCAAGAGCACGATCAAATAGCATTCGGGGTGATTGTGCGTGATCGAATGCGCGATGTTCTGCATCAGCACGGTTTTACCGGTACGCGGCGGTGCCACGATCAAGGCGCGCTGGCCCTTGCCGATGGGCGCGACGATGTCGATCACGCGTGCAGACAGGTCTTTCCGCGTGGGATCGTCGATCTCCATGCGGAAACGCTGATTCGGAAACAGCGGCGTGAGGTTGTCGAAATTGACCTTGTGCTTGGCCTTTTCCGGATCCTCGAAATTGAGCGTGTTGACCTTCAGCAGCGCGAAGTAGCGCTCGCCCTCTTTCGGGCTGCGGATGTGACCTTCGATGGTGTCGCCGGTGCGCAGGCCGAAACGGCGGATCTGCGAGGGCGACACGTAGATGTCGTCAGGACCCGGCAGATAATTCGCGTCGGGCGAGCGGAGAAAGCCGAAGCCGTCGGAGAGAACTTCGACGACGCCCTGGCCGACAATATCGGTCTCGGCGAGCGCCAGCTGCTTGAGGATGGCGAACAGCAGCTCCTGCTTGCGCATGGTGCTGGCATTTTCGACCCCATTCTCCTCCGCGAACGAGACGAGCTCGGCCGGCGTTTTGGACTTGAGGTCTTCGAGTTTGATTTCCCGCATTGGGGTGGTCCTGTGGGGTAACCTGAAAAGAAGGGGGTGCGAGGAGGCTCTGAAATGCGGACGCGAGCAGGTGCAGGTAAGGTCCGCAGGTCTGGCAAGGTGAACGCCGGTGAGGCTTCAATCCTGATGCGGGGTCCGGCCTCTGGAAGGCTCGGACACAACCACATCCGCCTGCGTTGGGTGGGATATCGATAATATAGAAAATCGCCTAGCGCTCCGCAAGCCGAAGCGCTGAGCGAATCGTCGCGCAGTTTGCCTAGAACGGCTTCACGATCACCATGATAACGATGAAAATCATCAGGACGGTCGGCACCTCGTTGATAATCCGATAGAATTTCTGGCTTCGCGGGCGGCGATCGGCGGCGAAATCCTTGACCCAGCGTGAAAAATAGCCGTGGACCGCCGAGAGCACCAGGACCAGTGCCAGTTTGACGTGCAGCCAGCCGAACGAGAACCAATGGCCGGACCAGGCGAGATAGAGCCCGGCGAGCCAGGTGACCATCATCGCGGGGTTGATGATCGCCTTGAGCAGCCGGCGTTCCATCACCTTGAACGTCTCCGACTGCTTCGAGCCGATTTCGGCCTCGCAGTGATAGACGAACAGCCGCGGCAGGTAGAGCATGCCGGCCATCCAGGAGATGACGGCGATCACGTGCAGCGCCTTGATCCAGAGATAGACGTCTTCGAACATTTTCGGGGGTCCGGCTTGCTGCCCAGCGCGGGGAACGCTGGGGATAGTAAGAACCCGTTAAGGTCTTACCCCGCACACATATCCCTCTGTAGCGCCTTCCTCAAATCTAGAATCTTAGATTCTTAAGGTTTGAGTCTATGTGACCGTGGATTGGACTCACGCAATTCCGTCCGCGCGTTCACGCGCGCTTGTTCACATCCATCCACATATTCCGGACAGCCTTTGTCGACTTCCGATAAGTCAGCCGGCTTCAAAGGCTTGCGCGATTGTATCGGCAGCTTATCAAGGGACTTGTCCGCGCAATCCCGCTTCCCTCTCGGCGGGGCGTCGGATTTGTCCTGACCGGCAGCGGTGTGAAGAAAATCACGCCTTGTCCCGCCCCTGGTGTCGCACATCCCTTTCCGAGAGGTTAAGCTCCACAGAAATCCACAAACCGCCCCAACGAAATTCAAAGGGTTTTTGTGCCGACCTCGAACAATTATTTCCATCTCCACCTGGTCTCGGACTCCACGGGTGAGACGCTCATCACCGTGGCGCGCGCGGTCGCGGCCCAATACGCCAACGTGACGCCGGTCGAGCACGTCTATCCGCTGGTGCGCAGCCAGAAGCAGCTCGACCGCGTGCTTGATGAGATCGAGGAAGCGCCAGGGATCGTGCTGTTCACGCTGCTCGAGAAGGATCTGGTCGCCAGACTCGAGGATAAGTGCAAGCAGATCAATGTTCCGAGCCTGTCGATCATCGGACCGGTGATGCAGCTGTTCGAGGCCTATCTGGGAGCAGCGACCACCGGCCGTGTCGGCGCCCAGCACGTGCTCAACGCGGAATATTTCAAGCGCATCGATGCCTTGAACTACACGATGATCCATGACGACGGTCAGCATGTCGAAGGTCTCGACGAGGCCGACGTGGTACTGGTCGGGGTGTCCCGGACATCGAAGACGCCGACATCGATCTATCTCGCCAATCGCGGCATTCGCACCGCCAACGTGCCGCTGGTGCCGGGCATTCCGGTGCCCCCGCAATTGGAGACGCTGACGCGGCCGCTGGTGGTCAGCCTGCACGCGACGCCGGAACGCCTGATTCAGATCCGGCAGAACCGCCTGCTGTCCATGGGCGCCGAGTCCAGCAGCGGTAGCGATACCTACACCGACAAGCAGTCGGTCACGGAGGAGGTCGCGTTCGCGCGCAAGCTGAGCGCCAAGCATGACTGGCCGCTGCTGGACGTCACGCGCCGCTCCATCGAGGAAACCGCGGCGGCGATCATGAAGCTGTATAGCGATCGCCAGCGCAACCGGCCGTCCGAGTAAGTGTCGCCGATGAGTCTGTGGCGCGGCAAAAGTCCGTTGATCCTGGCCTCGCAAAGCAGCGCGCGCAAAATGCTGCTGGCCAATGCCGGGCTCGAATTCGAAGCCGTCACCGCTGATATCGACGAGCGTGGCATCCAGGCCGCGTCAAAGCTCTCCAACCCGCGCGAGATCGCCCTGCTGTTGGCCCGCGAAAAGGCCAAGGCTGTTTCTGCCTGTTATCCCGGACATTATGTGATCGGCGCCGACCAGACGCTGGCGCTCGGGAGCCGTCTCTTCAACAAGCCGGCAGGCCGCACCCAGGCGCTGGCGCAATTGCGCGATCTCGCCGGTCAGACGCACGAGCTGAATTCCGCCGTCGCCGTGGCGCAGGATGGCAGGATCCTCTTCGAGGACGTTTCCGTGGCGCGCATGACCATGCGGGGAATGAGCGAAGCCGATCTTTCAGCCTATCTCGACGCCGCGGGCGACGCTGTGACCAGAAGCGTCGGCGCCTATCAGCTCGAGGGCCTCGGCATCCATCTGTTCGAGCGCATCGAGGGCGACCATTTCACCATTCTCGGCCTGCCGCTGCTGCCGCTGCTTGCGTATCTGCGCAGCGAGCAGCTAATTGCGGTGTAGATGCGAGAGAAGGCTGGGTGCTGATGCGAATTCTCGGACTGACCGGCTCGATCGGGATGGGCAAATCCACCACCGCGACATTGTTCGCGGAGGCCGGCGTCCCCGTCTACGACGCCGATGCCGCCGTGCATCAGCTCTATGAGGGCGAGGCCGCCCCCGCGATCGAGGCGGCCTTCCCCGGCACCACCGCGAATGGCAAGGTCGACCGGCAAAAGCTGTCGGCGCGTGTCGTGCACGATCCCGCCGCGATCAAGCAGCTCGAGCAGATCGTTCATCCCATGCTCGGCGCTTCCCGGCAGAAATTCTTTGCCGACGCCGAGGCCGCCAAGGCGCCGGTCGTGGTGCTGGACATCCCGCTGCTGTTCGAGACCGGCGGCGAGAAGCGGGTCGATGCCGTGGTCGTGGTCTCGACCTCGCCCGAGCTGCAGCGCGAGCGGGTGCTGGCGCGCGGCACGATGGACGAGGCCAAGCTCGATGCCATCATCGCCAAGCAGATGCCGGATGCCGAGAAGCGCAAGCGGGCCGATTTCGTAGTGGATACCTCACACGGACTTGACCCCGTGCGGGCCCAAATCGCGCACATCCTGGCCGAGGTCGTTAAGATGCCGCAGCGGCGGACCTGATTCGCCGCCTCACACGGCTTCCAAGAGACATGCGCGAAATCGTCCTCGACACCGAAACCACCGGCCTCGATCCGCTGCGCGGCGATCGGTTGGTCGAGATCGGCTGCGTCGAGATCTTCAATCGCATGCCGACCGGACAGACGTATCACGTCTACATCAACCCCGAGCGGGACATGCCGGCGGAAGCGTTTGCGGTACACGGATTGTCGTCCGAATTCCTGGCGACCAAGCCGTTGTTCCACGAGGTCGCCGACGACTTTCTCGCCTTCATCGGCGACGCCCCGCTGGTGATCCACAACGCCTCGTTCGACATCGGCTTCATCAACGCCGAGCTCGACCGCATCAAGCGCGCTGCGATCCCGCGCGAGCGCCTGGTCGATACGCTGCTGCTGGCGCGTCGCAAGCATCCCGGCGTGTCCAACCGGCTCGACGATCTCTGCTCGCGCTATTCGATCGACAATTCACACCGTACCAAGCACGGCGCGCTGCTGGACGCCGAGCTGCTCGCCGAGGTCTATGTCGATCTGGTTGGAGCGCGGCAGTCGCAGCTGCTGCTGGCCTCGGACGCCGAGGAGATCAGGGTCAATAGCGCCGGCGATGCGCCGCGGCGGCAACGCCCGGTGCCGCTCGCGCCGCGGATTTCCGAAGCCGAGCGCGAGGCCCATCGGGCCTTCATCGCAACGCTCGGCGACAAGGCGATCTGGAACGAGTACCTGCCCGCTCCAGTCGCGCTGGCGGCGGCTCAGGCCTGACCGGCCTGTCCGCCCTGAGCGGCCATTTGCCGCTCCATGTTCTGGCGGTAGAGACCGACGAAGTCGACCGGATCCAGCATCAGCGGCGGGAACCCGCCATCGCGCACCGCCGTCGCAATGATCTCGCGTGCGAACGGGAACAACAGGCGCGGGCACTCGATCATGACCAGCGGGTGCAGGTTCTCCTTGGGCACGTTGACGATCCGGAACACGCCGGCATAGGCGAGCTCGAACGAGAACATCACTTTACCGGCGGTCTCGGCTTTGCCCTCGACCGACAACGTCACCTCGAATTCCTGTTCATTGAGATTGTTGGCGTTGACGTTGATCTGGATGTTGATCTGCGGCGGCTGGCTCTGCGGCTGCAGCGAGCTCGGCGCGTTGGGATTTTCGAACGAGAGGTCCTTGGTGTATTGCGCCAGCACATTGAGCTGGGGAGCCTGGGCCGCCTCGGGAGGGGTACCGTTACCGTTGGTCATGAAAGTGTCTCCTTACCCGATTGGGGCTGAATTTCGCGGCGGTTGGCTAACATAGGGCCGGCTCGTTCCACAAGGACGAACGGTCCCGGACCGGGAATTCGGGCCGCAATCGCGCCTTTGACGTTCCTCCTGCCTTTTCCGCGAAATTTCGCCTTAAACGATTGAAGATGCGCCATTTCCGGGCAGGATCGGGTTTCCCCTTAAGCATAAAACGCGCTACACTTGGCGCTGTGCCAAAAGGCGCCATTGGCCGGGCCAGATTTCGTGCCTACATCCCACGGACCTGACGTGGACCCAAAATGGTGATGTAGACTTGCCGTTTCCGTAAGGAACGGTCTACTGGCCGGATTGATTTTCCCGGCAACGAGCCCTGCAAAGACCAGAAAGCGAATACGACGTGGACATCTACACCATCATATTCCTGGCGCTGGCCGTCTTCATCTTCTTGCGGCTGCGTAGCGTGCTGGGGCAGCGCACCGGCAACGAGCGGCCGCCGTTCGATCGCACCGCCGCCCGCAACGCGCTCGGAGGCGCCCAGGACAACAACGTCGTGACCATGCCGGGCAAGGTGATCGACCAGGCCCCGCTGGCGCCGACGGCCGAGCCGACCGCGCCGGCCGATCGCTGGAAGGGGCTGACCGAGCCGGGCACGCCGCTGGCGCAGGGTCTCGATGCTATCGTCGAGAAGGATTCCAGCTTCGACCCGCGCCATTTCCTCTCGGGCGCGCGCGGCGCCTACGAGATGATCGTGCTGGCCTTCGCCAATGGCGACCGCCGCGCGCTGCGCGATCTGTTGTCGTCGGACGTCTATGACAGCTTCGACGCCGCGATCAAGGAACGCGAGAAGAACGAGCAGAAGACCGAGACGCGGTTCGTGTCGATCGACAAGGCCGAGCTCGTCGGCGCCGAGTTGCGCGATCGCAGTGCGCAGCTCACCGTGCGCTTCGTCTCGCAGATGATCTCGGCCACCCGCGACAAGGCCGGCAACATCGTCGACGGCAGCGCCGACACGGTCGCCGATATCACCGATATCTGGACTTTCGCCCGCGACACCTCCTCTCGCGATCCGAACTGGAAGCTGGTTGGCACCGGAAGCGCGAATTAAGATCTTCCTGAAGAACGGCGCGACGGCGCTTTGCGCAGCCGCCGTCGCGCTGTCGTCGTTTTCGCTCGGTGCCGAGGCGGCGCGGCGTCACCATCGCAGCCACCACCATCTGCCGCGAACGCCTGCCGCTCCGCCGCGGGCCTTGCCCTATCCGCAGCTCACCCTGCCGTTCGAAATTCCCGGCGCGCAATATCTGCCGCTGGCCTGGGCGGACGTGAAGGGGTGGGGCGACGACAATCATCTCGCCGCGTACAAGACCTTCCGCGCCAGCTGCAAGCCGATCAATGCGCAGAACGGCGAAGCCAAGGCCGAGCCCAAAGCTTTGGGCACCTCGCTGGGCGAGCCCTGCCGGATTGCCAAAACCCTCGACCTCGCCGACGACGGCAAAGCGAAAGCCTTCTTCGAGGAGAATTTCACGCCGCTGCGGATCTCGCGGCTCGGCGAGCCCGAAGGCTTCGTCACCGGCTATTACGAGCCGGTGCTGGAGGGATCGCGAACGCCGACCGATGTCTACAACGTGCCGGTCTATCGCCGTCCCTCGAACTTGTTTGTGCGCGGCTACAAGCAGGATGCGCTCAGCCTGCCCAACAAGGGCCCGGTCTATCGCAAGATCGGCCGCCGCAAGCTGGTGCCCTATTACGACCGCGGCGAGATCGAGGACGGCAAGATCGCCGGCCGGGGGCTCGAGATCGCCTGGCTAAAGGATCCGACCGATCTGTTGTTCGCGCAGATCCAGGGCTCGGCCCGCATCAAGTTCGACGACGGCAGCTCGGTTCGACTCAATTACGACGCCTATAACGGCTATCCCTACACGGCGGTCGGCCGCATCCTGATCGAGCGCGGCATCATCCCGAGAGAGGAGATGTCGATGCAGAAGATCAGGGAGTGGATGGCGCAGAACCCCGACGGCGCCAAGGAGCTGCGCCGCGCGAACCGCGCCTACATCTTCTTCCGCGAGGTCAACCTCTCCGACAAGGACGAGGCGGTGGGCGCGCAGGGGATTCCGCTGACGGCGGGACGCTCGATCGCGGTCGACAAGGCGCTGCATGTCTACGGCACGCCGTTCTTCATCGAGGGCGAGCTTCCGATCGAGTCAGAACGCGCCAAGACGCCGTTCCGCCGGCTGATGATCGCGCAGGACACCGGCTCTGCCATCATCGGGCCCGCACGGGCTGATCTGTTTTTCGGCGCCGGCGCGGATGCCGGCCGTGTCTCCGGCCGGCTGCGCCACCCCATGCAATTCGTGATGCTGGTGCCGAAGAGCCTCGATCCCGCCCCGCGCGCCGCGAAGCTGCCGATCCCGGACCCCAGGCCCGCCGAGAAGATCGCAAAGCTGTTTCCGCAGACCGATCCGGCAAAGACCGGCACGCCCGTCGCCGCGGCGGCGCAAGGCAAGACCGAAACAGTCGCCGTCGCCGGCCCGGTTCCGCTGCCGGTGCCGCGTCCCGCGATCGAGCCTGCCCCTGAGCCGCGCCGTCCGGCAAAGAATCGTCCTCATCGCCCGCAATGAAACGGCCGTCCCGTCCGCCCGTGCTGGAGCCTCGCCCCTCGCCGCGCCGTCGCGCGCTGAGCGAGGAGGAGCGCGAGCTGTGGGATCTCGTCGCAAAGCATGTCAAGCCGCTGCGGAAGCATCGCGCGGCCAAGGCGCATGCTACCCCGCGCGCCGAATCTTCGCCCGGGTCCCAGGTGACGAGGACTTCGCCACCGTCAAGGCCGGTTGCCGCTGCACCGGCGCCGCGCGCTGCAAAGCCGTCGATTCCGCCGCTAGCGCCGCTCGGCAAGCGCGAGCGAACCAAGCTGTCGCGCGGCCGCAGCGAGATCGAGGCACGGCTCGATCTGCACGGCATGACTCAGATGCGCGCCCATCGCGCGCTGGCCGGCTTCCTGCACCGCGCCCATCAGGACGGCCTCACCTTCGTGCTCGTCATCACCGGCAAGGGACGCAGCGGCGGCGAAAGCGGCGTGCTCCGCCGCCAAGTGCCGGAATGGCTCAGCCTGCCGGAATTCCGCGCCTTCGTGGTCGGCTTCGAGGAAGCCGCGATCGGCCACGGCGGCGAGGGGGCGCTGTATGTGCGGATCAGGCGGGCGAGAGGGTAGCAGTCTCGGCGCATGCGGCTTCCCTTGCCTCTCCCGCTTGCTGGAGAGGCCGACGCGCGAAGCGCGCGGGTGAGGGTTCTCTCCTCTTGGGGAATCCCTCTGCGGAGACACCCTCTCCCCAACCCTCCCCCGCAAGCGCAGGGCAATCGCATATGACTTGTGGCGGCGGTCTGCGCGCACGGCTCGTCCTTCGAGACGGCGCTGACGCGCCTCCTCAGGATGAGGCTAATCGGTGTCAGTGCCCGTTGAAACTGCTGCCGCGCACTCCGACCTCATCCTGAGGAGCCCGCCTCAAGCGGGCGTCTCGAAGGATGGCCGCAGGGAAAATCTCAAATGCGATAGCCCTGCCCGCAAGCGGGTGAGGGAGCTCACCTTCTCTGAGGCTGGGTCTACCTCTAAAACGGTCGGATGATTCCGACGCGTGGGATCAGCGTGAGGATCAAACCGAAAATGTTGGTCTTGCGATCCTCCGCCGGAATCAGCGCAGCTTCCTGCTTGGCCGGCAGCATCTTCACCGCGTGCAGGATCAGGAACATGCAGACCGCCCAGTTCGAGATCCAGCGTGAATAGTCGAACACCATCGCGAACATCACGAGATAGGCGACACTGATGCCGACCAGTGCTGCGATGACGAGCCGCTTGTGCAGATCGCTGGCGAGCGCGCCGATCAGGCTGGCAAAGAAGCGCCACAGCGGCGCGTGCAGCCAGATCAGAGCTGCGAACACGGGCACGCCGAGGATGTTGTGCGGCAGGCGGCCCCAGGTGTCGGCAACCTCCTTCGCCAGCGGCTGGTACCAGATGTAGGCAAATTGCAAGAGGTCGATGCGCGCAGGATCGGCCATCCGGCTTTTGAGATAGGCGACGAAGTCCGCTTCGGGGACCGGCATCGTTCCCAGAAACTGCGCGGCGAAGAACAGCGCGGAGACAATGGCGAGAGCGACCCCGCCGAAGACAACATTGCTGCGGTCACAACCGTAAGCAAGGTAATGCCGGATCACGACGATGGTGATGATCGTCGGCACGTACATCAAGAGATGAATGTGGTGGATCAGCACGAGAACGATCGAGAACAGCGCAGCCGTCGCCACGAAGACCAGCGAGCCCGCCGGCATCAGCAGCAGGATGATCGCCAGCGCGCAGCCATAGATGTCGAAATGGCCGAGCGTGTGCATGAAGTTCTTCAGGAAGAACGGCGAGCCCGCGGTGAAGACGAACAGCGGCAGCGTTTTCGCGGAGAAGCCGAACGTGTTCTGGAAGAGCCTGGCATAGAGGCCCAGCGTTGCAAGCCACGTCGCCCCGCCGAGCGCGAACACCAGCCATACCGGCACCTTGTCGGTGAACAGCGCGACGATTGCCCCGATCAGCGCGCGCTTGATGAAGCCAAAATGATAATCGACCAGGAGGTGGATGTAGGGGACGTAAGGCGGCAGCTGGATCTTGTGAATGAGCACGCCGACGATGACCGCCGCGTTGATCGCGAGCAGGAGCCGCCAGGGATTTTGCAGGATGCGTACGGTCACGCCGCATCAATAGCGTGACCGCTCCGAATCACAAAATGAAGCGGCTCAGATCCGCATTCTTGGCGAGGTCGCCGATGTGCTTTTGCACGTAATCCGCATCGAGCCGGACCGTCTCGCCGTTGCGGTCGGGGGCGGTGAAGGAGATCTCGTCCAGCACCCGCTCCATCACGGTCTGCAGCCGCCGGGCGCCGATATTCTCGACCGTTGAATTGACGGCAACCGCAATGTCGGCCAGCGCATCGATGGCGCTGTCGGTGATGTCGAGTGTCACGCCTTCGGTCTGCATCAGGGCGACATATTGCTTGATCAGCGAGGCCTCGGGCTCGGTCAGGATGCGGCGCATGTCGTCGCGGGTCAGCGCCTGCAATTCGACGCGGATCGGCAGGCGGCCCTGCAATTCCGGCAAGAGGTCGGACGGCTTGGCGACGTGGAAGGCGCCGGAAGCGATGAACAGGATGTGGTCGGTCTTGACCGCGCCGTGCTTGGTCGAGACCGTGGTGCCCTCGATCAGCGGCAGGAGATCGCGCTGCACGCCCTCGCGCGAGACGTCGCCGCCGACCCGGCCGTCGCGGGCGCAGATCTTGTCGATCTCGTCGAGGAACACGATGCCGTTGTTCTCGACCGCGCTGATCGCCTCGAGGGTCAGTTGCTCGGTGTCCAAGAGCTTGTCGGATTCCTCGTTGACGAGGATCTCGTGCGAGCTCTCCACCGTCAGCCGGCGCGTCTTGCTGCGGCCGCCGAGCTTGCCGAAGATGTCGCCGAGCGAGATCGCGCCCATCTGGGCGCCCGGCATGCCCGGAATCTCGAACATCGGCATGCCGCCGCCCGACGACTGCGTCTCGATCTCGATTTCCTTGTCGTTCAGTTCGCCGGCGCGCAGCTTCTTGCGGAAGGATTCGCGCGTCGCCGAGCTCGCATTGGCGCCGACCAGCGCATCGAGCACGCGCTCCTCGGCGGCAAGCTGGGCGCGCGCCTGCACGTCCTTGCGCTTTCGCTCGCGCACTTGCGCGATTGCGACCTCGACGAGATCGCGGATAATCTGCTCGACGTCGCGGCCGACATAGCCGACCTCGGTGAACTTGGTCGCTTCGACCTTCAGGAACGGCGCATTCGCGAGCTTGGCGAGTCGCCGCGCGATTTCCGTCTTGCCGACGCCGGTGGGGCCGATCATCAGGATGTTCTTCGGCAGCACCTCCTCGCGAAGTGAGCCTTCGAGCTGTTGCCGGCGCCAGCGGTTGCGCAGCGCGATCGAGACGGCGCGCTTGGCGTCGGCCTGGCCGACGATGAAACGGTCGAGTTCGGAAACGATTTCGCGGGGCGAGAAGTCTGTCATGTCTGCTTAGCTAGGGCGGGAGACGGCCAAGGACAAGCCGCATTTTGGGTCAGATGATCGGCGGGCCGGATTGCCACTGCTTCACGGCATCGATCGGATGGATCAGCATCAGGATATTGAGCGTCAGATTGTCGCGAATGTGGAGCGCCAGCACGATCTCGAAGGCGATGCCGAGCAGCACGGTCGCGGTGACAGGCAGCGCGCGAGCGGCCAGGAACCCCAAGATCATGGCCAGATTGTCCGAGACCGAATTGAGGATGCTGTCGCCGTAATAATCCAGCGAGATCGTGCCGGCGCGGTAGCGCTCGATGATGAAGGGCGAGTTCTCGACGATCTCCCAGGCGCCTTCGATCAGCATCGCGATGATCAGCCGTGCGGGCCAGGAGAGAGGCAGCAAGGGTAACCGCGCGAACAGCAGCCAGGTCAGGCCGTAGAACAGGAAGCCGTGCAGGACGTGTGAGAACGTGTACCAGTCTGCAATCTGCTGAGAATTCTCCGAGCTGTTCACCACGCCGTGCCACAGCTTGATCGTGCCGCAGGCGCAGATCGGCACCCGCCCCATCGCAAGCAGGATCCCCGCCTGCAGCGCCAGCAGCAGTAGCGCGATGCCGGCCCAGGCGAGCGGTGGGAATGTGGTCTTGGCGGCGGGGCTTGCGGCGAGCGTCATGGGTCTCGGATCATCAGGAGTGCGGGACCATCGGGCGTGACGATCTCGTGCTGCGGCACGAAGCCAGCTTTCTCATAGGCACGAATCGCGCGCGCATTGGAAGGACTCGGGTCTATCACGATGCGCGGCACACCGCGCGCGAAGAGCTGGTCGATGAAGGCGCGGATGAAAGCGGAGCCGTGGCCGCATCCGAGCATGTCGGCCTCGCCGATGAACTGATCGAGGCCGCGAGTGCCCACGGGCTGCGGGCCGAAGCTGATATGCCAATCGCCGAGCCGGTAGCACTGCAGGTAGGCGAAAGGCCGGCCGTCAAGGCTGACGATGAACTGCGCCAGGTCAGGATGATCGAGGTCGCCGCCGACGAATTCAAGCGTCTCCGGATCATGCCACCATTCGGCGACATGCGGTGCGGCGAGCCAGCGCCGGATCAGCGGCATGTCGGCCGCGGTCATGGGGCGGAAGGTGTAGCTTTGCGTCATCTAGCGCCCACAGCGGTGCTGCTCTCCCTCTCCCGCTTGCGGGAGAGGGTGTTTCCGCAATGGGCCAATCCCCCAGAGGGAAGAGCCCCCACCCGGCGCTTCGCGCCGACCTCCCCCGCAAGCGGGAGAGGTTGCACCGACCGTGCGGAGAGGCACTCGGACAAATGACCCCTCCGCCCTACCCCGTAGCCAGGCTCTCGATCGTCAGATTCCGGTTGGTGTAGACGCAGATGTCCGCGGCGATGTCCAGGGAGCGGCGGACGATGGTCTCGGCGTCCTTGTCGGTGTCGAGCAGGGCCCGGGCCGCCGCCAGCGCGTAATTGCCGCCGGAGCCGATCGCCATCACGCCGGCCTCGGGTTCGAGCACGTCGCCGGTGCCTGTCAGCACCAGGGAGACGTCCCTGTCAGCCACGATCATCATGGCCTCCAGCCGCCGCAAATAGCGGTCGGTGCGCCAGTCCTTGGCGAGCTCCACCGCCGCCCGGGTCAGCTGCCCCGGATATTGCTCGAGCTTGGATTCGAGCCGCTCGAACAGCGTGAAGGCGTCAGCCGTGGCGCCGGCAAAGCCGCCGATCACGTCGCCCTTGCCAAGCTTGCGGACCTTCTTGGCATTGGACTTGATTACGGTCTGGCCGATCGAGACCTGGCCGTCGCCGCCGACCACCACCTTGCCGCCCTTGCGGACCGTTAGAATCGTGGTGCCGTGCCAGCCCGGCGAGCTGTTCTGGGAGTCCTGCATGAATGATCCTCGTTGTCCGGCCTGATTTAGGCGGTCGGGACCAATGGCACAACGGGCCGTTCCGGGCCGAATTCGCTCACCATAGGCAGAAGTAGAGGTCCGGCCGGCCGTTCCCGCAGTAGCGAAGGTGTCATTTGGCTGTTAAGAGACTGGCGTTTTCGGCTCCCTAGCTAGGATGAAAGCCAGCTTTCAATGCGCACCGCGACGATCAAGCGCAAGACCAAGGAAACCGACATCGAGGTCTCCGTGAACCTCGATGGCACCGGCGTGGCCAATATCGCGACCGGCATCGGCTTTTTCGACCATATGCTCGATCTCCTCGCCCGCCATTCCCGCATCGACCTCACGGTCAAGGCGGTGGGCGATCTGCACATTGATTATCACCATACCACCGAGGACACCGGCATCGCGCTTGGCCAGGCGGTCAAGCAGGCGCTCGGCAACATGGCGGGTATCACCCGCTACGCCGGCGTGCACATGCCCATGGACGAGACGCTGACGCGCGTGGTGATCGACATCTCGGGCCGCCCGTTCCTGGTGTTCAAGGCCGACTTCCCCCGGCACAAGATCGGCGAGTTCGACACCGAGCTGGTGCGCGAGTGGTTCCAGGCTTTTGCCATCAACGCCGGCGTGACTCTCCACGTCGAGACCCTATATGGCGATAACAGCCATCATATCGCCGAGTCCTGCTTCAAGGGTCTGGCGCGGGCGCTGCGCACGGCCGTGGCGATCGATCCGAAGGCGGCGGGCGAAATCCCGTCCACCAAGGGCTCGCTCGGCGGCTGACATCTTCCGTCTTGCGGCGAACGCTGCTGGCGGCATCACTGAATTCGAGAACGGGGCATCACCATGCCTGTCTACACAGTTCACGCTCCCTCACCCGCAGGAGCCGACCCGCGCGCGACCGACAAGTTCGTGTTCGTGCGCGACGGCTTTCATTTCTGGGCGATGATCTTCGGTCCGTTCTGGCTGTTGTGGAATCGGCTGTGGCTGGCGCTGATCGGCTATCTGATCTTCCTGGCCGCGTTCAACGCGGGGCTGTCGAGCCTCGGCGTCGGGCGCTCCTCGATCTTCTTCGCCGATTGCATCGTCGCGGTGCTGATGGGCCTCGAAGCCTCGAGCCTGCGCCGCTGGACCTTGTCGCGCGGAAAGTGGCGGCAGCTGGATATCGTCGTCGCCGACGACAGCGACACTGCGGAGCGCCGCTTCTTCGAACGCTGGAGCCAGAAGCAGAACGGCAGCGCTGGCGATCAATGGGCCGTCGATCGCGGCGGCCCGCCGCCGACCCGGAATGTGCCGGGCCAGCCATTCTCGAACCCGCCGCCGATTCCAGCCGGCGGCATCATTGGGTTGTTTCCAGAACCGGGAGGGTCAAGATGAGCGTCGCCATCATCGATTACGGTTCCGGCAATCTGCATTCCGCCGCGAAAGCCTTCGAGCGCGCCGCGCGCAGCCTGGAGAGCCCGCAAAAGGTCTTTGTTACCAGCGATCCGGACCAGGCTTACGAGGCCGATCGCCTGGTGCTGCCGGGTGTCGGTGCCTTCGCCGATTGCCGCCGCGGGCTCGATGCCGTCAACGGCATGGTCGAGGCCATCACCGAAGCGGTGCGCGTCAAGGCGCGGCCGTTCTTCGGCATCTGCGTCGGCATGCAGCTGATGGCGAGCCGCGGCAAGGAACACGTCGTCACCGAGGGCTTGAACTGGATCGGCGGCGACGTCGAGAAGATCACGCCGCGCGATGAAAGCCTGAAGATCCCGCACATGGGCTGGAATACGCTGGACCTGCTGCAGGAGCATCCGGTGCTGAACAAGCTGCCGCTCGGTCCCAAGGGCCAGCACGCTTATTTCGTGCACTCCTACCATCTCAACGCCGCCAGCGAGGCGGACGTGCTTGCGCGCGCCGATTACGGGGGGCCCGTCACGGCGATCGTCGGCAAGGACACCGCCATCGGCACGCAATTCCACCCCGAGAAGAGCCAGCGCTTCGGGCTGGCCCTGATCTCGAACTTCTTGCGATGGAAACCGTGATTCTCTTTCCCGCGATCGACCTCAAGAACGGCCAGTGCGTGCGCCTCGAGCAAGGCGACATGGCGCGCGCGACCGTGTTCAATCTCAATCCGGCCGCACAGGCGCAGAGCTTTGCCGAGCAGGGGTTTGAGTTTCTTCACGTCGTCGACCTCGATGGTGCCTTCGCCGGCAAGCCGGTGAATGCTGACGCCGTCGAGGCGATGCTGAAGACGATCGAGATCCCGGTCCAGCTCGGCGGCGGCATTCGGGATCTCGCGACCGTCGAAGCCTGGCTCGACAAGGGCATCACCCGCGTCATCATCGGCACCGCCGCGGTGCGCGATCCTGAATTGGTGAAAAGCGCCGCCAAAAAATTCCCCGGCCGCGTCGCGGTCGGGCTCGATGCGCGCGACGGCAAGGTCGCGGTCGAAGGCTGGGCCGAGACCTCGCAAGTGACTGTGCTCGAGATCGCCAAGCGCTTCGAGGATGCCGGCGTTGCCGCCATCATCTTCACCGACATCGCGCGCGACGGCTTGCTCAAGGGCTTGAACTTAGAGGCGACCATCGCGCTCGCCGAGGCCATCTCGATTCCCGTGATCGCCTCCGGCGGCCTCGCCTCGATCGAGGACGTGAAAGCCATGCTGACGCCGCGCGCGAAGAAGCTCGCCGGCGCGATCGCCGGGCGCGCGCTCTATGACGGCCGGCTCGATCCCGCCGCCGCCCTCACGTTGATCCGCGACGCGCGCAGGAGCTGACCCATGTTCAAGGTGCGCGTGATCCCCTGCCTCGACGTCAAGGACGGCCGCGTCGTCAAGGGCGTCAACTTCGTCGATCTCAGGGATGCCGGCGATCCCGTCGAAGCCGCCATCGCCTATGACGCCGCCGGCGCCGACGAGCTCACCTTCCTCGACATCACCGCGACCCATGAGAACCGCGGCATCATGCTGGACGTGGTCCGGCGCACGGCGGAAGCCTGCTTCATGCCTGTCACCGTCGGCGGCGGCGTGCGCGAGGTCAACGACATCAAGACGCTGCTGCGCGCCGGCGCCGACAAGGTGTCGATTAACAGCGCCGCGGTGTCGCGGCGCGAATTCGTCAAGGAAGCCGCTGAAAAATTCGGCGAGCAGTGCGTGGTGGTCGCGATCGATGCCAAGCGCGTCAAGCGTCCGGGCGGCGACCGCTGGGAGATCTTCACCCATGGCGGGCGCAACTCGACCGGCATCGACGCGATCGAATACGCGCAGGAGGTGGTTTCGCTCGGCGCCGGTGAAATCCTGCTCACCTCGATGGACCGCGACGGCACAAGGCAGGGATTCGATATTCCGCTGACCCGCGCGATCGCCGACAGCGTTCCCGTTCCCGTGATCGCCTCGGGCGGCGTCGGCAATCTCGACCATCTCGTCGACGGTATCCGCGACGGGCACGCCACGGCGGTGCTGGCGGCTTCGATCTTCCATTTCGGGGAATTTACGATTCGTGAGGCCAAGGAGCACATGGCGCGGCGTGGGCTGCCGATGCGCCTGGATGCCTGACGACTCCGGTTCGTAACGATGCTAACATTGGCGGACGGGGATGGCCGCCGTGGCCAAATCTGTTGCCAAGCTTGCTTTCAAGCGTGTTTCCGAGTGAGTCCGATGCCGCGTTTCACGATCCATGATCTGGCCGAAACCATCGACGCCCGCGCAGCGTCCGGCGGCGAAGCATCGTATACCCGCAAGCTGCTCGACAAAGGTCCCGAGCATTGCGCCAAGAAGTTCGGCGAGGAAGCAGTCGAAACCGTAATCGCTGCAGTCGAAAACGATCGCGCGCATCTGATCGCTGAAAGTGCCGACCTGCTCTATCATTTCCTTGTGCTGCTGAAGGCGCGCGGCATAAAGCTGGAAGAGGTCGAGGCCGCGCTGGACAAGCGGACCTCGATGTCGGGGCTGGAAGAGAAGGCGTCGCGCAAGGGCGGCTAGGCAAGGGCGAATAGATCGCAACGGAAAGGCGGCGTCATGGATATCCGCGCACCCGAGCAGCAGTACAATCCCTACCGCGTTTATACGCGCGAGGAATGGGCGCGACTGCGCGACGATACGCCGATGACGCTCGAGCCGGGCGAGTTCGACCGGCTGCGTTCGCTGCACGATCGCCTCGACCTGCAGGAGGTCGAAGACATCTATCTGCCGCTGTCGCGCCTGTTGTCGATCTACGTCGATGCCATGCAGCGGCTGTACTACGCCGAGCGCCAGTTCCTCAACATCAGGGACCGCAAGGTGCCCTACATCATCGGCGTCGCCGGCTCGGTGGCGGTCGGGAAATCCACCACGGCACGCGTGCTCCAGGCCCTCTTGGCGCGCTGGTCGCCGCGGCCGAAAGTCGAGCTGATCACCACGGACGGATTTCTCTATCCCAATGCGGTGCTCGAGCGGCACGGCATCATGCAGAAGAAGGGTTTTCCGGAGAGCTACGATCTGCCGATGCTGCTCAACTTCCTCTCCGACATCAAGGCCGGCCGCCGCCACGTCCGTGCGCCGGTCTATTCGCATCTGACCTACGACATCGTGCCGAACCAATGGGCCGAGATCGACCAGCCCGACATCCTGATCGTCGAAGGCGTCAACGTGCTGCAGACCGGCAAGCTGCCGCGCGACGGCAAGGCGGTGCCGGTGGTTTCCGACTTCTTCGATTTCTCGGTCTATATCGACGCCGACGAGGCGGCGCTGCGGCAATGGTACATCAAGCGCTTCCTGGCGCTGCGCGACACCGCATTCACCAATCCAAAATCCTACTTCAACCGCTATGCTCTGTTGTCGGACGAGGAAGCCACCGCGACCGCGATCGCGATCTGGGAGCGTACCAACCTCGCCAATCTCGAGGACAACATCCTGCCGACCCGGCCCCGTGCGACGCTGATCCTCAAGAAGGGCGCCGACCACACGGTGGAGAGCGTGGCGCTCAGGCGGCTGTAATCGCCTTGGTGCCCGGGCCCTGCCCATTCGCGCAGAGTATCTTTTGATGCAGACCAACGATGGGTATTCCGCTATTCCTTGGAAAACGGCGGGGGCACACCATGGTTGATCGTCTCAGGAGCGCTGCGGAGCAGCTGGAAGCTCCGGTCTGCCCGGACTGCCATGTCGAGATGAAGTGGTTCCGCTCGGAATTGCTCACGGACGAGCCGACCCCGGTCATCGCGCATCTCTTCGTGTGCCCCCATTGCAAGCGCGCCGCGCAGGCAAATACCGTCTTCCGGGGAGGCCAGACGACGCCGGACAAGCTGTCTGCACCGCGCTTTATTGTCTCTGCTGCATGAGATTGCGCATCGGCCGGATCGCCCGCTCCAGGCCCGGCATGACGATCATTTCGGGGCCCCCTGTTTCGACTTCGAGACGACGAAGATGTGCCACGTCGTCAGAAACATTGCAGCGACGAGCGGGCCGATCACGAACCCGTTCGCTCCGAACGTCGCAAGGCCGCCCAGCGTGGCGAGCAGCACGATATAGCTCGGCATCTGGATCGACTGGCCGACCAGGATCGGGCGGAGAAAATTGTCCGCAAGGCCGATCACGAAGGTGCCGAAAGCGAGCAGGATGAGTCCCTTCGTGACCGAACCTGCCACAAGCAGGTAAAGCGCAACCGGAACCCAGACCAGCGCGGAGCCGAGCACCGGCAGCAGCGAGAGCAGCGCCATCAGCGCGCCCGCCAGCAGCGGCGCGGTGAGGCCGAGCAGCCAGAAGATGAGCCCGCCGAGTGCTCCCTGTATCAACGCGACGAGAACGATCCCCTTGATCGTTCCACGAACCGCCAGGGTGAAGACATCGAGAATTTCCGCGGTATGGTTCGGGCTCAGCGGGAGCGCCTCGCGAATGCGGGCATTGAGCTCGTCACCGTCGCGCAGCAGGAAGAACAGCAGGTACAGCATCACGAGCAGGCTTGCGACGAACTCCAGCGTCACCTGACCGATGTTGATCGCATGCCCGGCCAGCTGTTGGCCGGCAGGGACGACCAGACCCGACAGGCGTTCCCTCAGGGCCGAAAAATCGATGCCGGCCAGGCGGTCCCCGAGCGACGCAGCCCAGGCGGGCAGCGCGGATTTCAGCTGCTGCAGGGGATGAACGAGGCTGGTCTCCCCGCTCTGAACGCGCTGATACAGCTCCCCGCCCTGGTCGATCAGCGACGCGATGATGATCGCCACGGGGATCAGGACCATAACGACCACCACGATGACGGTGACGAGGGCGGCAAGGTTGTGCTTTTCGGGCACGGATTTCAGGATCCGTCGATAGAACGGGGCGAAGATGATAGCCAGCAGCGTGGCCCACAACACGGCACCGGAGAACGGCCAAAGCACCCAGACGAACGCGACGGAGATCGCGCCGAGCAGGATGAGGAATGAACGATTCTCCGATGTTCTCACGTGTTCGCCAGCTCTTCGCTCGTTCGCCAGATGATGTCCGTAGCACAACATCGTGGCGGAGCGGCAGGTCCTCACCTGCCCGCTTTTGCGATCCAATCCGCAAGCGTGATGCGCCCTGCGAAGGTGGCGGGACCCGAGCTGCCGGCCTTGTAGACGAAGGCCTCGCCTTCCCCGACGTTGCCGGCGTCCTTGCCGAAGGCATCGGCGATGTTGGTCTTGTGGGTGACCAGGACGGTGTTGGTGCCGGACTGCGGCGGCGCATCGACGAGCTGACGCACGGCCTGCCCGGCCTTGGCATTGGCGCCGGTCGGGTTTGCCATTCCCGATGCGCTGGCGTTGCTGCTGTCGGTCAGGGCATCGACCGGCTTGACCTCACGGCCGGAGATCAGCTTGCCGGCCTCGACCGCGCGGTTCAGCCGGCTGGTGTAGACGTCGCCGATGGGGATCGCGAGGTCCTTGATCGCCGTCCCGATCTGGCGCGCCGCGTCCCTGCCCTTCTCGCTGAGCTGACGCTGGGCACTCATGTCGTCGAACTTGAAGGGATAGACATCCTTCTGGCTGTCGTCAGTTGCGGTGTGTCGGAAGATCAGGACGTAGCCGCCCTGCTTGAGCGACGAGATGAGGTCCGGTGTGTCGGCGGCTGCGTGGCGGGAGATTCCAGCCAGGAGAACAATCAGGGCGAGGCGGCAAAGCACGTTCATGCGCAAATCCTTTGGTTGCAAAATGCCCCCGGTGGGATCGTGACGCGCAACGCGCTCAATTTCAATTGCGATCGTCAGACGAGATCAGGTTCCCGTGAGATCCGGAACCGTCTGGTGCCGGGATGCGGCGAGGCCCGCCAGAGCCTCCTCGAGTTTCTCACGGTCGACCGGCTTGATCAGAAATCCGTTCATGCCTGCCTCGAAGCAGGCATAACGATCCTCCACCAGCGTGTTGGCGGTGAGCGCCAGGATCGGCGTCCGGGAATCGCCCAGCGCGGCCTCGTGCGCGCGGATGCGCTTTGTCGCCTCGATGCCGTCGAGCTGCGGCATCTGGATGTCCATCAGCACGAGATCGTAGGGCGTGCCGGCCGATGAGGCGGCGAGCCAGGATTCCAGCGCGGCCTCGCCTTGGACGGCAATGACGACGCGGTGGCCGAGCTTGGTCAGCAGCGAGCGCATCAGCAAGGCGTTGATCTCGTTGTCCTCGGCAACGAGGATCGACAGGCCTTTCACCGGCGCGGGGCCGGCGGAGGCCGGCGGCGGCTCCGGCGCGAGATCGGGCGAGGCGACCTCCGGCGTCAAAGCGAGGCGTGCGGCAAGCGAGGCCGCGCGCAGCGGCTTCACCAGAAAGCCGGTGAAGGCCGCCGACAGCTTCTCGTGCCGCGAGCTCGACGTCAGCAGCACGAGGCGCTGCAAGGCATGCGCGCGGGCGGCCTCACCGAGCTGATCGGCCGCGGCGGGGCCGATCGCCCGATCGATCAGCACCGTGTGCCAGGAGCGTTCCGGCAGCAATGCTTCGGCGACCGCCGCATCTGCAACCAGGCAGGTCTGGCCGCCCCAGCGTTCGAGCCGCCGCGCGATGAGCGAGGCTTCGATGCCGTCGGCGACGAGGAGCATCGACTTGCCGGTGAGGTCGGGACTCGGAAATGCGGTCTGCCCGGCGCCGCCTTGCGACGGCGGAAGCGGCACCGCGACCTCGAAGGTCGAGCCCCTGCCCGGCTCGCTCGTGAGCGTGATCCGGCCGCCCATGCGCTTGACGATGCGCTCGCTGATGGCGAGGCCAAGTCCGGTGCCGCCATAGGTGCGGGCGACGCGCTCGTCGGCCTGCTCGAATTCGCGGAAGATGCGCTGCTGGGCTTCGGCTGCGATGCCGATGCCGGTGTCGCGAACCAGGAAGCTGATCTCGTTCGGCCAGATGCCGGGCTCGACGATCAGCGCCACGCCGCCGCTGCTCGTGAACTTGATGGCGTTGCCGGCGAGGTTGAGCAGCACCTGGCGCAACCGCGCGGCGTCGCCGACCACTTCGAGCGGCAGGCGCTCGTCGACATAGGCGGCGATCTCGAGCGACTTCGCCTGCGCGCGCGGCGCGAGCAGCTCGGTGATCTCTTCGACAAGTGTCGAGAGCGCGAAGGGACGTTGATCGAGGTCGAGCTTGCCGGCCTCGATCTTGGAATAGTCGAGCAGCTCCTCGATCAGCGCCATCAAGGCTTCGCCCGAGGTCTTCACCGCCCTGGCATAGGTCGCCTGCTCCGGCGTCAGATCGGTGTCGAGCAACAGGCCGCCCATACCGATGATGCCGTTCAGGGGGGTGCGGATCTCGTGCGAGGCCATCGCCAGGAAGCGCGACTTGGCGCGGTTGGCGGCGTCGGCCTGGTCGCGCGCGTCGGACAATGCGCGCTCGGTCTCGGTGCGGTCGGTGACGTCGCGTCCGACGCTCTGCAACTCGGCGGGCTGGCCGGCATCGAGGCGGACATAGCCCTCGCGCCAGGCGATCCAGCGCGCGCCGAGCGGGGTTGCGATCTTCTGGTCGTGGATGCGCGTGCCGCTGCTCTCGCGGGCACTGTCGCCCTGCTCCAGCACGTCGAAATCGAATCGCGTGCCGACCAGCGCGCTGCGCGCCTGTCCCGCGAGCGCGCAATAGGCCTCGTTGGCAAAGGTGACGCGGCCGTCGGTAGCGCGCAGCACGATGAGGTCGCCCTGCTGCTCGAACAGGCTGCGGGCGCGCTCTTCCGCTTCCTTCAGCTCCCAATTGCGGTCGATCAAGGCTTCGTTGTGGGCGGCGAGCGTCCGCAGCCGCTTATTGACGAAGCGCAGACGCATGCTCAGCGTCGCAAGGCCGAGGCAGGCGAGCGCGAACAGGAAGCTGGCGCCGATCGCAAAGGTGTGGGGATCGTAGCCGGAATTGTCGGACCGGCTGCCGGAGACGAAACCATAGGCGCCGCCGAACGTCGCCGAGAAGATCATGAAGGAGCGGATCGCGAAAGCGAGCCTCGGATGCCGTCGCCTGAAACGACGCATGCGCACTTTGATCCGGAACGTCCGACCCATCGCAACCGACCCTTGCCTGAAACCCCGCCGCCGCGTGCGACGATGGCCCGCCGACCTTGCGAACAAATTGCGGCGGTGGCGCCGCCTCCGAACAGGGTTGACGAGACGTTAACGGGTCAGAGCATGATCCGGACCCGAAGGGCCGCGTTAGCGAAAAGTGTGCAGCGGTTTTCCTTCGCGACAAACGCGGAACGCGTTTGCGCGGAGATCATGCTCAAACACAAAGCTCTAAAGCGATGCCGCCTGGAAGCGGCCATGGCCGCCGCGGGCGCCGACGATCAGCGCCGCCGCCTCGCGCGGCGAGAACGTCTTTGAGCGCACATAGATGCGGTAATCCGCCGGTCCTTCGCTGGAGAGATAGACCACCTGGCCGCCGTCGACCGGCTGCGCGGCGATCGAGACGAGACGCGTCGAAGGGCTGGCCTGGCAGGTGTCAGGCTCGGAGCCGAGGCCGTCGTCGACCACGGCAAAATCCGCGGCGTCGGCATCCTCGGTGATCTGGACCCGCACCGTTGCCCGCGCGGGATCGTCGGTGAAGGCGACATGCACACCGGCGGTCCAGAACAGCGAGGTGAGCTCGACCGATGTGTCGCCCAGCGCGATGCAGGGATGCGACACCGATCCGATCTCGGCGCGGGCGAACACCGCAGCCGCCAACAGGGGAACAGCCGAGGCCAGGAACTTGAAACGCAACATGACGCTCTACTCGCTAGGCCCCGGGAACTCACAACCGAAACGCGTCGGGCCTTATGGTTTGCAGAGCGTAAAGGAAAGTCGTTACCGCCGGGTTGATGCGCGGAATGATCAAGCCAGCTGGCGCACATCCTCCGCGAGTGCGCGGTACGACAGCGCTTCGGCGAGGTGCAGCCGGCCGATCTTGTCGGCATGGTCGAGGTCGGCCAGCGTGCGCGCCACCCGCAGCACGCGGTGATAGCCGCGCGCCGACAGGCGCATGGTCTCCGCGGCGTCGCGCAGCAGTTTTTGGCCCTGCGCGTCCGGCTTTGCGATCTCCTCCAGCACGGAGGCGGGGGCTTCAGCATTGGTGCGGACATGGGGCAGGCCTGCATCCGCATAGCGCGCCAGCTGGATGTCGCGCGCCGCCGCCACGCGGGCAGCGACCTCGGCCGATCCTTCCGACGGCGGCGGCAGGATCAGGTCGGCGGCCGTCACCGCCGGCACCTCGATGCGCAGATCGATGCGGTCCATCAGCGGACCGGAGATGCGCGCCTGGTAATCGCCGGTGCAGCGGTCGATGCGGCCGCGCTTGCAGGCATAGCCGGGCTCGAACGCATTGCCGCAGCGGCAGGGATTCATCGCCGCGACCAGCATGAAGCGGGCAGGGTAGGTGACGCGATGATTGGCGCGCGACACCGCGACCTCGCCGTTCTCCAGCGGCTGGCGCAGCGAATCCAGCACGCGCGGATCGAACTCCGGCAATTCGTCGAGGAACAGCACGCCCTGATGTGCCAGCGAGATCTCGCCGGGCTTGGCGCGCGCGCCGCCGCCGGTGAGCGCGGCCATGCTGGCGGAATGGTGCGGCGAGCGGAACGGGCGCCGCGCCGTCAGCGCGCCGCCTTCGATCTCGCCGGCGACCGAGGCGATCATGGAGACCTCGAGCAGCTCGCTCGGCGACAGCGGCGGCAGGATCGAGGGCAGGCGCGCGGCCAGCATCGATTTGCCCGCGCCCGGCGCGCCGATCATGAGCAGGTGGTGCCCGCCGGCGGCCGCGATCTCCAGCGCGCGCTTGGCGCTTTCCTGGCCCTTGATGTCGCGCAGGTCGAGCGTCGAGGCGGCGGCCTCGTGCACCTTCGGCGTCGGCCGCGACAGCACCTGGGTGCCCTTGAAATGGTTGGCGATCTGGATCAGCGAGTGTGCGGCAATGATCTGGATGTCCGGGCTCGCCCACGCCGCCTCGGAGCCGCAGGACGCCGGGCAGATCAGTCCTTCCTCGCGCATATTGGCGCCGATCGCGGCGGGAAGGACGCCGGCCACCGGCGCGATCGAGCCGTCGAGGCCGAGCTCGCCGAGCACGGTGAAGCCGGTCAGCGCATCGGGCGGGATGGCGCCTATCGCGGCCATCAGCCCAAGCGCAATCGGCAGGTCGTAATGGCTGCCCTCCTTCGGGAGGTCGGCCGGGGCCAGATTGACGATGATCCGCCGCGCCGGCAGCGCCAGCCCCGAGGCGATCAGCGCCGAGCGCACCCGCTCGCGCGCCTCCGACACCGCCTTGTCCGGCAAGCCGACGATGGCAAAGGCCGGCAGGCCAGGCGCGACCTGCACCTGCACGTCGACCGCGCGGGCCTCGATCCCCTCAAAGGCGACGGTAGAAACCCGCTGAACCATGCCGAACCAGCCTGCCCATTGCTGCAATTAGGGGTAGCAGAGCGCGGCCGTTTCCGCAAGAACAATACGGGAACAATCGCTTGGCGGCCGGTCAAATCCTAACCAATCGTAAACGCAGCCCAGACACTACGTCTCGAATGCCGCCTTCTCTCCTCAGCACATTCCAACGAATGTCCGCTACTCCTAGGGCTGCGGGATGGGCCGTGGTCTAACGGGTGAACAGTTCAAATGCTTGCAAATCGCCGGAGAAGCGAACGTCGGGTGTGCAGCCGCCTCGCCAAGATCCATTTTGGCGCGGGCTCGCTGCCGCGGGATTGCACGATCACGGACATTTCGGATGGCGGCGTGAAAGTGGTGGCGGAATTTCTGGAAGTGCCGCCGCAATTCACCATCATCTTCGCGCCTGATTATTCCCGCCAATGCCGCCTGCGCTGGCGCATCGGCTGCGAATTCGGCGCCGAGTTCGTCGACTGAACCTCAACAGGCGCGCCTCCTTAACGGGACTTTAGCGTTAATGGGTAAGCATCTCTGATCAGTTGCCGAGTGATCAGAGTATGCCCAAGCGTTCGTTCCTCGCCTTATCCCCGGCGGGATATCTGTGTTCCGCCGTCCTGATCCTCGCCCTCGGCGGCTGTCAGACGGCCGGCATCGACGACGTCACCGGTGCGCTCGGCGGCAAGCGGGAGTCCGCCGCCAAGTTTGACGGCAAGTCCGACAGCAAGGCCGACCCCACGCCGGAGATGGACGCACTTCGCGAGCGTTATCGCGCCAAGCCGAGCGATCCCGCCATTGCTCTCGAATACGGCAAGGCGCTGCGTGGCAGCGGCCAGCGCGCGCAGGCGGTCGCAGTGCTGGAGCAGGCCGTGCTCGCCCGTCCTGGCAACAAGGCGCTGCTCGCCGGCTACGGCCGCGCGCTCGCCGACAACGGCAATTTCCAGCAGGCCTTCGACGTCCTCGGCCGGGCGCATTCGCCCGAGGATCCCGATTGGCGCATCCTGTCGGCGCAGGGCGCTGTGCTCGACCAGCTCGGCCGCAACGAGGAAGCCCAGCAATATTACGCTGCGGCGTTGAAGATCGTGCCGAACGAGCCGACCGTGCTGTCCAATCTCGGCCTGTCCTACATGCTGCAGAATAATCTATCGAAGGCCGAACAGGTGCTCGGCCGCGCCCATCAGCGCAATCAGAACGATGCGCGGGTCCGCGCCAATCTGGCGCTCGTGCTGGGATTGCAGGGTCGCGAGGCCGAGGCCGAAATCCTCGTCAAGGCAGATCTGCCGCCGGACCAGGCCGCGGCCAAGGTCGCGGCGCTGAAGCAGCTGCTGGCGAAAAAGCAGCAGCGGGCGGACAGGTAGTCCGCCCTAGAGCATGATCCGGACCCGAAGGGCCGCGTCAGCGCAAAGTGTGAAGCGGTTTTCCCTCGCGACAAACGCGGAAGGCGTTTGCGCGGAGATCATGCTCAAATAAGCCGCGCCTACGACGCCTTGCGATGCGGGGCCGAGCTGCGCCCCGACTTGCCCTTCAGCTTCTTCAAAAGCGGCTCGAGCAGCGAGCGCTTCGGCTTCTTCACCTCGCCGCGGCCGGCGAGGCGGTTCGCCATATTCTGGAACAGAACGGTGGTGCGGTGGGTCCTGGAGACCTCCGCGATCATCTGGCCGTTATTGGCCGCGGTCGAGAACAGTTTCGAATCGAACGGGATCACCGCGATCGGCTGGCTCTCCATGGTCTTGGCGAAGGCCTTGACCTCGATCTCCGCACGCTTGTGCATGCCGACCTGGTTGAGGCAGTACAGCGGCGGCCGGTCGTTCGGTCGCGCCGCCTTCAGCACGCTCAGCATGTTCTTGGTGTTGCGTAGATTGGCGAGATCGGGCTCGGCCACGATCACGATGTCGTCGGCGTTCACCAGCGCGCGCCGGGTCCAGCCGGACCATTGATGGGGCACGTCGAGCACGATGCAGGGCGTCGTCATGCGCAGCGTGTCGAACACGGCATCGAAGGCTTCAGCACCGAAATCGTAGACGCGGTCGAGCGTGGCGGGCGCCGCCAGGAGGCTGAGGCGATCGGTGCATTTGGCGAGCAGGCGCTCCATCAGCGCCGTGTCCGGCCGGTCCTGCGACAGCACCGCGTTGGCGATGCCCTGCACCGGATCCTGGTTGTAGTCGAGGCCCGCGGTGCCGAAGGCGAGGTCGAGATCGATCACGACGGAATCGAGCGAGAGATCGCGGGCGATGGTCCAGGCCAGATTATGCGCGACGGTGGACGCGCCGACGCCGCCTTTGGCGCCGACCACGGCGATGACGCGGCCGGTGATGATGGCTTCCGAGGCCGAGAACAGGCTGCAGATCGAGCGGACCACGTCGATGGTTTCGACCGGGCCGACCACGTAGTCGTTGACGCCGCGGCGCACCAGCTCGCGATAGGGCGCGGTGTCGCTGGGGCTACCGATCACGACCACGCGTGTGCCGGGATCGCAGACGCCGGCGAGGTCGTCCAGTCCTTCGAGGATGTCGCGCGTGCCGTCGGACTCGATGACGATCACGTTCGGCGTCGGCATCGATTCATAGGCTTCGATCGCCGCGGCGAGGCCGCCATCCTTGGCGCTGAGATGGGCCTTGGCGAGCCGGCGGTCCTGGCCAGCCGCGGTCACCGCCTTGAGCGTCTGCTCGGTCTCGCAGAAGGCTTGCACCGAAATGCGAGGAACCGGGGCGATGTGTTCCTCGGGATGCTGCGGATCGTCCGCGTCTTCGTCGTGGATGCCTGTCATTTGGCGGTATCGCTGAGTTTGGCCTTGTCGGATTCGGGATAGGTGGTCGTCGTCGTCGTGCCCTTGCGATAGCGATCGAACGCGATCTCGCGCCGTGCGGTATAGGCGGGCGTCTCGGCGCGCGGTTGCTCGAGGTCAGCCGGGTTGTCGATCATCGCGGCGAGATTGCGCTGGCTGGCGCAGCCCAGATTGAAATAGGGGCGGTTCTCGGTGTAGCCGGGGTTGAGGATGTTGGGGCCGACGTCTTCGGGCCAAAGCCCGCAGGGGCCGGCGACCGCGGTGATCTTGGAATAGCTCAGGCGGATGGTGGGCAGCAGCCCGGGATCATCGGGGCGATAGGGCCGCCGGACGATGGCGCGCGACGGCACGCCGCCGGACATGAGCACCGAGCGGATCTCCTGATAGGTTGCGGCGGCCGCGCGCGAATTGGCGGTGTCGACCGGCACATCGACGGCGACCGAGCCGGTGCCTTCGCGCATCCAGTCCCGCGCGATGCCCGCGACGTCCGAATGCTGCGCAGCCGAGAGGCCGCCCCTGCTATTGCCGACGAAGATCACGATCGACTTCTTGCCTTCCTGCACCGCAATCGGATGGCGCTGGCGATAATCGGTCGGCACCGTCTGGGTGACGATCTCGGTGGTGTTGCAGGCGCCGAGCATGACGGAGAGGCCCGTCAGTGCCAGTGCGAACCGCAAATTGCGCCGTCGATCGGCTGATGTTGTCGTCATCCCCTGATCCCTCCTGCCCCTGCCTTGCCCGGTCCCCGAACCGTTCGTCTCAGTCGATGATGAAGCCGAAATCGCCCGGCGTGCCGGCGACCGGATCGACACGGCTCGCGATGCCATAGAGGCGGTTGACCCGGCCGAGCAGCGCCCTCTGTGCGTCCGAGGCCGGCGCGAAGCCGTCGTCGGGCCGCGACAATTCCTTCTGGGCAACCGCGCGCACCACGTAAGGCGTCACGATCACCATCAGCTCGGTCTCGTTGTTGACGAAGTCCTGGCTGCGGAACAGCGCGCCGATGATCGGCACCTGGTCGACACCGGGCAGTCCGTTGATCGCCTGCTTGGTCTGCTGCTGGATCAGGCCGGCCATCGCCATCGAGCCGCCCGAGGGAATCTCCAGGGTCGTTTCGGCGCGGCGGGTCTGGATCGATGGAATGGTGATCGAGTTGGTCGAGGACCCGGTCACGGCCTGCGTCAACGTGATCGAGTTGGTGTTCGACAGCTCCGAGACCTCGGTCATCACGCGCAGGCTGATGCGGCCTTCGCTGAGCACGACCGGGGTGAAGTTCAGCGAGATGCCGAACTTCTTGTAGGTGACCTGGGTGGTACAGACGTGAGTGACCGGATCGCAGGCGTAGCCCCCGGGAATCGGGAATTCGCCGCCGGCGATGAAAGTGGCGGATTCGCCCGAGATCGCGGTCAGACTCGGTTCGGCCAGGGTCCGCATGACGCCGGCGCTTTCCATTGCCCGCATCGTGGCGTTGACGGTGGCGACGCCCTTGGCGAGGCCGGTGACGCCGAGCCCATTACTGCTGACGATCGGTCCGCCAGAGACCGAGAATGGGTTGGAATTGTTGAAATTCACCACCGCCGTGCCGGCATTCAGGCTGGCGCTGAGATCGACGCCGAGCTGCTTGACGATGTCGCGGCGGACTTCGCCGACCACGACCTTGAGCATGACCTGGTCGCGGCCGCGCACGACGATGTTGTTGACGACCTTGTCCGCGCCGCCGACCAGCTTTGCGGCAACGTCGCCGGCCTGCTGGGCCTCGACCGGGCTCGACACCGAGCCGGTCAGCATCACGCTGTCGCCGACGCCCTCGATCTGGACGCCCGGCAGCGACTGGCGCAGCGCTGCTCGCATGCCGTTGAGGTCGCGCTTCACCGCGATGTCATAGGAGGCGACCTGCTGGCCGTCGGCGGCGAAGAACACGACGTTGGTCTGGCCGACCTGGCCGCCGATGATATAGGCGCGCTGGGCCGAGCGGATCACCGCATTGGCGATCTTGGGATCGGCCACCAGCACGTCCTTGACCTCGCGCGGCAGGTCGATGACGACGGACTTGCCGATGCCGAGCGACAGAAAGCGCGACCGCGCCGGTGCGATAGTCCCAACCGACGATAAGCCGAGATCCGACGCCTGCATCGGCGCCTGGTCGCCGACCGGCGCCTCCGCAGCACTGAGGACGCCGGAAGCCGCGAGCAGCCCCAGCACCAACATCGTCCCCGCCAGGACCGAGCGCACGCGCTTCCCCCGAATGCGCAAGCCCGTCCGATCACCCCCGTAGTTCATGCTGTCCCCATCACTTCTGTGACGTCAGTTGCCGTGCCTGGACGCCGTAACGGATTACGTTCACGCCGCCCGGGCGCTTGATCGCCTGGTCCTCGGGCGTGCCGTCGACTGCGTTGGCATCGACGATGCTGCGCAGCGCGAGTGTCAGAGTGCCGCCCTGGCGTGCGGCCGAAAGCGTAGCGATCTGGTCGGGCCGCAGCTCGAGCGTGACGGTCTTGCCGACCACCGCGTTCTGGCCCTCCTTTTCCTTCGGGGCCTGGTCGATCGCGAGCACACGAATGTTGGTGAGAATGACCTCGGACAGGATGAGGTCGTTGCCGCCGGTCGGGCCGTTGGTGTTGCCGCCGTCCGGATTCTTCAGCCGGCGGGTCAGGACGATGTCGACGCGGTCATTCGGCAGGATGAAGCCGCCGGCGCCGGTTTCGGCTGAAATCTCGGTGGAGACGGCACGCATCCCGGACGGCAGGATCGCGGCCATGAAGCCGGAGCCTTCGGCCTTGACCAGCTTCTGCTCGCGGATCGGCTCGCCCTGCATCAACGGCACGCGCGCGATCGAGCCCGCGATCTGGGTCGGTGCCTCGGGCCTGCTGTCGCGGCGGATGAAGGCG
Source organism: Bradyrhizobium sp. NBAIM08 (assembly GCF_020193935.1). Lineage (NCBI taxonomy): Bacteria > Pseudomonadati > Pseudomonadota > Alphaproteobacteria > Hyphomicrobiales > Nitrobacteraceae > Bradyrhizobium > Bradyrhizobium sp. NBAIM08. The sequence continues at coordinate 170,088 of NZ_JADYVR010000008.1, read as the reverse complement.
CTGCTGGCTGTTGCCGCGGGCCAGGCCTGCCATTGCAGGTCCTCGGGCTTGACGGCCTGGCCGAGCTGGATGTCGTTCTTGGCGATGAGGACCTCGACCGTCGGCAGCTTCTCGGCGACGGGCAGGACGGCCGCGGGCGGATTCTGATAGCCGCTCGCCAGATATGCAGCGACGCCGCCGGCGCCGAGAGCGATGACGAGAACGACAATGCGTGCGGTATTCATACGCTTCTACTCTTACGCGGGGCACTCGAACCGCACCTGGCGTGTTCCCCCGCGTCGATGAGTAGGCAGCAAAAGTATAAGGGGTGTTGCGAGGCCGAACGTGATCGCCGGCCGCGATGCTGGTTTTCGGCAGATGGTGAACGCGGCGTTATTGGGTCGGCCAACGGCCCCGTAGTTTCACCTACGCGGGCACGTACGTTCGCATGACGCGCGCGGCGTCATGGTGAATACGTCGTTAGCGCGCGAGGTGGCCGCGAGCGTCGTCCGTAGCCGGGATGGAGACCAAGCGTAATCCGGGGCCGGTGCAAGTGGGGGGCGTCAGATTCTCTAACGCTCCATCCGGGCTGCGCGCAGAGCTCTACTTCTTCCGCTTCGCTTCGATCACGTCCCAGATCTTCGCCGCGACATCCGGGCCGCCGAGCCGTGCGATGGCGCGGATGCCGGTCGGTGAGGTCACGTTGATCTCGGTGAGATTGCCGTTGATGACGTCGATGCCGACGAACAGCAGGCCGCGCTCGCGCAGCGCCGGGCCGACCGTGGCGCAGATCTCGCGCTCGCGCGGGGTGAGCTCCGTCTCCTGCGCCGCGCCGCCGCGCACCATGTTGGAGCGGAGGTCGTCGGCGGCCGGCACGCGGTTCACCGCGCCGGCGAACTCGCCGTCGACCAGGATGATGCGCTTGTCGCCGTGCTTCACCTCGGGGATGAATTGCTGGATCACCCAGGGCTCCCTGAACGTCACCGAGAACATGTCGAACAGCGAGCCGAAATTCATGTCCTGCGGCATCACGCGGAACACCGCCGCGCCGCCATGGCCGTGCAGCGGCTTCATGACGACCGCGCCGTACTTGTCGCGGAACGCGTTGATCTCATCCAGGTCGCGCGAGATCAGCGTCGGCGGCATCAGTTGCGGAAAATTCATCACGAACAGCTTTTCCGGCGCGTTGCGCACCGAGGCGGGATCGTTGACGACCAGCGTCTTCGGATGGATGCGCTCCAGGAAATGCGTCGAGGTGATGTAGGCGAGGTCGAACGGCGGATCCTGGCGCAGCAGCACCACGTCGAAGGCGTTCAGCGCCTCGCGCCTGGGCTCGCCAAGGGTGAAATGGTCGCCGGGCTCGTCGCGCACGGTCAGGAGCTGAACCGGCGCGACCAGCTCCTCGCCGACCATCGAGAGCTTGTCGGGCGTGTAATAAGACAGGCCATGGCCGCGCTTCTGCGCCTCCAAGAGCAGCGCGAAGGTGGAATCGCCCTTGATGTTGATGCGGGCGATGGGGTCCATCTGGACGGCGACGTTCAGTTTCATGGGCTGCCTTTCAGGTCGAGGCGTCGAATGCCGCCAACACATGGCGCGGAAGCGAGCGCGGCGCAATCAGCATGGCGTCGAATCGCAATTCGAATTCGGCATGCTCGGGATGCGCTGCGAGCCAGCCTTGGGCGGCGTCGATGATGCGCTGCTGCTGGCGCGGCGTCACGGCGAATGCGGCCTCGTCCAGCGTGGCGCGGGCCTTAACCTCGACGAAGGCGATCAGATTGCGGCGCCGCGCCACGATATCGATCTCGCCATGCGGCGTGCGGTAACGTTTGGCGAGAATGCGGTAGCCCTTGGCCATGAGGTAGGCGGCGGCACGGCTCTCAGCGGAAATACCGGTCTGGAACGCTGCGACGCGCTCGGGCGACGCGACCTTCGGTTCCGCAGGAATCTCAGTCTTCGCCATCGCTGCTCCGCGAATCCTTTGCGAGCTCGAGCGCGCGGGCATAGACCTCGCGGCGCGGCCGGCCCGACAACGCGACCGCGTGCGCCACGGCATCCTTGACGCTGTGCGCGGCAAGCTGCTCGCGCAACAGACTATCGAGCGCGTCCGATGTCAGAACCTCGGCGTCGGCCGCGGGCGGAGCGATCACCAGCACGAATTCGCCGCGTGTCTCCAGCGTTGCAGCCTCGCGCGCCAGCTCGCTCAGCGTTGCGCGCGAAATCTCCTCATGCAGCTTGGTCAGCTCGCGGCAGATCGCGGCCTCGCGCGGTCCCATGATCTCGGCGAGATCGGCCAGCGTATCCTGCACGCGGTTGCCTGACTCGAACATCACCAGCGTCGCGTCGATGCGGGCGAGCTCGGCGAGACGGCTGCGCCGCGCGGCTGATTTCGCCGGCAAGAAGCCTTCGAAGAAAAAGCGGTCGGTCGGCAGGGCGGCGACCGACAGCGCGGCCAGCACCGAGGACGGGCCGGGCAGCGCATACACCGCATGGCCGGCGGCGCAGACCTCGCGCACCAGCTTGAAGCCGGGATCGGAGATCAGCGGCGTGCCGGCGTCCGACACCAGCGCGACCGAGCCGCCTTGCCCGAGGGCTTCGAGGATTTTGGGACGCGCGGCCTCCGCATTGTGCTCGTGATATGGCTTGAGCTGGGCCGTGATCGCATAGCGCTCGGTCAGGCGGCGCGTGATGCGGGTGTCCTCACAGGCGATGACGTCGACGCCGGCGAGCGTCTGCAGCGCCCGCAGGGTGATGTCGCCGAGATTGCCGATCGGGGTCGCGACCAGATGGAGGCCCGGCGCGGCCTTCGGCGCCGCGAGCCGATGGGCATCGATGGAGAAACCGCGCGAGGCGGCGTCTTGAGCTTCAGGCGTATTTATCGGGGCCGGCTTTGCGCGCATAATGGAGCCAACTTAGGCACGATCGCTAAGGCTGGGAACCGGCTCGCCGAAAAAGATCGTGCCCAAAGATCGTATCCAGGTGAGGGGCGAGGAACGGACGGGAATGTGATCGGTCGAGATCGCGCCGGGAGGCAGGAGGGGCCCTCGCGCCATATTCGCGACGGAAACGCCGCCTTGATGAGTGAATGAGTGACGGCGAAGAGCTGCCGGGACGGGATTGCGGCCGCGTTAAGCGGTTGTTATCCTTTTGTTTTGGTTAACTATTTGCCGACACACTGCCTGAATCCGCGGCCCCCCGTCGCGGAAAGCAATGTCGTGATCAGCCGGCGACGGCGGGTCGGAAGAGAAGCTGCCATGGTCGGCCCGCGTCATCCAAAGTCTCACCTTCCGGGATCCCCATCGCCAGGGGCGACCCGGCGGACTGCGCTCGGCCTGTTGCTCGGCGCGCCCGTGCTGTCGGCCTGCGCCGGCGTGCAGCAAAGCCTCAGCCAGTTCTCCAACCCGTTCTCGAGCTCCGCGCCGCCGGCCCAGCCGGCAGGACCGCAGCAGCAGGCGACGACCGCCGGCACCGGCGGCGTGAAGGTCGGCCTGATCCTGCCGCTCTCCGCAGCCGGCAATGCCGGGCTCGCCGCGCAATCGATGCGCAACGCCGCCGAGATGGCGCTGGCCGAGTTCCAGAACCCGAACATCCAGCTCCTGATCAAGGACGACAATGGCAGCCCGCAAGGCGCGCAGGCCGGCGCGCAGCAGGCGGTCGACGAGGGCGCCGAGATCATCCTCGGGCCGCTGTTCGCGCAATCGGTGCCGGCGGTGGCGCAGGTCGCGCGCACGCGCGGCATTTCCGTCATCGCCTTCTCGACCGATTCCAGCATCGCCGGACGCGGCGTCTATCTGCTCTCGTTCCTGCCGGAGTCCGACGTCAACCGCATCGTCGAATATTCCGCCGGCATCGGAAAGCGCTCCGTCGCGGTGCTGGTGCGCGACAACGCCTATGGCAATGTCGTCGAGGCCGCGGTGAAGGCGGCGGTGCCGCGGCGCGGCGGGCGCATCGTTGCGTTCGAGAAATACGGTGCCGATCGCGCCACGCCCGCGCGCACCGTGGCGCAGCAGCTCGGCAGTGCGGACGCGCTATTCATTGCCGATGACGGCGATGCCGTCGTGTCAGTGGCGGATGCGATGACGGCCGCGGGCGCGAACCTGCGCAACATCCAGCTGCTCGGCACCGGCCTGTGGGACAATCCGCGCGTCTATGCCAGCGCCGCGCTGCAGGGCGGCCTTTACGCCGCGCCCGATCCGGCCGGCTTCCGCGCCTTCTCCGGCCGCTACCGCACGAAATACGGCGCCGAGCCGATCCGCACCGCGACCCTTTCCTATGACGCGGTCGCGCTCGTTGCCGCGCTGGCGCGCACGCAAGGCGTCCAGCGCTTCTCCTCCGACGTGCTCACCAACCCCTCAGGCTTCGCCGGCATCGACGGCCTGTTCCGCTTCCGTGCTGATGGCACGAATGAACGCGGACTTGCCGTGATGAAGGTGACGCAAGGCGGCGGCGTTGCGGTGGCGGGCTCGCCGAAGAGCTTTGGGGCGTAATGGTTTCGTAGCCCGGATGGAGCGCAGCGTAATCCGGGTTCTGTCCACGCGGTGAGACCGTCCCGGATTGCGCTACGCTCCATCCGGGCTACGAGATCCGCTAAGCCGCCAAATCCGCGACCACGGCATCCAGCACCGGAAAACCGCTGCTGGTCACGCGCAGCCGTCCCGTCGCATCCACGGTGATCGCGCCTTCCTCGCGCAAGAGCGCGATGCGGCGGGGGTCGAGCGGGCGGCCGGCGAGGGCCTTGTAGCGTTCGGGATCGATGCCTTCGGCGAGCCGCAATCCCATCAGCAGGAATTCGTCGGCGCGCTCCTCGCTGTTGAGGAGCTCGTCGCTGACGACACCGTCGCCGTTGGTCTCGACCCGCATCAGCCAGGCCTCGGGACGCTTCTCGGTGGCGGTGGCGTGGCGCACGCCGTCGATGTCGAGACGGCCATGTGCGCCGGGGCCGATGCCGGCATATTCCTCGCCGCGCCAGTACACCAGATTGTGCCGGCATTCGGCACCGCGCCGCGCGTGATTGGAGATCTCGTAGGCGGGCAGCCCGAGCTTGTCGCAGGTCTCCTGCGTGACGTCGTAGAGCGCGCGGGCGACCGCTTCGTCCGGCGTCTTCAGCTTGCCGGCCTGGTGCAGGCCGAAGAAGGGCGTGCCTTCCTCGATCGTCAATTGATAGAGCGACAGATGCTCGGCCGCTTCATCGATGGCGTGCCGCAGCTCGCCCGCCCACATCGCCGGCGTCTGGTCGGGGCGGGCGTAGATCAGGTCGAACGAATAGCGGTCGAACGCGCGGCGCGCGATGGCGACGGCATCGAGCGCTTCGCGCGCGCTGTGCATGCGGCCGAGCGCTTTGAGCGAGGCGTCATCGAGCGCCTGCACGCCGAGCGAGACGCGGTTGACGCCGGCGATGCGATAACCGGCAAAGCGCGTGGCTTCGACGCTGGTCGGGTTCGCTTCCAGAGTCACCTCGACGTCGCCTGCGACGGACCAGTGCTTGCCGATCGCGTCTAACACCGCGCCGACGGTGGCGGGCTGCATCAGTGACGGCGTGCCACCGCCGAGGAAGATCGAGGTGACCTCGCGGCCGGGCGCGCGCTCGGCGGTCGTTGCGATCTCGCGGGCGAAGGCGGCGGCGAAGCGCGTCTCGTCGATCGCGGCGTGGCGGACGTGGCTGTTGAAGTCGCAATAGGGGCACTTCGACAGGCAGAACGGCCAGTGCACATAGACGCCAAACGCATCCTTGTTAGCGCGGCTCAAGGCAGATCTCCGCCAGTTTCCGAAAAGCGCGGGCGCGGTGCGACAGGCCGAGCCCAAGCGGCGGCAGGCCGTGCTTCTCGATGCTGGTCATCTCGCCGAAGGTGCGGCTGTGCCCGTCCGGCAGGAACATCGGGTCGTAGCCGAAGCCGGCTGTGCCGCGCGGTGGCCAGATCAGCGTGCCGTCGACGCGCGCCTCGACCTCCTCGCGATGATCGTCGGGCCAGGCCACACAAAGCGCCGAGACGAAGTGGGCTTTGCGCTTGTCCGGCGTGGTGGCGCCGCGCTCCTGCAGCAGGCGCTCGATCTGCGCCATCGCCGCGTTGAAATCCTTGGTCGGGCCGGCCCAGCGCGCGCTGTAGATTCCCGGCGCACCGTCGAGTGCGTCGACGACGATGCCGGAATCGTCGGCGAAGGAGGGCAGCTTGGTCGCCTCCGCCGCGGCGATCGCCTTGATCGCGGCGTTGCTGCGGAAATCGTTGCCGGTTTCCTCGGGCTCGTCTAGGCCGAGCTCGCCGGCCGACACCGCCTCGATCCCGTACGGCGCGAGCAGCTCCCTCATCTCGGCGAGCTTGCCGGGATTGTGGGTGGCGATGACGAGCTTGTCGGTGATTCGGCGGTGCATGGGCTTATTGACTACGCCACGGCCAGTTTCTGCAAGTCCACCAGGCGCGCAATGCCCTTCTGCGCCAGGGCGATCAGCTTCAGGAACTCGTCCTGCGTGAACGGCTCGCGTTCCGCGGTGCCCTGCACCTCGATGATGCGGCCATCGCCGGTCATGACGAAATTGGCGTCGGTCTCGGCTTCCGAATCCTCGGCATAGTCGAGATCGAGCACCGGCGTGCCGTTGTAGATGCCGCAGGAGATCGCGGCGACGTTGTCGCGCATCACGTTGGCCTTCACCATGGTGCGCGCCTTCATCCAGTTGAGGCAATCGGCAAGCGCGACCCAGGCGCCGGTGATCGAGGCCGTGCGCGTGCCGCCGTCGGCCTGGAGCACGTCGCAATCGACCGTGATCTGGCGCTCGCCGAGAGCTTCGAGATCGACGATGGTGCGAAGCGAGCGGCCGATCAGGCGTTGGATCTCGACGGTGCGGCCGCTCTGCTTGCCGGCGGAGGCCTCGCGGCGGGTGCGTTCGGAGGTCGCGCGCGGCAGCATGCCGTATTCGGCGGTGACCCAGCCGCGGCCCTGCCCCTTCAGCCACGGCGGCAGGCGGTCCTCCAGCGTGGCGGTGACCAGCACATGGGTGTCGCCGAATTTAACGAGGCACGAGCCTTCCGCATATTTGACCACGCCGCGCTCCAGCGTCACGGGGCGCAATTCGTCGGGCGCACGGCGGCTTGGCCGCATGGGAAATCTCCAAAACTCACGGGAATAGGCTGTTCGCGGTGCTTGTAGGTGGGGCGGGGGTGGGCGGCAAGGGCTTATTCACCCCCTGACCGTCGGCCTGCAAACGCCACGCTTGTCAGACGCGGCCCGGATGGACAAATTATAAGGATCTGAGAGGAGTTACCGTCTGTGGCCCATCACGATCCGATCCATCTGATCGCGCCGCGCGCAGGCCTTGCCCAGCTCAACGAGCGTTCCCGCGACATCTTTCGTCAAATTGTCGAAAGCTATCTCGCGACCGGTGAGCCGGTCGGCTCGCGCAACATTTCCCGCCTGATTGCGATGCCGCTGTCGCCGGCATCTGTGCGCAACGTCATGGCCGATCTGGAACAGCTCGGCCTGATCTATGCCCCGCACACCTCCGCCGGCCGGCTGCCGACGGAATTGGGCCTGCGCTTCTTCGTCGATGCCCTGATGCAGGTCGGCGACCTCAACGAGGCCGAGCGGCAGGCGATCCAGAGCCAGCTCTCGTCCGTCGGCGAGGCGCAATCGGTCGAGGCGGCGCTGGACCAGGCCTTGATGCGGCTCTCCGGCCTGACCCGGGCCGCCGCCGTCGTGCTGACGCCGAAATCCAATGCGCGGCTGAAGCACATCGAATTCGTCCGCCTGGAACCGGAAAAAGCGCTGGTGATCCTGGTCGGCGAAGACGGCCAGGTTGAAAACCGCGTGTTGACGCTGCCGCCCGGAGTTCCCTCTTCGGCGCTGACAGAGGCCGGCAATTTCCTCAATGCGCGGATCCGCGGCCGGACCTTGGCCGAAGCGCGGCTCGAGCTCGAGACCGCACTCGGCGAGGCCCGTGCCGAGCTCGATCAGCTGACACAGAAAGTGATCTCGGCCGGCATTGCCAGCTGGTCCGGCGGCGAGAGCGAGGACCGTCAGCTCATCGTCCGCGGCCACGCCAATCTGCTCGAAGATCTGCACGCGCTGGAGGATCTGGAGCGGGTTCGCCTGTTGTTCGACGACCTCGAGACCAAGCGCGGCGTGATCGATCTGCTCGGCCGGGCCGAGACCGCCGAAGGCGTGCGCATCTTCATCGGCAGTGAGAACAAGCTGTTCTCGCTGTCGGGGTCCTCCACCATCATCTCGCCCTATCGGGATGCCGCCGGCCACATCGTCGGCGTTCTCGGCGTGATCGGCCCGACGCGGCTGAATTATGCCCGCGTGATCCCGACCGTGGACTACGCCGCCCGCATCGTCAGCCGCCTGTTGGGGGGCTGACCGGCCTTTCTGCCGATCACGGGCGCTTGATTTTCGCGGGCTTAAGCACGATATCCGGGCCAACATCCCTGAAACGAGTTCGAGATCAGAGCCGATGACCGAGCAAGACCGGCAACCCCAAGACACGACTGCAGCGACCGGCGAGCCCGTGGTGTCGAAACCCTACATCATGCCCGACGATCCCGAGCCGGGTTCGGTCGAAACCCTGCAAAAGGAAGCGGCTGAAGCGCGCGACCGCATGCTGCGGACGCTGGCCGAGATGGAGAATTTGCGCAAGCGCACCGCAAAGGAAGTCGCCGACGCCCGCCTCTACGGCATCACCGGCTTCGCGCGCGACGTGCTCGACATCGCCGACAATCTCCAGCGCGCACTCGATGCCGTTCCGGCGGAGGCGCGTGCTGCGGCCGATCCCGGCCTGGTCTCGTTGATCGAGGGCGTCGAGCTCACGGAGCGCGCGCTGCTCAACGCGCTGGAAAAACACGGCGTGAAGAAGCTCGATCCTCAGGGCCAGAAGTTCGACCCGAACTTCCACCAGGCAATGTACGAAGTGCCTGACGCGTCGGTGCCGTCGGGCACCGTGGTGCAGATCATGCAGGCCGGCTACACCATCGGTGACCGCGTGCTGCGCCCGGCGCTGGTCGGCGTCGCCAAGGGCGGCGCGAAGACTGCGCCCGCGGCGAACAACAACGAATCGAGCAGCGCGGCGAACTGAGTGTTGGCGTCATTCCGGGGCTCGACGAAGTCGAGAACCCGGAATCCATTGAACAGCAGAGACAACCGCACAATGGATTCTCAGGTGCGCAAATTGCGCACCATAGCTCGCGCTGAAGCGCGCCCCGGAATGACGGAGGATAGCGCGCCGCCTACGCGCTCACCGCGATATCCGCAGACTGAATCCGCTTCACGCCCGCCTTGGCCATGTCGGCCCAGGCCTTGGCGAGCGAGCCCTGCGTGTCGATGCCGCGGCAGGCGTCTTCCACCACATAGACCTCGAAGCCCGCCTTGCGCCCGTCGAGCGCGGTCCAGGCGACGCAGAAGTCTGTCGCAAGACCAGCGACGAAGACGCGCTTGATCTTGCGGCCCCGCAGGTAGCCGGCGAGCCCGGTCGAGGTCTTGCCGTCGGCCTCGAGGAAGGCCGAATAGCTGTCGACGTTCTTGTGAAATCCCTTGCGGATGATGAGCTCGGCGTGCGGGATCGACAGGTCCTTCGACAGCGCCGCGCCCTCGGTGCCCTGCACGCAATGGTCCGGCCACAGCACCTGCTTGCCGTAGGGCAGGTCGACCGTTTCGAACGGCTTCTTGCCGGAATGAACCGACGCAAACGAAACGTGGCCCGGCGTGTGCCAGTCCTGCGTCAGCACCACATTCGCAAATGCCTTCGAGATCTTGTTGATGACCGGCACCACCTGCTCGCCTTCCTTTACCGCGAGGCTCCCGCCGGGCAGGAAGCAGTTCTGCACGTCGATCACGAGCAGCGCGGACGCTTCGTCCGGCTTGATCGGTGCGGCCGCGAACAGCGCGCTTGGCGCGAGCGTCGCCAGCGCCGTCGTTCCAAGCATTGCCAAGACCTGTCGCCGAACCAGCATGTCTACCTCCCCTCCAGGATGATCCAACGGGAGGAAGCCTAGTTCCGTTCGTGTACGAACAGAAGCCCGAAAATGCGGCCGGTTCTGTCCAGCGCGTGGGCTGACAAAGCCCATAGCGCCGTCATCCCGGGGCGCGCAAAGCGCGAACCCGGGATCCATAACCACAGGGAGAAGTTGGGCGAAGGTTCTTCGTGAAACTGCGACCAACCACGATTAGCGCCGGCTTCGTCCTACCCCTTCGGCTGAATCCCGTCGCGTACGGTGCGGAAGCGGGTGAAGGCGGCTTGCCATTGGTCGCGCGGGGCGCTGGCGATGATGCGCAATGATGCGCCGCCGCTCGAGAAGCGGATCCACTGCACCACCGTCACCGGGACCTTGTCCTTGCCGCTGACGCCGTCGATCCGGGTCTCGAAGCCTTGCTGGCCGTTGATGCGGATCGGCTCGGACATAGTGATGCGCGACTCGCGCACGCCGGGAATCTGGAGCGCCGCCTCCCGGGCGAAGCGGGCGCGGTCGTCGGCGGCTTGCGGGGTGGCGCCGATCAGGCCGAGGATCATGAACGGCCTCGCCTCGTAGCCCACGCTCTCATCGCCGTCGGCCAGGATGATGCTCGAGCCCGGTGCCAGGGTCTTGATGTCCTTGAAGTCGGCGAGATCGGTGATCTTGAACGGCAGCAGCGCGATCTGCTCCTCGGCAGAGACCTGCCTGCGGGTCGTGGCGCTCGCGAACATCTGCCGCACCGCCTCGTCGGTGTAGATCTTGGTCGCATTCTCCGGGATCTGCACCGCGACATAGCCGGAGAAGCCGGCGCCGGGCACGATCATCGAATAGCGCTTCACCGGAGTGTCGCCGGCCTTGCCGCTTTCGGTGGTGAAATAGGCAAGGCCTGCGGGGGTCTCGACCTTGTCCTGCTTGACGCCGCCGGTCCCCCCGGGATTGGAATTGAAGGCGCTCACGACCTCGCCATAGGCGGCCGGCGGCAGCTCGGTGACCAGCACCTTGACGTTGCCGTCCTCGCTCTCGAAGCCCGGAAAGGTCTTGGCCGTGCTGAGGCCGATCAGCGGCACCATGCCGAGACGCAAGCCGGGTGGGAAAACGACGTCGGCGGCGAAGGCCGGAAGCGCTGTTACGGTGAGGAGGGCGAGCGCGGCGAGGGGGCGGATCAGCTTCATGGCCACTCTGATTGGTTCACATTGAGGCCGTTCGATGGTCGGCCACGGGGCCGCTTTGTCGCGCGAAGCAGCTGCGCCGGCTGTGCGGTCGGTCCGCCTTTTAGCCGGTTTGGCCTCGCCGCAACAGGGCGGGCGGGCTTGCGGGTGCGGGGGCTTGCCGACGCCCGGACCTGTTAATAATTCCTCACCCGCAAGGGCGGTTGAGCCCGGATATCACCTTCCAAAACCCGATGTTTTAGCGGCAGAAACCTAGCTTCGGTCCTTGCGGGCCCCTCCCCCCCTCCTATATGAGCCTCAATCATCGCAATATCGCGGATGTTTGATCTTAGGGGGTTTCGGTTCGGGTGCCTCTTGGGCCCAGCCAACCTGCCGCAAAAAGAAGGATATCAGGACCATGGGAAAGGTCATTGGGATCGACCTCGGCACCACGAATTCGTGCGTCGCCGTGATGGATGGCAAGAACGCCAAAGTCATCGAGAATTCCGAAGGCATGCGCACGACGCCTTCGATCGTCGCCGTCACGGATGACGGTGAGCGCCTCGTCGGTCAGCCCGCCAAGCGCCAGGCCGTCACCAATCCCGAGCGCACCTTCTTCGCAGTGAAGCGCCTCATCGGCCGCCGCTACGACGACCCGATGGTCGAGAAGGACAAGAAGCTCGTTCCCTACAAGATCGTGAAGGCTTCCAACGGCGACGCCTGGGTCGAGGCCGACGGCCAGACCTACTCGCCCTCGCAAGTCTCGGCTTTCATCCTGCAGAAGATGAAGGAGACCGCCGAAGCCCATCTCGGCCAGAAGGTCGAGCAGGCCGTCATCACCGTTCCTGCCTACTTCAACGACGCTCAGCGCCAGGCGACCAAGGACGCCGGCAAGATCGCGGGCCTCGAAGTGCTGCGCATCATCAACGAGCCGACCGCGGCCGCGCTCGCCTATGGCCTTGACAAGACCAAGGCCGGCACCATCGCGGTATATGACCTCGGCGGCGGTACGTTCGATATCTCCATTCTCGAAATCGGCGACGGCGTGTTCGAGGTGAAGTCGACCAACGGCGATACCTTCCTCGGCGGCGAAGACTTCGACATGCGCCTCGTGGGTTATCTCGCCGACGAGTTCCAGAAGGAGCAGGGCATCAACCTGCGCAACGACAAGCTCGCGCTGCAGCGCCTGAAGGAAGCCGCTGAAAAGGCCAAGATCGAGCTGTCGTCGACGACGCAGACCGAGATCAACCTGCCCTTCATCACCGCGGACCAGACCGGCCCGAAGCATCTGACGATGAAGCTCACCCGCGCCAAGTTCGAGGCGCTGGTCGACGACCTCATCCAGAAGACCGTCGAGCCCTGCCGCAAGGCGCTGAAGGACGCCGGCGTCACCGCCGGTGAGATCGGCGAGGTCGTGCTGGTCGGCGGCATGTCGCGCATGCCGAAGGTCCAGGAAGTCGTGAAGCAGCTGTTCGGCAAGGAGCCGCACAAGGGTGTCAACCCGGACGAAGTCGTGGCGATCGGCGCTGCGATCCAGGCCGGCGTGCTCCAGGGCGACGTCAAGGACGTGCTGCTGCTCGACGTCACCCCGCTGTCGCTGGGCATCGAGACGCTGGGCGGCGTGTTCACCCGCATCATCGACCGCAACACCACGATCCCGACCAAGAAGAGCCAGGTGTTTTCGACGGCTGAGGACAACCAGAACGCCGTCACCATCCGCGTCTTCCAGGGCGAGCGTGAAATGGCGGCCGACAACAAGATGCTTGGTCAGTTCGACCTGATGGGCATTCCGCCGGCGCCGCGCGGCATGCCGCAGATCGAGGTGACCTTCGACATCGACGCCAACGGCATCGTCAACGTCTCGGCCAAGGACAAGGCCACGGGCAAGGAGCAGCAGATCCGCATCCAGGCCTCCGGCGGTCTGTCGGAAGCCGACATCGAGAAGATGGTCAAGGACGCCGAGGCCAATGCCGAGGCGGACAAGAAGCGCCGCGAGGCCGTCACCGCCAAGAACGAGGCGGATGGCCTGGTGCATTCGACCGAGAAGGCTTTGGCCGAGCACGGCTCGAAGGTTGCCGAGACCGAGCGCCGCGCCATCGAGGATGCCGTCAGCGACCTCAAGGAAGCGCTGAAGGGCGACGATGCCGAGGCGATCAAGGCCAAGACCCAGACGCTGGCGCAGGCTTCGATGAAGCTCGGCGAGGCCATGTACAAGCAGCAGGCCGAGGCCGACGCCAAGAAGGATGCGGCCAAGGACGACGTCGTCGACGCGGAATTCACCGAGGTCGACGACGACAAGAACAACAAGAAGTCCGCTTAAGCCCCGAGAGGGTGACGATGCGGACGGCTTGGACCCCACACACGCTACCGGCCTCCTCCCTCGCGGGGGAGGCCGTCGTGTCGGGACGGACGGGCCAGGACTCCTTTCAAGGCTCCTTCAAAGTCGGCCCCGTTACGATCGATCAATTCCCAGCCGTTATTCTCAGCGCTGCCAGGCTGCCCTCTGCTGCAAGGTCGAAGGGCGCTCATTCCGCCGCATGTCAGCGTTGTTCCGCGCCAACTTGAATCGCGATTGGATAGACCGAGCCCATCATGTCCACGTCCACCAAGCGCTGCTATTACGAGACCCTCGAAGTCGAACGCGACGCCGACGAAGGCAAGCTGAAATCGTCGTTCCGCAAGCTGGCGATGAAATTCCATCCCGACCGCAACCCCGGGGATGAGACCAGCGAAGTCAAGTTCAAGGAAATCAACGAGGCTTACGAGGTCCTGAAGGACAAGGACAAGCGCGCCGCCTATGACCGTTACGGCCACGCCGCGTTCGAGCAGGGCGGCGGCTTCGGCGGTGGCGCCGGTTTCGGTGCCGGCTTCGCCTCCTCTTTCTCCGACATCTTCGAGGACCTGTTCGGCATGGCCGGGCAGCGCGGCCGCGGCGGCCGCGAGCGCGGCGCCGATCTGCGCTACAACATGGAAATCACCCTCGAGGAAGCCTTTGGCGGCAAGACCGCGCAGATCGAGATTCCTGTCTCGGTCACCTGCGAGGCCTGCTCGGGCATCGGTGCCAAGGCCGGCACCAAGCCGAAGACCTGTTCGACCTGCGGCGGCGCCGGCCGCGTGCGGCAGTCGCAGGGCTTCTTCACGCTGGAGCGGACCTGCCCGGGCTGTCAGGGCCGCGGCCAGATGATCGAAGACGCCTGCCCATCCTGCTCGGGACAAGGGCGGGTGACCCGGGAGCGGACGCTCTCGGTCAACATTCCCCAAGGTGTCGAGGACGGCACACGGATCAGGCTCGCCGGCGAGGGCGAGGCTGGCGTCCGCGGCGGGCCGCCCGGCGATCTCTACATCTTCCTGTCGCTGGCCCAGCACCAGTTCTTCCAGCGTGACGGCGCGGATCTGCATTGTCGCGTGCCGATCTCGATGGTGACCGCCGCGCTCGGCGGCGAATTCGAGGTGCCGACCATCGAGAAGGGCAAGACCAAGGTGAAGGTGCCCGCCGGCACCCAGTCGGGTCGCCGATTCCGCATTGCATCAAAGGGCATGCCGGTGCTGCGGTCGCGCCAGATGGGCGACATGTACGTTCAGGTCATGGTCGAGACCCCGCAGAACCTCACCAGGAAGCAGCAGGAATTGCTGGCCGAGTTCGAGAAGCTCTCCTCCGGCAATACCCAGCCGGAAGCCGAGGGTTTCTTCGCCAAGGTCAAGGATTTCTTCGGCAATCGGGCGAACTGACGCGTCTTGACCGTATCGCCTCCGGCCTATACGTCTTTATGACCATTTTCTGACACGCCGCGGTCCTGCGGTTCCGTCCGGTCCCGACATGCCATTGCCATCGTCCGCGCGTGCGTTGAAGAAGCCTCGTCTCGATGACGAGGTGCGCTTTCTCAGGTCGTGGATCGAAAAGCCCTTGCACATGGGCGCGGTGATGCCGTCCGGCAAGCTGCTGGCGCGGACCATGGCTCATTATGTCGATCCCGATTCCGACGCACCGGTGGTCGAGCTCGGACCCGGCACCGGCGCCATCACGTCCGCGCTGATCGAGCGCGGGGTCGACCAGAAACGTCTCGTTCTCGTCGAATACAATCCCGGCTTCTGCGCGCTGCTGCGCGACCGCTACCCGCAAGCCAAGGTGGTGCAGGGCGATGCCTACCGCCTGCGCGACACGCTCTGGAATGTCTTGAGCGCGCCGGCCAGCGCGGTCGTGTCCGGCCTGCCGCTCGTCACCAAACCGATGCTGACGCGGCTGCGGCTCATTCGCGATGCCTTCACCGCGCTCGCGCCCGGTGCGCCCTTCATCCAGTTCACCTATGCGGTGGTGCCGCCGATCCCGAAATCGCTATCCGGCGTGTCCACAGAGGCCTCGGAACGGATCTGGATGAACCTTCCGCCGGCCCGCGTCTGGGTGTATCGCAAGCATTAAATCCGCCGGCTCCTCTTTGCGCGGCGGGCTCGTTTCGCCGAATGCATGAGATTGGATGCCAGCCCCCAAGATCCTGATCATTCCCGGCTCGCTGCGCACCGGCTCGCACAATGCGAAGCTGGCGGCTGTCGCTGCTTACGAATTCGTCCAGGCCGGCGTCGACGTCACCCGCATCTCGCTCGCCGATTTTCCGCTGCCGATCTATGACGGCGATCTCCAGGCCAAATCGGGCGTGCCCAAGCACGCGATCAATCTGAAGCGCATGATCGGCGCGCATCACGGTGTCCTCATCGTCTCGCCCGAATACAACGCCTCGGTGCCGCCGCTCCTGAAGAACGCGATCGACTGGGTCAGCCGCGTGCACGAGCTGCACGAGGCGCGCGGAGAGGTGTTCCGCAACCGGGTCTTCGCGCTTGCCGGCGCGTCCCAGAGCCGGTTAGGTGCCGCCCGCGCGCTGCAGGCGCTGCGGCTGATCCTCTCCGCCTGCCACGCCAACGTGATTGCCAGCCAGCTCACGCTCGCCTTTGCCGACCAGGCCTATGACGATAGGGACAGGCTGAAGAACGAGGGCGATATCGCCGCGCTGAAGGAGCTGGTGACGCAGTTGATCGACGTTTCCCAACGCATGATGTGAGGTGACATGACGCCAGCCGAGATCGCCCCGAAGGACCGCCTGATCGTTGCGCTCGATCTGCCGAGCGTTGATGCCGCGGAGGCGATGATCGCGAAGCTCGGCGACAGCGTCACGTTCTACAAGATCGGCTATCAACTCGCTTATGCCGGCGGCCTGCCGCTGATCGGCAAGCTCGCTGATGCGGGCAAGAAGGTGTTCGCCGATCTCAAGATGCACGACATCGGCAACACCGTGACGCGCGGCGTGGAGAGCGTCGCCAAGCTGGGCGCGACCTTCGTCACCGTGCACGCCTATCCTCAGACCATGAAGGGCGCCGTCGAAGGCCGCGGCAGCGCCAGCCTGAAGATCCTCGCCGTGACGGTGCTGACGTCCTACGACGACGACGATTTGCATGCGGCCGGTTATCGGCTCAGCGTGTCGGAGCTGGTCGAGGCGCGTGCGCAGCAGGCGCAGGTGCTCGGTGTCGATGGCCTCGTGTCCTCGCCGGAGGAGGTGGGTAGCCTGCGCAAGATCGTCGGCCACCAGATGAGCCTCGTCACCCCCGGCATTCGTCCGGCGGGCGCCGCCAGCGGCGACCAGAAGCGCATCATGACGCCTAGCCGTGCGATCGCCGCCGGCGCGGATTATCTGGTCGTCGGGCGCCCGGTTGTGGAAGCCGCCGATCCCAAGGCGGTCGCGGACACCATCCACGCCGAGATCGCGCAAGCGCTCGGCTAACCCACTAAACAACAGGGAGAAGAACAATGGCAAAAGGCTACTGGATCGGGCGTGTCGACGTCAGCAATGACGAGGGCTATAAGCCCTACGCCATCGCCAACGGCCCGATCTTCAAGAAATGGGGCGGCCGCTTCGTCGTCCGCGCCGGCAAGTTCACCGCCGTCGAAGGCGCCAGCCGCAACCGCAACGTCGTGATCGAATTCCCTGACTACGAGACCGCGCTCGCCTGCTACAACTCGCCGGAATACCAGGCCAACATCAAGGTGCGCCAGCCGCACTCGATCGCCGACCTCATCGTCATCGAAGGCTACGACGGCCCGCAGCCGCAGGACGGCTGAGGCTCGATCCCGTCTTACCCTCCCTGGAGGGGCCTGGAGGGGAAGGGTCGATCGCGCGCAGCGCGAGCGGGGCGGGGTGATCTCTCCACCGGGCACTGTTCGTCGCGGAGAGACCGTCACCCCACCACGCAATCTCGCTTTGCTCGATCGCGTGCCGACCCACGGGCGAGCTACGCTCGTCCCGAACCCCTCCAGGGGAGGGTAAGAGCGCCTGCGCCCCCCCGATTCCCCTCGGTTGCCGGAACTGCCTCCCCCCGCTACAACGGCCTCGAAGAGGATCGCACCATGTCCGACATGCGCTTGATTGTTGCGGGAGCCGGCGGCCGGATGGGCCGGGCGCTGGTGCGGGCGATTGCTGAAAGCGAGGGCGCCGTGCTGGCGGGCGCGCTGGAGGCGCCGGGCTCCGAGCTGCTCGGCAAGGATGCCGGCGTGCTCGCCGGCCTGCCCGCCAACGGCATCAAGCTCTCCGCCGATCTCTGGGCGATGTGCAAGGAGGCCGACGGCATCCTCGATTTCACAGTGCCTGCGGCGACCATCGCCAATGTCGCGATCGCCGCCGAACGCGGCCTCGTGCACGTCATCGGCACGACCGGCCTGTCCGGCTCGGACAATGCCGTGATCAAGAGCGTCACCAATCGCGCCGTGGTGGTGCAGTCGGGCAATATGAGTCTCGGCGTCAATCTGCTCGCCGCCGTGGTCAGGCGCGTTGCCAAGGCGCTCGACCAGAGTTTTGATATCGAGATCGTCGAGACCCATCACCGCATGAAGGTCGATGCACCCTCGGGCACCGCGCTGATGCTGGGGCAGGCCGCAGCGAGCGGCCGCGGGGTTACTCTCGATGACCATTCCGAACGCGGCCGGGACGGCATCACCGGCGCCCGTCGGCCGGGCAATATCGGCTTCGCCTCCTTGCGCGGCGGCACCGTGGCCGGCGATCACAGCGTGACCTTCCTCGGCCCGTTCGAGCGCCTGACGCTGTCGCATCAGGCCGAGGACCGCATGCTGTTCGCCCATGGTGCGCTCAAGGCGGCGCTGTGGGCGCACGGCAAGAAGCCGGGGCACTACACCATGGCCGACGTGCTCGGCCTCGACGATATCTGATCCAATCAAGCAACGGAAAGCAGTCAATGAGCGAACGCCTTCTCGTGCTCGTGCGCCACGGCCAGAGCGAATGGAATCTGAAGAACCTGTTCACGGGCTGGAAGGACCCTGACCTCACCGAGCTCGGCGTGAAGGAAGCCAAAGAAGCCGGCCGCAAGCTGAAGGCACAGGGCCTGGTGTTCGACGTCGCCTACACCTCGGTGCTGACGCGCGCGCAGCACACGCTCGATCTCATCCTCGCTGAGCTCGGCCAAGAGGGTCTGCCGACTTCGAAGGACCTCGCGCTCAACGAGCGCGACTACGGTGATCTCTCCGGTCTCAACAAGGACGACGCCCGCAAGAAATGGGGCGAGGAGCAGGTGCTGATCTGGCGCCGCTCCTACGACGTGCCGCCGCCCGGCGGCGAAAGCCTGAAGGACACGCTCGCGCGCGCGTTGCCGTACTACGTGCAGGAGATCCTGCCCGGTGTGCTCAACGGCAAGCGCACGCTGGTTGCCGCCCACGGCAACTCGCTGCGCGCGCTGATCATGGTGCTGGAGAAGCTCTCGCCCGAAGGCATTTTGAAGCGCGAGCTCGCCACCGGCGTGCCGATCATCTACCGCCTCAACGCGGATTCGACCGTGGCCTCGAAGCTGGATCTGGCGGGGTAGACTTTGCCGCAAGCGCGGTGCCGTAGGGTGGGTTAGACGGCGACTGCGCAAAGCGCAGTCGCTGGCGTAACCCACCACTTCTGTTCTGCGGAAACCAGAGAGGTGGGTTACGCTGCGCTAACCCACCCTACGAAATCCTACTGCATCTTGCCTACTGCAGCCCCAGCTGCCCGGCCTCCCAGCCCAGCATCGCCTGCTTGCGGGTGATGCCCCAATGATAGCCGGTGAGCGTGCCGCTCTTGCCGAGTGCGCGGTGGCAGGGCACGACGAAGGAGACCGGGTTCTTGCCGACGGCGGCACCGACGGCGCGTGAAGCCTTGGGATTCCTGATGTTGCAGGCGATGTCGGAATAGGACACTGCGCGGCCCATCGGAATCTTCAAGAGCGTCTCCCACACCCGCACTTCGAAATCGGTGCCGATCAGCACCACGCGCAGCGGCTGATCCGGCCGCCACAATTTTGGATCGAAGATGCGCGCGGCGAGCGGCGCGGTGCCTTCGTGATCTTCCACATAGGTGGCGTTCGGCCAGCGCCGCGTCATGTCGGCGAGCGCGATCTTCTCCTCGCCGTGATCGGCGAAGGCGAGGCCCGACAGGCCGCGATCGGTGGCGATCACGATCGCGGTGCCGAACGGCGAGGAATGGAAGCCGTAGCGCAGGGTGAGGCCGGCACCGCCGTTCTTCCATTCGCCCGGCGACATCGCTTCATGGGTGACGAAGAGGTCGTGCAGCCGGCCCGGCCCGGACAGGCCGGAGTCGAGCGCCGCGTCAAGGATGCTGGCGGAATCCCTGAGCAGGTTCTTGGCGTGGTCGAGGGTGAGCGCCTGCATGAAAGCCTTCGGCGTGATCGAAGCCCAGCGGCGGAACAGATGGTGCAGCTCATCCGGCGTGACGCCAGCGGCATCCGCCATCGCCTCGATGGTCGGTTGCGCGCGCCAGTTCGCCGAGATGAAGGCGATCGCCCGCCGCACCGAATCATAGTCGCGCAACGCGGCGTTCTGGGTGCCCGGCCTGGCCAGGCGCTGGTCATGTATCGCAAGGGTCATCATGACCGGAAATGTAGGGGAGGCGCTGGCGCGAAACCACCCGATTTCCGACTGTGCTCAGGTCGCCGGATGATAGGTCGGGCCGCGCCGCGCGGCGTTGAGAGCCCCCACCAAGGCATTGTAAAAGCTGGCCTTTTCTGCCGGCCCGAGAAAGCCCGCGATAAGCAGGCGGCGGCCGCGGGAGATCAGATAAAGGTGCTCGATGCCGTATTCCTCATCGACCTCCTGGTCGAGCCGGACCCAGAGCGGATTGAAGGTCCATTCGGCAACCTGGCCACGATGGCTGACGCGTCGCACCCGCAATTCCGACGGCGTCACCACGATTTCCTCGCTGGCCCGTGCGGCGCGAAAATTGACCTTGAAGGCCCACCAGATCACGAGCACGTCGAGACCGAAGAAGCCGAGCACCGGCCAGGCGCCCATCATCAGGAAAGCAAGGCCCGTGACGAAGCCGACGGCGCTCAGGAACAGCATCACGGCGAGAAAGCCGGTGCGGTTCAGCGAGCGGTGCGGCGTCAGCAGCGCGGAGAAGATCTGAGGCTCGTCCTCGCTCTCGGATCGCGTCCGCGCAATTTCGTTGCCAGTGCTCATCGTCCATCAGTATATCCCGATCATGGCGAAAATCACCCGCAAGCCGGTCCCGCGCAAAGCGGCGGTGCCGAAGAAAACGGCAAGACCGGTCGCGACCAAGCCGAGAGCACCCGCGAAGAAATCACTCAAAGCCACAAAGCCGTGGACGCCGGCCGAGGTCCACGAGGTCTTCAGCCGCTTCCGCAAGGCCAATCCGGAGCCCAAGGGCGAGCTCGAGCACGTCAACCCGTTCACGCTGCTGGTCGCGGTGGTGCTGTCGGCACAGGCGACCGACGCCGGCGTCAACAAGGCGACGCGTGCGCTGTTCGAGGTTGCCGACACCCCGCAGAAGATGCTCGATCTCGGCGAGGAGCGCTTGCGCGACTACATCAAGACGATCGGCCTCTACCGCACCAAGGCCAGGAACGTGATCGCGCTGTCGGCCAAGCTGCTCAGTGAATTCGGCGGCGAGGTGCCGCGCACGCGGGCCGAGATCGAGTCGTTGCCCGGCGCAGGCCGCAAGACCGCCAACGTCGTGCTCAACATGGCCTTCGGCGAGCACACGATGGCAGTCGACACCCACGTCTTCCGCGTCGGCAATCGCACGGGCCTAGCGCCCGGCAAGACGCCGCTCGAGGTCGAGCTCGGCCTCGAAAAAGTGATCCCGGCCGAGTTCATGCTGCACGCGCATCATTGGCTGATCCTGCACGGCCGTTATACGTGTCTCGCGCGCAAGCCACGCTGCGAGGTCTGCCTGATCAACGATCTCTGTCGCTGGCCGGAGAAGACGGTGTGAGGCAGCGCCGCCCCGGGCCGCTATCGCACCTGCCGCGCCGGCTCGATCAGCTCGGGCCGCGGGCCTGACAGGCGCTTGTGCATGTGGACCATGAAGGCCATGCCGAAGATCGGCGTCGCCAGATTGACGATCGGGATCGAGACGAAGGCGGCGATGAACAGGCCGGCGGTGAAGATGGTCGCGGCATTGTCGCGCCGCATCGCCTTGGCTTCCTCCGGCGGGCGGAAGCGCATCGCGGCGAGCTCGAAATATTCGCGGCCGAGCAGCCAGGCGGCGGCGAGGAAGAAGATCAGGAAACCGGCGCCAGCGAACAGCACCAGCGGCAGAGCGGCGAGATAGACCAGGATGGCCACGAGCGCGGTCTTGATGCCCTCGAGCATCGCCCGGCTGAACGGCAGTGCCGCGCCCGGCCGCTCGGCCGGATAATGCTCGCGCTCGACGATGTCGGCGACGTCGTCGACGAACAGGCTCGCCACCAGCGAGGTGATCGCCGGCATCAGGAAGATGCCGCCGAACACGACGCCGAGACCCGTCGCGATCGAGACGATCCAGGAGAGAATCTCGATCGAAGAATGCCAGCCCGGCCCGAGCAGGCCTTCCAGCCACACCTCGCCGGAGGTCGCAAACCAGCTGAGCAGCCGCTGCAAGCCGATCGCCAGCACGGTGATCAGCACCAACGCGAGCCCGATCGACCGCCACAGGATCGAGCGCATCGGCGGCGAGATCAATTGCGACAGCGCCTTAATGGCGGCATCCAGCATGGGGGACCCTCTGAGGTAAACACTGCGCGAGAGGTAGACACCCAATGCGGCTTCGGCAAGGGCGGTGGGCCGTCTCCCCTTGTCGGTGAAGGTGGCGCGATTTCTTCTTTACCCTCCCCTGGAGGGTAAGATTCAGCCTAGTCGTGTCTATGCCCGTGCTTGCGCGCCTTCGCCGGCTTGCCATCCCCGGTCGGGATCATCACCACGCGGCCGTAGCGCACGCCGCGTTCGGCGATGATGTGGTCGGCGAAATGTCTGACTTCGGAGGCAGCGCCGCGCAACGCCGTCATCTCCATGCAATTGTTGTCGTCGAGGTGAACATGCAGCGTCGCCAGCGCGAGGTCGTGGTGGCCGTGGAATTCCTGCACCAGCCGTTTCGACAGATCGCGCGCCGCGTGGTCATAGACGTAGACGAGGCCGGCGACGCATTGGCCAGTTTGCGCGGTGTCCTCGGCGCTCTGCTGCAGGCCGGCGCGCGCGAGGTCGCGGATGATCTCGGAGCGGTTCTGGTAACCGCGCGCTTCGGCCGCGGCGTCGATCTCCGCCAGGAGATCGTCCTCGATCGTGATGGTAATCCGCTGCATCAGATGCTCCCGCTTATGTCCTCTGAACCGTAGCCCGGATGGAGCGAAGCGCAATCCGGGACGGTGCAATATGCGGCAGGACCCCCGGATTTCGCTTACGCTCCATCCGGGCTACGCAGCGTCCTTACAGCCGCGTCGCACGCAGCCGCAGCGCGTTGCCGACCACGCTCACCGAGGACAGCGCCATCGCCGCCGCGGCGATGATCGGGGAGAGCAGCAGACCGAACGCCGGATAGAGAACGCCGGCGGCGATCGGAATCCCGGCGGCGTTGTAGATGAAGGCGAAGAACAGGTTCTGCCGGATGTTGCTCATCGTCGCCTGCGACAGTTTTCGCGCGCGGACGATGCCGACGAGGTCGCCCTTGAGCAGCGTCACGCCGGCGCTCTCCATCGCAACGTCGGTGCCGGTGCCCATGGCGATGCCGACCTCGGCCGCCGCCAGTGCCGGCGCGTCGTTGACGCCGTCGCCGGCCATGGCGACGCTGCGGCCGGCCTTCTGCAGCTTGGTCACTACCGCGCTCTTCTGGTCCGGCAGCACTTCGGCCTCGACCTCGGCGATGCCGAGCCGGCGCGCCACGGCCTCGGCCGTGGTGCGGTTGTCTCCGGTCAGCATGATCACCTTGATGCCTTCCGCCGCGAGCGCCTTCAGCGCCTCCGGCGTCGAGGCCTTGACCGGATCTGCGATCGCAAACAGGCCGGCAAGCCGGCCGTCGACGGCCATGTTGATCACGGTGGCGCCGTCGCCGCGCAGCCGTTCGGCTTCGGCGGCGAGCGAATGGGTGTCGACGCCGATCGACGACAGATATCTGGCATTGCCGAGCACGATGGTCTTGCCGTCGACCTTGCCCGTCGCGCCCTTGCCCGTCGGCGAGTCGAACTGCTCGACCTGGCCGAGGGTGAGCTGCTTTTCCTTGGCCGCGCGCACGATGGCGTCGGCCAGCGGATGCTCGCTGGCGCGCTCGACGGTGGCCGCCAGCCGGAGGATGTCGTCTTCCGCGAAGCCGGACGCCGGCGCGATCGTCACCACCTTGGGCTTGCCCTCGGTCAACGTGCCGGTTTTGTCGACCACCAGCGTGTCGATCTTCTCCATCCGCTCCAGCGCCTCGGCGTTCTTGATCAGGACACCGCCTTGCGCGCCGCGGCCGACGCCGACCATGATCGACATCGGGGTCGCCAGGCCCAGCGCACAGGGGCAGGCGATGATCAGCACGCTGACCGCGGCGACGAGGCCGAAGGCGAGCCGCGGCTCCGGCCCGAACCAGGCCCACGCGGCAAAGGCGGCGATTGCGACGACGATCACGGCGGGGACGAACCAGCCGGCGACCTGGTCGGCCAGGCGCTGGATCGGCGCACGCGAGCGCTGCGCATCCGCGACCATTTGCACGATCTGCGACAGCATCGTCTCGCGCCCGACCTTGTCGGCACGCATGATGAAGCTGCCGGACTGGTTCAGCGTGCCGGCAATGACCTTGGCGCCAGTCTCCTTGGTGACCGGCATGGATTCGCCTGTCACGAGTGATTCATCTAGCGACGAGCGGCCTTCGAGGATGACGCCGTCGACCGGCACCTTCTCGCCGGGACGGACGCGCAGGCGATCGCCGGCGTGCAGCGTGTCGATCTCGACCTCGTGCTCGCTGCCGTCGGCGTCGACGCGGCGCGCGGTCTTCGGCGCGAGCTGCAGCAGCGCCTTGATCGCGCCCGAGGTCGCATCGCGGGCGCGCAGCTCCAGCACCTGGCCGAGCAGCACCAGGACGGTGATGACGGCGGCCGCCTCGAAATAGACTGCGACCGCGCCCTCATGGCCGCGGAAGGTGGCGGGGAAGATCTGCGGCGTGACCGTGCCGAGCACGCTGTAGACATAGGCAACGCCCGTACCCATCGCGATCAGCGTGAACATGTTGAGATTGCGCGTCAGCAGCGATTGCCAGCCGCGAACGAAGAACGGCCAGCCGGCCCACAGCACCACGGGCGTTGCAAAGACGAGCTGGATCCAGTTCGACAGGGTCGGATCGATCCAGCTGTGGGGGCCCGCGAGGTGGCCGCCCATCTCCAGCGCGATCGGCGGCAGCGACAGCACGCCGCCGATCCAGAACCGTCGCGTCATGTCGGCGAGCTCGGGATTGGGGCCGGTCTCAAGGCTTGCGACCTCAGGCTCCAGCGCCATGCCGCAGATCGGGCACGTGCCCGGACCGACTTGGCGGATCTGCGGGTGCATCGGACAGGTGTAGATCGTGCCCGCGGGCATCTCCGGTTCGGGCACCTTGTCCTTGGCAAGATACTTGGCGGGATCGGCGGCGAACTTGGTGCGGCAGCCGGACGAGCAGAAATGGAAGGTCTCGCCGTGATGTGTGATGCGATGCTTTGAGGTCGCGAGATCGACCATCATGCCGCAGACGGGATCTTTGACCTTGGTTGCGGCGTCGCCGTGGTGATGGTCATGGCCGGCATGATCGCCGTGGCCGCCGCAGCACGAGGAAGCCTCGGGTTTCGCCGCCGGCGCTGCAGCTTGCGTGGAACAGCCGCATCCGGAATGCGTTCCCGCGCTGTGACGATGCTCGTGCTCGTTGTCGTTCATTGCCATGTTCCGGCCTTTGCGCTTGCTCTTGAAACCTATACCCGGTAGGGGTATATAGACCCCATGCGCAAAGACATCAAGGCATCCGTCGGAAAACGCCTCGGCCGGATCGAGGGCCAGGTTCGTGGCCTCTCGAGAATGGTAGAGGAAGACCGCTACTGCATCGACATCGTGACGCAAATCGCGGCGGTGCGCGCCGCGTTGCGCCGGGTCGAGGAAGAGGTTTTGAAGGATCACGTCGCCCATTGCGTCGAGCACGCCATCGCGAGCGGCGACAAGGCCGACCAGCGCGCCAAGATCGCGGAGCTGATGGCGGTGATCGGACGGGCGGATCGGTAGCGCGTGCGCTCTCCACCATCGGTCAGTGATCGCGCCAGAACGTGGGCACGGCGCATGGCGCCTTTGCCCACCCTACGAGACCGTGCGAACCTAAGCCGTCATCTCCCGCGCCCGCGCGCGATACATCGCGAGCTCGCTCAGTTGTACAAAATGCTCGGAGAAAGCCACGCTGGCTCGCGCAGGCGGCGCGCTCACTTCTTGAGCCGGAATTTCACCCGACGTCGCTTCGTCAGCCGCTTCAGGAGCGAGCGGCGGCGCCACGAGCGCTTCTGGAAACACACTGAATGAGCCCGCCACCTCCTCGAGCGGCTTCTGCTTGTCTGCCCAGTGCAAGGCGGTGTAGTCGAACCCGTGCACGATGGTGGGCTTGACGACTTCGAAATAGGGCGAGATATCGAAGTCGCGGGGCATGTAGAGCGAGGAATCGCGGATGTGCAGGATCTCGCGCCGTGCGGCGCGGCTGCCGGCCTTGGTGATCTTCGGCAGGATCGGGTAGCGCACGGCGTCGAAGGCCTGCGCGATCAGCGCCGAGCAGATGATCTTGGTCGGGTCGCCCGAGCCGATCGCGATCATGCGCCGGCGCCAGCGCTGCGGTATCGGCAGCGGGAACAGATAGCGCATGAGGTCGACGATGTTCTTGGTGTCGTAGCCGAAGCCGATGCGGTTGATCGCATAGCGGCACACCGTGGTGCGATCCTCATAGGACAGCCCGACCGGGCGGCAGACGCGGGTGTGATAGGGGAAATATTTCGACAGCGGCGCCGAGGTGACGCCCTCGCCGATATTGGCCTCGATCAGAACATGCGGCTCGCCATTGGGCTCCTCTGCCCCATCGATCGGACCGACATAGAGCGCGGCGTGCGACCAGGTCGACTGCGTCAGGTATTTGATGATGCCGGAGATGCGGTTGTTGCCCTCGACCAGCAGCACGTCGCCGGGCTCGATGATGCCGCGCAGATGCTCGGGGTCGCTCGGCGTGAACGGCTCATAGCCCGGCACCTCCTTTGAGAGGTACGCGGCAATCACCTTGCCGACAGAATCCAGGACCGTCCCCATCTCAACCCCCCACGGCCTTTTCCGGCCGTCTTTTTCCCTTCTCTATCATGGTCGAAACGTGTTGCAATTCGGTTCATCACTCTGTGAGATCAAGCATGGTTGATTCACCATCCTGGTTGCTGCGCAACATCGGATACGGCAAGGTTCGCGGGCTGTTCACGTTCGCCGCAAGTCCCCGGAAACCATGACATGACAATCACGCGCCGCGGCTTTCTTTCGGCGTCGGCGGCCCTTGCGGCGATGCCGGTGCTGCGCGCATCGGCCGCGCCCCTGCCGCGCGAGGCTGACATCGTCGTGATTGGCGCGGGGGCGGCGGGAATCGCCGCGGCGCGGCGCATCATCGCGACGGGCCGCAAGGTCATCGTGGTGGAGGCGGCCGCGCAGGTCGGCGGCCGCTGCATCACCGACAGCACCACCTTCGACACGCCGTTCGACCGCGGCGCGCGCTGGATGTACAATCCCGACACCAACCCGATGATCCGGCTGGCGCGCAGTGCCGGGCTGGACGTGCTGCCGGCGCCCTCGGGCCAGAAGATGCGCATCGGCCGCCGCAATGCCCGCGCGGGCGAGACCGAGCAGTTCCTGGCCGCCCTAGTGCGCGCCAACCGCGCCATCGACGAGGCCGGGCGGGGCAAGCTCGACACCTCCTGCGCATCGGTGATGCCGAAGGATCTCGGCGACTGGGCCGGCGCGGCCGAGTTCATGCTGGGCGCGAGCTTTGCCGGCAAGGACCTGAAGGAGCTCTCCGCGATCGACAAGGGACGCGCGCAGGACCGCAACGCGGCGATCGCCTGCCGCCAGGGTTTGGGCACACTGATCGCTAGGCTCGCCGAGCAGGCGCCGGTGGCGCTGTCGACGCCGGCGAGCCGCATCGCCTGGAGCAATCGCGACGTCAGCATCGAGACGCAAGCCGGCAAGATCGCGGCGCGCGCCGCCATCGTCACGGTCTCGACCAATGTGCTGACATCGGGCGCGATCAAGTTCGCGCCCGACATTCCCAAGCGGACGCTGGATGCGGCATCGAAGCTCAGCCTCGGTAGCTACGATCGCATCGTGCTGCAGCTGCCGGGCAATCCGCTCGGCCTGTCGCGCGACGACATCCTCATCGAGCAGAGCAACTCGACCCGCACGGCGCTGATGTTAGCCAATATCGGCGGCTCCTCGCTGTGCTCGATCGATGTCGGCGGCTCGTTCGGCCGCGATCTCGCCGAGCAGGGCGAGAAGGCGATGGTGGCTTTCGCCAGGGAATGGATCACGAAGCTGTTCGGCAGCGAGGCCGCTTCCGTGGTGCAGAAGACCAGCGCCACGCGCTGGAACGCCTCGCCTTACGTCATGGGCGCGATGTCGGCAGCCTCGCCGGGCGGCCAGCTGTCGCGAAGGACCCTGGCCGAGCCGATCGGCAATGTGTTCCTCGCCGGCGAAGCCACGCACGAGACGCTCTGGGGCACCGTCGACGGCGCCTGGGAAAGCGGCGAACGCGCCGCGGACGCCGCCTTGCGCAAGATCGGCGCGCTGAAGGACGAGCCGGCCGACGTGCCGACCCAGTCGACGAAGAAGCGGCGCGTGCCGAAGCAGTAAGACGATCAAGCCGCGATAAATTCCACTGTCGTCCGGACAGGCGCAGCGAAGCGGAGCGCAGATTCGTGACCCATACTCACAGGGAGTGGTTTGGCGAAGACTCGGAGTTGCCACCTTGCCCCATAACCACTCCCCGGGGTTATGGGTCCCGGGCTCGCGCTACGCGCGCCCCGGGACGACAGCGGAGATGTTATCGCAGCACGCCATCCAGCACCGGCAATCCAAAGATCACCGCCATCGCAATCAGCGCGTAGCAGATGCCGCGAAACACCCTCTCGCTGGCGCGGCCGAACAATGAGCTGCCGAACGCAACGCCAACCGCATAGACCGGGCCGACGATCAGCGACAGCACCAGCGATTCGCGGCTGATCAGGCCGGTCGTCGCGTAGCTGACCATCGAGAAGAAATCCGAGGCGCCGAAGAACAGCACGATATTGGCGCGCGCGACCATCGGCGCGATCGGGCGGCCGAGCCAGTAGCCGACGATCGGCGGGCCTCCGGTCTGAGCGAGCCCGCTGCAGAAGCCGGAGAGGCCGCCGATGCCAACCGATAGCCAAGCGTGGTCCTTGCCGCGATAGCGCCAGCCCGACAGCAACAGCAGCAACAGCGCCGCAACGAAGCAGGAAATGATCCAGCGCGTGGTGACGGGTTCGAGTACGCTGAGGAAATAAGTGCCGATGGGGACGCCGATCAGCGCGCCCAGCACGATCACCGCGGTGGCCTTGCGATCGGCCTTTCGCCACGCATCCGGCAGCAGCGGCACGGCCGCGACGAAATCGATGACGAGCAGCAGGGCAGCGACGAGCCGCGGCGCCGCGATGCTGCTCGCCAGCGGCATGAAGATCAGCGCCGAACCGAAGCCGGAGAAGCCGCGCGCCGTGCCCGAAACGAAAGCGACGGCGCAGAGCGCCGCCGCAACCGTGAGGCTGACGTCCTTTGGAAGGAAGTCAGCAGGACTCATCCGCGCAACGTGCCGCCGGTCTTCTTGGTGACCTCGGCCACGATCTTCGTGGCGACCGCCTCGATCTCCTGATCGGTCAGGGTTTTCTCGCGCGGCTGCAGCGTGACCGCGATCGCGATCGACTTCTTGCCGTCATCGATGCCCTTGCCTTCGTAGATATCGAAGACATTGACGCCGGTGATCAGCTTCTTGTCGACGCTCTGAGCGGCGCGGACGATGTCGCCGGCCTTGACGGCGCGGTCGACGATGAAAGCGAAGTCACGCGACACCGGCTGGAACGCCGAGAGCTCGATCAAGGGCTTGGCGCGCGTCGGCTTCTTCTTCGCCTCGGGGATGCGGTCGAGGATCACCTCGAACACGACAAGCGGCCCGTCGGCGCCGAGCGCTTCGAGCGCTCTGGGGTGCACTTCGCCGAAATATCCGAGCACGTTCTGCGGCCCGATCTGGATCGTGCCGGAGCGGCCCGGATGCAGCCAGCCGGGACCACCCGCCACGATCTGCAGCGCCTGCATCGGCGCGCCGGCGGCCGCCAGCACCGCCAGCGCATCGGCCTTGGCGTCGAACACGTCGGCCTGCGCCGAGCCGGTCCAGTGCCGGCCGAGCCCTTCGGACGAAGCAAGGCCGCGGCGCACGCCACTCGCCGCCATGAACTGGTCCTGCGGGAGATCGCCCTTGAACACCTGGCCGACCTCGAACAGCGCGACATCGCCGAAGCCGCGATCGGCATTGGCCTGCGCCGCCGCCATCAGGCCGGCCAGCAGGGTCGGGCGCATGTCGGAGAGATCCGAGGCGATCGGGTTGGCAACCTCGAGCTCGCGCTGTCCGCCGCCGAACAATTCGGCCGCAGATTTTGCGATGAACGACCAGGTCACGGCTTCGACCATGCCGCGGCTCGCGAGCGCGCGCCGCGCGCGGCGGTTGCGCAGCTGCAGCGGCGTCAGCACCGGCTTGCGCGGCTCGTCGCCGCGCTCGAACGGCGTCATCGGCACCTTGTCGACGCCGAAGATGCGGACGATCTCCTCGACGATGTCGGCCTTGCCGTGCACGTCGGAGCGCCAGGACGGCACCGCGACCTTCACCACCGGGCCGGGACCCGCCATCATGAAGCCGAGATGGGTCAGGATGCGCTTCATCTCAACCTGCGGCACCTCAATGCCAGACAGGCGCTTGACTTCGGTGATCGGGAATTCGATCAGGCGGTCGTCGCCAAAGGTCTTGCCGACCAGGACGGTTTCAGAGGGCGCGCCGCCGCACATCTCCATCACCAGCTTGGTCGCGAGCTCGATGCCGGGCACCATGAAGGCCGGATCGACGCCGCGTTCGAAGCGGTAGCGCGCGTCCGAATTGATGCCGAGCTTGCGGCCGGTCTGGGCGATGTTGATCTCGTTCCACAGCGCCGATTCGATCAGCACGTCTGTGGTGTTCTCGTCGCAGCCCGATGCTTCGCCGCCCATGATGCCGGCGAGCGATTCGACGCCGTGCTCGTCCGCGATCACGCAAATGGCGGGATCGAGATTGTAGGTGCGGCCGTCGAGCGCCAGCAGGCTCTCGCCCTCGCGCGCGCGGCGCACGACGAGATTGCCCTTCACCTTCTTGGCGTCGAACACGTGCAGCGGGCGTGCGCGGTCGTAGGTCACAAAATTGGTGATGTCGACCAGCGCGTTGATCGGACGCAGGCCGATCGCGGTCAGCCGCTTCTGCAGCCATTCCGGTGACGGCCCGTTCTTGACCCCGCGCACGAGACGGAGCGCAAAGCCCGGGCACAGCGTGGCATCCTCGACCGTCACCTTCACGGGACAGGGGAATTCGCCCTTGACCGGCTTGATGGTGGGATCCTTGAACTTGCCCATGTCGGCGGCGGCGAGATCGCGCGCGATGCCGTGCACGCCGGTGCAGTCCTGCCGGTTCGGCGTCAGATTGATCTCGATGACGGGATCTCCGAGGCCGGCCCATTCGGCATAGGCAGCACCGATTGGCGCGTCCGCCGGCAATTCCATGATGCCGTCATGATTGTTGGAGATCTGCAGCTCGGCCGCCGAGCACAGCATGCCGCGGCTCTCGACGCCGCGGATGGTGCCGACACCGAGCGTGATATCCTTGCCGGGAATGTAGGTGCCGGGCGGCGAGAACACGCTGACGAGCCCGGCGCGCGCATTCGGCGCGCCGCACACCACCTGCACCGGCGCACCACCGTCGCCGGTGTCGACCATGCAGACGCGCAGGCGATCCGCATTCGGATGCTGCTCGGCCGAGATCACCTTCGCAATGGTGAACGGCTTCAGCGCCTTCGCCTTGTCCTCGATGTTCTCGACCTCGAGCCCGATCATGGTGAGCTTGTCGGCGAGTTGTTCGAGCGGCTCGTCGGTCTCGAGATGATCCTTCAGCCAGGAGAGGGTGAATTTCACGTGCTGAGCCCTCCGGCAAGCGTTGGCACTTCGAGCGGCTTGAAGCCATAGTGGCTCAGCCAGCGGACGTCGCTGTCGAACAGCTGGCGCAAATCGGCGATGCCGTATTTCAGCATGGCGATGCGGTCGATGCCCATGCCCCAGGCGAAGCCCTGGTACTCGTCGGGATCGATGCCGCAGGCGCGCAGCACGTTGGGATGCACCATGCCGCAGCCGAGAATCTCGAGCCAATCCTCGCCCTCGCCGAAGCGGATCTCGCCCTTGTCGCGGCGGCACTGGATGTCGACTTCGAGCGAAGGCTCGGTGAACGGGAAGAACGAGGGCCGGAAGCGCATGTTGATGTGGTCGACCTCGAAGAACGCCTTGCAGAACTCGTGCAGGATCCATTTGAGATGGCCGAGATGCGAGCTCTTGTCGATGACGAGGCCCTCGACCTGGTGGAATTGCGGCGTGTGGGTCGCGTCCGAATCGATGCGATAGGTGCGGCCCGGGCAGATCACGCGGATCGGCGGCTTCTGGCTCAGCATGGTGCGCACCTGCACCGGCGAGGTGTGGGTCCGCAGCAGCATGCGCGAGCCGTCCTGCTTCGGATGGAAGAAGAACGTGTCGTGCATTTCGCGCGCCGGATGGCCTTCCGGGAAATTCAGCTTGGTGAAGTTGTAATCGTCGGTCTCGATGTCGGGGCCTTCGGCCACCGAGAATCCCATGTCGGCGAAGATGGTGGTGAGCTCGTCCCAGACCTGGCTCAGCGGATGGATGCGGCCGGCCTCAGCCGGCGCATCGCGCAGCGGCAGGGTCACGTCGACGGTCTCGGACGCCAGCCGCGCATCGAGCGCCGCCGACTTCAGCACGTCGCGCCGCGCAGCAAGCGCCTGGCTGACTTCGTCCTTGGCCTGGTTGATCGCCGCGCCTTGCGTCTTGCGCTCGTCCGGCGACATCTTGCCGAGCGTGGCGAGCAGCGCCGAGATCGAGCCCTTCTTGCCGAGGGCTGCAACACGCACGGCCTCGAGCGCGGCCTCGTCGGCAGCGGCGGCGATGTCGGCGATGATCTGGGCTTGGAGCTGGGCAAGATCGGTCATGGCAATCCCTTTTGGCCAGGATGCTGAGCCGATGATCCTAGCCCGTCACGCCCGGCCAAAAGCGCGAAGCGCATCTTCGCGTTAGATTCGCCGGGCATCCACGTCGGAGAAGTGTATGCGCGAGAGATGACGGCCGGGGCGATGAACGCGCGACACGCGCCTCTGCCCGGGCCATCACAAGCTGAACGCTGCGCAAGTCGCGCAGTGGGGCGGCTTACGCCGCCAGCGCGGCTTTGGCCTTCTCGGCGATCGCTTGGAACGCGGCGGGCTCGCGGATCGCGAGATCCGACAGCACCTTGCGGTCCACGGTGATGCCCGACTTGGCAAGGCCGTCGATAAATCGGCTGTAGGTCAGGCCGAACGGACGGACCGCGGCGTTGAGGCGCTGGATCCAGAGCGCGCGGAAGGTGCGCTTGCGACGCTTGCGGTCGCGGAAGGCGTATTGCTGGGCCTTTTCCACGGCCGGCTTGGCGGCGCGGATGGTGTTCTTGCGGCGGCCATAGAAGCCCTTGGCGGCCTTGTAGACTTTCTTGTGCTTGGCGTGGGCGGTCACACCGCGTTTGACGCGAGACATGACGAGATCCTTCAGAGATGACTTGGTTATCGGATCGCCGCGGGATGCGCGGCAGAGGTGGCAATGATCGTGGACCCGATCAGGCGTTCGGCAAGAAGTACTTCTTGACGTTGTCGCCGTCGGTCTTGAACAGCACGCGGGTGCCGCGGAGCTGACGGATCTGCTTCTTCGTCCGCTTGATCATGCCGTGACGCTTGCCGCGCTGGGCGTGCATCACTTTGCCGGTGGCAGTCACCTTGAAGCGCTTTTTAGCGCCCGATTTGGTCTTCAGCTTGGGCATTTGGCTCTCCTAATGGCCACAGAGATCCGCCCGCGAAGGCGGCTGGACCGTCAAAAATGCTCGTTAGAGCGTTGATTGTGCTCAAGTTTTGCGAACAGGCGCGAAACCCGCACGAGACACCGCCACGGCAGCCCGTAAATCAGCCGGGCGGTGAAGGCTGGGCTTATGACAGAGGAGAGGCCAATTGGCAACGATGAACCGCCGCAACCTGCCCGCCGACTATTGAACGCTGCCACCCCTCATGTCCAAGCCTTCTCGCCTGAAGCAGGTCCAAAATGGCTCATTTCCCGCAACTTCTGATTTCATTCGCCCGCCCGCGCCCTCTGGCGCTGTTCGCCGTGCTCGCCGCGGCTGCGCTGCCACAGGCGGCTGACGCCCGCGCCGGCGGCTATGATGGCATCTGGAACGTCACCTTCGCCACCACCCGCGGCAATTGCAGCTCGGGCTACAGCGTTCCCTTCACCGTGACCGGCACCCGCGTCTCCTCCGCCGGCGGCGGCCGGGTCTCGGGCCGGGTCAACCGTTCCGGCGCTGTCGCCGTGCAGGTCTCGGTCGGCGCCTCCCACGCCAGTGGCGGCGGCCGGCTCGCCGGCGTGAACGGCGCCGGGTCGTGGAAGGGAATTATCTCCGGCGACCAGTGCAGCGGAACCTGGCAGGCGACGAGGACCTGACACACAAAACGGCCCGCCGGGGATCCGGACGGGCCGTTGAAATTCTCGAGGTCCTAAAGCGTTGCGCGTCAGCGCGGCGCCAGCACCATTACGACCTGGCGACCTTCGAACCGCGCGTCCTGCTCGACCTTGGCGAGCTCGGCGACGTCGGTCTTGATCTTGTCGAGCAACTTGGTGCCGATCTCCTGGTGCGCCATTTCGCGGCCGCGATAGCGCAGCGTGATCTTGACCTTGTCACCCTCTTCGAAGAAGCGCTGCATCGCGCGCATCTTCACGTCGTAATCGTGGTCGTCGATCATCGGACGGAGCTTGATCTCCTTGATCTCGACGGTCTTCTGCCGTTTGCGGGCTTCCGCGGCTTTCTTCTGAGCGGAATACTTGTACTTCCCGTAATCCATGATCTTGCAGACGGGAGGGCTGGTATTCGGCGAAATCTCGACCAGATCCATCCCGACTTCCTGCGCCATGCGGATGGCGACGACGGTCTCGACCGTGCCTTTGTTGTCACCGGTCTGGTCGATCAGCTGGATCTGCGCATTGCGGATATCATCATTGATGCGCGGCCCGTCTTTGCTGGCAGCGGGCGGAGCTTTATTAGGACGGCGAATGGGTGGTTCTCCAAAGTTGTGAAAGAAGCGGCTATTTTGAAGGAAGATGCGTTTGCCGGCAAGCAAGTCGCTGGTGCGAGGCGCGAAAAACCCTCAAATGCGATGCATTTTGGTCACGGCCCTCGGCACGCTGACCGACATAGACACCTTGCCTCTGTTCCGCAAGCGTCCCAAAGGACCAATAGCGATGCCGGTCGTGCTTTCGGAACAGGTCCGGACAGCTCAAACCGCACAATCAGAGTAAACGTTCCATGACCGACGCAATTCCCGATGCCGCGCTTGAATTCATCGATGTGGGCGAAGGGCCGTCCGCCCGCAGGATCGCGGTGCGCCGCCGTCCCGGAAAAGGCCCCGGCCTGGTCTGGCTCGGCGGATTCAAGTCGGACATGCAGGGCGGCAAGGCCGTGGCGCTGGATGCCTGGGCCCACGAGCGCGGCCGCGCAATCGTTCGCTTCGACTATTCCGGCCACGGCGAATCCAGCGGCGATTTCGCCATTGGGACGATCGGCAGCTGGCTCGAGGATAGCGTTGCGGTGTTCGAACGCTTCTGCGACGGCCCGCAAATCCTGATCGGCTCGTCGATGGGCGGCTGGATGGCGCTGCTGCTCGCCCGCAAGATCAGGAAGCGTGCCGGCAAAGCGTCGCTTGCAGGGCTCGTGCTGATCGCGCCGGCGCCCGATTTCACCGAAGAGCTGATGTGGAAGAATTTTTCGCCCGCAGTGAAGAAGGAGATCGAGACCAAGGGCTTCTGGCTGCGCCCATCGGAATATGGCGACGGCTCGCCCTATCCGATCACGCGCAACCTGATCGAGGAGGGACGCAACCACCTCGTGCTGGGCAGCGCCATCGATCTCGGCTGCCCCGTCCGCATCCTGCAAGGCGCGAAGGACCCTGATGTGCCCTGGCAGCACGCGTTTGCGCTGACCCATCGCCTGCCGGCCGACGACGTGGTGCTGACCATGATTCAGGACGGCGATCACCGCCTCTCCCGCCCGCAGGACATCGCGCGCATTCTTGCGGCGGTGGCTGAGATCGGGTGATGTGTCATCTTCCGTCTCCCCTTGCGGGAGAAGGTGGCTTCGCGAAGCAAAGTCGGATGAGGGGTTCTCTCCACGGGCCCGAATGAGAGTTGGACTCGCGGAAGCAACCCCTCACCCGAACGAAATGCGCGTCAACGAGCGGAGCTGGCCTCTCCCGCAAGGGGAGAGGGCATAACAACTGGGAGGCAACGCCAATGACCACCACCGCCATGCTGCGCGCCTTCTGCGATGCCGTCGAGCAGCGCAACGGCGAAGCCTTCGCCCAGCTGTTCACCGAGGACGGCGTCTATCACGATGTCTTCTACGGCGCCTTCGCCGGCCGCGCGAAGATCGCCGCGATGATCGACGACTGGTTCTACCGCACGGCGACCGATTTCCGCTGGGACATGCACGATCCCGTCACCGACGGCACCACGCTCTATGCGCGCTACACCTTCAGCTACAGATCGACATTGCCGGAAGCAAACGGCGCGCGGGCGATGTTCGAGGGCGTGGCGATCATGACGCTGAAGGGCGGCAAGATCGCGAGCTATCACGAGGTCGCCAACACCGCGCCGGCGTTCGTCGATTTGAACTTTGCCCCGGAGCGGATCGCGAAGATCTTCGCCAAGCAAGGTGCCGAGCTGAAGGCACGGCCGGAGATGCAGCGGCATTTGGACTAGGTCGTCATTCCGGGGCGCGCGAAGCGCGAACCCGGAATCCATTTCAACTCTTGGCCTGCGGCCCGATGGATTCCGGGTCTGCGCCTGACGGCGCATCCCGGAATGACGACCGGAGAGAGGCGCGCGCTCCTACCGCTTCGACGGATTCATCATCGGCTTGCGCTGCGCCAGTGCGGCCACCGTCGCGGTGCCGATCGGACCCTGTTCGTCATAGAGCCAGCATTCGCCGATCGCGACACCGTCGGTGGCGTGGTGGTTCACCACCTCGAAGCCGATCCACTCCGTCGCCGGCAGGCGGTGCAGATAGATCGTGACGTCGCTGTTGATGTAGCCGAGCCCCTGGTCGCCGGCGTTCGCAAACGGGCTGGCAAAATCGGCGCCGGTGGCGACGCGGACGAACGGCGTCATCGGGGTGCCCGCGACGAGCTCACGCACCTCGCTCATCCACAATCTGCGCGGGCCGAGCGAGCCCATATGGCCGACGATCGGGCGTGTCGCCCATTTGCCGTTCATGCCGAGCCTGGGATCGGTCGGCTTGGGGATCTCGGCCGGCTTCGGTGCGTCCCAGTTCGGCGGCGACCAGACATTGCCATCGGGATTTTGCGTCTTGCGCAGCAACTGGCACGAGGCGCGCGCCATGCTGACCCCGCCGGAAAAGAACTCCGCTTCCACCACGCGGATGCGCATGCCGTCGCGCACCAGCCGCGTCGTCACTTCGATCGGCTTGTCGATGGTCGGCAGCCGGAACATGTCGACCGTGAGCCGCGCCGGCACGAATTCGGGCCCGGAATGGCGCTCCTCGATGACGAAGCCGAGCAGGCCGACGATGACGCGTCCGTGCAGCGATTTCGGATCCCATGGACCGTTGGCGACTTCCGTCGGATGGAATGTACCACCGTCGCGGGTGAAGAAAGGCATGCTTGTCATGACGCGCGAGATTGCGGGAATGGGCGGGGAAATCAAGGGTGGTGAGAGCATGTGCCAGCCACAACACGAGTGTCATCGCCCGGCTTGACCGGGCGATCCAGTACTCCGCGGCAGTTGTGATTGAATCGATAGGCCGCGGCGTACTGGATCCCCGCCTTCGCGGGGAATGACTACGGTGAGCTAGGAAGCGGCGCGCCACTCCTTGCGCACACTCTCGTCGTGCTCGTTACTGATCGCAGCACCCTTCATCGCCTCAAACTCTTCGCGCGCCAGCAACTGGCCCAGCGCCCACACCGCCGCGCCGCGCACCAGCGGACTTGCGTCATCCAACAATCGCCGCGCCGCCTCAGCCAGCGCCACCTCGCCTGAGTTGCCGATCGCAATCAGCACATTGCGCACGAACCGGTCGCGGCCGATGCGCTTCACCGGCGATTTCGTGAACAGCGCACGGAATGCCGCGTCGTCCAGCCGTGCCAGCTCAGCGAGCGAGGGCGCGCGCAACTCGTCGCGCGCGGCGAGTTTTGCCTCACGCCCCTCTTGCGCAAACTTGTTCCAGGGGCAGGCGGCAAGGCAATCATCGCAGCCATAGATGCGGTTGCCGATGCTCTTGCGAAACTCGTGCGGGATCGGACCCTTGTTCTCGATGGTCAGATACGAGATGCAGCGCCGCGCATCTAGCTTGTAGGGCGCTGGAAACGCCGCGGTCGGGCAGATGTCGAGGCAGGCTCGGCACGAGCCGCAATGATCGATCTCGGGTTCGTCGCGCGGCAGCTCCAGCGTGGTGTAGATCGCGCCGAGAAACAGCCACGAGCCGAACTCGCGCGAGACGAGATTGGTGTGCTTGCCCTGCCAGCCCAGATGCGCGGCCTGCGCCAGCGGCTTCTCCATCACTGCCGCGGTGTCGACGAATACCTTCACCTCGCTCGACGCGGTCGCGACCAGCCAGCGCGCCAGCGCCTTCAGCCGCTTCTTGATGAGGTCGTGATAGTCGTCGCCTTGCGCATAGACCGAGATCGCCGCGCGCGCGCGCTGCTTCAGGATCGCGAGCGGATCGGAGTCGGGACCGTAATTGACGCCGAGCATGATCACGCTGCGCACATCGGCCCACAGCCCGCGCGGGTCGACGCGGCGCTCCGGCTGGTTCGCAAGCCAATCCATGTCGCCATGGCCGCCCGAGGCGATGAATTCGAGGAAGTGTTGTCCGGCTGCATCGATCGAGCCCGGCGCGGTGACGCCGATGCAGTCGAAGCCGAGCGCGTGCGCTTCGCGCGCCAGCGCCGCCTTCAGTTCAGTCGGGTCGCAGCTCAGAAATCCAGGTCCACATAGGTCCGCGACGCCGGCACGCCGGCCAGCCATTCGCTGAGGAGCGGACGGAACGACGGGCGGGATTTCACCCGCGCGTACCACGCCTTTGCTGCGTCGTCCTCGCTCCATGGCACGTCGCCCAGATAGTCGATCGCCGAAAGGTGCGCCGCGGCGGCGAGATCCGCGTAGGTGAGCCGGTCGCCGGCGAGGAAGTTGCGGGTCTGCGCCAGCCAGCCGATATAGGCCAGATGATAGCGCACATTGGCCTTCGCTGCGCGCATCACGTCGGCCGAAGGCGGCCCGCCGCCGTTCTCCTCGCTCATGAAGCGCTTGTAGATGCGCTCGGTGACGAGTGGATGCGAGACTTCCTCGAAGAACTTTTCGTTGAACCAGGCCATCAGCCGGCGCACCTCGACACGCTCGGCAAGCGTCTCCGGCATCAGGCGCTTGGGGCCCATCCCGGCCCCATAGGCCTCATCGACATATTCGGCGATGATGGCCGCGCCCGGAATCGGCGGCTGCTCGTCGTCCACCAGCACGGGCGTGGTGCCGGCCGCATTGAGCAGCAGAAACGCCTCGCGCCGCTCCCAGCTGCGCTCCTCGATCAGCTTCAGGTCGAGCCCGTATTCACCCGCGATCAGGCGAATGAAGCGCGAATGCGGACAGAACGGATGATGAAACAGCGTAAACATGAAGCCTTTGACTATGTGATGGTGCTTAAGAATCCATCAATGTTTGTGCGGCGCCACACTAGTCCTTCAAAACCTCGAAGCAAGGGCGTGATTTGGCATTTTGCGATTGCGGCATGGGGTCGAATAGGCGAGAAGAGCCCCGCTTTTCCAGCCGAAATGGACCGTAAATATGTCAGACGCTATACGGGCAGTGATCCTCGGCATCATCGAGGGCGTGACCGAGTTCCTTCCCGTATCCTCGACCGGCCACCTCCTGATCGCCGAGCGCTTCTTTCATCTCGGCGAAGGCGCGTTCTGGGATTCGTTTACGGTTCTGATCCAGCTGGGCGCGATTCTCGCGATCGTGGGGCTGTACTTCCGCAAGCTGTGGGACGTCGTGATCGGCCTGTTCAAGGGCGATGCCTATGCTCGCCGCTTCGTGATCGGCGTGCTGGTCGCATTCCTGCCCGCTGTCATCGTCGGCCTCGTCGCCGGTAAGTACATCAAGCTCCTGCTGTTCAATCCGTGGGTCATCTGCTTCACACTGATCGTCGGCGGCGCCGTCCTGCTCTGGGTCGACAAGCTCGAGCTCAAGCCGCGCGAGTATGATGCCACCAGATTTCCGCTCTTGATGTATCTCTATATCGGCATCGCGCAGTGCGTGGCCATGATCCCGGGCGTGTCGCGCTCCGGCGCCAGCATCGTCGCCGCGATGTTGCTCGGAGCCGACAAGCGCGCGGCGGCGGAATTCTCGTTCTTTCTGGCGATCCCCACCATGATCGGCGCGTTCGCCTACGACTTCTACAAGAGCCGCGCCGAGATGACGATGGACCACATCAACATCGTCGCGATCGGCTTCGTGGTGTCGTTCATCACCGCGATCATCGTGGTGAAGACGTTTTTGACCTATGTCACCCGGCACGGTTTCCTGCTGTTCGCCTGGTGGCGCGTCATCGTCGGCACCCTCGGCCTGATCGCGCTGGCGCTGGGACGGTAGGCCCTTGGTCCGTAGCCCGGATGGAGCGCAGCGCATCCCGGTCCGTCATCACTTGGGCACGATCCCGGTATACGCTGCGCTCCATCCGGGCTACGCCTTCAACGCAATATAAGCTTTTGATCGGTACTCAGTTTCGCAATGCCGGGCGGCGCGCCCGGCGCAGGAGCTGAGCCATGACCCTCGTCAGCGGCTGGGGGCGCTTCCCGGTCGTCGATACCGAGATGCTGCGTCCGCGCGCGTTCGCGTCGGTTGCCGACGCCATCGTGTCCGGCACCGTGGCGCGCGGCAATGGCCGTGCCTACGGCGATGCCGCGATCGGGACCGTCAGGACCGTGACGATGACGGGCTTCGACCGCATCAGGTGGTTCGATCCGGCGACCGGCCGAATCCGCCTCGAGGCCGGCGTGCTGCTCTCGGGCCTGATCGAGACCTTCGACCCGCGCGGCTTCCTGCCCTTCGTACTGCCCGGCACGCGTTTCGTGTCGATCGGCGGCGCCATCGCCGCCGACGTGCACGGCAAGAACCACCATTGCGAAGGCGGCTTCGGCCGCTATGTCGACAGCATCCTGCTGCGCACGGGCGAGGGCGAATTGATCGAAGCCTCGCGCGAGCAGAACTCCGACGCATTCTTTGCGACAATCGGCGGCATGGGCCTGACCGGGGTCATCCTCGAAGCGACCTTGCGGCTGCGCAAGGTCGAAACGGGATGGATCCGCGAGCGCGTGATCTCGGCATCCGATCTCGATGCCGCGATGCGCGCGCTCGATGCAGGCGATGCCGCAACCTATTCGGTGGCCTGGATCGATTGCGCTGCCCGCGGCAAGGATCTCGGCCGCTCGCTGATCTATCTCGGGGAGCACGCCGGCAAGGACGAGCTTCCTGCCGGCGCCGCGGCGTTTCCCGCCGGCAAGCATCCCAGTCTTGGCGTGCCCATCGATTTGCCCTCGATGACGCTGAACCGCTTTGGCATCCGCGTTTTCAACGAGCTGTATTATCGCATGGGCGCGCGCCGCGCCGGCGGCAGCCATGTGGTCTCGCTCTATCCCTATTTCTTTCCGCTCGACAGCATTGCCGACTGGAATCGCATCTATGGCAAGCGCGGCTTTCTGCAGCATCAATGCGTGATACCCGAGAACGGCGCGCGCGACGTGCTCGGCGAGATTCTGGGTCGCGTCGCGCGGCGCGGCGATGCCTCCTGCCTCGCGGTGCTGAAGAAGCTCGGCCAGGGCGAGGGCATCCTGTCGTTTCCGCTGCCCGGCTACACGCTGGCGCTGGATTTCCCTGTGCGCGGCGACATCCTGAATTTTCTCGACGAGATCGACCGTCTCGTTGTCGCGGCCGGTGGCCGGCTCTATCTTGCCAAGGATGCACGCCAGTCGCGCGAGACGCTCGAAGCCGGCTATCCCGCCTTGCCGCGCTTCAACGCGATCCGCAAAGCGCTCGACCCCGCCGGCAACATCCGCTCCAAGCTTTCACAACGTCTGTTCGATGAGGTCTAGGCCGTGACGTCGCGCAAGTCTGTACTGGTGCTGGGCGGCTCATCCGACATCGGCCGCGCCACGGCGCGCGCCTTTGCCAAAGCGGGATACGATGTGGGGCTCGCCGGCCGCGACGTCGGCGCGCTGGAGCCTGACGCCGCCGATCTTCGCGCGCGCTACGATGTCGAGGTCGGTGTTCACACATTCGACGTGCTCGACACCGCCTCATTCGAGGGCTTCGTCGGCGGCCTGCCCGCGCTGCCCGATGTCGTCATCTCGATCGTCGGCCTGCTTGGTGTGC
Organism: Bradyrhizobium sp. NBAIM08; assembly: GCF_020193935.1. Taxonomy (NCBI): domain Bacteria; kingdom Pseudomonadati; phylum Pseudomonadota; class Alphaproteobacteria; order Hyphomicrobiales; family Nitrobacteraceae; genus Bradyrhizobium; species Bradyrhizobium sp. NBAIM08. Next base: position 127,909 of record NZ_JADYVR010000008.1, on the reverse strand, counting down.
AGCAACAGGCCGAGAGCGATCTCGCCCAAGCCACCGCGGTCATGCGCTCCAACTACGAAGGTCCGGCCCTGATCCTCGGCCTGTTCGCGGAGAAGTTCTTGGGCCGCGGCAGCGGCACGCTGGTCGGCGTTTCCTCGGTCGCCGGCGATCGCGGCCGCGCCTCCAACTATGTCTATGGCTCGGCCAAGGCCGGCTTCTCCGCCTTCCTGTCCGGCCTGCGCGCCCGCGCCAGCCGTGGCGGCGTCCACGTCGTCACGGTCAAGCCCGGCTTCGTCCGCACCAGGATGACCGAAGGCATGAAGCTGATCGGCCCGCTCACCGTCGAAGCCCCCGTCGTCGGCGCTGCGATCCTTCGCGCCGTCGAGAGCAAGACCAACATCGTCTATGTCAGCGGCAGATGGCGTCTCGTGATGCTGATCATCAAGACGCTGCCGGAAGCGGTGTTCAAGAAGCTGAAGTTTTGAAAGTCGTGTAACAGGCCAGTCTTCGCTCCAGCGACAGTGCACCCCCTCGCCCCGTTCTTACGGGGAGAGGGTTGGGGTGAGGGGTCTCTCTCCGGAGCGGTCTTCGAGAGACCTGTACCCCTCACCCGGATTGCTGCGCAATCCGACCTCTCCCCGCAAGCGGGGCGAGGTAAAGAAGATCCCTCACACGCTCATGCGCTGGAACTGGCCCTGCGGGCGGAAGCGCCAGAGATATTGCGGGGCGATCGCTTCCAGCGAGTCGGCCTGGATGCCGAGGCCTTCCAGCGTCAGCCCGGCCGCCTTCGCCGCGTCCGACACGATATTGTCGCGCTCGAGCAGCGTGACCTGGTCCGGCGTCAGCTTGAACGCGCCCGGCGCGAATTGCAGGAAGTTGGCCTGGAAGCGGGCGAGGCCGAACGTCAGCGGCACCAGCATGCGCTTGCGGTCGGTGATTTCGAGGATCGCCTCGATGATCTCGCGCATGGTCAGCACTTCCGGCCCGCCGAGCTCGTAAGTGGCGCCCGCCTTGGCTTTGCCGTCGGCAGCATCCGCGATCGCGCTGGCGACGTCGCCGACATAGACCGGCTGCATCTTGGTCTCGCCGCCGATCAGGGGCAGCACCGGCGACATCCGGGCCAGCGCGGCAAAGCGGTTGGTGAACTGGTCCTCGGGGCCGAACATCACGGACGGGCGGAAGATCGTGGCGGAGGGAACCGCGGCCAGAACCGCGGCTTCGCCGGCCGCCTTGGCCTTGGCATAGCGTGAGGGCGACTGCGCATCGGCCCCGATCGCCGAGACATGCACCAGCGCGCTACCTGCGGCGGCCGCCGCCTTGGCGACGGTCTCGGCGCCCCTGGCCTGGACGGCGTCAAACGTCTGCCCGCCGCTCTCGGTGAGCACGCCGACCAGATTGATCACGACATGCGAATCACGCAGCGCCGCCTCAACCGAGGCCGGATAGCGCAGATTCGCCTGCACGCTGTGAACCTGCCCGACCCGGCCGAGCGGCTGCAGGTATCCGGCGAGTTCCGGCCGCCGCACCGCAACCCGAACCCGGTAATCCCGCTTGCACAGGGCGCGGACGACGCTGCGGCCCAAAAACCCAGATCCGCCGAAAACCGTGACGAGCGTGTCCAGATTCGATGCCATGGGAGCCGTTCCTGCGGAAAAGAGTGTGTCGTGTCAGGCTTGTATCGGGCCGGTTTGCGATGCGCAATCGGCATCCCGACCCCGGCCTCACGCATGAATTGACAACGGCGTCACCGAACCGTAGTAACCGCCTCCGTGCCCCAAACGGCATGCCCAGGTGGTGGAATTGGTAGACGCGCTGGCTTCAGGTGCCAGTGGCTTAACGGCCGTGAAGGTTCGAGTCCTTTCCTGGGCACCATCCCTGCTCAAGCGATTGAAATCGCTCATCCGCAGGACATCGAGCTGCTGACCGGTCTGCGACACCGAAGCACGGCGCTCATGGCGCACCGAATGGCCGTCGTCGCCACGTCGGAAGGTGCCGGCAAGGCCGGTGACCCGAGCCCCCCTAGGAAGCCTCAGTGCTCGTTGACCGCAGCGCCCAGCTTGATCAGGCTCAGCGAGCGGTTCGCGGTCTCGCGCAGGCGGCAGTAGCTCGCGCCGCCCCGGTACATGCCGGGGTCGACGTTGTCGAAGACCGCGCAGAGGCGATCACGCGAGGCGGCGAAAACTTTCTGCGAGTCATTGACGGCCTTGATCGCGTCGGCGAACCCGCCGGCCTGAACCTTCTTCAGCGCCTCACTGGTTTTCTGCGTCCAGACGGCGAGTTCGCGCGCCGCGCAGGCCTTCCATCTGGCGACATCGTCATTCGCGCCCTCTGCCGCCTTGATGCAGGGGTCGGCGACGAGCCCGACGCAGGCACTGCCGAAACCGCCGGTTTTCTCCACCTTCTTCAGGCAGGCATCGATCACGGCAAGGTCGGCTGGCGCGGTGCTCTGGGCGGTGTCTTGGGCGAAAGCCATCGATGCCAGCGGGAGGCCTGCGGCGAGAATCGCGGCGGCAAGCTTGAATTTCACGGGAGATCTCCGTTCGGCGCATCGATGCAACCTTGGTCACCGGAGGCCCGGCGTGGGTTCACCCGAATGTGGAGCAGGAGCCGTTCCTCACACCACCTTCTTCCCGGTCCGCTCCGCCACCGCCTTCTGCACGTCATATCTGGAAACCATCTGGGCGGCTCCGCAACGACGACCGTGCATTTGACACGCCGGCAGACGCCCGGAGTGTCGCCATGATCCGCTCGATGTCGGCTGGGCGCCGAATACGGAGAGCCACGACGAGCAAAGCGGGCTGGGCTGCTAGGCCGCGACGCGGCTAATCCGACGGCTTGACGCCGAGATCGCCCAGGATGCGGAGCATCACGTCGCTGTCGCGCTTGAAGATCCGATTCGTCGTTTCGAAATCGGCCGGCGATGACAGGATGAAGTTGTTCAGCATCTGCTGAACTTTCGGATCGGTTCCGGCTTGGATCAGCAGCGGCGAGAGGCGATCGACGATATCTCGCGGCGTGCCGGACGGCACCGCAAACGTGGTGAAGGGACGCAGATTGTAGAAGTCGCCGACGGCGCCTTGCTCGGTCATGGTCGGCGTGTCCGGATGGGGCGGCAGACGGGTGCCGACCACGCCGATCAGGTTGCCGGTGCCGGCCTGGATGACGGGCGCGGCTGCGGCATAGCTCCCGGCGGCGCCATCAAGCGTCTGTCCGGCGACGTCATTCCACATCGGCGCCTCGCCGCGATACTGGATGACCTGAACCTTTATGCCGTATTGCTTGGCGATCGTCTCGATCAGGACGTGCGGCGTCGAGCCCACGCCGTAGGATCCCCAGTTCACGCTGCCGACTTTCTTGCAGTATTCGATGAACTCGCGCAGGTTGGTCGCACCGGTCTTCTTCGCCGCCACGACCGGACCGCCAGCGCCGATGACCATCGTCAGATAGGTAAAATCATTTTCGGGATCGTAGGGCAGGTCTCTTACCGTGACGCGGTTCTGGATCAGCGACGACGAGATCGTGCACAGGATGGTGGTGCCGTCCGGATCGGCGCGTTTCGCTTCTGCCACGCCGATGACGCCGCCGGCGCCGCCCTTGTTCTCGACGATGACCGGCTTGCCCACCTGCCGCGCCAGGAAGTCGCCGAACGCGCGCGCGATGCCGTCGGTCTGGCCGCCCGGTGGATAGGGCACGATGATCCTGATCGATTTGGACGGCCACGCGGATTGCGCCTCGGTCCTTACAGCCGGCGCGCACAACGCGACGGCCGAACCCATCACGAATGTTCGTCGTGTCAGCTTTCTCATTTCCCGCCCTTGGACTTGTTGTTTCTTGTCGAGTCGCGAGGACCGATCGGATGAAACTAGCGAAGAACGTTGCTGCGTGACGTGCGGCACTGTGTCCGCAACAAAGCAGGTGACTTCCACCACGCGGAAAACGCATTCGGACGGCGGCTCCTCTCCCCCTCACACCACCCGCTTTCCCGTCCGCTCCGCCACCGCCTTCTGCACGAAATACATCATCACCAGCGTGACGATCGTCGTGGTGACGACGACGTAGCCGATCCGGTCGAAATGGAGTAGCGCGCCGTCCGCGCCTTGCGCGATGATCGCGCTGGCGAGCACCGAGCCGAGCCCGCCGGACAGTTGCTGGAGCGAGGCGCTGACCGCGCTGAACGAGCCGCGCTGGCCGGGCTCCGGGATCGCCGACATCAGCGCCTGCGAGGGGATCATGCGCGAGAAGATGCCGACGAACATCAGCACGTTGACGATGATTGCCGTCGCGAGCGAGACGTGGCCGAGATGGGTGTAGATCAGCACCATGAGGACGGTCATGGCGCAGCCGAACACGAAGGTCGGATATTTGCCGAACGCGTCGCTGGCGCGGCCGACCAGCGGTCCCGTGACGATGCTGAACAGGCCGGAGACGAGATAGATCGTCGGCAGATGCGTGATGTCGATGCCGAGATTGTGCACGGTGTAGGCGCTGGAGAACGGCATCAGCATGTAGCCGCCGGTCGCCAGCAGCGTCGTGACGGCGAAGGCGAGCGTGTAGCGCGGCTCACCGACCGTCGCGACCAGATGGCGGAACGGGTTTCTGTCCTGCTTCAGCTTCAGATGCGCGTCGACCGGCTCCATGGCAAAGGCGATGATGGCGATCGTCACGATCGACAGCACCACGATGGCGATGAAGCAGACATGCCAGCTCCAGTGATTGGCGAGAAACAGGCCGGCGGGAATGCCGAGCACCTGGCTGGCGGCGAACGCCGTCTGGATGATTCCCATCACGCGGCCGCGCATCTGCAACGAGAACAGGTCGGTGATGATGGCGAGCACGACCGCGCCGATCACGCCGCCGAACAATCCGGTCACGATCCGGCCGATCAGCAGCACATGGTAGTTCGGCGCCACCGCGCACAGCAGCGTCCCCAGCGTGAAGCCGACATAGAAGAACAGCAGGAGGCGCTTGCGATCGAAACGATCGGCAAAGCCGGCGGCGAGGATGCCCGATAGTCCCGCACTGAACGCGTAGGCCGATACGGCAACGCCGAACTGCCCCGCCGTGATGCCGAGCGCGGGCATCAGGATAGCGCCGAGCGGCGACATGATGATGAAATCGAGGATGATCGTGAACTGCGTCAGCGCCAGCAGCGCGATGAGGAGCGCCTGGTAGCGCGAAAATCCGCGCGGACGCTGGTCGTCGATCGGCGCAGCGAGCGTTGGTTCGGTCATGGCACCTGATCCAGGGTGGGACCCCCGGGGAGGGAAATTGGCAGATAGGGTGGGCCGGGACGATATCCACGGCGCGCGAAGCAAAAGTTCTGACGGTACAGGAAGCTCGCGCCGGATTGTGGGATCCGGGCAACAGCGCCTCGGGCGGAAGCCGCCCCCATCTCTCCAGGTGAATTAAGCCGCCTTTAGTGAATGTTCCCATAGGGTTGGCCGTCCAATTTCCTGCTCCCCCGGCCGAATGCCGGTCATGTCACGGCAAGTCAGAGCGTTTTCGGATGGAGCAGCGTGCCTCCCAGTATGATCCTGGCCTGTCCGAGCCGTCGGCGGCCCGGACCCTCGTCATCGACCTCGAAGGCGCGCTGCTGCGTTCCGAGCTGCTGATGGAGGCGCTGTTCTCCAGCCCCGGCCGCATGCTGGCGCGCTTCGGTGCGGGCGGACGGGCGGGGATGGCGGCGCTCACGGCGATCCTGGCGCGAGCCGAGATCGACTACGCCCATCTGCCCTATGATTCCGATGTGATGAACCGGGCGCTGGCGGCACGGGCGCGCGGTGAGAAGATCTATCTCGTCGCGGATCGGCTCGCCGCTCATGCCGCGGCGATCTCAGCGCATCTCGGCTTCGATGGCGTCGTCACGCACGCCGATCTCGCGGCGGGGCGCGTGCCGTTCGATTGTGCCTCCATCACGCGCATCGAAAATCGCGAGGTCCGTAGAGCCGGCCTCGCCACCTGGGTGAAGGCGCTGCGGGTCCATCAATACGCCAAGAACACGCTGGTGTTCGTGCCTGCGCTCACGGCGCATCAGCTGAACCTTTCGACGCTCGGCTACGCGCTGCTCGCATTCCTGGCGTTCTCGGCCTGCGCCTCGGGCGCCTATCTGATGAACGATCTGCTCGATCTCGCCGCCGACCGGCAGCATCCGAGCAAGCGCCACCGCGCGCTCGCAGCCGGCGATTTGCCGATCTCGTCGGCGCTGTCGGTCATTCCTGCATTGTGGTTGTTCGCGCTTGCCGCCAGCCTCTGTATCTCGCCGCTGTTTCTCGGCGTGCTCGGCCTCTATCTCGCCACCACGATCGCCTATTCGCTCGTGCTCAAGCGCAAGATGCTGGTCGACATCGTCACGCTCGCCGGCCTCTACACGCTTCGCATCGTCGCCGGCGCGGTCGGCGTCGGCGTGGTGCTGTCGGAATGGCTGTTGATCTTCTCGCTGTTCGTGTTCACCTCGCTCGCCCTGATCAAGCGCTTCAGCGAGCTCAGCATGCGCGAGAGCGTGGGCCTCGCCGATCCCTCCAACCGCGACTATCGCGTCACCGACCTTAACGTCATCGCCGCGATGGCGGCGGCAAGCGCCATGAATGCGGTGACCGTGTTCTCGCTCTACGTCTCGTCCTCGGCGGTGACGCCGCTCTACAGCCGCCCCTGGATGCTGTGGCTGCTCACGCCGCTGCTGCTGTACTGGTTCGGCCGTGCGCTGATGATGGCGCATCGCCGCGAGATGCCGGACGATCCGATCCTGTACGCGTTCCGGGACGGCCCCAGCCGCACCGCAGTCGCGGCGATGATCTGCATCATGCTCGCTGCGATCTGACCGGCTGTAAGGTCACGGCCGCTTGCGTGACCTGCTGCGACTGGCTACATCGCGATCCATTCGACTAAAGCGCGATGCGATTAAGATGAATCGTCATCGCGCTTTAGGTTATTGATTGAGCATGATCTTTTCGGAAAACCGCTGCACACTTTTCCGGATCATGCTCTAGCCTATGATATCGACGCACCGATTCGACCCGAGGGTTTCATGACCGTACGCCTGCACCGCGGCGACCTGCCCGACCTGTCCCGCTACACCGGAGCGGTCGCGATCGACACCGAGACCATGGGGCTGAACCCGCACCGCGACCGGCTCTGCGTGGTGCAGCTCTCGCCCGGCGACGGCAGCGCCGACGTGGTGCAGATCCCCAAGGGCCACACCGACGCGCCGAACCTGAAGGCGCTGCTGGCCAATCCGGCGGTCACGAAGATCTTCCACTTCGCGCGGTTCGATATCGCGGTGCTGTACCAGACCTTCGGCGTGATGACCGGGCCGATTTATTGCACCAAGATTGCCTCCCGCCTGACCCGCACCTACACCGACCGCCACGGCCTCAAGGACCTCGTCCGCGAGGTACTCAACATCGACCTTTCCAAGCAGCAGCAGTCCAGTGACTGGGGTTCCGACAGCCTGACCGAGCCGCAGCTCGCCTACGCCGCCTCCGACGTGCTGCATCTGCATGCCTTGCGCGAGCGGCTGGACGCCATGCTGGTGCGGGAAGGCCGCAGCCAGCTGGCGCAGGCCTGTTTCGACTTCCTGCCGACCCGCGCTCTGCTCGACCTCCAGGGCTGGGCGGAGGAGGACATTTTCGCGCACTCCTGAACGCCCCCGCGCGGCGGTTAGCCTGACCCTGCCGCCCCGTTTCGGACACTTTCGTAACGGCCTGTCGCCGGCTGCATATTTGGGCGGCGCCGGATAGAATGGCGTGCCCCCTCGACCGGACACGGCGAGCAATCCGTCAGGAGACAGGTAAGTAGGAACCCCGGTGAACTCGGCTCAGAACCCCGCCTACGACGCCGCCCTTGCGGCGAAGTTCGCCAGCGCGGCGCGCCACAGCCGCCTGGTGCGGATTCTGCGCATCGCAGTCCCCGGTGCGGTGCTGCTGTCCATGGCTGTCATCGTCGGCGTTTCGATCTTCAATCCGTTCCGCATCCTGATGCCGAAGCTGCCGCTCGACTCCGGAAATCTGGTGGTGTCGGGCACCAAGATCACGATGGAATCGCCGCACCTCGCCGGTTACACGCCGGACCAGCGGCCCTACGAGCTCTGGGCCAAGACCGCGACGCAGGACATCACCGATCCCGATCATGTCGATCTCAATGACCTGCGTGCGAAAGTGCTGATGGAGGACAAGTCGACGCTGTTCCTCGATGCCCGCACCGGCCGCTTCGACAACAAGCAGCAGCAGCTCGACCTGCGCAAGGACATCTTGCTGCGCACCTCGACCGGCTATGAGGCGCGGCTGAACTCGGCCTTCGTCGACATGGGCAAGGGCACGGTCTCCTCGGACGAGCGCGTCGACGTCAAGCTGACCAACGGCACGCTGAGCGCGGATCGCCTGCGAATTACTGAAGGCGGCGAAGTCATCCGCTTCGAGGGCAATGTGGTGATGCACCTCGACAAGCTCGACGAGCCCGCCGCAACGCAGCCGCCACCGCCCGAGCCGGCACCGACGAAGACACGCACGCCTCAGAACAAGTCTGCCAATTCGAAATGATTTCATGATGACCTGTTTTCCGCGCGACGCTTTTGTCAGCAAGGCCGCGCTCGCTATCGGCCTCGCGCTGCTCGCCACGGGGGCGGCCCTTGCTCAGAGCACGATGCAGGGCGTGCCCAACGCGATGCAGGGCTTTTCGCAGAACCGCGATCAGCCGATCCAGATCGAAGCCGCCGCGCTCGAGATGCGCGACAAGAAGAAGGAGGCGACCTTCTCCGGCAACGTGAAGGTCGTGCAGGGCGACACCACCATGACCTCGAAGACGCTGGTGGTGTTCTATGACTCCGGGGGCGACAAGCCGGCCGCGCCGCAGCCCGCGGCGAAGGGCGCGAAATCGGCGCCGATGCAGTCGGCGCAGCCGGGGCCGGGCGGCAGCTCCTCGATCAAGCGGCTTGAGGCGCGTGGCAATGTCGTTGTCACCCAGAAGGACCAGGTGGTGACGGGCGAGACCGCCGTGTTCGACACCAAGACCAACCTGATCACCATGTTCGGCGGGGGCTCGGGCCAAGTCGTCATGACCCAGTGCAAGAACGTCATGCGGGGCGATCGGCTGACTGTCGATATGACGACCGGCGTGTCACGTGTGGAATCCGACAGCGGTCGGGTTCAGGTCCTGCTGCCGCAGGGCTCCAGCAACGATTGCGGTTCGGGCAAGCCCGGCGGCGCGCCGCCTTTGCAGTTACCCGGTGCAAGTAAACCAAAATGAATTCAACGGCTTGGTTCGGATGCGGCCGAACCGAGGGTTGAAGCCTGCCCGGCGAGCCTGTATCTAGCGCGCAGGGCTTTCGAAGCGGGGTCCGCCGCTTTTCGGGCGTGTTTCACTGGGCATGAGACATTCCTTCACCCATGCTGCGTCGGCCAATCGCTCAGGCTGGCGCGACAGATCGCGCGGATTTCGCGCAAGACGACGCCAAAGGCTAGAAGGCGGGGATGGTCGATCTCTTCAGCATGTTCCGTCGGCGCCCCGCCAAGCGCGGCCGGCCAGGATTTGCGCGTCAGGACATCACTGCGCTCGGGGACAGCGTCGGCGGCCTCGTGCCCAGTCCCGTCAGGGACACGCCGATTGCCCGCGACCAGCCCCGCGGGCCCGACCAGTTCCAAGGTGACTACACGGGCGACTACGAGGCCGACTATCAGGCCGAGCCGCGTCCGCAGGCGGTTCATCCCGTCCGAACGGCCGCCAGGTCCAACGGTGCCGGCGCGCCGCAGCTGTTGAAGCGGCCCGGATTCCTGGCTGTGCATAGTGTGGAAAAGGCCTTCGGCAGCCGCCAGGTGGTGCGCGGCGTCAGCATCTATGTGCGTCGCGGCGAGGCCGTCGGCCTGCTCGGCCCGAACGGCGCCGGCAAGACCACCGTGTTCTACATGATCACCGGCCTGATCAAGGCCGATCGCGGCGCGATCGAGCTCGACGGCCACGACGTCACCAAGCTGCCGATGTATCAGCGCGCGCGGCTCGGCATCGGCTATCTGCCGCAGGAAGCCTCGATCTTCCGCGGCCTCACCGTCGAGCAGAACATCCGCGCCGTGCTCGAAGTGGTCGAGCCCTCGCGCAAGAAGCGCGAGCAGCAGCTCGACTCGCTGCTCGACGAGTTCAACATCACGCGCTTACGGAAATCACCGTCGATCGCGCTGTCCGGCGGCGAGCGTCGCCGCGTCGAAATCGCGCGCGCGCTGGCGACGCGGCCGAACTACATGCTGCTCGACGAGCCCTTCGCCGGCATCGACCCGATCGCGGTCGGCGACATCCAGGACCTCGTCCGCCATCTCACCAATCGCGGCATCGGCGTGCTGATTACCGACCACAATGTCCGCGAGACGCTCGGCCTCACCGACCGTGCCTATATCGTCTATGCCGGGGAAATCTTGACCGAGGGAACCCCGGATGAGATCGTTGCCGATCCGGACGTGCGCCGCCTTTACCTTGGCGAGGAATTCCGCCTCTAGCCCTTTTTTCCAATTCGTCAAGCCGTGTACATCGGGCTGAGACTAGGATAAGCAAAAATCGGACCAACTTTTGGGATCGGTTCTTGCTTCATGGCGCTTACGCAGAGATTAGAGTTCCGGCAATCGCAGTCGCTGGTCATGACGCCGCAGCTGATGCAGGCGATCAAGCTGCTGCAATTGTCCAATCTCGATCTCACGACCTTCGTGGAGGAGGAGCTCGAGCGAAACCCGCTGCTGGAACGCGCCAGTGACGAGGCCCCCGCGGGCGAAGCTTCGGCCGAGGCGGCCAATTACGGCGATTCCGACGGCCAGAACGACGGTTCGGGCGAGGACGGCTTCGGCGGCAGCGCGGAAGGCTTCGAGCCGGGCCAGGAAGAATGGATGAGCAAGGATCTCGGCACCCGCGCCGAGATCGAGCAGACCCTGGACACCGGCCTCGACAACGTCTTCTCCGAGGAGCCGGCCGAGGCGGCCGCGCGCAACGCGCAGGATGCCGCGCCGACGACCTATACCGAATGGGGCGGCGGCGCCTCCGGTGACGAAGACTACAATCTCGAAGCTTTCGTCGCGGCCGAGACGACCTTGTCGGGCCATCTCGCCGAGCAGCTCTCGGTTGCCTTCACCGCGCCCGCGCAACGCATGATCGGCCAGTACCTGATCGACCTCGTCGACGAGGCCGGCTATCTGCCGCCCGATCTCGGCCAAGCCGCCGAGCGTCTCGGCGCGTCGCAAGCCGAGGTCGAAAGCGTCCTCGCCGTGCTGCAAAAATTCGATCCGCCCGGGGTCTGCGCGCGTTCCTTAAGCGAATGCCTGGCGATCCAGCTGCGCGAGCTCGACCGCTACGACCCCGCGATGCAGGCGCTGGTCGAGCATCTCGATCTGCTCGCCAAGCGCGACATCGCGGCTCTTCGCAAGATCTGCGGCGTCGACGACGAGGACATCGCCGACATGATCGGCGAGATCCGCCGCCTCAATCCCAAGCCCGGCATGAAGTTCGGCTCGGCGCGCCTGCAGACCATGGTGCCCGACGTCTATGTCCGCCCGGGTCCCGACGGCGGCTGGCATGTCGAGCTCAACAGCGACACCTTGCCGCGCGTGCTGGTCAACCAGACTTATTATTCCGAGCTGTCGAAGAAGATCGGCAAGGACGGCGACAAGTCCTATTTCACCGATGCGTTGCAGAACGCGACCTGGCTCGTGCGCGCGCTCGACCAGCGCGCCCGCACCATCCTGAAAGTGGCGACCGAGATCGTGCGCCAGCAGGACGGGTTCTTCACCCACGGTGTCGCCCATTTGCGCCCGCTCAATCTGAAGGCCGTCGCCGACGCCATCCAGATGCACGAATCCACGGTGTCGCGTGTCACCGCCAACAAATACATGGCGACCAACCGCGGCACGTTCGAGCTGAAATATTTCTTCACGGCCTCGATCGCCTCGGCCGACGGGGGCGAAGCGCATTCGGCGGAAGCGGTGCGTCACCACATCAAGCAGCTGATCGATTCGGAGGAGCCCTCCGCGATCCTGTCGGACGACACCATCGTGGAACGCTTGCGCGCCTCGGGCATTGATATTGCCCGCCGCACGGTCGCGAAGTACCGCGAAGCCATGCGCATACCTTCCTCGGTGCAACGCCGCCGCGACAAGCAGAGCGCTCTTGGTAACGTCCTCTCTACCGCCTTGTCCGATCGCTCCCGCAATCCCGAACCGGCCTGATTGCGCTGGCGCCAAATCGCGCTACTCTCGATGCCCCATCGAGACCGATCCAAGCTGGGCACCAACCAAGCGAGGCATCACATGACTCTCAGAATCTCGGGAAAGAGCATCAGCGTCGGCGAGGCGCTGCGCGGCCGCGTTGCCGACCGCACCGACGAGGTGCTGCGCAAATATTTCGACGGCAATTATTCCGGCCACATCACGCTGAGCAAGGACGGCTTCGGCTTTCGCACCGATTGCGCCCTGCATCTCGATTCGGGAATCACGCTGGAAGCCGATTCGAACGCACCGGATGCCTATGCCAGTGCCGACCAGGCGCTGGTGATGATCGAGAAGCGGCTGCGGCGCTACAAGAACCGGCTCAAGGACCGCTCCGCGCGCAAGGCCCATGCCGCCTCCGAGGCGATGGCTGCGCTCGACGCCACCAGCTATGTGCTGGAAGCGCCCGGAGAGGGCGAAGAGGAAGTCGCCGGCTACAGCCCCGTCATCATCGCGGAGCAAACCACGTCGCTGAAGCGGCTCTCGGTCAGCGAAGCCGTCATGGAACTCGATCTCAGCGGGGCACCCTGCCTGGTATTCCAGCATGGCTCGTCCGGTCGGGTGAACATCATTTACCGCAGGGCGGACGGCAATGTGGGTTGGATCGACCCGCCGGGAGCCAAGGTGGACGGCCAGGGCGGTGGCTAGGCCCGCCAGCCGGCGCCCGTACCATCCCGGCCCTTAACAATGACGGGGGCAAAGCCGCACGCGGGAGTTGGCACCGGGATTGCGTTGGAGTAGAAGCCCCCCACATCTGGATCGGGGCTAAGTCCGCCTCCTGCTTCATGTTATTGACGCCGGCCGAGCTTGGTCTATCAAGCTGGCCAAATCGGAACCTGACGGTTTAATTCACCTCGGAAAGCTTCCATGCCGATTACCGATCTGGTCGCACCCGAGGCGATTCTCCCGGCATTGAAAGTCAACAGCAAGAAGCAGGCGCTGCAGGAGCTGGCGGCCAAGGCCGCCGAGCTGACCGGGCAGAACGAGCGCTCGGTGTTCGAGGTGCTGCTGCAGCGGGAGAAGCTCGGCACCACCGCGGTCGGCTATGGCGTCGCCATTCCGCACGGCAAGCTGCCCAAGCTGGAGAAGATCTTCGGCCTGTTCGCGCGGCTCGATCGTCCGATCGACTTCGAGGCGATGGACGGCCAGCCGGTCGATCTCGTCTTCCTGCTGCTCGCCCCTGAAGGCGCCGGCGCCGATCACCTCAAGGCGCTCGCCCGCATCGCCCGCCTGCTGCGCGACCAGGACATCGCCAAGAAGCTCCGCGCCTCGCGCGATGCGCAGGCGATCTATTCCGTGCTGGCGCTGCCGCCGGCAACGGCGGCGTAACCTTCCGTCCTTCCCACCCGGCAAGGGCCCGATCGTCCCTCGCACCTGATTGTGAGGGCAGCGTCCCGTCATGCCACCTTGATCTCAAAGGTAGAAGGTAGGACAATCTTCCCGCCTGAGACGCACGGCACATTGGGCGGCGCCAACATCCGCTGAGAGCCGTTCGAAGCCGTGGACTGAGCGGACGTGACTGGGAATGGAATGACGCCGTTGCGCCTCGCGGCCGCGGCGGGAGAACGGCCCTGGGAATCAGGCCTCGACCGGCCGATGCCCGCGGCAGGCGCGCGTGCGAAGGCGCCCGTGGTGCGCGGTGAGGCAAGATTTGCCGCGCGTCAGGCGGTCAGCTCATGACCAGCCTGCACGATTCCGAGGAGGACGACAGAGCGATCTGGCAAGCGCCCGGCGTCGGCGTGGAAAAGCTCGCCAGAATCGTGATGCGTGGCTCGATCACCGTCAATGTGATCGCGTCGATGGGTGTCTTCAACCCCGCGCTGCTTCCCGCAGAATGGAGCTTCGTGCAACAGGCCGTTGCGCTTCTGATGTGGGTCATCCTGATCTACGCCAGTGCCTTCGTGCGACCCTGCCTGCGCGTGCAGCCAAATCCCGATTTCATCGCGCTGGTCGCATTCTATGCTCTCGCCGCTGTTTCTGTGCTCTGGACCGGCCTCGCCACCGCGGCGATCATGAAGAGCGCGGCCCTCGTGATGACGACCTTTGGTGCGTACTGCCTGATCACGCGGATCGACATCGACGAGATCGTCGGAGCGACGGCGCTGGGACTCTTCATCTTGGTCGCCGCCTCGGCCCTGTGCGCGGTTTTCGTGCCCGAGATCGGCGTCGATCAGAGCTGGATGCACAACGGCCAGTGGCAGGGAATCTACGAATCGAAGCAGACCCTCGGTTTCATCAGCGCCTATCTGATGTTCTTTGCCTGCTATCAGAAGATGACGGGCCAGGGCTGGACAGTTTTTCTGCTGACGTTTCTCCTGGCATCGACATGCGTCATCGCCTCGGAATCCCGTGGTGCCGGTGCCGTTGCAATTGCCGCCGGTGCACTGCTCATGACCTCGCTATGGTCGATCCGCTGCATGAGGATTTACGCGGTGCTGCCGGTCGTCATGTGCATCCTGGCTGCGCTGCTGATCCTGTATTTCTATGTCACCGGGTACGATTCCATCCATCTCGGCGAATCGACCATCAATCTGACCGAGCGGACCTTCATCTGGCAGTACGCCATCGGCCATTTCGACGATGCGCCGCTGCTGGGCTTCGGCATCAACGGGTTCTGGACGCGCCCTGCGATTTACGACTATTTCAACCAGAACCACGGCTGGGTGCTGGACAATTATCATAGCGGCTATATCGCGGTGGCAATGGAAACCGGATTCCTGGGATACGTGCTGTTCGTAGCGAGCGTCTATCTGTTCTCGGAAAAGGTCCTGTACCTGATCGACACGCGGTCGATCGATCGTCGCCACTGCGCTCTCATCATCGGATTCGTCGTCCTCAGCTTTCAATCGAATTTCACGGAGACGATGTTCCTTCGCTCGACCATGTTCACCTCGGTGCTGCTCGTCGCATTCTTCTTCGCGGTGTGCAGGCCGGTGCCACAGCAAGGCCTGCAGCAATGATGGGGCAGGCAGGATGAATGCCATCTGCGTCCGCTGGGCTGTGATTTTCGGTCTCGCCTTCGCGCTCTCCGTGCTTGCTATCTGCTCCCCGGCAGAGGCCGCCGGACAGGCCGCGTCCGCTACCCCAAAATTGGGGCGCGGCATCAACATCCTCGGCTATGACGGCATTTGGGAGGGAGGCCGGAACGCGCCATTTCGTCTGGACAACCTCACCGCGATCAGGCGCGCCGGGTTCTCGCACGTCCGGATCAATTTCTTCGGCTTCAAGTTCATGGACCCGGAGAATGCGCTGGATGAGATCGTCTTGAGGCGGCTCGATGCCGTGATCGAGGAGGTGCTCGCCCGAAATCTCATCCCCATCCTGGACGAGCACGATACCCATATCTGTCAGCGCGACGTCTCCGCGTGCGCCGGGAAGCTGAAAGCGTTCTGGACGCAAATCGCCGCGCGCTATGCCGGAAAATATCCGAGGCTCGTCTTCGAGGTGCTCAATGAGCCGGGCGGGCAGATGACGTCCGCCGCCTGGAACGCCCTTCTGAACGAATGTCTCGGCATCATCCGCGCCACCAACCCCCGGCGGCCCGTGATCGCCGCGGTTCTCAACGTCGACGAGATGCCCGTCGAGGACCTGGTCCTGCCGTCAGATGACCGAAACATCATCGTCACGTTCCACTATTACGCGCCGATCCGTTTCACCCATCAGGGCGCACCGTGGTCGCCGACGTTCTCGCAAATAGGCCCGCTCGATTGGGGCACGCCGGAGGACGAACGGAAGGCGCGCGCCGATTTCGACAAGATCCGGTCCTGGTCCGAACGGGAAAAGCGTCCGATCTATCTCGGTGAGTTCGGCGTGTACGAGGCCGCGCCAGCCGAAGCACGGACGAGATATCTGTCGTTCGTGGCGCGAAGCGCGGAGCGGCTCGGCTGGGCCTGGGCCTATTGGCAATTCGATCATGATTTCGCAGCCTTCGACAGCGCGCGTCAAAGCTGGAAGCCGGAGATCATGCGGGCGCTGATGCCGGCGGGGCGGTGAGGCAGGGGCGTGACCTGAACTCAGCCGCGCCGGTGCGAAGCCATCCGACGATCGGATAGTTCAGCCTGGAGCGCCGTCATTAAGCCTAAGGCGCCGTGTTGCGGCGCGTTGTGATCAAACAGTATCGAAGTACCAAATGTATCGGAGTGTTGCTCCTCGAATACAGCGCGCGGAGGCCGGCCGATGTACCTTACCGGAGATTTCTATCGCTGATTGCTTCGGGGGTGACGAATGAAACGACTGCTGCTGGCGACGTCGGCTCTGATTGTCGCAGGCTCCGCTCAAGGTGCCGATCTGGGAGCTCGTCCCTACACGAAAGCGCCGGTTGCGGCGGCCGTGCCTTTCAGTTGGACCGGCTGCTATGTCGGGGGTCATGTCGGCGGCGGTGCGAGCCGAACGGGCTTCACGGATCCCGGCATCGGAACGGGGGCGGTCATCTCGCCTGCAATGACTATAGGCAGTGTGCCTGGTGATCGCATTGGGGTGAACGGAGACGTCGGAATTGTAGGAGGCGTTCAGGTAGGTTGCGACTACCAATTTGCCAGCAATTGGGTGCTCGGGATTGCCGGCGATTTCACGGCCACCGATCTTCACGGCACCGCCAACGATCCCTTCTTCGCCGGAAAGACCGGCGCGCCCGCCACTCTATCGAGCCGCACCGACTGGGTCGCCAGCGTCACGGGTCGGGTCGGCTACACATGGGATCGCTTGCTCGTTTATGGCAAGGGCGGCGTCGGGTTTGCGCATGACCGATACAATCTGAACAATTTCTCGTCGATTGGCGGCTTCTTTTGTCCCGGTGTGGGATTCCTCGTTTTTGAGCCCTGCAATTCAAGCGCCAGCGCCGATCGTGTCGGCTGGGTGGCAGGTGCCGGTGTCGAGTGGGCCTTCGCCCCGAACTGGTCGGCCTTGGTCGAGTACACTCACTACGGCTTCGACAGCAAGCGCGTGGGATTCGCCAATCCAGCCGCCGCCACCACCGCGTTGATCGATATTCGTCAGGACATCGATATCGTGAAGGTAGGTATCAACTATCGGTTCGGCGGGTCACCCGTCGTCGCGAAGTACTGATTGATCGCTTAAGCAGACAAAGGGAGCGGCCGGGGCTCAACCTCGCGCCGCTTCCATGCGATTCACGATCCGCTGCCCGATCGGGCTCTTCAACCAGGCCTGGAAACCGGGCCGGTGCCAGATCATCCGACGCAATACCAGAAGCGATCCATCCGTATGCGATCGCACCGGTTTTTCGGGTTCGGGCTCGAGCGTCCATCCGAGCTTGGACAGATATTGAATGGTCGTCTGATTGCGCTCCAGCACGAACGCGCGGATGCGGCTCAGCTTGAGATCGTCGAACACGAACCTGAGCAGCGGAATGAAGGTGTTCACCGTCGCTCCGGCATTGCGGTGCTCCTTTTCTCCGATCACGGCGCTGACGAGCGCCTCGCTCGCCGCCGCGTTGATGTCGAGGCGGATGAAGCCGACATGGATGCGGCTGCCACGCTCGAATATCCCGAGCAGGAGCCGTTCGCGCTGATCGAAGGATTTGATGTAGTCGGCGATCTCCGCCTTGGTCATCGCGCGCGGTGACGTGTTGAGGACATGCACCGTCCAGGGATCGGACAACCAGTCCGCCCAGCGCTGCGAGGCGTCATCGCGCTTGATGGTGCGCAGAAAATAGCGCCCGGCCGGAAACCACAATTGCTGCTTGGGCAGACGTTCGACTTTCGGCGGCATGCCGCATCTAAGCAGTTTCGAGACGGACGATCAATTTGGATGGCGCTAACGTGCAGGTCTCGTGCGGCGACGACTTCGGGGGCGCCGCTTCCGCGCTTCAGCAGACCGTCGGCAGCAGGCGCCGGACTTCGTCGAGCAGTTCGGGGACCGCCCTCTTGTCACCCGCGAGGTGCTTGAGCAGCGCACTCTGGAACAGACCGTCGAACAGCGCGTAGAGCGCGCCTGGCGACGACGCCGGCCGCTTGCCGCCGAGCTCGGCATAGCGCGAGGCAATGCGCCAGATCATCGCTTCCAGGCTCTTGTCGATCTCGAGGACATCCTTGCGAAACGCCGCCTCGAACATCGCCTGCGAGCGCAAATCGTACCAAAGCCGGTGCATGCGGGCTTCGTTCTGCAGCGTTGCTGCGAGCTTGGCGAGGAAGCCCTCCGTCAATTCGTCGCGGCTCGTCGCTGTCGCGACGACCTCGTCATAGCGCGTCACGCACTTGGCCTTGTAGTGGCGAACGCAGCAGCAGATCAGGTCGAGCTTGTCGCTGAAATAATAGTGGAACACGCCGTGCGTGAACGCCGAGTTCTGCGCGATCTCCCGCAGGCTGGTCCGGGCGAAGCCGAGCTCTCCAAGCGTTTCGAGCGCGGCCTCGGCAAGCTCGATGCGTCGCGCGTTGAACTTGTCGTCTCGCACGATCTCCGCCACGGCCTCTCGCTTCGCCGCTCCTGTCGCTTGCCGCGCCATCGTCGCGCTGTCTCCCGTCTCTTGGTCACCACGATCACGTCGTCGGTCATCGTCTACAGACCATCCTCTTTGACAACTGTCAAATTTTGTCCTTGACAACTGTCAAGTTCCGGGAGGAGTGTGCGCGCCAAGAAATTTGGACAGTCGTCAAGACGTCAGCAAATGGAGGAAATGCACTCGCCGGCGCCGCGCCGCCGGAACGGACTCGCATGCCGTTGCGCAACCGCGCCGGCACCGTGCTGCCAACCCAGCACGCACCGATCATCAGCGAACAGATCAGTCCAACAGATCAGTCCAAGCCAAGGGAGGACGTGCGATGAGTGAGAAGAGTCTTGATGGCCGCAAAGCCCTGGTCACCGGCGGAGCCCGCGGGATAGGAGCGGCTATTGCAGAAGCACTGGCGCGCTCCGGTGCGGCGGTCATGATCGGCGACATTCTCGATGACGTCGGCAAGGATAGCGCCGGCGAGATCGCCAGGCTCGGAGTGAAGACCGGCTTCGTGCATCTCGATGTCGCCGACGATGCGCAGTGGGAGAAAGCGACTGCTGCGACGGTCGCCACCCTCGGCGGCTACGACATCCTCATCAACAATGCCGGCATCGAGATCACGTCGCTGGTCAGCGAGATCAGGGCCGAGGATGCGCGGCGGATGTGCGACGTCAACATCGTCGGCACCGTGCTCGGCATGAAGCACGCCTTCCGCGCGATGCGGCCGGGCGGAGCGGCGGGCAAAGGCGGCGCGGTCGTCAACATCGCGTCTGTCGCGGCGACGATCGCCTTCCCGAGCATCGCGGTCTATTCCGGCACCAAATCTGCGGTCGATCGCATGACACGGGTCGCTGCGATGGAGGCCGGCAAGCTCGGTTATGGCGTCCGCGTCAACTGCATCTATCCTGGCTTGATCCCGACCGACATGGGCCTGCAGCTGGCCAACGACATCGTCAAGATCGGTCTCGCGCCCGACGTCAACGCCGCGGTCGGCTCGGTGGTGGAGCAGACGCCGCTCGGCAAGCTCGCGGAGGTCGGCGACATCGCCAATGCTGCGGTGTTCCTGTGCTCGAACGAAGCCCGCTTCATCACCGGCATCGGACTGCCGGTCGATGGCGGCATGGGAATGTGAGCTGCAAACCCGACAACGAACATTTCGGAGGAACGACAATGAGCGCGAAGAAGCCCGTCATCGTCTATGGCGCGTCCGGCTACACCGGCCGCCTGGTCTGCGAATACTTACGCGAGTACAACATCCCCTTCATCGCCGCGGGGCGCAGCGCGGAGAAGCTCAACGCCGCAATGAAGGCGAACGTGGCCGGTATCGAGACCGCCGACTACGAGGTGGTGGAAGTGCCGCACACCGTGAGCGCACTGACGGAGTTGTTCAACGGTGCCTCGGTGGTGCTCAACACCGTGGGTCCGTTCGCCAGGTTCGGCGCCGAGGTGGTGCAGGCCTGTTGGGCGTCCCGATGCCACTACACCGACACGACCGGCGAGCAGGACTGGCTGATCACGCTCGAGCAGGAATGGGGTACGAAGTTCGCCAATGCCGGCCTGCTGCTCGCGCCGGGCATCGCGCAGATGTACACCACCGGCGAGATCGCCGCGCAGCTGTGCCTGGAGACGCCCGGCCTCGATACGCTAGATATCGCCGTGTTCTGGGGCGGTAGCCCGACCATCGCCTCGACGCAGACCATCCTGGTCAACGCCGCGATGGCAAAGGCCTACTATCTGGAGCAGAACAAGTATGTCGAGCATCAGGCGGATGCCGGCCTCTACAACCTCGCCATCCCCGGCCAGCATGAGCTCGCACTGGCGCTGCCCTGGGGCGGCACCTCGCACCCGGTGTGGTTCAAGCGCGATCCGCGCGTGGCCAACGTGAAGGTGCTGGGCGGCGTGTTCAACCGCGCGCTGATGCTGGGCGTGCCGCAGATCGTCGCCGCCGCGCTGGACGCGACCAAGAACATGAACCCCGACGACCGCTACACTGCTTTGGCGCAGACCGCCGCCGGCGTGATGAACACCATGCCGCCGCGCGAGAACCCGCGCGTCAACAAGTCGCTGGATTCGGTGCATGCCTCTGGCCCGCTCGGGCGCGCGCACTGCGTCATCAACGGCAACAGCAATTACAAGCAGACCGGCTTGTTGCAGGCCTATGCCGCGGCGCATCTGCTGCAGCAGCCGCCCAAGCGCGTGGGTTTCGCCTCCGGTTGCCAGGCGTTCGGTCATCACGAGCTGCTCGGCCAGCTGCGCAGCTTCGGGCTGGTCAGCAGACCGATCCTCACCGTGCACGACTGAGCAAGATCACGGGTGGCGCGGCCGCGCGCCACCCGCCAGCTGCTTCCGGGATTGATCATGCGCTTCATCGATTACCTCGACAAAGGTGCCTCGCTCGGCCCCGATGCGCCGTGCCTGACCATGGACGGGCGCGATCTCAGCTACCGCGAGGTGCAGTTGCTGAGCTATCGCGTCACGCGCGGGCTCGCGCGATCGGGTATTGCTGCCGGCGAGAAGGTCGCAATCCTTTCCGGCAACGATCCGGTCGCGTTTGCATGCGTGTTCGGGATTTCCCGCGCGGGCTCGGTTTGGTGCCCGATCAATCCGCGCAACGAGGCGGCCGAGAACCGGCTCATCCTCGACCAATTCGACTGCAGCCTGCTGCTGTTTCACTCGAGCTTCGCGCCGATGGTCGAGGCGGTGCGTGCAGAGCTGCCGAAGCTGCGTGTCCTCGTCTGCCTCGATGCCGAGTTGCCCTTCGCGCCCTCGTTCGACGGCTGGCTCGCGGGCCTGTCCGCCGACCGATATCAACGCGAGACGGTCGACGATCTCGCGATGCTTCCCGGCACCGGCGGCACCACCGGAAAGCCGAAGGGAGTCATGCTGTCGGGTCGCAACATCGAGGCCATGACGGCACTGACGCTGATGGGCTATCCCTTCAAGGGTCGTCCGGTCTATCTCGCGCTCGCGCCGTTGACCCATGCGGCCGGTGTGCTGTGTTTCCCGATCATGGCGCTCGGCGGCCGCATCGTGATCATGCATCGCCCCGACATCGCCGAATTCCTCGAATTGATCGAGCGCTACCATGTCACGCACACCTTCCTGCCGCCGACATTGATCTACATGCTGCTCGATCATCCCAAGCTCGACTCGGCGAAGCTCGGGTCTCTGCAATGCTTCTGGTACGGCGCGGCACCGATCTCGGCCGCACGGCTTGCGGAGGCGCTCCGGCGCATCGGGCCCATGGCGCAGTTGTTCGGTCAGACTGAAGCGCCGATGATGATCTCGACGATGGCACCGGATGAGCATTACAATGCCGATGGCACGATCGCGATGGAGCGCCTCGCCTCGGCGGGGCGGATCAGCCCGTTGGTGCAGGCCGGCATCATGGATGGCGACGGCAATTTGCTGCCGACCGGCTCACGCGGCGAGATCGTGGTTCGCGGCTCGCTGGTGATGGAAGGCTACTACAAAAATCCCGAAGCCACGGCGGAGGCCTCCGCGCATGGCTGGCACCACACCGGCGACATCGGCTACATCGACGACGATGGCTACCTCTACATCGTCGATCGCGCCAAGGACATGATCATCACCGGCGGGTTCAACGTCTATTCGATCGAGGTCGAGAACGCGCTGCGGGCGCATGAGGCGGTACAGGATTGCGCCGTGATCGGCCTTCCGGACGAGAAATGGGGTGAGCGTATCGTTGCCGTGGTGCAGCCCCGTGCCGGCCAGAGCGTCGATGCGACGGCGCTGGCGGCCTTCGTCAAGCAGCGGATCGGCAGCGTCAAGACACCGAAGCAGATCGAAGTCTGGGACGATCTGCCGCGCTCCAAGGTTGGCAAGGTGCTGAAGCCG
The DNA here is from genome assembly GCF_020193935.1 of Bradyrhizobium sp. NBAIM08. NCBI lineage: Bacteria > Pseudomonadati > Pseudomonadota > Alphaproteobacteria > Hyphomicrobiales > Nitrobacteraceae > Bradyrhizobium > Bradyrhizobium sp. NBAIM08. The sequence continues at coordinate 105,394 of NZ_JADYVR010000008.1, read as the reverse complement.
GATATCCGCGCGCGGCTGGCAGATCGCTCAGGCGGTTAGTTAGAGCGAAATGGCTTTAGGTTGATTCGATTGTCGCGGCTTGTTCACCTCTCCCGCTTGCGGGAGAGGTCGCGCCGAAGTCGCGGGTGAGGGCTTTCTCCTCTTGGGGATTGTCCCATTGCGGAAGCACCCTCTCCCCAACCCTCTCCCGCAAGCGGGAGAGGGAGCGCACCTCCGGCGTTGCGTGATCAAGCCACATCTCATCGCGCTTCAGCCCGAAAGCCGCTCCAGCACGTCGCGCACCAGCCCTTGCAGGAGATCGAGCTTGTAGGCCGTCATCGGCAATGGTTTGGCACCCGAGCTCGCCGCTTTTGCCGCTTCTGCGATCGAAGCCGCATTCGCAAGCTTGCCGCTGAGCTGGACTTCCACGGCGGTGAGGCGAAGCGGCACGGGCGCGACGCCGCCGGCAGCGAGACGCACGAGCTCGAACTTGCCGCCGGCGATCACGACGCGGGCGCAGAGTTCCACCAGCGGCCATTCCGCATAGGTCCGGCTGATCGCCCGCTTGTAGGAAGCGCGCTCGCCCTCGAGCGGAGCAGGAAGCGCAATGTTCTTGATCATCTCGCCTGCTGCGAGTGTATGATCGGCGTGCGCGACCGAGCCGTCGCCGAGGAGACCGCTAATCGTCAATCCGCTGCGCCGGTCCGTGGTGATGGTCGCATCATAGGCGAGCAGAGCCGCCGCCATGGTCGAGGGATGCGGCGCGATGCACGGTCCGAGATCGAAGGCAACGCCATAGAGATGATTGCCGGAACGGGCAGGGCAGGTGCTGCCGCCTTTCTTCAGGCAATCGATGTCGGCCCGGCGGAAATACCAGCAGCGTGAACGCTGCGCGAGATTGCCGCCGAGCGTGGCAACGTTGCGCACCTGTGGCGTGGCGAGTCCCTGCGCGCTCGCCGCAATGCCGGGATAAGCGGCGAGGATGCGAGCGTCGGTCGCGATCGTGGCGATGGTTGTGAGCGCGCCGATCCGGGCCGCTCCATCGGCTCCCCAGCTGATCGTCTTGTCGCCGCTGGTCGAGATATCGATCAGCATTCCCTGCGACACCCCGCTGCGGCGGCGTTCGCTGAAGTCGGTGCCTCCGGCGCGGAATTCAGGCGTGGGATTGGCGGTCATGACGGCGACACTCATGCTGCATCCCTCCCTTTCAGCGCGGCCACCAGACGATCGGGCCGGAACGGAATTTCAGTCAGTCTCACGCCGATCGCATCGCGGATGGCGTTGGCGATCGCGGGCGAGGTCGGCACGGTGGCGACTTCGCCGATGCCGACGCTGCCACCCGGCACATGCTCGAAACCGGCCTCGTCGAAATGCACGTCCAGTTTCGGCATGTCGGCAATGCCCGGAATGCGGTAATCCTCCATGCTGCCGCTCAGGATGTGGCCGCTCGAAGGATCGGTCTCCCGCGTCTCATAGAGTGCGTAGCCGATGCCCTGAATCACCGCGCCCGCGGCCTGGCTTCGCGCCAGCGCCGGCGCGGCGAGCTTGCCGACCGCGAGGCCCGTGTAGGCGTTGAGCACGCGCACATGGCCGAGCCAGGTGTCGACCTCGACTTCCATCACCTGCACCGAGCTCGGCACGCCGGCGCCGACCACCATGTGGCTCATCAGACGCAGCACCCAACCGAACACCCGGCCCATGATGCCCGCCTCGTGCAGCGCGGGCCTGACGCCGGGCGGCGGCTTGCCGTCCTCCTGGCGCTTGGCCGACACGGCGATATCAGGAGAAGCCGCGATCATCTCGCGCCACGGCGCGTTCGAGCCCGGAGCAGGTGTGCGAGAGGCGGTGCGCCTGATTTCCGCTTTCAGCTTGTCGATGGCGAGCAAGGTCGGCGGCACCACCGAGGCGGTGACGCGGCTGCCGCCGGAGCCCGGTCCGCGCGGCAGGCTGGAGCGGCCGATGCGAACGTCCACATCATGCGGCTCGAGATCGAACGCCTTCGCGACGGTGTTGGCGATCACGCTGCGTGTGCCCGTGCCGATATCCTGGACCGCGCAGCTTGCGACGATGCGGCCGCCCTTGATCGCGAGTTCGACCGAGGAGCCGGTCTGCCAGAGATAGAGCCAGTAACCGGTGGCGACGCCGACGCCGCGCCGGTAGCGGCCGGTCTGCGATGCGGCTGGCTTGCGGCTCTTCCAGACGTCGAGGCCGGCAGCCCAGTCGTACAGTCGCTGGCGGTTGGGATCGGGGTCCCAGAGCTTGCGCAGCTGAATCGGATCGACCTTCATGCGCAGCGCCGCTTCGTCGACCGCCTGCTCCAGCGCAAACGACATCGGCGGACCGCCGGGGCCGCGGAACGGCGCGCCGGGCGGCAAATTGCTGAGCACGTCGAAGTCGACGAGCTCCTTTGCTTCGGCCGGATAGATCAGCCGCGCCAGGCCCGCGATCAGCGAGTTCACGGCGGCGCCGGTGTCTGCATGGGCAGTGAGCGACAGCGCCTTGAGGCGGCCTTCCGCAGAAGGCAGCAAGGACAGCTTCAGCTCGGCGGCCGGACGATAGCCGGTGACGGAAAGCTCCTCTTCACGATCGAAGGCGACGCGCACCGGCGCTTTCGCGGCGCGCGCAAGCTCGATCGCGGCGATGGTCTCCAGCCCAACGCTGCCCTTGGAGCCGAATCCGCCGCCGACATGATCGGCGATCACACGCACCTTGTCGTGCGGAAGGCCATAACGCTTGGCGATCTTCTCCATGCTCTCGTGGATGGCCTGGGTCGAGATGTGCACAATGAGCTGATCGCCATCGAACCTGGCCACGGCGGCATGTGGTTCGAGGCTTGCGTGCTGTTGCGTCGAGACGCGAAAGGTCTCCTCGACCAGCAGCGGATTGCGTTGCTGGCGCGCCTCGTCAAGCCAGCTCTTGGCGCGCTTGGCTTTCTGCGAGAACGGCGCCGAGGGCCCGCGCACATTGCCCTTCCACGACACCGGAGCGCCGCCTGCGCCCTCGGACACGTTGCCGGCACGCTTGCGGTCCTTCTTTTCGAACACGACCGGTGCATCGTCGCGTCGCGCTGCATCGAGCCCGATCACAGCGGGCAAAGGCTCGGGCTTGAAGCTGATCGCGGCGATGGCCTGCAGTGCGGTGCGGCGATCCTTGGCCGCGACGGCTGCAATCGGCGCGCCGACGAAGCGGACCATGTTGTCGTCGTCGAGCAGCGGAACGACCGCGGCAACACCGGCAATGGCGCGGGCCGGCGCCAGATCAAGCCCGGTGATCCTCGCATGCGCGACGTGCGCGCGCAGGATGACGCCTTCGAGCTGTCCGTCATGGTGGACGTCGACGGTGTAGCGGGCCAGTCCCGTCACCTTGTCGCGGGCTTCCAGCCGCGGCGCGATGGGCTCGTTACCGTCGAAGCGGCCCGAGCATGCTTCGGCGACGGCGCGATAGATGCCTTCATAGGCGCCGCAGCGGCAGAGATGTCCCGATAGCGCGGCGGCGATCTCCTCGCGCGAGGGTGTCGCCGCGCCCTTGGTCGCGCGCCAGCCGCCATGGAAGGCGGCGGCTTCGACGACGAAGCCGGGCGTGCAGAAGCCGCATTGCAGGGCGTCGTGCGCCATGAACGCTTTCTGTACAGGATGCAATCCGGTCGCCCCGACGCCCTCGATGGTCGTCAGCGATTTGTCGGCGACCGCCTGCGCCGGCAACAGGCAGCTCACGACGGGCGTGCCGTCGAGCAGCACGGTGCAGGCGCCGCAGACGCCGGAGCCGCAGACGAGCTTGGTGCCGGTGAGGCCGCCATCGCGGATCACGTCGATCAAGAGCGCATCCGGATCGTCGGGCAGCAGGAGAGGCCGTCCATTGATGGTCGTGCTGGTCATTTTCGAACTCCCGTTTTTCGGTGGGACTTCTTTGCGGACGGCGCCATCGCGCCGGCGATCAGCATGCGCAGCATGGTCTCGAGCTGTTTCAGGAACGCGTCGACCGGCTGCATGGAAGGGAAAGCGGATTTGGCGCCGTGGATCGCCATCTCGACGCAACGCGCGAGCTCGCGCACGCTGACGCCGCTTTCGAGCTTGAGCTTTCGCTTGCGGCATACCCGCGCGATCGTGGTTGCGATCTCCTCAGCGAAACGGCTGGAATAGCTCTGGTAGAGGTCGCGCGCCTGCGCGAGGTGCTCGGAAAACAGCTCCTCGGTATGGGGCGAGTCCTTCAGCGAAGCGAGCAGCGACTGCATTCGCGCGCCGATCTCGGCGACCAGGATGTCGGCAAGATCGAGGCCAGCTTCTTCCGCCGCCTTCGCGGCCGCGATTTCGGCAGCGAGCCCCTGCGCGTAGATCCGCTCGAGCACGGCGCGAAACAGCGCCTCCTTGGAGGCGAAGTGATGATAGAGCGCCTGCCGCGTCAGTCCGGCTTCCTCCGCCGCCAGCTCGATCGAGGAGCGGCGGAAGCCGTGGCGCCGGAACACGCGCAAGGCAGCGTCGAGGATCCGGTCCTGGGGAGGGGCCTTGGCCTGCATTTTGTCAGATTTGACAAACGCGAACGAAATGTCAAATCACGGATTGATGACGGGTCTCGTGCGCGCAAGAGCCAAGGCCGCCCCGCGCGGGCGGGAACATCGCCGAATTCCCGTTGGCTGGCGATGGCGACGCGAAAACATCACGCTCAAATGAAAACGGGCACGCCTTCTTGCGAAGGCATGCCCGTTTGAAACCCTATTCGTGCGACGCGCGTGCTTAGTGCACGCTCACCGCTTGCAGCTCGTTGCTCCAGGCGTTGGCGATCGCAGCTTCGCGGCTGTCGGTCAGCATGATCGGCGTGCCGTCGGCGGCGTGGAGCGCGAAAAGCTTGAGGCCCGGCGCGATCTTGGGCGCCTCGGGGAACAGGCCCGGCACGTCCTCGGAGCGGATCTGCTTCACATAGGCGATATGGCCTTCGCCCAGGGTTGCCAGTGTCTCCGGAGAGACGTTCTTGGCTTCGTATTCGAACGCAACGTGACCTTCACTCATGGTCTCGACTCCTCTGGAACACTAAGCGGTCGAGTCCGCTACTCGTTCCATTATTCGTGCTCATTGATAGCGATTGTCTTAACGATCCGCTCCGGTTCAGGCCGGGCCAGATCGATCGACAACAACCCGTTCTTCAGATCCGCACCCAGCACCAGCATCCCCTCCGCCAGCACGAAGGTGCGCTGGAAGTGGCGCGCGGCGATGCCGCGATGGATGTATTGCCGGGTCTTGTCGTCCTGCTGCCGCCCGCGGATCACGAGCTGGTTTTCCTCAATGGTTACATCGAGTTGGTCGCGCGTAAATCCGGCGACCGCCAGCGTGATGCGCAAACGCTCGGGCTGGCCGTCCGTGCGGTCGCACCTCTCGATATTGTAGGGAGGATAACCGTCGGCGCCTTTGACGACCCGATCGAGCACGCGCTCGATCTCGTCGAAGCCCAGCAGGAAGGGACTGGAGAGCGTTGGAACACGAGACATAGTTTACAAAGTCCTCTCGAAGCGACTTTGGTGCATCAGGGCCCGCGAGCGGCGCCCCTTGATGAGCAATATGGGCATGTTCCCCTGTGGGTTCAAGCAGGTAGCGGGGGAGCTGTGGACGGGCCACTTTCCGCCATCGCCCGAATGCCTGGTTCGTCGTGGTTGGCATGACGCGTCGCGCGAGGCGATTTATCCCAACAAAAACAAACCCCCCTCTACTGTGCATGGGGTTGTTTTCGCACTTTTGTCGTCACGCCCCGGAGCCGCTCAGCCCTTGAGCCGCGTCCGCCCGTCGTCGCTGAACAGATGCAGCTTGGCCCGCACCGCCGCGACGCGGATTCTCGCGCCGATGGCGGGCGCTTGGGTTCCGGGAATGCGGACGATGACCTCGCCCGGCGGCAGCTCGCCGGGCGTCGCGGCGACGCGCTGGTCCTCCTGCTCGCGCGAGCCGTAGACGAAGGTCTCGGCGCCGACGCGCTCGATCGCTTCCACGGTGAGCGGCAGGGCGACGCCGCCGGCCGGGACTTCGTCGGTGATGACGAAATCCTCCGGGCGGATTCCGACGATGCCGGCATCGGCCGCGGCGCTGCCGGCGAGCTGCGACCGGATCTCCTCGGGCCGGGTCGACATCAAGTTCATCGGCGGCGCGCCGATGAAGGAGGCGACGAAGGTCGTCGCCGGTTTCTCGTAGATATCAAGCGGATTGCCGACCTGCTCGACCTGGCCGCCGTTCATCACGACAAGAATGTCGGCGAGCGTCATCGCCTCGAGCTGGTCATGGGTGACGTAGATCGACGTCGTGTTGAGCCGGCGCTGCAATTTGCGGATCTCGACCCGCATCGCGATGCGCAGCTTGGCGTCGAGGTTGGACAGCGGCTCGTCGAACAAAAAGACTTTCGGCTGGCGCACGATGGCGCGGCCCATGGCGACGCGCTGGCGCTGGCCGCCGGAGAGCTGGCGCGGCTTGCGCTCCAGCATGGCGGAGAGCTCGAGCACACGCGCGGCTTCCTCAACGCGGGTCTTGATTTCGGCCTCGGCCATGCCGCGGTTGCGCAGGCCATAGGCCATGTTGTTGTAGACGCTCATATGCGGATAGAGCGCGTAGTTCTGGAACACCATCGCGATGTCGCGATCGGCGGGCTCTACTCCGTTGACGACGCGGCCGCCGATGTCGATCTCGCCGCCGGTGACCGTCTCCAGCCCCGCGACCATGCGCAGCAGCGTGGACTTGCCGCAGCCGGAGGGGCCGACCAGCACGCAGAACTGTCCGTCGCCGACATCGACGTCGACGCCCTTGATGGCCTCGAAGCCGCCGGGATAGGTTTTGCGGACGCTGCGCAGGGTGACGTTGGCCATAAGTCTCTACTTCTCCGTCTCGACCAGGCCGCGCACGAACAATTTCTGCATGACGACGACGACGAACACCGGCGGCAGCATGGCCAGCACGGCGGTTGCCATCACGATCGGCCATTCGGTCAGCGCGTCGGTGGTGGTGATCATCTTGCGGATGCCGATCTGGATGGTCTGCATGTCGTCGCGCGTGGTGATCAAGAGCGGCCAGAGATACTGATTCCAACCGAGGATGAACAGGATAACAAACAGCGCCGCCATGTTGGTGCGCGACAGCGGCAAGAGCGTATCCCAGAAGAAGCGGAAGGGGCCGGCGCCGTCAATGCGCGAGGCCTCCAGCAGCTCGTCCGGCACGGTCATGAAGAACTGGCGGAACAGCAGCGTCGCGGTGGCCGATGCGATCAGCGGCAGCGACAGGCCGGCATAGCTGTCGAGCATGCGCAGGTCGGCGACGATCTTGTAGGTCGGATAGATGCGGACCTCGACCGGCAGCATCAAGGTGATGAAGATGAGCCAGAAGATCGACATCCGGAACGGGAAGCGGAAGTACACGATCGCATAGGCCGAGATGATCGAGATCGCGATCTTGCCCAGCGCGATCAGCAGCGCCATCACCAGCGAGTTCAGCATCATGTTGCCGACCGGCTCGCGGGTCGAGCCGCTCGTGCCGATGAAGATGGTCTGGTAGTAGGTCTGGAAGAAATGACCCCCGGGCAGCAACGACATCTGCCCGTTGGCGATCACCGCGTTGTCCTGGGTGGACGCCACGAAGGCGAGATAGACCGGGAAGGCGACGATCGCGATCCCGATCCAGAGGATGATATGGGCAATGTAGCGCCGAAAGCCTTCTTCCTCGACCATCAGTAGGTCACCTTGCGTTCGACGAAGCGGAACTGGATGCCCGTCAGCACGATCACCATGATCATCAGGATCACCGATTGCGCCGCGGAGCTGCCGAGGTTTCCGCCGAGCAGGCCGTCGGTATAGACCTTGTAGACCAGCGTCTCCGTCGACTTGCCGGGGCCGCCCCGGGTCATGGTGTCGATGATGCCGAACGTGTCGAAGAAGGCGTAGACGATGTTGACGACCAGGAGGAAGAAGATGGTCGGCGACAGCAGCGGGAAGATCACGGTCCAGAACCTGCGCATCGGGCGGGCGCCGTCGATCGCAGCCGCCTCGATCACGCTTCTGGGGATGCTCTGCAGGCCGGCGAGGAAGAACAGGAAGTTGTAGGAGATCTGCTTCCAGGCGGCGGCCAGGATGATCAGCGCTGCGGCCTGGTCGCCGTCGAGCAGTGGATTCCAGTCGATGCCCAGCGCCCGCAGGTAGCGCGAGAGCACGCCGAGCGAGGGATGCAGCATGAAGATCCAGAGCACGCCGACGACCGGCGGCGCCACCGCATAGGGCCAGATCAGCAGCGTGCGGTAGAGCATCGAGCCGCGCAGCGGCTTGTCTGCCATCACGGCCAGCAGCAGCGCGAACGACAGCGACGACACCGCGATCGCGAATGAGAAGAAGAAGGTGCGCAGGATCGCCTCGAAATAGGCGGGCTCCTTGAACAGCTCGATGTAGTTCTCGAACCAGACGAAGCTGGTCGACAGGCCGAAGGCGTCCTGCAGCAGGAACGACTGGATCATCGCCTGCAAGGCCGGCCAGTAGAAGAAAATCAGGACGATCGCGAGTTGCGGCGCCACCAGCGCATAGGGCAACAGCTTCGATTGGAAAATGGCTTGCTTTTGCATGATGCCCCAGCGCGGCAGGCCGGGCGACCGGCCTGCCGCTTGTCGCCTTACTTCACGGCGGTCTTTTCGAACTGGCGCAGCATGGTGTTGCCGCGCTCGACGGCCGCGTCCAGCGCCTGCTTGGCGGTCTTCTTGCCGGCCAGCGCCTGCTCGATCTCCTCCGCCCAGACGTCACGGAGCTGCACCATGTTGCCGAGGCGCAGGCCGCGCGAATTCTCGGTCGGCTCCTTGTTGGTCAGCTCGAGCAGCGGCGTCTCCAGATAGGGCTGATCCTTGTAGAAGCCATCCGCCTTGGCCTTCTCATAGGCTGCCTTGGTGATCGGCAGATAGCCCGAGGCCTTGTGGATGTAGACTTGGCGATCGGTGTCCGAGAGGAAGGAGAAGAATTTGGCGACGCCCTTGTAATCGTCCGCCGGTTTGCCGCCCATTACCCAGAGCGAGGCACCGCCGATGATCGAGTTCTGCGGCGCGCCCTTGGCGTCCGGGTAATAGGGCATCGGCACCGCGGTGAAGGCGAACTTGGCCTGCGCCTTGACGTTGCCGAAGAACGCGGACGAGGTCAGGTAGAGCGGACATTCGCCCGACGTGAAGCGGCCTTCGCCGGTGTTGGTGCGGCCGGCATAGTCGTAGGTCTTGTCCTTCTGGAGCTCGACCAGATTTTCGAGATGCTTGACCTGGAGCGGACCGTTGAAGGACAGCACGGTGTCGAAACCGTCGAGGCCGTTGGCCTTGCTGGCGAGCGGCACGTTGTGCCAAGCGGAGAGCTGCTCGAGATTGACCCAGGTGACCCAGGAGTTGGAGAAGCCGCAGGTGGCGTGGCCGGCCGCCTTCAGCTTCTTGGCGGCGTCGAACACTTCGGGCCAGGTCTTCGGCACCTCGACATTCGCTTTCTTCAGTGCGTCGAGGTTGACCCACATCACGGTCGAGGACGAGTTGAACGGGAAGGACAGCATCTCGCCCTTCGAGGTCGAGTAATAGCCGGTGATCGCAGGCAGATAGGCCTTCGGATCGAACTTCTCGCCGGTCTCGGCCATCAGCTTGTAGACCGGCTTCACGGCGCCGGTCGCGGCCATCATGGTGGCGGTGCCGACCTCGAACACCTGCATGATGTGCGGCGCGTTGCCGGCGCGGAACGCGGCGATGCCGGCGTTCATCGTGTCGGCGTAGTTGCCCTTGTAGGTCGGGATCACCTTGTAGTCGCTCTGCGTGGTGTTGAAATCGTTGGCGAGCCTGACGATGACGTCGTTGTTGGCGCCGGTCATCGCGTGCCACCACTGGATTTCGGTCACGGCAAGCGCCGGCGACGCGCCGAGACCAATTGTGAGTGCGACGGCCGCCGCCGTGCCAAAATGTCGAAGAGCCATCAAGAACCTCCCTTGCCCGTCACTAAAGAAGCGCTTGCGCTAGCAGCGCCATATGACGTTCACATGACTGTGTAAGCGGGAGAAACGAAAGCAGCAAGCGCGGCCAAATGGGAAGTTGTCAAATAGGCCAAGACGGAGCCGTCAGCCAACTCCGTTCGCGCTGCACATGCGTGCGCGCGCCGCAGTGCGGCATTGAGATGAGGCACTATCGTGCCGCGGGCTCCGAACCTCTCCCACTTGCAAGCGGGAGAGGGAGCGCACCACCGTTGACGCTCGCCTTAGCTCAGCGTTTCCGCTCGGGACCGCAGACAGTGCCTTTTTCGACCATCGCGTCGATCTCGGCCTTGGAGTAGCCGAACTCGCCCAGCACCTCGGCCGCATGCTGGCTGAATTTCGGCGGCACGCGGCGCAGGCTCGGCTTGCTGCGGTCGAGCCGGATCGGCGAGGCAACGCCCTTGTACCAGTCCTTCTCGATAATATCGCCACGCGCGATCGTGTGCGGATTGGTCAACGCCTGGTCGATCTTCTGCACGGGACCTGCAGGCAGGCCGGCTGCGAGCAGGCGGTTGCACAGCGGCTCGGCCTCGTGCTGGCTGAACACGGCCGCAAGCTCGGCGCGCAGTGCCTCGCGATTGGCGATGCGGTCCTTGTTGCGGGCAAAGCGCGGATCGGTGCCGAGCTCGGGCTTGCCGATCTCCTTCGCCAGCTTGCGGAAGGTGCCGTCATTGCCGACGCCGATGAAGATGTTGTCGGTCTTGGTCGGGAAGATCGCGTAAGGCACGAGGTTCGGATGCTCGTTGCCGGTGAGACCAGGCGGCTTGCCATGCATGAAATAATTCGCGGTGTGCGGATGCATGATGGCAAGGCCGGTCTCGTACAGCGTCGTCTCCAGGAACTGGCCCTTGCCCGACCGCTGCCGCTCCGACAGCGCCATCAGGATGCCGATCGCCGCATAAAGTCCGGTGGTGATGTCGACCAAGGGCACGCCGATCCGCATCGGCCCGCTCTCGGGCGAGCCGGTCGCTGCGATCATGCCGGTCATGGCCTGGATGATGGCATCGTAGCCGGGGTTGCCGCCGCGCGGGCCGTCGGCGCCGAAGCCGCAGATCCGGCAATGCACGAGGCGGGGATATTTCTTGCTGAGGACGTCGTTGCCGATGCCCCATTTCTCCAGCGTGCCCGGCTTGAAATTCTCGATCAGGACGTCGGCGGTCTCCAGCATCTTGAGCAGCACGATTCGGCCGCCCTCGGAGGCGAGGTCGAGGCCGATCGAGCGCTTGTTGCGGTTGATGCCGACGAAATAGGCCGCATCCTCCTCGTGGAACGGAGGGCCCCATTCGCGCACCTCGTCGCCCGCGGGCGGCTCGACCTTGATCACGTCGGCGCCGTGGTCGGCGAGGATCTGGGTGCAGTAGGGACCGCCGAGCACGCGCGTGAGATCGATGACGCGCAATCCGCTCATGGCGCCCGTTGCTGCTTCAGTCATGCCTTCGCTTCCCTGTGTCGATCATTGGATCACAGGCCTAGCGAGGTTTGTTTGCGCCAGCAATGGCGCCGAGCGTGGAGCCGTATGCGCCGCCGAGCAGCCATGCCGCGGGGTGGCAAATTCCCTCGTAAGCGGCCGGCCCGAGGGGGGCCCCGGGCCAGCCGATCCGCGCTGCCGATCAGACCACCGTCAGGCGAACGTCGACATTGCCGCGCGTGGCATTGGAGTACGGGCACACCTGATGCGCCTTCGCCACCAGCGCCTCGGCGTCTGCGCGGGCAAGGCCCGGCAGCGAGACCGCGAGGTCGATATCGAGGCCGAAGCCGCCCTCGGAGCGCGGGCCGATGCCGACGGTCGAGGTGACCGAGGCGTCGGCAGGCACCTTCGGGCCGCCCTGCGAGGCCACGAACTTCATCGCGCCGATGAAGCAGGCGGCATAGCCGGCCGCGAACAGCTGCTCGGGATTGTTGCCAGCGCCGCCGCCACCGCCGAGCTCCTTCGGCGTGGTGAGCTTGACGTCGAGCGCGCCGTCGAGGGTCGCAGCATGGCCGTCGCGGCCGCCGGTGGCCTTGGCGCTGGTTTTGTAGAGGACGTTCACGGACATTGTCGTCTCCTCGGGTCTTTCCGGGTTGGGGTGTAAGCTTTATCGCAGACAATTAGATTGCGCGCAATCTAATTCGATCGCGCGTCACATTTAATTGTTCGCAATTGAATGTGGCGCCGGCCGGGCCCAGAATGGGAGAAACGCGCAGGATTCTTCATGGCCCGGAAATCAACGGCGGTAGACCCGCTTCGTCTCGACAACCAGATCTGCTTCGCGGTCTATTCCGCTACGCACGCCTTTAACCGCGTCTACAAGCCGCTGCTCGATCGGCTCGGCCTGACCTATCCGCAATATCTGGTCATGCTGGTGCTGTGGGAGCGCGACGACGTGCCGGTCAAGGAGATCGGCGAGAAGCTGTTCCTGGATTCGGGCACGCTGACGCCGCTGCTGAAGCGCCTCGAGGCCGCCCATCTCGTCAGGCGCACCCGCTCGCGTGAGGACGAGCGCCAGGTTCTGATCGCCCTGACGCCGCAGGGCCATGCGCTGAAGGAAAAGGCCCGCAGCGTGCCGCAATCGATCCTGGCGGCATCGGACTGCTCGGTGTCGGAGCTGGTCGCGATGAAAGACGAGATCGTCGCGCTGAGGGATCGGCTGAATGCGGTGATCGGGGAGTAGGGGCTAAAGCCGCTTCTTGGCGAAGGAGCGGCCTGATGCTGACTTCAAGTACTTTTCGAATGCGACGGCCTGCTTCTCGTCGCTGAATGCGACGTAAGTCTTGAGCCGCCAAGGTCCGTATTTCGAAGTGTGGGGCACCTCGCCAGCATTGTGCTTTGCCAGTCGGGCGCGGAGGTCGTCAGTGATCCCGACATAGAAGTGGAGAGAATCAAGGCTCTCAAGGATGTAGACGTACTTCACGGGCACACTCCTCGGTAGGCGAGGAGAGCTTACACCCGCTCTTGTTTTGCTGAAGCCGGCTTCGCCCTTCGGGCTTCGCCGCGGCAGCCTTCGCTAGCTTCGCCACGAGGGAGCGGAGCTGGCTTGCCGAGCCGTAGCTGGCGAAGCCTGGTGGAGCCAGGCGGGATCGAACCGCCGACCTCTTGCATGCCATGCAAGCGCTCTCCCAGCTGAGCTATGGCCCCTTAGTCCAAATGGGAGGATCCTGGGGGACCCGTCCCGGCCGGCGAGCGCTCTAGGCGACTCGCGCGGTGCACCCTTTTTCACAGATCAGGGCTGATCTCAAGTCTCTTCATCACCGCCGACATCACCAATGATGTCGGTCACGTCCTCATCGCCCTCTTCCTCGTCGGCAATGAAGGTCGAATCGTCGTCATCATCGTCGTCGAGGGTCTCGTCGACCTCGATATCGTCCTCCGATTCGGGCACGACCGCCTTGACCTTGCCGGTGTTCTCCTCGGCATCGGCCTCCTCGAGCGAGACCAACTCCTCGGTCTCCGCCGGCTCCGGCGCGTTGTCCTGGGCCATGTTGCGGGCCTCGGCCGCACGGGGGCCGCGGGCAGGAGCGACCGGGGCGATCGGCACCACTTCGCCGGTATAGGGCGAGATCACCGGATTCTTGTTGAGGTCATAGAACTTCTTGCCCGTGGTCGGGCAAATACGTTTGGTTCCGAGTTCGGACTTGGCCACGGCAGGAATCCTGGGAATGTCTGAAAAGCGGTGCTTCACTTGGCTAGTTGGCGGCCCGCTGTCAATAGCGCATTACGGGAGAACGACATGCCCGTGACGGGGCGCGGACCATGTGGTACCTGCGCGCCAGCCCACCGGGCCTATTCAAGGACACAATCTTGACCCATTCCGATCAACCGAGGCCGCTCCAGTCTCGCGCCAGCGGTCCCCTGGCCGGGAAAGTACGGGTGCCCGGCGACAAGTCGATCTCCCACCGCGCCCTCATCCTGGGCGCGCTCGCGGTCGGCGAGACCAGGATTTCGGGCCTGCTCGAGGGCGAGGACGTCCTCAACACCGCCAAATCGATGCAGGCGCTGGGCGCCAGCGTCGAGCGCACCGGCGATTTCGCCTGGACCGTCAACGGCGTCGGGGTCGGAGGCTTCGCCCAGCCCAAGGCAGCACTGGATTTCGGCAATTCCGGCACCGGCTGCCGGCTGGTCATGGGCGCCGTCGCCGGCTGCCCGATTTCGGCGGTGTTCGACGGCGACGCCTCGCTGCGCAGCCGACCGATGCGCCGGATCCTCGATCCCCTGGAAAAGATGGGTGCCAGAGTCACCGCCGGCGGCGAGGGCGGGCGCCTGCCGCTGACCCTCCAGGGCGCGCGCGACCCCCTGCCGATCGTCTACACGACCCCTGTCGCCTCGGCCCAGATCAAATCGGCCGTGCTGCTGGCGGGCCTCGCCGCTCCCGGCACCACCACGGTCATCGAGACCGAGGCCAGCCGCGACCACACCGAGCTGATGCTGAAGCATTTCGGCGCCGACATCACCTCGGTCCAGGAAGGCCGGCACGGCCGCCGCATCACGCTGGTGGGCCAGCCCGAGCTGCATGGCGCCAATGTCGTGGTGCCCGCCGATCCCTCTTCGGCCGCCTTCCCGATCGTCGCGGCGCTGATCGTGGAGGGCTCCGATGTCGTGCTGTCCGACGTCATGACCAATCCGCTGCGCACTGGGCTGTTCACCACGCTGCGCGAAATGGGCGCCTCCATCGAGGAGAGCGAAGTGCGCGGCGATGCCGGCGAGCCGATGGCGCGCTTGCGCGTGCGGGCGTCGAAGCTGCGCGGCGTCGAGGTGCCGCCCGAGCGCGCGCCGTCGATGATCGACGAATATCTGGTGCTGGCGGTGGCGGCGTCGTTCGCCGAAGGCACCACGATCATGCGCGGCCTGCAGGAGCTGCGCGTCAAGGAATCCGACCGGCTTGAAGCCACCGCCGCCATGCTGCGCGTCAACGGCGTCAAGGTCGAGGTCTCCGGCGACGATCTGATCGTGGAGGGCCGCGGCCACGTCCCGGGCGGCGGCACTGTCGCCACCCATATGGACCATCGCATCGCGATGTCCGCGCTGGTGATGGGCTGCGCCTCCGATCAGCCCGTGACCGTCGACGACACCGCCTTCATCGCCACTAGCTTCCCGGACTTCATTCCGATGATGCGTTCGTTAGGGGCCGAGTTCTCATGATCATCGCCATCGACGGGCCCGCGGCTTCGGGCAAGGGGACGCTCGGCAAGCGTCTCGCCCACCATTACGGCTATCGTCATCTCGATACCGGCGTGATCTATCGCGCGGTCGCCTATGCCCTGATGCAGTCGGGGCACGATCTCAACGATGAGGCGGCTGCGGTGCAGGCCGCGTTGGAGCTCGATCCCGAAAAGTTCGGCAATCCTGCGCTGAAGACCCAGAAGGCCGGCGAGGGAGCCTCGATCGTGTCGGCAATCCCTCGGGTTCGCGAGGTCCTGGTCAATTTCCAGCGCCAGTTCGCCGCCGATCCGCCCGGCGCCGTGCTCGACGGCCGCGATATTGGAACCGTGATCTGCCCCCATGCCGACGTGAAGATCTTCGTGGTCGCCGACCCCAAGGTCCGCGCCCGGCGCCGCACCATGGAGGCCAAAGCGCGCGGCGAGGAGGCGGACGAGGCGGCCGTACTCGCCGACATCCTCCAGCGTGACGAACGTGACAAGAATCGGCCGATTGCGCCTCTGAAACCGGCCCCGGATGCTTACTTGCTAGATAACTCCCAACTGGATATAGAAGGCGGCGTCCGGGCCGCCATCGACATTATCGAGGCTGTCCGAGCGGGCCGGTCGCGGGGTTAAGCCGCCGCCGTCATTGGAGGAAGTGCCCGCTCCCGCTCTTTGAGGTCGATACGCTTCGTCCCGGTTTCGGGACCGGCGCGATCCAGGTTCCGGACAAGCTTTCAACGTATCGAACGCGCGGGCCTCAGCCGGCCCGCTTCCGCTGTTCTGGTCGCTAGATCAGGGCAACGAGCGGTCGCTCGAAGGTCTTGCGGACCTTCCGACACTGCGCGCGCGATGCGCCCATGAACCCAACGGCCGGCAAGACATCCGCAACTGGAGAACAAATGGCTTCGACTTCTGCTGATACCTATAGCCCGTCGCGCGACGATTTCGCCGCGATGCTCGACGAGTCCTTCGCAGGTGGCAACCTGCAGGAAAGCTCCGTCGTCAAGGGCAAGGTGGTTGCAATTGAAAAGGACATGGCCGTCATCGACGTCGGCCTGAAGACCGAGGGCCGCGTCGCGCTGCGCGAATTTTCCGGCCCCGGCCGTGAGAGCGACCTCAAGGTCGGCGACGAGGTGGAAGTGTTCCTCGATCGCATCGAAAACGCTCTCGGCGAAGCCGTGCTGTCGCGCGACAAGGCGCGACGCGAAGAGAGCTGGGGCAAGCTGGAGAAGGCGTTCCAGAACAACGAGAAGGTCAACGGCGTCATCTTCAACCAGGTCAAGGGCGGCTTCACCGTCGACCTCGACGGTGCCGTGGCCTTCCTGCCGCGCTCGCAGGTCGACATCCGGCCGATCCGCGACGTTGCGCCGCTGATGAACAACTCGCAGCCGTTCCAGATCCTGAAGATGGACCGCCGCCGCGGCAACATCGTCGTGTCCCGCCGCACGGTGCTCGAAGAGACCCGGGCCGAGCAGCGCCAGGAGCTGGTGCAGAACCTCGAAGAGGGTCAGGTCATCGACGGCGTGGTCAAGAACATCACCGATTACGGTGCGTTCGTCGACCTCGGCGGCATCGACGGCCTCCTGCACGTCACCGACATCGCGTGGCGCCGCGTCAACCACCCGACCGAGGTGCTCTCGATCGGCCAGACCGTGAAGGTCAAGATCATCAAGATCAACCACGAGACGCACCGCATCTCGCTGGGCATGAAGCAGCTGCTGGACGATCCGTGGCAGGGCATCGAAGCCAAGTACCCGCTGGGTGCCCGCTTCACCGGCCGCGTCACCAACATCACCGACTACGGTGCGTTCGTCGAGCTCGAGCCGGGCATCGAAGGCCTGATCCATGTCTCCGAGATGTCGTGGACCAAGAAGAACATGCACCCCGGCAAGATCGTGTCGACCTCGCAGGAAGTCGACGTGCAGGTGCTGGAAGTGGATTCCGTCAAGCGCCGCATCTCGCTCGGCCTCAAGCAGACCATGCGCAACCCCTGGGAGGTCTTCGTCGAGAAGCACCCGACCGGTTCGGTGGTCGAGGGCGAGGTCAAGAACAAGACCGAGTTCGGTCTGTTCCTGGGCCTCGAGGGCGACGTCGACGGCATGGTCCACCTCTCCGATCTCGACTGGAAGCTTCCGGGCGAGCAGGTGATCGACAACTACAAGAAGGGCGACATGGTGAAGGCCGTGGTGCTCGATGTGGACGTCGAGAAGGAGCGCATCTCGCTCGGCATCAAGCAGCTCGAAGGCGATCCCTTCGCCGAGCCGGGCGATGTCAAGAAGGGTGCGGTCGTGACCTGCGAAGTGCTCGAAGTGAAGGAAAGCGGTATCGAGGTGAAGATCGCCGGTACCGACTTCACCACCTTCATCAAGCGCTCCGAGCTCGCCCGTGACCGCAACGACCAGCGCGCCGAACGCTTCGCCGTCGGCGAGAAGGTCGATGCCCGCGTCATCCAGTTCGACAAGAAGGCCCGCAAGGTCCAGGTGTCGATCAAGGCGCTCGAAGTCGCCGAAGAGAAGGAAGCCATCGCGCAGTACGGCTCCTCGGATTCGGGTGCGACGCTGGGCGACATCCTCGGCACCGCGCTGAAGAACCGCGACAGCAAGTAAGCGAAACGTCCGTTTTGCGACATCAAGGCCCCGGCGCAAGCCGGGGCTTTTTTGTTGCTGTCTCCACGAACTCCGCTGTCGTCCCGGACAAGCGACGCGAAGCGGAGCGCCGATCCTGGACCCATAACCCCAGGGAGGAGTTTGACGAAGACTCGGAGTTGCCAGCTCGCTCGACGACTCCTCCTTGGGGTTGTGGGTCCCCGCCCCCGTGCGCAATTGCGCACTAGGCGGGGACGACGACCGAGTCTGCGACGACTTGCTTGCCCCACATGAGGCCTTGTTTTCTTCAAATTGCGCCGCAATTGATGTATCGAGATAGGCCAATGGTCACGCCGTGACGGCACAACGCGCCTGATCTTTCATTTGGAGATATTCCGATGTCGCTCGATTCGGACATCATCGTCGATCGCCGCAGGATCCGCCGCAAGCTGACGTTCTGGCGGGTGATGGCGGCGCTGATCGCGATCGCGGCGATTGCAAGCTTCGCGCTGATTGCGACGCCCGGTGCACGCGGCACCCTCGCATCCGCCGGCTCGATCGCGCGCGTCCAGATAGAGGGATTGATCCGCAGCGATTCCGACCGCACGCAGGCGCTGGAGCGGCTCGAGAATTCGCAGGCCGCCGCCGTCATCGTTCACATCAACTCGCCCGGCGGCACCACCGCAGGCTCCGAGCAGCTCTATGACTCGCTGGTCCGTCTCAAGGCGAAAAAGCCGCTGGTAGTGGTGGTCGAGGGGCTGGCCGCCTCCGGGGGCTACATCACCGCGATTGCGAGCGACCACATCGTCGCCCAGCAAAGCTCCCTGGTCGGCTCCATCGGCGTGCTGTTCCAGTACCCCAACCTCTCCGAGCTCATGAAGACGATCGGCGTCAAGGTCGAGGAGGTGAAGTCCTCGCCGCTGAAGGCGGCGCCCAACGGTTTTGAGCCGACCAGTCCCGAGGCGCGCGCCGCGCTCGATGCGCTGGTGAAGGATTCCTATGCCTGGTTCAAGGGGATGGTGAAGGAGCGGCGTGGCATGGATGACACGCAGCTCGAAAAAGTCGCCGACGGCCGCGTCTTCACCGGGCGCCAGGCGATCGATCTCAAGCTGATCGACCAGATCGGCGACGAGAAGACGGCCGTGACCTGGCTGGTCGAGCAGAAGGGCGTCAAGAAGGGGCTACCGGTGCGCGACTACAAGCTCCAGCCGCGCTTCGGCGACCTGCCGTTCCTGAAGACGGCGGCCGCATTGACGCTGGAAGCGCTCGGTTTGGGCTCGATCGCGCACCAGATCGGGCAAACCGGCGTCGCGCAGGCGGTGGATCGGCTCGGAATGGATGGAATGCTGGCCTTGTGGCAGCCGGCTGCGTCCAACTGACCGTCGGCAGGCGAGTTTCAGAGCTTTTTCGCGTCTGACGCGTGCTGGCGCAGCCTGCTTTTTCGGCATTTGTCACGCATTTTCACGACGCCCATCCTTGATTTAGCGTCTTGACAGATCACGGTATTTTCACGGAAATGGTCATCCGCACGCTCCCGGGTCCTATCTCTCGATGATCAAATCCGAACTTGTTCAGCGTATCGCCGAGCACAACCCGCATCTGTACCAGCGGGATGTCGAGAACATTGTGAATGCGATTCTCGAAGAGATCGTAGCGGCGCTTGCACGCGGTGATCGCGTGGAGCTGCGCGGCTTCGGTGCCTTCTCGGTCAAGCATCGCCCTGCGCGTGCAGGGCGCAATCCACGCACCGGCGCCCATGTGCCCGTCGATCAGAAGAGCGTTCCGTTCTTCAAGACCGGCAAGGAAATGCGCGAGCGGCTGAACCGCGACCATCCGGATCCCGGCGGCGTAGACTAGAGCGCGATGTGAGCGCGCTTTGGGGTTTTTCGCGGTCGCACAGGATGCGGCCGCAAGCTTGATTCAAGGCGAGCGAAGCCAGATGCGAAAGTTCCTGACCGCGCTGATCGTACTTCCGCTGGGCCTGATCCTGGTGGCGTTCGCCGTCGCCAACAGGCATTTCGTCACGGTCTCCTTCGACCCCTTCATTGCCGACGACCCCTCGCTGTCGATCACCCTGCCGCTGTTCCTGTTGCTGATCCTGGCGGCGGCCCTGGGCGTTGTCGCGGGCGGCTCCGCCGTCTGGCTCGGCCAGCGGCGCTGGCGGCGCGCGGCACGCCGGAATGACGCGGAGGCCCGGGCCGTCAGGGCCGAACTGGCCGATCTGCGGGCCCAGGCGACGGCAGCGAAGGCGGAGTCCCAGCGCCTTCCCGTTCCCTCCGGGATGGGCCTGTACGGGCCCGTCGGGCGAGACAAGCAGCGCGCGACGTTGTAGAAGCGGCCCCGACCGAAAAGCCCCGTTTTCCGGCCGCGGACCCGCGGCCTCTACCCGCTTTGAGACCATGTCCCTGCTCGTCAAGATCTGCGGCCTGTCCACGCCCGAGACGCTCGAAACGGCGCTCGAGGCGGGCGCCGACATGGTCGGGTTCGTGTTCTTTCCGCCGTCGCCCCGGCACCTGTCCCTGGAACTCGGCCGTGACCTCGGCCGTCAGGTCAAGCGGCGCGCGCTCAAGGTGGCGCTCACGGTCGATGCCGATGACGCAACGCTCGACAGCATCATGGACGCGCTGTCGCCGGACATCTTCCAGCTCCACGGCGGGGAGAGCGTGGCGCGGCTGCGCGACCTCAAGCAACGCTTCGGCCGCCCGGTGATGAAGGCGGTCCCGGTCGCGACAGCGGCCGATCTCGCGGTGCTGCCCGGCTACGCCGCGGTCGCCGATCGCATCCTGTTCGATGCGCGCGCGCCGAAGGACGCGACGCGGCCCGGCGGCCTCGGGGAGCCCTTCGACTGGCACCTGCTCGAAAAGCTCGATCTGAAACTGCCCTATATGGTTTCGGGGGGGCTGCACGCCGAGAATCTCGCCGAGGCCCTTCGTGTCACCCGCGCCAGCGGCGTCGACGTGTCCTCGGGCGTCGAGAGCGCGCCCGGCGTCAAGGATCCTGACATGATCAAGGCCTTCCTCCGCGCCGCGCGCGCCACCCAAGAGTTAAGCGTCCGATGAACATTGCCAAGCCAAACTCCTACCGCAGCGGCCCCGACGATCGCGGCCATTTCGGCATTTTCGGCGGACGCTTCGTCGCCGAAACTTTGATGCCGCTGATCCTCGACCTGGAGAAGGCCTACACCGAGGCCAAGGCCGATCCGGCGTTTCAGGCCGAGATGAACGGCTACCTCAAGAACTATGTCGGCCGGCCCTCGCCGCTCTATTTCGCCGAGCGCCTGACCGAGCATCTCCGCGGCGCCAAGATCTATCTCAAGCGTGAAGAGCTCAACCACACCGGCTCGCACAAGGTGAACAACGTGCTCGGCCAGATCATGCTGGCACGGCGCATGGGCAAGAAGCGCATCATCGCCGAGACCGGCGCGGGCCAGCACGGCGTTGCCACCGCGACGCTGTGCGCGCGCTTTGGCCTCGAATGCGTGATCTATATGGGCGCCGTCGACGTCGAGCGGCAGCAGCCCAACGTCATCCGCATGGAGATGCTGGGCGCCAAGGTGATGCCGGTGCAGTCGGGCACGCGCACGCTGAAGGATGCCATGAACGAGGCGCTGCGCGACTGGGTCACCAACGTGCATAACACCTTCTATTGCATCGGCACGGTGGCCGGTCCGCATCCCTATCCGACCTTGGTGCGCGATTTCCAGTCGGTCATCGGCGACGAGACCAAGGCGCAGATGCAGGAGATCGAGGGGCGCCTGCCGGATTCGCTGGTGGCCTGCATCGGCGGCGGCTCCAACGCGATGGGCTTGTTCCATCCGTTCCTCGATGATTCCTCCGTGGAGATCTTCGGCGTCGAAGCCGCCGGCCATGGCCTGACGCAGCTGCATGCGGCCTCGATCGCGGGCGGCCGCCCCGGCGTGCTTCACGGCAACCGCACCTATCTCTTGATGGATGCCGACGGCCAGATCCAGGACGCGCATTCGATCTCGGCCGGTCTCGATTATCCCGGCATCGGCCCTGAGCATTCCTGGCTGCACGAGGTCGGCCGCGTCAATTATCTCTCCGCGACCGATGACGAGGCGCTCGCCGCGTTCCAGCTGCTGTCAAAGCTCGAAGGCATCATCCCCGCGCTCGAGCCCGCGCATGCCATCGCCAAGGTGATGGAGCTCGCGCCGAAGCGGCCGCGGGACCACCTGATGGTCGTCAATCTCTCCGGCCGCGGCGACAAGGACGTCCCGCAGGTCGGCGACATCCTGAGGGGCAAGAAGTGACCACGCGTATCGATACCCGTTTTGCCGAGCTGAAAAGCCAAGGCCGCGCGGCCTTTGTCACCTATGTGATGGCCGGCGATCCCGATCCCGCGACCTCGCTCGAGATCGTCAAGGCGCTGCCGAAGTCCGGCGCCGACGTCATCGAACTCGGCATTCCCTTCACCGATCCGATGGCGGATGGTCCTTCGATCCAGGCTGCAGGCCTGCGTGCGCTCAAGATCGGCATGACCTTGAAGAAGACGCTGGAGCTGGTGCGCGACTTCCGCAAGGACGACAATGTCACGCCGCTGGTGCTGATGGGCTATTACAATCCGATCTACATCTACGGCGTCGACAAGTTCTTGGCTGATGCCAAGACGGCCGGCGTCGACGGCCTGATCATCGTCGATTTGCCGCCGGAGGAAGACGACGAGCTCTGCATTCCTGCGCTGAAGGCGGGGCTCAACTTCATTCGCCTGGCGACGCCGACCACTGACGACAAGCGCCTGCCTGCGGTGCTCGCGAACACATCAGGCTTTGTCTATTACGTCTCGATCGCCGGCATCACTGGTGCGGCGGCGGCGGACGCCAATGCCGTCGGCGAAGCTGTCGCGCGCATCAAGCGGCATACCAGGCTGCCGATCTGCGTCGGTTTCGGCATCCGCACGCCGGAGGCGGCGCGCGCCATTGCCGAGAAGGCCGATGGGTCGGTGGTCGGCACCGCGCTGGTGGACGCCCTCAAGAACAGCCTCGATGCCGAGGGACGGGCGACCGCCAAGACCGTTAACGCCGTCGCCGAATTGACGGCCGCTCTGGCCCAGGGCGTCAAGGGCGCGCAGCAGGCGGCGGAATAGGCCATAATTCCGCTGTAGCTCTTTAGTTTGAGCATGGTCTGGTCGGAAAACCGCTTCACACTTTTCCGGATCATGCTCTAACGCGGGCGACACGGCGGCTTGCCGGGCAGATGTCCGGCCGCCATATATCCTTCAGGCGATTCCCGGCGGGATCGCACATCGGAGCAAACCATGAACTGGCTTACCAACGTGGTCCGGCCGAAGATCCGCAACATGCTGCGGCGGGAGACGCCGGAGAACCTGTGGATCAAGTGCCCGGATTCCGGACAGCTCGTGTTCTACAAGGACGTCGAGGCCAACCAGTTCGTCATTCCCGGCTCGAACTATCACATGCGCATGGGCGCGGTCGCGCGGCTCAAGTCGATCTTCGACAACGAGACCTGGTTCGACGTGGCGCTGCCCGAGGTCACCCCTGACCCGCTCAAGTTCCGCGACGAGAAGAAATATGTCGACCGCGTCAAGGATGCGCGGGCGCGGACCAATCTGAACGATGCGGTCAAGGTCGGCTACGGCAAGCTCGAAGGCTCCGCGGTCGTCGTCGCCGTGCAGGATTTCGACTTCATGGGCGGCTCGCTCGGCATGGCCGCGGGCGAGGCCATCGTGCGCGGGATGGAGCTTGCGGTCGAGAAGAAGTCGCCGTTCATCGTGTTCGCCGCGAGCGGCGGCGCACGCATGCAGGAAGGCATTTTGTCCCTGATGCAGATGCCGCGCACCACCGTTGCGGTGCAGATGCTGCGCGAGGCAAAGCTGCCCTACATCGTCGTGCTGACCAATCCGACCACCGGCGGCGTCACCGCGTCGTATGCGATGCTCGGCGACGTGCAGATCGCCGAGCCCGGCGCGCTGATCGGCTTCGCCGGCGCGCGCGTGATCGAGCAAACCATCCGCGAGAAGCTGCCTGAAGGCTTTCAGCGCGCCGAGTACCTCAAGGAGCACGGCATGGTCGACATGGTCGTGCATCGCCACGAACTGCGGCCGACGCTGGCGCGGCTCTGCCGCCTCTTGACCAAGGCGCCGGCGCAGGAGGGTGCATCGAAGTCCGTGCAGCCGGTCGCAAGCCCGGCGCAGATCGTATCGGCCGCCGAGACGGCGCCGGCTGCGCCGCACGCGTGAACGCCTCCCCTGACAGTGCAAAGACACCGCTCGATGAAGTGATCGGGCGGCTGTCGGCCCTGCATCAGAAGCGCATCGATCTCGGGCTGGAGCGGATGCACCGTCTGCTCGAGCGGCTCGGCCACCCCGAGCGCAAGCTGCCGCCCGTGATCCACATTGCCGGTACCAACGGCAAGGGCTCGACGCTCGCTTATCTGCGCGCGACGCTGGAGGCTTCAGGTCTGGGCGTCCACGCCTATACGTCCCCTTATCTCGTCCGCATCAACGAATGCTTCCGGCTCGGCCGCCTCAGTGGTGGCGTGCTCGTCGGAGACGACGAACTGCGCGCGGCGTTGGAAGAGGTCGAGCGCGTCAATGCCGGCGAGGCCGCGACATTGTTCGAACTGAAGACGGCGGCTGCCTTCTTGCTGTTCGCGCAGAACCCGGCCGACATCGTGCTGCTCGAAGTCGGCCTCGGCGGCCGGCTGGATTCGACCAATGTGGTCGATCAGCCGGCGGCCTCTGTGATCACGCCCGTCAGCATGGATCACATGGATTTCCTCGGCGATACGTTGGCGTCGATTGCCGGCGAGAAGGCCGCGATCATTAAGCGCGGCGTGCCCGTGATTTGCGCTGAGCAGATGCCGGAGGCGATGGCCGTGATCGAAGCGCAGGCGCGGCGCATGCGCGCGCCGCTGTTCGCCGCAAACGAGAGCTGGCACGTCAATGTCGAGCGCGGGCGTCTGGTCTATTCCGACGACCGCGGCTTGATGGATCTGCCGGCGCCGCGTCTGTTCGGGCGCCACCAGTTCGCCAATGCCGGGCTCGCGATCGCGACGCTACGCGCGCTGCCGACCATCAAGGTCAATCACGCCGCGTTCGAGGCCGGCATCGTCGGTGCCGACTGGCCGGCGCGGATGCAGCGCCTCACCTCGGGCGAGTTGCTGTCCTGGGGTCCGCAGGGCTCGGAGATCTGGCTCGACGGCGGCCACAATGCCGAGGGCGGCCGCGTGGCGGCGGCCGCGCTCGGCGATCTCGAGGAGCGGGTGTCACGGCCGCTGGTGATCATCGCCGGCATGATGGCCAACAAGGATGCGCACGCCTTCCTCGCCAATTTCGCCGGCCTCACCCGCCACATCATCGCAGTGCCGATTCCCGACACGGAGAATGCGATGCCGGTCGACCGTCTCGCCGATGCCGCGCGCAGCCTCGGCATGCGCGTCGAGCCTGCCCCCGGCGTCGAGGCCGCCCTGCGCGCGCTGGCGCAGCTCGCCTACGAGCTGCCGCCGCGGATTCTGATCGCCGGCTCGCTGTATCTCGCCGGCCACGTGCTGGCGATCAACGGCACGCCGCCTGCATAGAGGTTGCCGTAGCCCGGATGGAGCGAAGCGCAATCCGGGATCGTGCCACAAGCAAGGAAGGTCCCGGATTACGCTGCGCTCCATCCGGGCTACAGGAAATGCCAATGCGCTTCGCCGCGATTGCCGATGTCCACGGAAACTATCTCGCGCTGGAGGCCGTGCTCGCCGACATCCGCGCGCTCGGTATTGCCGACATCGTCAATCTCGGCGACATGCTGAGTGGCCCGCTCGATGCGCGCCGCACCATCGAGATCCTGATGCCGCTCGACGCCGTGCACGTCCTCGGCAATCACGACCGCTATCTGCTCGACCGTCCGCCGGAGAAGATGGGCTCGTGGGATCGTCCCGCCTATGAACAGCTCGACGCCGCCCACCTCGATTGGCTGCGCGCGCAGCCGATGACGCGTGTCTTCCGTGAGCAGGTGTTTCTCTGCCATGCGACGCCAGACAATGACGAGGTGTACTGGCTCGACAGCGTGCATCCCGACGGCACGGTGGCGCTGTCCGCGCTCGACCACATCGAGCCACTCGCCCAAGGCGTCACGCAATCGCTGATCCTGTGCGCCCACACCCATCTCGCCCGCGCGGTGCGCCTGCGCGACGGCCGGCTGATCGTCAATCCCGGCAGCGTCGGTAGCCCTGGTTTTCGCGACAAGCATCCGTACGCGCATGTGGTCGAGGCCGGCACGCCGCACGCGCGCTATGCGATCCTCGAACGTGCCGATGCTGCCTGGCAGGTGACGTTCCGCCACGTCGCCTACGATCACGAGGCCATGGCCGCGCTGGCGCGCCGCAATGGTCAGCCGGAGCTTGCGAACGCGCTGGCGACGGGGTGGATCAAGTAGGTGTTGCTGCGTAGCCCGGAGAGAGCGGAGCGCAATCCGGGGCCATCGTTGCTTGGGGCATGATTCCCGGATTACGCTGCGCTCCATCCGGGCTACGCGCTACTTCAACAGCTTCATCGGATCGGCCGCCTTCTGCTTCAGCTGCTC
Source organism: Bradyrhizobium sp. NBAIM08 (assembly GCF_020193935.1). Classification (NCBI taxonomy): domain Bacteria; kingdom Pseudomonadati; phylum Pseudomonadota; class Alphaproteobacteria; order Hyphomicrobiales; family Nitrobacteraceae; genus Bradyrhizobium; species Bradyrhizobium sp. NBAIM08. The sequence goes on along the minus strand of NZ_JADYVR010000008.1, from coordinate 79,175 downwards.
GAACGTGCATTGCCGCGGCGCCTTGTCCGGGCGCCAGCGCAGGATTGAGGTGCCGTGACGGAAGCGTTCGCCGCTGAAATGGTCGTAGCAGACCTCAATCACCAGCTTCGGCTTGAGCGGACACCACTTTGCGGAACGCTCGGTCGACCAGCGGCTCGGCCCGCCCGGCGCGTTGCCGGTGAAGCCGGGCTCGCCGATCAGTGCTTCGAGCCGATCGGTCATACCAGGCTTCGCCTCCGCCTTGATCGCCGAGGTGAAGCCGACGTGATGCAGCAGGCCGTCATCGTCGTAGAGCCCGAGCAGCAGCGAGCCGACGACGTTCCGGCCGGCGATCTTGTTGGTGGCATAGCGGAAGCCACCGACCACGCAATCGGCGCTGCGGAATTTCTTGATCTTCTGCATGCCGTCGCGATTTCCCGCCTGATAGGGCAGATCGATCCGCTTGGCGATGACGCCGTCCGAGCCGCCGCCGGATTGCGCGAGCCACTTTTTGGCTGTGGCGTAGCTCGTCGTCGTCGGCGAAAGACGGAAGAGGCTGCCCTTGAGGTTGGCTTTCGCGAAGGCTTCCAGCGCCGGCCGCCGTTCGCGCAGCGTCTTCTCAGCCAGGCCCTTCTGTCCGGATGTCGCGAGCAGATCGAAGACGAGGTAGAGCGCCGGTGTCTCCACCGAGAGCTTCTTCACGCGGCTTGCCGCCGGATGAATGCGTTGCAGCAGCGCGTCGAAGGAAAAGCTCTTGCCGTGCGGCACGACGATTTCGCCGTCGAGCGTGAAACGGTCGGCCTTCAGCTCCAAGGCAGCAGTGACGACTTCCGGGAAGTAGCGCGCGAGGTCTTCGCCGGATTTGGAGCGCAGGTCGACGTTGCTGCCGTTGCGCGCCAACAGGCAGCGGAAGCCGTCCCACTTGGGTTCATATTGCCATTCACCGCCGCGCGGGATCGCGTCGACCGAGCGCGCCTCCATTGCGGCGAGAGCGGTGGGCTTGCGGTCGCGCTTTCGGGGAGGAGCAGGCAAGGGCGGGACTCGTCATACGCTGAACACGCCCCATCAACGCCAAACGGCCGGCTTTCGCCGGCCGTTGTCGAAAATAATCTTGCGCCAATAATCCTGCGCCAGTGGATCAGACCGCGGAGGTGATCCACTGCTGCAGCTTCGCCTTCGGCGCGGCGCCGACCTGGCGCGAGGCCATCTCGCCGCCCTTGAAGATCATCAGGGTCGGGATCGACATCACGCCGTACTTCGAGGCGGTCTTCGGGCTCTCGTCGACATTGAGCTTCACGATCTTGACCTTGTCGCCCATCGCGCCGGCGATCTCGTCGAGCGCGGGTGCGATCATGCGGCAGGGGCCGCACCATTCGGCCCAGAAATCGACGACCACGGGGCCGTTCGCCTTGAGCACTTCGGCTTCGAAATCGGCGTCGGAAACCTTGCTAACGGCCATTGGGAGTACCTCACTCGGTTGAAAGAGAATCGGCGCGACCTGGAATCGCGCCCGGGATCATGGGGTCAACCTATGAACGGCCCCTTGCCGGGTCAAGGACGCTCACACCGAGATGAAGGGATGCCAGCGCCGCGTCCAGCGCGGGGGCCGAAATCTCCATATATTCAAGGGCCTCGGTCCAGAGCAGGACGGCCCTGACCGGCTTTTGGGGATAAAGCCGCGACAGCACCGCCCGGTATAGCGCAAGCTGCCGGACATAGGCCGCCGGCGCCTCGGCCGCGCTTTTAGGCGCTGCTTGGTTGGTCTTGAAGTCGACGATCAGGACCTCCTCGGGGCGCACGACCAGCCGGTCGATCTGCCCCGACACCAGGGCCGGCGTGCGGCCCGGCCGCTCCAGCCGCCCGGCGATCGCGACCTCCGCCCGGCTGCCGGCGGCAAAGACGGGCGCGAAACGCGGCTCCGTGATCAGGGCGAGCACCTTGTCGGCCAGTGCGATGCGATCGGCCTCCGGCCAGTCCGCGGCGTTGCGCGCCATGAAGCCGAGCGCGGCCTCGCGCTGGCGCTCGCCGGCGATCTCGGGCAGCGATTGCAACAGGCGATGCACCAGCGTGCCGCGTTGCAACGCCCGCGCGCGCGACTGCACCGATTCGCCCGATCGGACGCTGCGGCCCTCCTCGGCAGGCTGGCCCGAGGGGCGCACGGGATCCTCGTCGATGGTCTCGCGCGGGGCCGGTGTCCGCAGCCACTCCGGCAGCGCGATGGTCTGGTGCACGGAGGCCGCCGGCGCGCCCAGCGCCGCGACGTCCTCAGGACGGGCGAACCGGGTGACCTTGCCGAGCGGCGTCTCGATCACCTGCTTGTCGAGGCCCGAGCCGGCAAGGCCGGTGTCGACGAGGTCGTACCAGCTCAGCTTGCGCACCGTCTTCATGTTGCCGGGCATGCAGCCGCCGACGATCAGCCGGTCGGCCGCGCGCGTCATCGCGACGTAGAGCAGGCGGCGATATTCGTCCTCGGTCTCCTCCAGCATCGCCTTGCGCGCTTCGGCAACGGGCTTGGGATCGTCGGCCTTGCGGCCGGCCCAGACCACGACCTCGCCGCCATTGCCGCGCGGCACATGAATCAGCCGCAGCCGCTGCGAGTCCGCGGGCGAGGACGTGGTGTCGACCATGAACACGACCGAGGCCTCGAGGCCCTTGGCGCCGTGCACGGTCATGACCCGCACCTCGTCGCGCGAGATCTCCATGTCGCGCTTCACTTCGGTGTCGGCCGAGCGGAGCCACGCCATGAAGCCCTGCAGCGAAGCCGGCGCCTTGCGCTCGTAGTTCAGCGCGAGCTCCAGGAATTCGTCGAGCGCGTCATTGGCCTCGTGGCCGAGCCGGCGCAGGATGCGCGCACGTCCGCCATCGCCACCCAGCAGCCAGGCGTAGAACGCGAACGGCGTCTCGTCGCGGGCGCGGATCTCGCAGGCTTCCAGGCGACGCAACGCCGTGGTGAATTTTTCGCTTGTGGCCGCGTGCTCGCCGAGCGCGCGGCGCAGCGAGCCCTTGCGGTCCCAGGCGAGAGTGAACAAATCGTCGTCATCGAGCCCGAACAGCGGGCTCTTCAGCGCCACCGCGAGCGCGAGATCGTCCTGCGGCAGCAGCAGCGCGTCGGCCAGGTTCATCAAGTCGATGATGGCGATGTGCTCGGTGAGCTTGAGGCGGTCGGCACCGGCGACCGGAATGCCGGCGTGCTTCAGCGCCTGGATCACGGCATCGAATGCGTTGCCGCGCCGGCGCACCAGGATCAGCATGTCGCCATAGCGCAAGGGACGGCGCTCGCCCTCGTGCCCTGTCAGCGTGCCGCTCTCGACCAGCCGCTTGATCTCGGCCTGGATGCGTCGGGAAAGCTTGACCTCGGGGCTGGTGACTGCGACGCCATCGAACGGCGCACGCCAGCCCTCGATGTCCTGCCGATCGTCGGCCTCCGCGAGGTCCCACAGCTCGATCACGCTCGGGCCGGCATCGCTCAGCGAATTGTGCAGGGGATGGCCGATCTCGACCGAATGGATGCTCTTGTAGATCGCGGGATCGCGGAAGACGTGGTCGACCGAATGCAGGATCGTCGCACCCGAGCGGAACGAATAGGTGAAGGCGACCGGATCGAATTTCAGGCCGGCGGCGGTGAACTTGCGATGCAGCTCGCGCCTGCGCGCGTCGAACTCGTGGGGAGCTGCGCCCTGGAACGAGAAGATCGACTGTTTCTCGTCGCCGACAGCGAAGATGGTGCGGTTCAGCCCCTCGCGCGCACCTTCGCCGGCGGTGAACTCGGAGATGATGTGCGCGATGATGTCCCATTGCCGCGGGCTGGTATCCTGCGCCTCGTCGATCAACACGTGATCGACGCCGCGGTCGAGCTTGTAATGCACCCAGCCCGAGGCGATGCGGTCCAGCATCGCCAGCGTCTTGTCGATGAGGTCGTCGTAGTCGAGCAGGCCGCGCTCCTGCTTCTCGCGGCGGTAATTCGCGGCGGCCGCTGTCGCGATATGCAGCAGGGCCGCGGTGCGGTCCCGAACCGTCACGGCGCGGCGCTTTTCGATCAGCCCTGCAAGGCGCTGCGCCTCGGCTTCGAACAGGCGGGCCACGGAGGGATTGTGATCGCAGAACTTCTTGGTCAGCACCGCCTTGCGCGGCAGCTTGTCGTCGGTGAGGAAGACGGACAGATAGGCGTCGACCTGATCGCTGCCGGAAAACACCTTTGCCGCGCGCAGCCGCCCTGCCTGGTCATTGTCGGATTTGCTGCCGTCCTCCAGCGCGAAGGCAATGTCGTCCCAGCGCGCGCGCGGCAGGAACGGGCCGTCGAGAATTTCCGTCTCGACGGCTTCGATACGGTCGCCGATGTCAACGCCCAGCACCGCAGCCATCTGCGCCGCTGCGGCTTCCGCATTGCCGGCCTGGTCGGTCCAGGCCATGAAATGATCGCGGCTGAGGCACGCCTCGCGCACGACCTCCTTGAAGGTGACATCCGCGGCGCTCGCCATCGCCGTCAGCAGCGCGCGGCCGGTGACGCTCTCCGGATCGCGTGCGGCTTCCAGCAGCACCTTCAAATTGGCGCGTTCCATCATGTCGGTCTGGTCGCGCTCGTCGATCACGGCGAAGCGTGCGGGAACGTTGGCCTCGAACGGAAATTGCTGGAGCAGGCGGGTACACAGTGCGTGGATGGTCTGCACCTTCAGCCCGCCCGGCGTCTCCAGCGCGCAGGCGAACAGCTTTCTCGCATCGCGGCGCAGTTTTGCGCCGGGATGCGGGATGCCGACCGCGCGGATCGCCGCGTCGAGCGCGTCATCGTCCAGCGTCACCCAATGACCGAGCGTGGTGAACACGCGCTCGGCCATGTTTGCGGCGGCAGCTTTTGTGAAGGTGATGCAGAGAATTTTCTCCGGTGGCACGCCCGAGAGCAGCAGGCGGATCACGCGCTGCACCAGCACATGCGTCTTGCCCGAGCCGGCGTTGGCCGAGACGAAGGCCGACGCGGTCGGATCGGATGCGCGCGCCTGCCGCGCGCGCACCTCGTCGGGGATGGGACGCGGCGCCTTCACCATTCCTCGATCCCCAACCCGCCGGCCGCGGACCATTCCTTGATCCGGGCAAGGTCGTCATAGGTGCCGTAGCGATTCGCCCACATCGGCAGGTTCAGCGATGTATAAGCTTGGTTCTCGTCCTCGAAGGCGCGGATCAGCGCTTCCAGCTTTGCCCTCGCCTCGGCGGCCGCGGTGTCCGGCGGCTGCGGCTCGTCGCCCGGCTTGAACTTGAGCTCGAGGATGCGCTCCTCGCCGGGTGGATTGTTGCCGCTGAGGCGGACATAGACGAGCTGGCTCACGGAGGCGCCGGCGTCGATGTCGGGAAAGCCGCCCTCGCGCAGGATCGCGGCTTCCAACGTCAGCTGCGGCGACAGGCCCATGCGGACCTGCTTGCCGGTCGGCGGCTGGCCGGTCTTGTAGTCGAGGATGGCGTAGCCGCCGCCCTGGCGGCGTTCGATGCGGTCGGCGCGCGCGGAAAGGCGGAAGCTGCGCTGAGGATCGAGCATGATCGAGATCTCGCCACGGGTCTCCGCGACGATCGCCGCGATCGCCTCGCGCCGCGACGTCTCCCATTCGCCGAACCAGCGCGCGATGCGCTGGAAGCGCGGCCACCACAGCGCCCGTGCTTCGGGCCGCTCCATCAGCGGTGCAAAGTGCTTCTCGCCGATCGCGCGCAGCACCCGCGCGGGATCGTCGGGCAGACGCGCCGCATAGCTTTCCGTGAATTCGCCGATGGCATCGTGAATCGCCGATCCGCGGTCGGCGGCCGAGAGCGGCATGTCGACGGGATCGAGCGCATCGAGCCGCAAGATACGTTTGGCGTAGATCGTGTAGGGATCGCGCAGCCAGTCCTCGATCTCGGTGACGGACATCTTGAGCGGCCGTGTCGCGCGCGGCGGCCGTGGTTCCGGCTGCTTGATCGGCTTGACCTCGTCGGGCTGTTCGAGCGCCGCGGCGAACTGCACATATGTCTCGCCGGCGCGAACCGCCGCCTTCCAGAGCTCATCGCCGGCCACCGCCTCCAGCCGATGAAGGAAGCGCGAGGCCACCGCCGGCGCGCCGCCGGCCTTTGCGGAATGAGTGAGAATGACCTCGTCGCCGCCGAGCAATTGCGCGAAGTCATGGGCGGACAGGCCGATGCGGCGCTCCGGCAGATCGAGCCCGAGCTCGTGGCGCATCGGCCGGCTGAGCCAGGGATCGATGCGCGGCGCCGGTGGCCAGACGCCTTCGATCAGGCCGCCAATGATGATGCGGTCGGCCTGCATCAGGCGCGATTCCAGCGGGCCGTAGATTTGCAGCCGCGCGCCCGGCCTGTCGCGCCGCCGCACCGCGCGATCGCTGAACGCGGTCTGGAAGACGTCCGGGTAATCCGCTAGCTGCACCAGCAATCCGCTGGTCGTGCCGCCGCGCAAGAGATCGTCGAAGGCGCCGGCGAGCGCGAGACCATCGCGATCCTCGAAGGCGAGCGGAATGCCCTGCTCGTCGCGCGACAGCTCGATCATGATCTCGCGATGCCGATGCGCAAGCTCCGCGAAATCATACGGCTTCGCCGGCGGCAGGCTCTCGATCGACGCCAATGCCTTTTGCAGGGCGTCGATCAGAGCCTGGATGCGATCGAGATCCTCGGCCTTGAGACGCGCCCGCGGCTCGGCGCGATGCAGTGCGGAGACCTCGCTGCGCCACAGCTTTGCCAGCTCCTCGCGGAAGCGGTTGAACTCGCGCAGGAGGCCGGCCGTGCCTGCCGGCGGGCGCGTGCCGCGCAGCAGCGCAAGCTCCAGGCTCTCGATTGCCATCTTCCACGCGCCCGGCGCGCGGCCGAGCCGGCACAGCGGATGCTTCAGCATCGCCAGCAGCGTCGGCGGCTCCAGGCCCTTGGTCGCCGCCTCCGTCGCAAGGCGCGCAAACGTGCCGGCGGATGTCTCCATCAAGACGTCGCCGCCGGAATCGTCGAAGGCGAGATCCCATCGGGTCAGCGCCGCCATCACCCGCCGCGCCAGGGCGCGGTCGGGCGTGACCAGCGCCGCGGATTTGTCCAGGTGTCTGGCCTCGCGCATGGCGATGGCGATGGCGAGCGCTTCCATTTCAGGATTGGGCGCTTCGACCACCGCGAGGTTCTTCATGCCGCCCGCGATCTTCGCGGCAACATCGGGCTGCTTCAGCCGGTCGTGCCAGACCTCGGTCTTGGCGGACGGCCGCATCGATTCCGACGCGAGCAGGTCGCGGCCGTCTTCCGCTGGCGGCTGCAAAATCTCGACGTCGCTGCGCTTGATGCCGAAGCGATCCAGCAGCGCATGCATGGCATATTGCGGATGGTTCGAGGCCGGATTCTCGGTGATGCCCAAGAGGTCCCTGCTGCCGCCGATGCTGCGCCAGGCATCCTCATCGAGATCGGTATCGAGGCCCGGCAGCACCACGGCGCCATGCGGCAGCGCGGCGACCGCATGGAGAAATTTGGCGGTGGCCGGCATCGAGCCGGTCGAACCCGCCGCAACCACGGGTCCATTTGGATGCGCGGTCAAGCGCCTCGCTTCCGCGGCGATCAGAAGATCGCGCCGCGCGGCCGGCTCGATCCGGTTGATCTCGGTGAGATGATTGGGCCAGGCGATGCGGGCGATGCGCAGGAATTCGAGCGAGTGCTGCCAGTAGCGGTCGAGGTTATCGGGCACGAGGCCGTCGAGCGCGCTCCAGTCGACGCCGCGCGTCACCATGTCGTCGATCAGGCGCGCGAGATCGGAAGCAAGCGCCAGCGTCGAGGCGGGGCCGCCGACGACCAGCGGCGCCAGGACCGGACCCTTGGCCCAGGCGGCGACGAGCTGCGCCAGCGTCAGGCGCCGTTCGAGCTCGCCCAGGCGCGGCGGAATGTCGAGCGGCGCGGTCCCGGAAAACTGTTCGCTCTCGCCCGCGAAAGCGAGCTCGTCCTCGTCGATATCGCCGAGCGCGACGATGCGCGGCAGCACGACGGCATCCGCCTTCATTTCATCGAGGAAAATCTCGCGCACGATCCGCATGGCGCGCCGCGTCGGCAGATACAGCGTGGCGTCCGCCAGCCGCGCCGGTTCCTTGCGCGCCTCGAATCCCTCCACCAGCCGCCCATCGAGCAGGGCGGTGACGACCGTGCGCAGGAACGGAACTGAGATGGGAACGCTGAAGACGCGCATGAGCTGCCTGATTCGAAGGATCAGGCAATATAGGGAGGCGGGGTCAAATGGTCATGGGTGGAGGAGGAGTCGTCCCCGCTGTTCGCCGAGGTTCGTAGCCCGGATGGAGCGCAGCGCAATCCGGGATGCTGCTCCGCGGCGAGAGGCCCCGGATTACGCTACGCTCCATCCGGGCTACGGCCTCTTCGAGGCAGCCCCTACGCCACGCTCTCCAAAAACGCCTCTTCCGCGGCGAGCACGGCGTCGGGCGTTCCGACATGCATCCAGACGCCGTCGAGGCGCAAGCCGAACAGCCGTTCCTGCTCGCCCGCGCGATCGAACATCTTCGTCAGCGAGAATTCGCCCTTGGGTGCGTCCACGAAGATCGCGGGCGACATGATCGCCGCGCCGGCATAGACGAACGGAACGACCTCCTTCTCCTTGCGCTTGCGCAAGGCGCCGTCGGGCAGCATGCCGTAATCGCCGCGGCCGCCATAGCCGATGCTGGTCGCGGTCGGCGCCATCAGGAGCAGGATGTCCATGCGATCGGGATCGAAGTTTTCAGCGAGCCGCAAAAGGTTGGAGCGCACACCGTCGATCCACAGCGTGTCGGAATTGACGTGGAAGAACGGCGTATCGCCGAGCAGCGGCAGCGCCTTGACGACGCCGCCGCCGGTGCCGAGCACCTGGTCGCGCTCGTCGGAGATCGTCACGCGCGGAAGCTGGCGTGATGCGACGTGGTCGATGATCTGGTCCGGCAAATAGTGCACGTTGACCACCGCCTCGGTCACGCCGGCCTGGCCGAGCTTGTCGAGCACGTGGTCGAGCAACGGCTGGCCTGCGACCGGCACCATCGGCTTCGGCATCTTGTCCGTCAGGGGGCGCATGCGCAGGCCAAACCCTGCGGCGAGCACCATGGCTTTGGTCGGCTTGACGGACATCCTTCGCTTTCTCAGACCTTTCGCGTGCGCAGCAATCCTAACACGGGGCTCGATCTGCCGCACCGCATCTCAACCGCCTTAACCACCCGCCGTGACGGTTGTACGACGGGTGTTGCCGTCACGCCCCAACGGCTGTGGAACGTACCTTCTTCTTCTTGTCGCCCACTTTCAGGAAATTGACGCCGATCTGGTCGCCATTGACCCAGGCCAGCTCGCAACGCCGGTAGGCGAGCCCCGTGGACGACAGCAGGAGAAAGAATTCCTTCAGATGCAGGCCTTCGACCGAGCCGTCGATGGTCAGCTTGGCGCCGGTCTCGGAGACGTCCTCCATGGTGCAGTCGCGCCGCCAGGTGCCGTCGATTCCCATCATCTGGGCCGAAAACCCGCGCTCGAAAATGACCCGGCTATTTCCGCGCTGATCCGCTTTCGCTGCCATCTGCCCCGCTCCAGCCCCGCAATGTTCCGGCTCCCTCGGCGCCAGAATAGCGACATCTTGGCTAACGGCCGGTAAATCGGTCCTGAATCAGCCCGGCGGCGGGACGTTGGCGAGATACCAGTCGCGCAGATGGGCGAGCGCGGGATGCGCCAGCGAGCGCTGGAGATAGGTCCAGATCCGCGGCTGATGGCGCAGGTAATGCGGCTTGCCATCGCGGCGGTTGAGCCGGGCGAAGGTGCCGAGCAGGCGCGTGTTCCGCTGCGCCGACATGATCGCGTAGAGCTCGGCGAAGCCGGCGGTGTCGAAGCTCGTGTCCTGCGCCCGCCGCGCCTTGATGTAGCGCGACAGCAGCGTCAGCTCGATAGTCTCGGGTACGTCGATGCGAGCGTCCTGGAGCAGCGACACCACGTCGTAGGATTGCGGCCCCAGCACGGCGTCCTGGAAATCGATCACGCCGACGCGCTCGATGCCGCTGCGCTCGCCGAGCCAGATCAGATTGGGCGAGTGATAATCGCGGATGATCCACGTCCGCGGCGCCGCCAGCGGCCGCTTCAGCAATTCGCGCCACATCGCAAAAAATTCCGCGCGCGCCTCATCGCTCAGCGGCGCGTTGCGATCGGGCAAATACCATTCCGGCATCAACCCGATCTCGATCAGCAGCGCCTCGACGTCGAAGACGGGGATCGCGTAGGTCTGCCCGTCCAGCGGCAGCGTCTCCGGTAGCGTCTTGCCGTGCATCATCGCCAGCACGTCGGTGGCGGCTTCGTAGCGCTCGAGTATCGGCCGCGGCGGATCGCCCTCAATCACGCCCTCGCTGCCGAAATCCTCGGAGATCAGAAAGCCCTGGTCGAGATCGAAATGATGGATCGCAGGCGCGGAGATCCCCTGCGCCCGGAGGCCTTCGTCGATGGCGACGAAGGGTTTTACGTTCTCGGCCAGATGCACCGCGGCGCTGTAGGATTTTCCGTCGTAGAGCGCCGCGCCGTCGGGCCGCTGCGGGAAGTTCATGAGGATGACGAGTTCCTCATCGCGCACCAGCCGCGCGTAGGAGCGTGTCGAGGCGTCGCCCGGCATGCGCTTGCGCGTCGCATCGATGTAACCGGATGCGTCGAGGAAGTCGCGCAGCGCCTTCAGCCGCGCAACTATAGCTGCGCTCTTGCCATGGCCGGTGATGTCGGCGGCACGCGCGTTCGAGCCCAGCGCCGGCCGATGCGTCAGCGCGATGTCGATGCGGTTCTCGGGCATCGCCGACGGGGCGCGCTCCGGCCATTCGATCAGCACCAGCGTGGCATCGGGCAGCGGCGACAGCCCGATCTCCTCGAGCTCGCTCTCGTCTTCGACACGGTAGAGATCGGCATGCAACACCGGGAAGGGCGGCAGCTCGTAGCCCTGCACCAGCGTGAAGGTCGGGCTCGGCACTTCCAGCGCATCGTCGCCGGCGAGATAGCGGATCAGGCTGCGCGCCGCCGCGGTCTTGCCGGCGCCGAGATCGCCGGTCAGCGTAATGACGTCACCGGGGCCGACCAGCAGCGCGAGGTCGGCCATCAATTGCGCCGTGGCCGTCTCGTTGTGAAGCGCGACGGAGAATGTGGTTGCATCAGTCATTCGGCGGCGTCGCGATGCGCCGCCTGGTCGGTCGGGAAATCGCAGATCACGACCGTGCCCCGGCCGACGATCGAATCCACCCGCACCTTGCCGCCATGCAGCTCGACGAAGGAGCGCACCAGCGACAGGCCGAGCCCGGCGCCGCGGTGACGCGAGCCCTGGGAGCGGCTTTCGAACCAGTTGAACACCTTGTCCTTCATGTCGGCAGGTATTCCAGGGCCCGAATCTGTCACGGTGAAGACCACGCTGCGGTCCGTGCGCCGCGCGCTGATGCCGACGGTGGAATCCTGTGGAGAAAACCCGACCGCGTTGGCGAGGAGGTTATAGAGCACCTGCACGACGCGCTTCTCGTCGCCGACGAAGCTGCCGACGTCGGGCGCGATCTCGACCTTGAGGCGGATGCGGTCGGTGGCGAGCCGGTCCTGGATGCCCTCGGCGGCAAGCTCGATGGCCTTGCTGACGTCGACCTGCCCGAGTTCCAGCTTCATCGCGCCGGCGTCGATGGTGGCGAGATCCAAGATGTTGTTGGTGAGCGCGAGCAGCGCGTTGGTCGATTTGGTGACGTAGTCGAGATATTCGGCCTGCTTCGGCGTCAGCGGACCGGTCGAGGGATCGCTGAGGAAATGCGCAAAGCCGATGATGGTGGTGAGCGGCGAGCGCAGCTCGTAGGAGACGTGGTGGACGAAATCCACCTTCATTTGGTCGGCCGCCTCCAGCGCCTCGTTGCGCTCGCGCAGCGCGCGCTCGACATTCTCGGTGTCGGTGATGTCCTGGAAGGTCAGCATGGTGGCGCCGTCCGGCAGCGGCCGGATCATGCCGTCGAGCACGCTGCCGTCCTTGCGCTCCAGCTTCAGCGGCAGGTCGGCGCGGTTCTCGATCGCGGTGATGGCCTCGCGGATCTGGCGCCAGACTTGCGGATCGTCGAACAGCTGATGGCACCAGCCTTCGACGGTCTGGATATGCGGCTCGTCGCGCATGGCATCGCTCGACAGCTTCCACATCCGCACGAAGGCCGGATTGAACAGCTGCGCCTTGCCGTTGCTGCCGAACACCGCGACGCCTTCGGCGAGGCTGTCCAGCGTCTCGCGCTGGACGCGGATCAGGCCGTCGAAGCGGCGGGCGAGGTCGAGGCTTTCGGTGACGTCGTCGAACAGATAGGTGACGCCGCCCTCGGGATTCGGCGTGGTGACGACCGAGAGCGCGCGGCCGTCAGGCAGGAACCAGGTGTCCTTGGCCGTCTCGACCGCGCGATAGGCCTCGTGCAGCTTGGCCTTCCAGGCGCGGAAATCCGGCTGCTCCGGCAATTTGCGCGCGGCGCGGAGCTGGTCGAGCACGCTGGAATCGTCCGGATGGGCGTCGAGGAAGTTGCGATCGAGATCCCACAGCCGGCGATAGGAATCGTTGTAGAAGGCAAGGCGCCGCTGGCCGTCGAACACGGCAACGCCGGAGGAGAGCTGGTCGAGCGTGCGGCGGTGCGCCTCCGCCATGCGCACCAGCGCCGAGCTCAGCGCATCCGCCTCGCTGGCATCGATGGCGACGCCGACGCTGCCGCTGCCGACATTGACGGCGCGCACGTCGTAGATGCGCCGTTCGCCGCCGATCACGATCGGCAGCCGCGAGGTGAAATTGGCGGCGTCCTTGAGCCCCCGCTCCATCGCATTGCGGTCGTCACTGTCGAGCAGCTCGAGCTTGCGCTCCTGGGCATCGATGGCGCTGGTCGCCTCGGTGGCGCGCACATAGGCCGGGTTGGCGTAGGTCAGCGCGCCGTTCTCGCCCTTCGCCCAGATCGGCCACGGTGCGGCCGCGGCAAAGCCGCGAAGCATCTCGGTCTCGTCGGAGAGCGCCTTGTAGCGCAGATTGGTTTCGGCCAGATCACGGCGCAGGCCCGAGAGCTCGCGAATGCGGACGATGGCCTGGCCGCCGATGGCGCGCCCGATCGCTTCCAGCATATGGCCGTGCGCGGTGGTCAGCGTCAGCTGGAACCCGTCGCCGCGCTCGCGCAGCGCATCGACCGCATGGTCCATCAGCAGCGCCGGTTCCGGCGGCAGCCAGGTTCCGAACGCCAGCACGCGCTGCGGCGAGGAATCGCGCGGCAGCACCAGCGCGATATCGCCGGAAATCTGCGCGCGGTTGTCGCCCGCCGGCCATGAGATCAGGATCTGCGGCTCGGCGAACAACAGTGCGCCGAAGCGGTCGGCCTGGAGCTGAAGTTCCCCGATCCGCGCGCGCAGCCGCGCCTCGTTCTTCGCCGTGCGCACCCGCGTCCGCATCAACAGGATCGCGGCCATCACCGAAAAGCCGAGCAGGGCCAGCGCGGTGGCGAGCACCGCGAGTTCCTGCCGGTTGAGATCCATCACGAGGGCGAGGGTGTCGATGAGGTCGGCGGCCTTGGCCGGCGCAGCCGGCAGCAGCGCTGCGAGAGCGCCTCCCACCAAGCCGTTGCGCGCCAGCGATGTGCACGACAACAGCGTCCGACGCATCGACACGATCACGCCTGACATAGTTGCCCCAAGACGCGGAAATTCAAGACCGCACGAATCTGCGCGCGGCGACCCCCGTCGCGCGCGAATCAAAAGACAATACCCTCACCGCGACTCCGCCGGTAAGAGTCCAGATCGTGAACGCAAGGGCGGCCCCAAAAAAATGCGGGCCGCGCGGTTCCAAGGCGCGTGATTCTGCGGATGATTCGGCTGGAGTTGTCTTGGGTTAGCGCCCGGTCGAACCAAAACCGCCGGCGCCGCGGTCGGTCGACGACAATGTGGCGACGGGAACCAGCGCGGCCTGCAGCACCGGCGCGATCACCATCTGGGCGATGCGCTCGCCGCGCTTGATCACGAACGGCGCGGTGCCGTGATTGATCAGGATCACCTTGATCTCGCCGCGGTAGTCCGCATCGATCGTGCCTGGCGAATTCAGCACGGTGACGCCGTGCTTGGCCGCCAGCCCCGAACGCGGCCGCACCTGCGCCTCGTGTCCCGGCGACAAGGCGATGGCAAGGCCCGTCGGCACCAGCGCGTATTGGCCTGGTGCGAGCGTCATGGGCTCGTTGTCCGGCACCGCGGCCATCAGATCGAGGCCGGCGGCCTCGCTGGTCTGATAGGCCGGCAGCGGCAGGCCCTCAGCGTGGGCGAGGCGTTGCAGCTCGACGGTCACCTTCGTGCTCAAGATGCGGACTCCAGGGATTTGCCGGTCACGCTCTTCGCGATCTGCGCGACCAGTTCGATCGCGACCTGTTCCTTGGTCATCGCCGGCCAGGAATCAACTGCAATCTCACCGTCCGGCGCACCGGTCTTGCGGCTGAGCAGGTGGACCGTGTTGCGGTCGCCGCCCATCACGCCGGTGGCGGGCGAGACGTCGTTGGCGACGATCCAGTCGCAGCCCTTGCGCGCGAATTTTGCTTTGGCGTTGTCGATGAGGTGCTCGGTCTCGGCGGCAAAGCCGATCACGAGCCTCGGGCGCTTGTCGGCGAGCTTGGAGATGGTGGCGAGAATGTCGGGGTTCTCGACCAATTGCAGCGGCGGCATGCCGGCCGCGGTTTTCTTCAGCTTCTGCTCGCCTTCATTGGCGACGCGCCAGTCGGCGACTGCGGCGGCGAAGATCGCGACGTCGCTGGGAAGCGCGGCCTTGACCTGCTCCAGCATCTGCCGCGCCGATTCGACATGCTTCACCGTCACGCCCGGGGGATCGTCGAGGTCGACCGGACCGCTCACCAGAGTAACCTCGGCGCCCGCGGCCTGTGCAGCGGCGGCAATGGCAAAGCCCTGCTTGCCGGAGGAACGGTTGGCGATGTAGCGCACGGGATCGATCGCCTCGTGGGTGGGACCGGCGGTGATTAGCACGCGCTTGCCGGCGAGCGGCTTCGGCGTCGGCGGCCGCAGCAGCCGCTCGGCGGCATTGGCGATCTCGATGGCTTCCGACATGCGGCCCGTTCCGGCTTCGCCGGCTTCGGCCATCTCGCCCGCATTCGGGCCGATCAGCACCACGCCGTCGCGCTGGAGCTGGGCGACGTTGCGCCGCGTCGCCGCGTTGCTCCACATCAGCGGATTCATCGCCGGCGCCAGCAGCACCTTGCGGTTGGTCGCGAGCAGGATGGCGCTGGCGAGGTCGTCGGCATGGCCGTTCGCCATCTTCGCCATCAGGTCGGCCGTGGCCGGCGCCACCACGATCAGGTCGCAGTCGCGCGCGAGGCGTATATGGCCGGCATCGAACTCGCTCTGCGGGTCGAACAGGTCGGTATAGACGCGCTCATGCGACAGGGCGCTCGCGGCCAGCGGCGTCACGAATTGCTGCGCCGCCTTGGTCAGCACGCAGCGGACCTCGATGCGGCGCTCCTTCAGCCTGCGGATCAGGTCGAGCGACTTATAGGCCGCGATCCCGCCGCCGATGATCAGGGTGACGCTGACCTCGGGAACGGCGCCGCTGCGCTGCGGCGTCGGGGCGGCGGAGGGCACCGCAAACGGCGTCAGCGGCTCCTCGCGGCCCTCGATCAGCTCCCGCAGGATGACCCGGACCTCCTCTTCGACCGACCTGTGGTTCTTGGCCGAGCGCAGCCGCAAATAGGTTTTGACGGCGTCGTCGAGCTTGCGGATGGTCAGGCTTGCCATGACGCCCTCCGGCACGGAATGATAGCGATGCTATCACTCCAGTGATTGCAGTGCAATCACAGATTCCGGACGGCGATCAGAATCCCGATGAAGGTCGCGGCGATGATCCAGAGCGCCACGGTGCGCCAGCGGTTCTTGCGGCCTTCGCTGCGTCCCATCGCCGCGATGCTCTCCGGCGAAAGCCTGATGCCCTCCCGCGTCATGGTCTCGAGCTGCTCGAGCACCTTCACCGACCGCTCGGCGATCTCCGGCAGGCGCATCAAGACCCGCGCGATGTCCCCGGTCCCTGTGAGCGCGCCCTCGATGCGGCCGATCGGTCCGAGGTTGCGCTCGATCCATTCGCGCACCACGGGGTCGGCGATCCGCCAGATGTCGAGCTTGGGATCGAAGCCGCGCGCCACGCCCTCGACCACCACCATGGTCTTCTGCAGCAGGATCAGCTCGGGCCGCGTCGTCATGTCGAACAGGCCGGTGACCTCGAGCAGCAGCGTGAGCAGCCGCGCCATCGAGATCTCCTCGGCGGTGCGGTTGTGGATCGGCTCGCCGATGGCGCGGATGGCTTGCGCAAAATTCTCGACCGAATGATGCGCGGGCACATAGCCGGCCTCGAAATGCACCTCGGCCACGCGGCGATAATCGCGGGTGATGAAGCCGAGCAGGATCTCGGCGAGGAAGCGCCGCTCCTTCATGCCGAGCCGGCCCATGATGCCGAAATCGACCGCGACGAGGCGGCCGGCGTCATCCAGGAACAGATTGCCCGGATGCATGTCGGCATGAAAGAAGCCGTCGCGCAGCGCGTGGCGCAGGAAGCTCTGGATCACCTTGCGGCCGAGATCGGGCAGGTCGACCCGCGCCTCGGCGAGGCGCTTGTGATCGTTCAGCGCGATGCCGTCAATCCATTCCATCGTCAGCACGTTGTGCGTGGTGCGGTCCCAGTCGACGGCGGGCACGCGGAAATCGGGATCGTCGCGCGTGTTCTCCGCCATCTCCGACAGCGCGGCAGCCTCTAACCGTAGGTCCATCTCCATCGCGACCGAGCGCGACATGGTGTTGATGACCTCGATCAGGCGCAGGCGCCGCGCCTCGGCCGAGTAGGCCTCAGCCTTGTGCGCGACGTAGAAGAAATCGGAGAGATCGCGGCGGAAGCGCGCGGCGACGTTGGGTCTCAGCACCTTGATCGCGACGGACTTGCGGATGCCGCCGCGCACCACCTCGCCGCGATGCACCTGCGCGATCGAGGCAGCCGCGACCGGCGGGCCGAAGCTCACAAAGATGTCCGTCAGCGGCCGTTCCAGCGAGGTCGCGATCGTGGCCTCGGCTTCCTGCTGCGGAAACGGCGGCAGGCGGTCCTGCAGGCTTTCGAGGTCGCGCGCCATGATGACGCCGACCACGTCGGGGCGCGTGGCCAGGAACTGGCCGAGCTTGAGATAGGCCGGGCCCATCCGCGTCAGCGCGCGCGAGATCCGCGGTCCCTGCTTGGCGCCACGGCGCTCGATGATGCGCGCCAGCTTCAGCGCGAGCTGTCCCGGCGGCGGCACCAGGCTCGGATCGACCGCGCCGAACACGCCTTCGTGCGCAAACACGAACGCGGCGCGGATCAGGCGCGCAATGTGGGTGACGGCAGAGATCACAAACGCCAGCCCGAATGCAATGCGACGATGCCGCCGGAGAGTGTCTGCCAGCTGACGCGGGCAAAGCCAGCCTCGCGGATCATGTCGGCGAAGGCGGCGGGCTTCGGAAATTTGCGGATGGACTCGACGAGATACTGGTACGATTCGGCGTCGCCCGTGACCATGCGCCCGAGCGGGGGGATCACCTTGAACGAGAACAGATCATAGAGCTTGTCGAGGCCGGGCATCTCGACAGTGGAGAATTCCAGGCACAGGAAGCGGCTGCCGGGTCTCAGCACGCGATAGGCCTCGCGCAGCGCAAGGTCGATCCGGGGCACGTTGCGGATGCCGAAAGCGATCGTATAGGCATCGAAGCTGCGGTCGGCGAAGCCGAGCGATTCGGCATTGCCTTCGACGAAATCGACCTGGGTGTCCAGATGACGCTTGGCGGCGCGTTCGCGCCCCACGGCCAGCATGTCCGCATTGATGTCGCACACCGTGGCGTGGAAGCCGGGGCCGGCGGCCTTGGCGGCACGGAACGAGATGTCGCCGGTGCCGCCGGCGACGTCAAGCAGCGCGAACGGCCGGTCGCCCCTCGGCGGATCCAGCGCGGTGATCATGATGTCCTTCCAGACCCGGTGCAGGCCACCGGACATCAAATCGTTCATCAGGTCATAGCGCGACGCCACGCTGCGAAACACATCGTTCACCAGCGTCTGCTTGTCCCCGAGGGGAACGTCCCTGAAGCCAAAATGCGTGGTTTCGCCCGGCCGATCCATTACTCTACTCCACTCGGCGGACCATAGCCCGCCCGCCGCAATGGCGCTATCACACCGCCTTCATAAGGTGAATGCCCGACCATGCCTGAATTGCCCGAAGTCGAGACCGTCCGCCGCGGCCTTCAGCCCGTGATGGAGGGCGCGAAAATCCTCGATGCGGAGGCCCGCCGGCCGGATTTGCGCTTTCCGTTCCAGCCCGACTTCGTGGCCCGGCTCAAGGGGCAAGTCGTCACGGGCCTCGGGCGCCGTGCAAAATATCTCATGGCCGATCTCGCCTCCGGCGACGTGCTCTTGATGCATCTGGGCATGTCGGGCTCGTTCCGCGTCATCAAGCCGGACAACGAGGCTCAGCCAGGCGAGTTTCATTATCCGAAGGCTAAGGATTCCGCCCACGACCACGTGCTGTTTCGGATGTCCTCGGGCGCCGACATCGTCTTCAACGATCCGCGCCGCTTCGGATACATGAAAGTGATTGCGCGTGGCGCGCTCGAAGACGAGCCGCTGCTGCGCGGGCTCGGCCCCGAGCCGCTCGGCAACGAATTCGACGCCGCGATGCTGGCGCGCTCCTGCCAAGGCAAGACCACGAGCCTGAAGGCCGCGCTGCTCGACCAGCGCGTGGTGGCCGGGCTCGGCAACATCTATGTCTGCGAGGCGCTGCACCGCTCGCATCTGTCGCCGCGGCGCATTGCTGCGACGCTATCCACCAGGAAGGGCGAGCCGACGGATCATGCGCAGCGCTTGGTCGGCGCGATCCACACCGTGCTGAACGATGCCATCAAGGCCGGCGGCTCCAGCTTGCGCGACCATCGCCAGACCTCGGGCGAGCTCGGCTATTTCCAGCATTCGTTCAGGGTCTATGACCGCGAAGGCGAAAAATGCACGACGCCGCGCTGCGGCGGCACGATCAAGCGGTTCGTGCAGAACGGTCGTTCGACGTTCTGGTGCGCGAAATGTCAAAAGTGACCGTCGGGATTGCCGCAGCGTCGTAGCCCGGATGGAGCGCAGCGTAATCCGGGGCCGGCCTCTCCGCGGAGAGACCTTCCTGGATTGCGCTTCGCTTCATCCAGGCTACGGGAGCCCTCGCTACAACGCGCGAGGCGAAGCAATCCGGCCGGGCTGGTGGCCGAACTGCTTCGTCGCTTGGGCCCGTTCACCGGATGGCGAAGAGCCCGACTGTCGTCCGAGCGATCGCCCCGCTCAGGACGCCAGTGCCGTGGTCTCGTCCGCCGCCTGTTCCGCAGCGATCTGCAGCATGCCGTGCGCAGCCGAGATGACCTGGTCGATCAGGACATTGGTGGTGGCTTCGAGCTCGAGCCGGGTTTCGATCCAGCGCCAGAGGCCGCGGATCTCGTCCGCCGATTTGCCGTTCGGCGCGAATTCACTCACGGCAAGGCCGCTCGCAAGCGCGTCCTGGTGATCGTTGCGCATCACGATCAGCGGACGCGCGAGCACCTCGGCAAGATCGAGCGCGGCTTCCTCGGCGAGCGCGGTCGCGGCGTTGTCGATGCGCTGTCCGCGGATCGGCGTCTGGTTGAGCACGAAGCTGTAAGGCCGCTTCCAGGCGCGGGCGACGCTGAGCGTCGAGACGGTCGCCTCGATGTCGGCGACGCTGGGACGGGCCGGGATCAGGCAGAGGTCGGAATGGCGGATCGCGGCGGTGGTGGCGGCGCTGAGGCCGGCGGCGGTGTCGACGATCGCGAGCTGGAGGCCGCTGTCGGCGAGCATCTTGAGACGCGGCGCGATATCGGCGGCGTGATAGATCGGCTCGACGACGAGATCGTCGGTAGAGCGGCGGCGCTGCCAGTTGGAGAGGGTGCCCTGCGGGTCGGTCTCGATCAGGCGGACGGTGAAGCCGGCCTGCTTGGCGGCCAAGGCGAGGCCGATGGCGAGCGTGCTCTTGCCGCTGCCGCCCTTTTGGGTGGCCAGTACGATCGTGTGCATTGAAGGTCAATCCTTTGGAGTGCTGGGTCAGGGATACGCCACGCGAACGTGCATCGCTTCTGGATGCTGAGCGCTTCTCGCTCAGGACGTGCCGGCCCGATCCAAAGGGGATCGCGGAGGTCCGAATCAACGGCAACGATGATGGCGGAATCGCGAATGCCAGCGAATCCGTACCATTACCGGCTCCGTAATCGTACGTAAGGTGGCCCGCACGGCCGTGCCCCGGCTCTGCGCGGCAGCGCAAGCGCTGCAACGCGTCCAGGGGCACGAGACCTACTTGCGCACGCAGATCACGCGCACGACGGCGGCTTTGGCGTCGGTCGACGTGCCATTCGGGCTGACGCCCTTCGCCTTGAGAAACCCGCGCACCGCCTCGGCAGAGACCATCATCGCCTGTGATGCCGGCACCGACGTCGCGGGTCCCGCGACCACCGCCGGCTTCAGCAGCGCGATGCCGGCGAACTTGCCGTCGCCGTCGACGGCTGGGCTGCCGGAGAAGCCGACCGCCGGCGGCGGCGAGAGCGCGGAATTGCTGCTCATCGCCGGCGTCAACGCGGCCTTGAGGTTCGACACGGCGGCGGCGCCGCCCTGGCTTTGCGGATCGGCGATGCCGACGACATCGACATTGGTCTTCGCGGCCCCGCCGGCGAGGCTGAGCGGCCTCAGGTCGCGCGCGCCGTAGATGCGCAGCAGCGCGAGATCGTGCTCCTTGTCCTCGGCGAGACGGTCGGCGCTGCCATGGCCGGCGATCGTGATCGCAAGGCAGCTGTCGGTGACGAGGCGGTCGGTGACGATCGCGCCGTCCTCGCTGACGACGATGCCGGTGCCGTATTCAACGTTCTTGCGCGGCGGCGGCCCGGCCAGCGGTCCCGAGGGAAACGCGTTGAACGCGCTCGACATCGCGATCACGACCGGCTCGACCGTATTCTCTGTCGCCTGGTCGTAGAGGATCGTCATGGTGCGGACCTCGTCACCCTTGAAGGTGCCGCGGACGTAGAACTTCTTCTGGCCCTGCAAGCCCGACAGCACGAAGAAATCCGGCTTCACCACGGTGTAATCGACCTTGCGGCCGGACGGCTCCTTCTCGAGATCGGCGAGCTTGGCCGAGGTCGGGCTCACTTCCTTGCGGCGGCTGAGAACCACCTGCACCGTCCCTGTCGGCGAGGTCCATTTCGAGCCGTTGGCGTCGCTTGCCTGCTGCGGCACCAGCTTGCCGGGAATGCCGAGCCGGGCGCCGCTGGTCGGCTCCGTCACGATCTTCCAGCCGACGCTCTCCTGCTTCTTGCGTGCCGCCTCGGCGAGCGCGGTGCGCTCCTGCGGATTGAGCACGCCGGTCGGCTTGCCGCCCTTGGCCTTCTGGTACTCCTTGATGGCGTTGACCATGCGCTCGCTGACGTCGCCGGTGATGGCGCCGTTATATTGTCCGACCCAGGCGAGGTCGGACTGGAGCGCCAGCCGCTCGGCTTTGGCCATGCCATCGGCCGTCGCGGACGGCGTCTGCATCGCAGGGGGCTTGACCGGAACGGTCTGGACCGTCTTCGGGGTGGCGCCTGGCACTTGGGGCGTCGTCATCTGGGCGTGCGCGCCCGTGGCAGCCGCCAACATCAGTGTTGCCGCAAGCATCGATCTCATGACAAATCCAGCCAGCCCGTTGAACGCCAAAACATTGAAAAGCATGCGATTGAAGCACATCTCGTTGGTCGCGAACAATGTTGCGGTGGTTCAGTGGCGTAGAGGCCGCGAGCTGAGATCCTCATCCTGCGGAGCGGCCTCGAGGCCGCGTCTCGAAGGATGGCCGCGGCGAAATCGGGACCTGCATGGTTCGAGACGGCGCTTTGCGCCTCCTCACCATGAGGGTTGAGAGCGGCGGCTTGGTAGGAGAGGCGTACGACGATGCTGAGCCCGGACGAACTCGAACGCTATGCCCGCCACATCGTGTTGCGCGACGTCGGCGGCCCCGGCCAGGCGGCGCTGAAGCGGGCCTCGGTGCTGGTGATCGGCGCCGGCGGGCTCGGCGCGCCCGCGCTGATGTATCTGGCCGCCGCCGGCGTTGGCACGCTCGGCGTGGTCGACGACGACGTGGTGTCGCTGTCCAACCTGCAGCGCCAGGTGATCCATACGACGCCCGACATCGGCCGGCACAAGGTCGAGAGTGCCGCCGAGCGGATCGCGGCGCTCAACCCGCATGTCCGCTTCGTCGGCCATGCCACCTGGCTCAACGCGGATAACGCGCTCGGCCTGATCGGCGATTACGACCTGGTGCTCGACGGCTCCGACAATTTCTCGACGCGCTATCTCGTTTCCGATGCCTGCTTCTTCGCCAAGCGGCCGCTGATATCAGCGGCGCTCGGCACCTTCGACGGCTCGCTGACCACCATCCGCGCGCATGAGACGAACGAGCAGGGCGAGTTCAATCCGACCTACCGCTGCCTGTTTCCGGAAGCGCCGCCGCCCGGCACGGTGCCGGCCTGTGCAGAGGCCGGCGTCATGGGTGCGCTCGCGGGCGTGCTCGGCTCGATGATGGCGCTGGAGGCCATCCGCGAGATCGTCGGCTTCGGCGACGGCCTCGTCGGCCGCCTCCTGATGATCGATGCGCGCGCGATGCGCTTCGAGACGCTGCGCTATTCACGCGATCCCGCCAATCCGCTCAACGGCGACGGGCCTGTGTTCGAGGATCTCAGCGTCCATCGCACCTGATCGCCGCGGTTACGCCGTCGCTGGCTTCTCGCTGTCGAGATGCGCCATATGCTCGGCCGGGTAGCGCGTGCCGGCCGCGATATTGGGTGGAAACGCCTTGGCCAGCGCCGCGACATGCACCGGCGTCAGCGTCACCTTCGTTGCGCCAAGCGCTTCGCTGAGGCGGTTGCGGGTGCGGGCGCCAACCAGCGGCACGATCGCGTTGTCCTGTGCAGCGACCCAGGCGATCGCAACCTGTGCCGGCGTTGCGCCGATCTCGTCCGCGATTGCGCGCAGCTGCTCCACCAGCGCGAGATTGGCGTCGAGGTTCGCCCCCTGGAAGCGTGGCGTCATCAGCCGGTAGTCACGGCCGGCCTTGCCTGAGTCCTTCGACCAGTGACCGCTGATCAGGCCGCGCGCGAGCACGCCGTAAGCGGTGATGCCAATGCCGAGCTCGCGGCAGGTCTTCAGGATATCGCGTTCGATGCCGCGCTCGATCAGCGAATATTCGATCTGGAGATCGGCGATCGGATGCACCGCATGCGCGCGGCGGATGGTGTCGGAGCCGACCTCGGACAGGCCGATATGCCTGACATAACCGGCCTTCACAAGATCGGCGAGACCGCCGATGGTCTCCTCGATCGGCACATTGGGATCGAGACGCGCGGGACGGTAGATGTCGACATAGTCGGTGCCGAGGCGCTGCAGCGAATAGGCGAGGAAGTTCTTTGTCGCCGCCGGCCTCGTGTCCATTCCCGCGAATTCACCGGCGGGGCCGCGCAGCGCGCCGTACTTCACACTGAGCTGCACCTTTTCGCGCGACACCTCCTTCAGGGCTTCCCGCAACAGCATCTCGTTGTGCCCCATGGCGTAGAAATCGCCGGTGTCGAGCAGGGTGATGCCGCCGTCGAGCGCCGCGTGCACCGTGGCGATGGCCTCGCCGCGATCGGCGGCGCCGTAGACCTCCGACATGCCCATGCAGCCGAGGCCGAATGTGGAGACGGTCGGGCCGGTTGAACCGAGTTTGCGCTGTTCCATGATGATCATCCTCGAAAAGGCGGCTGCGCCGCGTCACGAGGACAGATATGAGCCAGAGCGATTGCGCCGATAAGCTGGACAATCCAGAACGCCTTGTTCACATTGACGAACAATGGCCGAGCCCGATTTGCGCGATCTCGATGTCTTCGTGGCGGTTGCCCGCACCCGCAATTTCCGGCGGGCGGCGGTCGAAGTTCGCGTGTCCGTATCGAGCCTTAGCCAACGGCTGCGGGACCTGGAGGAACGCCTCGGCGTCCGCCTGATGAACCGCACGACCCGCAGCGTCGCGCTGACCGAGGCGGGCGAGCTGCTGTTGTCGCGCGTCGCACCGGCGCTGCGCGATGTCGGCGATGCCCTGGAGCAGGTCCGGGGCCTGCGCGGGGTCGCCTCGGGCCGCCTGCGCATCAATGCGCCGCCGCCCGCGGTCGATCTGGTACTGGCGCCGCTGGCCGGGCCGTTCCTGAGCGCCCATCCGCAGGTCGATCTCGACATCGTCAGCGAAAGCGGCTTCGTCGACATCGTGAGCGGGGGCTATGACGCCGGCGTGCGCTATGGCGAGCATCTCGCGCAGGACATGGTGGCGATCCCGCTGAGCGGCCCACAGAGCTACGTCGTGGTCGCTTCGCCCGGTTACATCGCGCGGCGCGGCAGGCCGAAGCATCCGAAGGACCTGCTCGACCATGATTGCATCCGCGCACGCTATTCGAGCGGCGTCATGCACGATCTGGAATTCGAGAGAGCCGGGCAGGTGGTGAAGGTCGATCCGCCGGCGAAGCTGATCTCGACCAATATGAATCTTGCAATGCGCGCCGCGCTCGACGGCGTCGGCATCTGGGCCACGCTCGACGGCTATGTTGGCGATGCCGTGAAGTCGGGCGATCTGATCAGCCTGATGGAAGAATGGTGCGAGCCGTTTCCAGGCCCGTTCCTGTATTATCCGAGCCGGCGCCAGACGCCGCCAGCGCTGCGCGCGTTCATCGATTTCGTTGCGGATTGGCGCAAGCGCGAAGGGCGTGGGAAGTAAACCTCAAAGCATGCTCGGCAGCACGCGGTCCGGCGGCTTGTGGGCATCGAGGAAGGTGCGGATGTTGATGATCACCTTCTCGCCCATCTCGACCCGGCCCTCGATCGTGGCCGAGCCCATATGCGGCAGCAGCGTCACCTTGCCGGCCCTGGCGAGCCGCACCAGTTTCGGATTGACCGCGGGCTCGTGCTCGTAGACGTCGAGGCCGGCGCCGCCGATCTCGCCGCCTTCGATCAGCTTGATCAGCGTGTCCTCGTCGGTGACCTCGCCGCGCGCGGTGTTGACGATATAGGCGTCTTTCCGGATCAGCTTCAGCCGCCGCGCCGAGAGCAGGTGATAGGTCGCCGGCGTGTGCGGACAGTTCACCGAGATGATGTCCATCCGCGCCAGCATCTGGTCGAGGCTTTCCCAATAGGTCGCCCCCAGCTCCTCGGCGATCACGGGGGCGACGGGACGGCGGTTGTGATAATGGATCTGCAGGCCGAAGGCGCGGGCGCGGCGTGCCACCGCCTGGCCGATGCGGCCCATGCCGATGATGCCGAGGCGTTTGCCCCCGATGCGGTGGCCGAGCATCCAGGTCGGCGACCAGCCGGCCCAGGGCTTGCCTTCGGTCAGGATCGAGGCGCCTTCGATCATTCGCCTGGGCACCGCGAGGATCAGCGCCATGGTCATGTCGGCGGTGTCTTCGGTCAGCACCTTCGGCGTGTTGGTGACGGTGATGCCGCGGGCATGGGCGGCTGCGACGTCGATATTGTCGACGCCATTGCCGAAATTGGCGATCAGGCGGAGCTTGCAGTCGGGCTGGTTCACGACCTCGGCGCTGATGTGATCGGTCACGGTCGGAACCAGCACGTCGGCGGTGCGGGCGGCTTCCGCGATCTGCTCGGGCGACATCGGCGTGTCGTCGAGATTGATCCGCGCGTCGAACAGCTCGCGCATCCGCGTCTCGATCGAATCCGGCAGCTTGCGCGTCACCACGACGAGGGGCTTTTTCTTCACCGACATGTCCTGCTCTCATGAGGCATCGCAGGCCGCCTCTGTCGCCAAAGGCCGGTCGTTGAGGCCTCATTAACCCGGTTGTTCGACACTGCCCTTGCCGTGTCCGTCCCCGGCGTTTCCTCCAAGCTCACCCGACATTTCCGGCCGGAAAATCGGGGCCAATTGGTTGCTCAAGTGCCCGTTCTCTCTAGCAGAAGGCCGGGCCAAGACAAGAACCACGGCTCAAGGCTTGGAACCCGCGTGGGGCGGGGAGAAGGGGCAGGCGCGGCAGGGTTTTGGAATTTGGGGTGAGGGCCCGGTGTGCCGGGTCTTCGAAGGAGACGGGTTGATGGCGTTGGGGCGTTTTTGTTGGGTGATGGCGCTCGTTTGCACTTGGTTGAGCGCCTCGGTCGGGCCCTCGCATGCGGCGAAGGACAATACCCCGCAGACCACCAGCGGCTTGCCGGTGCCGCGCTATGTCAGCCTCAAATCGGATCACGTGAACGTCCGCGCCGGCCCGACCAAGGACAATGACGTCGCCTGGGTCTACACCCGTGCCGGCCTGCCGGTCGAAATTACCGCCGAGTTCGAGAACTGGCGCCGGGTGCGCGATTCCGAAGGCGCCGAGGGCTGGGTCTATCATTCGCTGCTGTCGGGCCGCCGCACCGCGGTCGTCACCATGAAGCACAAGGACGATCTGGCTCCGATCTATGACCGGCCCGATCCCGACAGCGCGGTTGCGGCCAAGCTCCAGGCCGGCGTCGTCACCCAGGTCAAGAAATGCGCCGCAGGCTGGTGCCGCGTCATCGGCAATGGCTTCGACGGCTGGATCCAGCAGGAGCGCCTCTGGGGCGTCTATTCGGACGAGCAGGTCAACTGACGCCGTCGGGCGGCGGAGCAATCTGCCGCCCCAACGTCATGCCCGGGCTTGTCCCGGGTATCCACGCTCTTCTGACTAGTCCCAAAACGTGGATGGCCGGGACATAGGCGAGCGCAAGCGACGCCGTCCCTTTGGACGGCTATGCCCGGCCATGACGACCAAATCAGTGATGCAGGATTAGCTCAGCGCTTCTTGCGCAGGCGCACGACCATGTCGATGCGGGAGATCTCGTAGCCCTCGGGCACCTCCGGCATCTTGGACAGCGCCAGATGCGGATCCTCGATGTCGACCAGCTCGTGGCTGTTCTCGAGATAATAGTGGTGGTGGGTGGTGACGTTGGTGTCGAAATAGGTCTTGGTGCCGTCGACGCTGACCTGGCGCAGCAGGCCGGCATCGGTGAGCTGGTTCAGCGTGTTGTAGACGGTCGCCAGCGACACCGGGACCTTGGCGAGGGTGGCTTCCTCGTAGAGCATTTCAGCCGTGAGGTGGCGTGCGCCCTTGCCGAACAGCAGCCAGCCCAGCGCCATGCGCTGGCGCGTCGGCCGCAACCCCGCGGACTGCAGCATTTCGTTGACGTCGTGCCAGGGACACCCGGTCAGGGCCGGCTGGCGGCCGGACAGGAGGGCCGCGGCATGGTCGTCGTCGTGTTGGGACGCGGTATTCTCGTTCATTTCCAAGATTTCGGGCACGCGTGAACAATATCTACTTGTAACATAAGAAGAGAAAGATGCAGATGCAAGTTTCTCGCAACTAGAGACGTTCTAATTAGGCTCGGAACCGGTTGGGGGAGCCCGTCATTTTACCTTCATCTCTGCGCTTTGCTACCCGAAATGGCCTGTGTTAGAGAGCGCGCGGTTCCGCTTAGCCGATTTTGGCGCAGCCGGGCATGGAGGCCCGGTTGGCAATCCATGCGAAGCTTGCGCAAGTCGCGGCCGGCGGTGGCGATTGGCGGTCCGATCGAGACGGGCCCATTTTCGCCAGGAACGCCGCTCAATCGGGATTTGAACAGAGGCTCGTGAATGCTGAACAGGCGCAACGGTTACGACTATGAAGATCTGCTGGCCTGTGCCCGCGGCGAGATGTTCGGCCCAGGCAACGCCCAGCTGCCGCTGCCGCCGATGCTGATGTTCGACCGCATCACCGACATCAACGACAATGGCGGTGAGTTCGGCAAGGGTCTGGTGCGCGCCGAGCTCGACGTGAAGCCCGACCTCTGGTTCTTCGGCTGCCATTTCAAGAACGATCCGGTCATGCCCGGCTGCCTCGGACTCGATGCGCTGTGGCAGATGGTCGGCTTCTACCTCGGCTGGAGCGGGGGGGAAGGCCGCGGCCGGGCGCTTGGCCTGAGCGAGCTGAAGTTCGGCGGCCAGGTGCTGACCGACGCCCGCAAGGTTGTGTACAACGTCGATATCAAGCGCGTGATGCGTTCGAAGCTCGTGCTCGGCATCGCCGACGGGTGGCTTTCGGTCGATGACCAGATTATCTATCGCGCCAAGGATCTGAAGGTCGGCCTGTTCAAGCAGGGCACGAGCCTGGGCTGAGCGCATCACTAAGAAGACAACGATTGAGGCGAGGCTGTCATGAGGCGGGTTGTGGTCACCGGGATGGGCATCGTCTCGTCGATCGGAAACAACACCCAGGAAGTGCTTGCGAGCCTTCACGAGGCGAAGTCGGGCATTTCGCGGGCTGAGAAATATGCCGAGCTGGGCTTCCGTTCGCAGGTGCAAGGCGAGCCGTCGCTCGATCCGTCGACGGTGGTCGACCGCCGCGCGATGCGCTTCCTCGGCCAGGGCGCGGCGTGGAATCACATCGCCATGGAGCAGGCGATCCAGGATTCCGGCCTGTCGCCCGACGAAGTCTCCAACATCCGCACCGGCATCATCATGGGCTCCGGCGGCCCCTCGGCGCGCACCATCGTCGAAGCCGCCGACATCACCCGCTCCAAGGGACCGAAGCGCGTCGGCCCGTTTGCGGTGCCGAAGGCGATGTCCTCCACGGCATCCGCGACGCTCGCGACCTGGTTCAAGATCAAGGGCGTGAACTATTCGATCTCATCGGCCTGCGCGACCTCGAACCATTGCGTCGGCAATGCCTATGAGACCATCCAGATCGGCAAGCAGGACGTCATCTTCGCCGGCGGCTGCGAGGAGCTGGACTGGTCACTGTCGGTGCTGTTCGACGCCATGGGCGCGATGTCTTCGAAGTACAACGACACGCCGGCCACGGCCTCGCGTCCCTACGATCTCAATCGCGACGGCTTCGTCATCGCCGGCGGCGCCGGCGTGTTGGTGCTGGAGGAGCTCGAGCATGCAAAGGCGCGCGGCGCGCGCATCTATGGCGAGGTGGTCGGCTATGGCGCGACCTCTGATGGCCACGACATGGTGGCGCCGTCGGGCGAAGGCGCCGAGCGCTGCATGCGCATGGCGATGTCGACGGTGAAAACCAAGGTCGACTACATCAACCCGCACGCGACCTCGACGCCGGCCGGCGATCCGCCGGAGATAGAGGCGATCCGCAAAGTATTCGGCGTCGGCGAGAAGTGCCCGCCGATCTCGGCGACCAAGGCGCTGACCGGCCATTCGCTCGGCGCCACCGGCGTGCAGGAAGCGATCTATTCGCTGCTGATGATGAACAACGGCTTCATCTGCGAGAGCGCGCACATCCAGGAGCTCGACCCCGTGTTCGCCGACATGCCGATCGTGCGCAAGCGCATCGACAACGCCAAGATCGGCACCGTGCTGTCGAACTCCTTCGGCTTCGGCGGCACCAACGCCACGCTGGTGTTCAGCCGGCTGGATGCGTGATCTCTGACTTTGTCATGCCCCGCGAAGGCGGGGCATCCAGTACGCCGCGGCTTCTCTATTTATCACGACGGTCTCTGGAATACTGGATCGCCCGCCTGCGCGGGCGATGACGTCGAAAATAGGAGCGATGGCGGCAATGGAAGGTTTGATGAAAGGCAAGCGCGGTCTGATCATGGGCATCGCCAATGATCATTCCATCGCCTGGGGCATGGCGCGGACGCTTCATGCCCATGGCGCCGAGCTTGCCTTCACCTTCCAGGGCGAGGCGCTCGGCAAGCGCGTCAAGCCGCTGGCGGAGCAGCTCGGCGTCGATCTGGTGCTGCCTTGCGACGTCGAGGACATCGCAAGCGTCGATGCCACCTTCGCGGTGCTCCGCGAAAAGTGGGGCAAGCTCGACTTCGTGATCCACGCGATCGGCTTTGCCGACAAGAACGAGCTGAAGGGCCGCTATGCCGACACCAGCCGCGAGAATTTCTCGCGCACCATGGTGATCTCCTGCTTCTCGTTCACGGAGGTCGCAAAGCGCGCCGCCGAGCTGATGACGGAGGGGGGCAGCATGATCACGCTGACCTTCGGCGCCTCAGAGCGCGCGATGCCGAACTACAACGTGATGGGCGTGGCCAAGGCGGCGCTGGAGGCCTCCGTGCGCTATCTCGCCGCCGATTTCGGACCGCGCGGCATCCGCGTCAACGCGATCTCCGCCGGCCCCATCCGCACGCTCGCCGGCTCCGGCATCGGCGAGGCGCGGGCGATGTTCGCCTTCATGCAGAAGCATTCGCCGCTGCGCCGCGGCGTCACGCTCGACGACCTCGGCGGCTCGGCGCTATATCTGTTGTCGGATCTCTCCGGCGGGGTGACCGGCGAAGTCCATTATGTGGATTCCGGCTACAACGTCATCCTGATGCCGCGGCCGGATGATCTGAAGTCATCGGAATAGCTTCGTAGCCTGGATGGAGCGCAGCGAAATCCGGGACAGGCTCATCCGCGGATGCGATTGCCCCGGATTGCGCTGCGCTCCATCCGGGCTACTGCAGCTACTTCGCTTTGCCTACCCTACGAGAGCTTGCTTAACCCGCCGCGATCTTCTCCGCGCGCTGGAACGCCGGCCGCGCCGTGCAGCGCGCGAGATAGGCGTCGAACGCCGGGCGCGACGGCACCATCTTGAACAGGCGCACCGCGAAATTCAGGCCGGAGCCGATGACGACGTCGGCTGCGGAAAATTCCTCGCCGAGAATCCACGGGCCCTTCTCGAGCGCGGCCTCCAGCACGTCGAACACCTGCGTCGCGCTGCCCCAGGCCGCGGTCGAGGTCGGGATCTCGATCTTGGTGAAGATCTGGATAATGGCGGGCTCGATGCAGCCCGGCGAGAAGAACAGCCATTGCAGGTAGCGCGCCCGGCGCGGATCGGTCACGGCTGGCGCGAGCCTGGTTTCGGGATAGCGGTCGGCGATGTAGGCGCAGATCGCGGCGGCTTCGGCGAGCGCGGCATCGCCGTCGGTCAGCGCCGGCACCTTGCCCATCGGATTGATCTTCAGATAGTCCGGCGCCTTCTGCGCGCCGGTCGAGATGTCGGTCAGCACGCGCTCATAGGGCAGGCCGCTCTCCTCCATCAGCCAGAGCGTCGTGAACGAGCGCGAGCGGGGCGACCAATAAAGCTTGATCATGGCGGGAACCTTTATTGCTGGAGCAGCTGAGGTAGCGTTTTGTCGAGACTCGTCGTCAGCAGCGTGCGGACACCATCGCGCAGCGCTTGGTTGCCCGCCACCTCGTTGGCAGACGCCGGAAAGGCCGTCTCATCCAATTCCTTGTTGGGGCCGCTGATCGGGTTGATCCCGATCAAGCGTGACATCATGGGTTCGGCATCCGTTGACGCCGCGCCCTTCTTGACGACCTCGAACGACTGTCCGTCGTACACGGTGATATAGGTCAGCGCGAACAGGAACGTGCGTCGCTTGATGGGATTGCCCCACTTCACGATGCCAAATCCTTCGACGGATTGATTCGTGTTGCTGAAGCCGTTCTGAAATCTCTCGACCAGGACATAGAGCTGACATTTGGTGCCTGCCGCGCTCTGCTGAACGAATTCCTGCCGCTCCTGGTTTCGTCTCAGCATCGGCGATCCGGATCCGCCAGCCTGCGCCCAGGCGCTCGGTGAATAAGCGAGGCGCTTGACAGATTTGCCGGCTGCGGCCGCGCGAACCCGCGACATGACGATGTCATCAAGTCCCCAGCCATCGATCGCGACGGGCACGTACTCGTTGCCAAACATGGTGAAGCCAACCTGCTGAACACCGAACCGGTTGCCGACGACGGAAATGAGACCAATCCCGCACGGTCCTGCATCCGCAGCGACAGCCTGTTTGGAGCTCGGGGCGGCTTTCGGCGTGGTGCTCTTGGCTGGCCGAGCCGGCGATGGAGCGGATTGGGCCGCCGCGCCTGCGATGAGCCCTAACAGAAAGATCGTAGTCAAGCAGATGCGAAACATGGGACGGCTGATGCAGGTTGCGGTTTCCAGGATATTCTCATCGACGAGAGACATCTACTAGTGCGCGCCGATGACAACCGCAAGGTGAAGACCCGCTCGTCCTACCCGCCGCCTGGCCGTTGCCGCTTCCACCGGTAACACTTCATCACGAACCCGTTCGACGGCTCGATCTCTTCCTTCTCGAACACAAAACCTTCGCGCTCGTACCAGCGCCAGGCCTTCTCGTTCTCGCGGACGCAGCGCAGATAGATCTCGTCGGGCATTTGCGTGCGCGTGAAAGCGAGCAATTGCCGGCCGAGCGATCGGCCCTGATGGGCAGGCGCGACGAACAGCATGTCGAGATAGAGCTTCGGCAGGTGCAGCGCGAGCATCGCTCCGATCGTGCCGCGATCGTCGGCGACGAACAGGCTCCAGCCGTTCTCGATCTCGCGCTTGATGCGCGCACGCAAATTGGCCAGCAGGAAGTCGCTGGCTTCGCCGAGCCCGGTCGAGACCCAGCTCTCCATCCAGACGCGGCCGATCTCATCGTATTCGTCGGAGCGGGCGAGGCGGATGACCGGATGCGACATGAGCCAGTCAAGCCTTCTGGCCGCGCAGGGATTGCCGCGCGCGCACCTTGCCCGCGGACAGGCACACCACCTCGGAGATCTGCAGCAGCTGCCGCGACAGCGGGCTGGTCTTGCGCCAGACCATGCCGATGGTTCGCGACGGCTCGGGGTCGCGGAAGCGCGCCAGCGAGACCGAGGCGGAGCGCGTCTCCACCGGCACCGCCATCTCCGGGATCAACGTGACGCCGATGCCGGCGCTGACCATCTGCACCAGCGTCGATAGCGAGTTCGCATCGAGCATCTCGCGCGGCGGCGCGGCCTGCATGTTGCAGAAGGAGAGCGCCTGGTCGCGGAAACAGTGCCCTTCCTCGAGCAGCAGAAGCCGCATCTCGCGCATCATCTCGCGCGACGGCACCGGCGTGCCTTCATCGGCGCCCGGCCGCACCAGCAGAAACTTCTCCTCGAACAGCGCGACCTCGGTGAGCGAGGGCTCCGACACCGGCAGCGCCACGATGGCGGTGTCGAGCCGGCCCTCCACCAGCTCCTGGATCAGCCGCGGCGTCATGGTCTCGCGCACGCGGATGTCGAGCTCCGGGTGCATGCGCGTGAGGTTCTTGGTGATCTTGGGCAGCAAATAGGGCGCGATGGTCGGGATCATGCCGATGCGCAGGCGGCCGGCGAAGCGGTCCTGCGAAGCGCGCGCGAAATCGCCGAGCTCGTCGACCGAGCGCAGGATGTCGCGGACCCGTTGCGCCAGCTCCTCGCCGAACCGGGTCAGCGCGACCTGGCGCGCGCTGCGCTCAAGCAACAGGCCGCCGAGCGTCTCCTCCAGTTCCTTGATCTGCATCGACAGCGCCGGCTGCGAGATCGAGCAGGCCTCGGCGGCACGGCCGAAATGGCCGTGGCGCGCCAGCGCATCGAAATACCGGAGCTGGCGCAGCGTCAGATTGATCATCAGAAAATCCTATCGCAGCGATCACTAAAGTCAACTTCCCCTGATAGGACGCGACGCTTAGAGTGGTTCTACCTGGCCAAGGGCGCGAGTTCGACGCCGCCAGAGGAGGTATTCATGGACGACACTTCGAAGTGCCCGTTTTCGGGCGGAAAACCCACGCGCTCAAACCGCGATTGGTGGCCGACGCAGCTCAACATCGAGGTGCTGCACAAGAATTCCGACAAGTCCGATCCGATGGACAAGGACTTCGATTACGCCAAGGAGTTCAAGTCGCTCGACCTGAACGCGGTCATCAAGGACCTGACCGCGTTGATGACGGATTCTCAGGAATGGTGGCCGGCCGACTTCGGCCACTATGGCGGCCTCATGATCCGCATGGCCTGGCACAGCGCCGGCACCTATCGCACCACCGACGGCCGCGGCGGCGCCGGCGCCGGTCAGCAGCGTTTCGCCCCGCTCAACAGCTGGCCCGACAAC
Organism: Bradyrhizobium sp. NBAIM08; assembly: GCF_020193935.1. NCBI lineage: Bacteria > Pseudomonadati > Pseudomonadota > Alphaproteobacteria > Hyphomicrobiales > Nitrobacteraceae > Bradyrhizobium > Bradyrhizobium sp. NBAIM08. Next base: position 45,260 of record NZ_JADYVR010000008.1, on the reverse strand, counting down.
GCCAATCTCGACAAGGCGCGCCGTCTGCTCTGGCCGATCAAGCAGAAATACGGCCAGAAGATTTCCTGGGCCGACCTGATGGTGCTCGCCGGCAACGTCGCGCTCGAATCGATGGGCTTCAAGACCTTTGGTTTCGCCGGCGGTCGCGTCGACGTCTGGGAGCCGGAAGAGCTCTATTGGGGGCCGGAAGGCACCTGGCTCGGTGATGAGCGCTACAGCGGCGAGCGCCAGCTCGCCGAGCCGCTCGGCGCGGTGCAGATGGGCCTCATCTACGTCAATCCGGAAGGCCCGAACGGCAAGCCGGATCCGGTCGCCGCGGCCAAGGACATCCGCGAGACCTTCGCCCGCATGGCGATGAACGACGAGGAGACCGTCGCGCTGATCGCTGGCGGCCACAGCTTCGGCAAGACCCATGGCGCCGGCGATCCCTCGCTGGTCGGTCCAGAACCGGAAGCCGGTGCGCTTGAAGACCAGGGCCTCGGCTGGAAGAGCAAGCATGGGGCGGGCCACTCCGCCGACTCCATCACCAGCGGTCTGGAAGTGACCTGGACGAAGACGCCGACGAAGTGGAGCAACAACTTCTTCGAAAATCTCTTCAACTTCGAATGGGAGCTGACGAAGAGCCCGGCCGGCGCTCAGCAATGGACCGCCAAGAACGCCGAAGCGATCATTCCGGACGCGTTCGATCCGTCGAAGAAGCATCGGCCGACCATGCTGACGACCGACCTCTCGCTGCGCTTCGATCCCGCATATGAGAAGATCTCGCGTCGCTTCCTGGAGAACCCGGATCAGTTCGCGGACGCCTTCGCCCGTGCCTGGTTCAAGCTCACCCATCGCGACATGGGTCCGATCCAGCGCTATCTCGGCCCGCTGGTGCCGAAGGAGACGCTGATCTGGCAGGATCCGATCCCGGCCGTGAACCACGAGCTGGTCAGTGAGCAGGACATCGCGGCCCTCAAGTCGAAGATCCTGGCCTCGGGCCTGACGGTGCCGGAGTTGGTCTCGACGGCCTGGGCCTCGGCCTCGACGTTCCGCGGCTCGGACAAGCGCGGCGGCGCCAACGGTGCGCGCATCCGCCTTGCTCCGCAGAAGGACTGGGAGGTCAACGAGCCGGCTCAGCTCGCCAAGGTGCTCGGCAAGCTCGAAGCGATCCAGAAGGACTTCAACGCCTCATCCGGCGCCAAGAAGGTCTCGCTCGCCGACCTGATCGTGCTCGGCGGCACCGCCGCCGTCGAGAAGGCTGCCAAGGATGCCGGCGTCGACGTCAAGGTCGGCTTCACGCCGGGCCGCATGGATGCTTCGCAGGAGCAGACCGATGCGGCCTCCTTCGCCCCGCTGGAGCCGCGAGCCGATGGCTTCCGCAACTACATCGGCAAGCGGCATCAGTTCATGCAGCCCGAAGAGGCCCTCGTCGACCGCGCCCAGCTGCTGCGGCTGACCGGTCCGGAGATGACGGTGCTGGTCGGTGGCCTGCGTGTGCTCGGCGCCAATGCCGGCGGATTGAAGCACGGCGTCTTCACCTCGAAGGTGGGAACGCTAAGCAACGACTATTTCGTCAACCTGCTCGACATGAGCACGCAGTGGGCACCGCCCGGTGCGGACGGCGTCTACGAAGGCCGCGACCGCAAGACCAACACCGTCAAGTGGACCGCAACGCGCGTCGATCTGATCTTCGGCTCGCACTCGCAGCTTCGCGCCTTCGCCGAGGTCTATGCCACCTCGGACTCCAAGGAGAAGTTCGTGAAGGACTTTGCGAAAGCCTGGACCAAGGTGATGAACCTCGACCGCTACGACATCGCGGCGCGATCCTGATCGGGGGCCCGCAAACAAAAGGGCGGCCGAGAGGCCGCCCTTTTTTCATCATCCCGGATCGGCGTTACACGTCGAGTATGCCGGCCTTCGCGGCAGCGTAGCGCTCGCCCACCGCCTTCCAGTTCACCGTATTCCACCATGCCTTGAGATAATCGGCGCGCCGGTTCTGGTAGTTCAGATAGTAGGCGTGCTCCCAGACGTCATTGCCGAGCAGCGCCCGCTTGCCGTCCATCATCGGATTGTCCTGGTTGGGTCGCGTTTCGATGGCGAGCTTGCCATCCTTGCTGACAGTCACGAACACCCAGCCCGAGCCGAACACGCGCCCGCCGGCAGCGTTGAAGTTCGTTTGCAATTTCTCCATGCCACCGAGATCGCTGTCGATCGCAGCGAGCAGGGCACCTTCCGGCTTGCCGCCGTGCGGTCCCATGATCTGCCAGAACATCGTGTGGTTGGCGTGGCCGCCCATGTTGTTGCGGACGCCAGTGCGGATCGCGTCGGGAACGGCGCCGAGATTGCCGAGCACCTCGCCGACCGGCTTTCCCGCGATCTGCGGATTGTCCTTGGCGAAATTGTTCAGGTTGGTGACGAACGCCTGATGATGGCGGTCGTGGTGGATCTCCATCGTCTTGGCATCGATATGCGGTTCCAGCGCATTCGCAGGATAGGCCAAAGGATCGAGCTTGAACGGCCCTGCGGACGCCGCGGCGGCTTGCGCAAACGCCATGCGCGGGGCAGCGGCAGCCGCGACGAGGCCGGTTGCAGTGAACATGAGGCGGCGCCGGGATATGGACGTCATTTGGTTCTCCTGTCTTGGGACGATCCGCTGATGAAGCGTACGGCGGTACGATAGTTACGCAACACCAACCATTCCGGGTTTCGAACGCGGTCACTCCGACGCTGCGGCGGAAGCGCGCATGGCCTGCGATGATGCAGGCGGCACGGCAAAGAAAAAGGGCGGCCTCTCGGCCGCCCTTCGCGTTTCCGGACTGTCGCGAGGCCTTACTCGCCGGCGGCTTCGCGCGGGGCCTTCTCGCCCTCGCCGCCCTTGTCCTTGCCTTCGAGGTCTTCGCCCGTGGTCTGGTCGACCACCTTCATCGACAGGCGGGTCTTGCCGCGATCGTCGAAGCCGAGCAGCTTGACCTTGACCTTGTCGCCTTCCTTGACGACGTCGGAGGTCTTCTGCACGCGGTTGGCCGCGAGCTGGCTGATGTGGACGAGACCATCCTTGGAACCGAAGAAGTTCACGAAGGCGCCGAACTCCATCACCTTGACGACAGTGCCGTCATAGATCTGGCCGACTTCCGGATCGGACGCGATCGACTTGATCCACTTGATCGCCGCCTTCATCGCCTCGCCGTCGCTGGAGGCGACCTTCACGGTGCCGTCATCCTCGATGTTGACCTTGGCGCCGGTCTTCTCGACGATCTCGCGGATCACCTTGCCGCCGGTGCCGATCACCTCGCGGATCTTGTCGGTGGCGATCTTGAAGGTCTCGATGCGCGGCGCATATTCGCCGAGCTCGGCGCGGGCCGCGGTGAGGGCCTTGGCCATCTCGCCGAGGATATGGATGCGGCCGTCCTTGGCCTGAGCCAGCGCGACCTTCATTATCTCTTCGGTGATGCCCTCGATCTTGATGTCCATCTGGAGCGAGGTGATGCCCGCTTCCGTGCCGGCGACCTTGAAGTCCATGTCGCCGAGATGGTCCTCGTCGCCGAGGATGTCCGAGAGAACCGCAAAGCGCTTGTCTTCGAGGATCAGGCCCATCGCGATGCCCGCGGTCGGCCGCTTCAGCGGCACGCCCGCATCCATTAGCGCCAGCGAGGCGCCGCAGACCGAAGCCATCGAGGACGAGCCGTTGGACTCGGTGATCTCCGAGACCACGCGCGTGGTGTAGGGGAATTCATGGTGCGGCGGCAGCACCGGACGAATCGCGCGCCAGGCCAGCTTGCCGTGGCCGATCTCGCGGCGCTTGGTGCCGCCGAGGCGGCCGGTCTCGCCGACCGAATAGGGCGGGAAGTTGTAGTGCAGCAGGAACGTTTCCTTGTACGTCCCGGACAGCGCGTCGATGTACTGCTCGTCCTCGCCGGTGCCGAGCGTGGTCACGACCATCGCCTGGGTCTCGCCGCGGGTGAACAGCGCCGAGCCGTGGGCGCGGGGCAGCACGCCGACCTCGGCGACGATGTTGCGGACCGTCTTGCTGTCGCGGCCGTCGATGCGCTTGCCGGTATCGAGGATATTCCAGCGAACGATCTTGGCCTCGAGCTCCTTGAACACGCCGGCGACACGGAGCTTGTCGTATTTCGGCTCCTGGCCCTCCGGGAAGTAGTGGGCCATCACCTTTTCCTTGACGACGCCGACGGCGGCATAACGCTGCTGCTTGATCGGAATCGCATAGGCGGCGCGCAGCTCCTGCTCGACCAGGCCGAGCATCTCCTTCTCGAGCGCGGCGTTGTCGATGACGGTGACTTCGCGCGGCTCCTTGGCGGCCTTCTCGGCGAGCTCGATGATCGCGTTGATGACAGGCTGGAAGTGGCGGTGACCAAACATCACCGCGCCGAGCATGATGTCTTCGTTCAGTTCCTTGGCTTCCGATTCCACCATCAGCACGGCGTCGGCAGTGCCGGCGACGACGAGGTCGAGCTGGGTGTCGACCATCTCGTCGAGCGTCGGATTGAGAATGAACTCGTCGTTGGCGAAGCCGACGCGGGCCGCGCCGATCGGGCCCTTGAACGGCACGCCGGACAGCGTCAGCGCCGCGGAGGCCGCGACCATCGCCACGACGTCGGGATCGTTCTCCATGTCGTGCGACAGCACGGTGACGATCACCTGGGTCTCGTTACGCCAGCCGTCGACGAACAGCGGGCGGATCGGTCGGTCGATCAGGCGGGAGACCAGCGTCTCCTTCTCGGTCGGACGGCCCTCGCGCTTGAAATAGCCGCCGGGAATGCGGCCCGCAGCGTAGGCCTTTTCCTGGTAATCGACGGTCAGCGGCAGGAAGTCGACGCCCTCGCGCGGCGCCTTCGCCGCGACGACGGTGGCGAGCACCACGGTCTCGCCATAGGTGGCGACGACGGCGCCGTCGGCCTGGCGGGCGATCTTGCCGGTTTCGAGCTTGAGTGGGCGTCCGCCCCAGTCGATCTCGACTGAATGCTTATTGAACATAGAGGTCTTCTTTCATGGGTTCGCGAAAGAAGGGACGGCTCTCGAAAAACAAAAACCATGCGCAAGATTGCGGGACGCTGATCGGAGCGGATGATCAGCGTCCTGCGATCCTGCCATGGTTTTTGGATGTCGGATGGCGTCCATCCTTTCGGGTCATACGGGCGCCTTGCCCGTTGTGCCCAGCCGCCGGATTGCTGCTGGACTGTCAGTCGGCACGAATGCAAACACCGAAACTTCGATCTTCGCTCATCATGCCCGGAGGCGAATCAACAATCCGCATCCGACGCGCACGCAACCTCGATCAAAAAGCTTAAAACAAGCGCTTTCGTTCGAAACCACGCGCGAAAACGCGCGCCGGTGGCGCGCGCAGGAACTCTTAACGACGAATATTGTGCTTCTCGAGCAGCGCCTTGTACCGCGCCTCGTCCTTCTTCTTGAGATAGTCGAGGAGCGAGCGGCGGGTCGAGACCAGCTTCAAGAGGCCGCGACGCGAATGGTTGTCCTTCACGTGGGTCTTGAAATGGTTGGTGAGGTTGTTGATGCGTTCCGACAGGATCGCGACCTGAACCTCGGGCGAGCCGGTGTCGCCGGCCTTGGTGGCATTCGTCTTGATGACTTCCGCTTTGCGTTCTGCGGCAATCGACATCGTCAATTTCTCTCGTTGCGACCGGGGCTGGCAGTCAGGCCGGTCAGGTTGAACACACGCTTGGGGATGATTTCGCCATTGCCAACTTCGGCAAGCGCCAAAAGACGGCCTGCCACCGTGACATAGACTGTGCCGCTACAAGTGGGCGCATCCCGTCCGCGCAACAAAACGGCCTGGCCCCGATGGAGCCTTGCCGCATCAGCCCGAGTGACGGCCAGTGCCGGGATGTCGTCCAGCGCGGTCTCAACGGGCAAAAGCGCGTCGGCGAGGCTGCCCTCGCCGGACGCGGCTCTATCGCACAAAGCCTCCAACTGATCCAGCGGAATCATGTCGTTTTCGCCAAATGGGCCGACCAGGGTCCGCCTCAGCGCGCAGATATGGCCGTAAGTGCCGAGAATCCGGCCCATATCGCGGGCGAGCGCCCGCACATAGGTGCCCTTGCCGCATTCGGCCTCGAACACGGCCCGGTCGTTATCTGGTTGATCGACAAGGGTTAAATGGTGAATCTCGACCGGGCGGGGCGCCAGTTCCACAACCTCGCCGTCGCGGGCGAGGTCATAGGCGCGCTCGCCCTGGACCTTGATCGCCGAATAGCGCGGCGGGATCTGCTCGATCACCCCGGTGAAGCGGGGCAGCAGCGCCAGGATGGCCTCCCGGCTCGGACGCTGGTCCGAGGTCGCGGTCACCCGGCCCTCGATGTCGTCGGTATCGCGCTCCTCGCCCCAGCAGACCGTGAAGCGGTAGCGCTTGCGGCCGTCCATCACGAAGGGGACGGTCTTGGTGGCTTCCCCGAGCGCGATTGGCAAGCCCCCCGAGGCGAGCGGATCGAGCGTGCCGGCGTGTCCGGCGCGCTTGGCGTTGAACAGGCGCTTGAGCACGGCGACGGCCTGCGTCGAGGTCATGCCGATCGGCTTGTCGAGCACGACCCAGCCATGGACGTCGCGACGGTCGCGGCGGACCTGGTTGCCCTTCTGCTGCTTGGCGCGCGGATCGTTGTTGACGCGGCGCGGCTCCTGATGCGGCTGCGAATTGCCGCCCATCTCCGCGAAATCGTTGGTCTGCGCGTCGCGCTGATCGGTGTCGTTGCCGCCGATCGTGCCGTGAGCGGGGTCCATGGTCATTGCTCTTCTTCCCGATCCGAATGCGGATCCTGTTCCAGGTCCTTCTGCACCGCAGGCGTTCGCAAAAGTTTCTCGATCCGTTCCGCTTCGTCGAATCGTTCGTCGACGCGGAAGCGAATGTCAGGTGCAAATTTCAGGTTAACGCGCCGCGCGACCTCGCCGCGCAAGAACTTCTTGTTGCGCTCGAGCGCAGCGATGACGATCTCGGTGTCGCGGCCACCGAGCGGCATCACGTAGACCGTTGCGAGCTTCAGGTCGGGCGACATCCGCACCTCCGGCACGGTGATGATGTGACCTTCGAGGTCGGCATCATGCACATTGCCTTGCGCCAGAATATCGGCCATCGCGTGGCGAACCTGCTCGCCGACGCGCAGCTGACGCTGCGAGCCGCCGGGCGCGGAACTCTTCTTCTGATGATGCCGTGGCATTTTTTCGAAAATCACCTCGTCATGCCCGCATCTGGGACACGGGCATTGTCATTTGTCCTGTTGAAACGAAGAGGGGGTGGATGGCCGGAAACATCCGGCCATCGCACTCCCGCAATCTCAGTTCAAAAAGATCCGAACGCTTCGGTAAGATTTGGACTTACAGGGAGCGCTGGATCGTCTCCACGCGATAACACTCGATCACGTCACCGGCACGCATGTCGTGATAGTTCTCGAAGGCCATGCCGCATTCCTGGCCGGACTGGACTTCCTTCACTTCGTCCTTGAAGCGCTTCAGCGTCGACAGCTTGCCTTCGTGCACGACGACGTTGTCGCGGATCAGGCGCACATTGGCGCCGCGTTCCACCGTGCCGTCGGTGACGCGGCAGCCGGCTACCTTGCCGACCTTGGAGATGTTGAAGATCTCCAGGATCTCGGCATTGCCCAGCATGGTTTCGCGCAAGGTCGGCGCGAGCAGACCGCTCATCGCCTTCTTCACGTCGTCCACGAGGTCGTAGATGATGTTGTAGTAGCGGATCTCGATGCCGTTGCGCTTGGCGGCCGCAGCGGCCTCCTTGTTGGCGCGAACCGAGAAACCGATGATTGCGGCGTTGAAGCCTTCGGCCAGCGTCACGTCGGATTCCGAGATACCGCCGACGCCGGCATGCAGGATGCGGGCGGCGACCTCGTCGGTGCCGAGCTTCTCCAGCGAGCCGAGGATGGCTTCCAGCGAGCCCTGCACGTCGGCCTTGACGATCAGCGGGAATTCCTTGCGGCCCGCCGTCTTCAATTGCGACATCATCTGCTCGAGCGAGCCGCGCATGCCGGAGATCGAGGCTGCCGCGTTCTCGCGCTTCTGGTGCGCGCGGTAGCTGGTGACCTGGCGGGCGCGGGCTTCGTTCTCGACCACCGCGAGACGATCGCCGGCCTCGGGCGGGCCGTTGAAGCCGAGCACCTCGACCGGCACCGAGGGGCCGGCCTCCTGCACGGTCTCGCCCTGATCGGAGATCAGCGCGCGGACGCGGCCCATTTCGGCACCGGCGACGATGATGTCGCCGACGCGAAGCGTGCCGCGCTGGACCAGCACGGTCGCGACCGGACCGCGGCCGCGATCGAGCTTGGCCTCGATCACGGTGCCTTCGGCGGGACGCTCCGAATTGGTCTTGAGGTCGAGGATTTCGGCCTGCAGCGCGATCATCTCGAGCAGCTTGTCGAGATTGGTCTTGTTCTTGGCGGACACCTCGACGTCGACGACTTCGCCGCCGAAAGATTCCACCTGCACCTCGTGCTGGAGCAGCTCGGTGCGCACGCGCTCGGGCTTGGCATCGGGCTTGTCGATCTTGTTGATGGCAACGATGATCGGCACGCCGGCCGCCTTGGCGTGATTGATGGCTTCGACCGTCTGCGGCATCACGCCGTCATCGGCCGCGACCACCAGCACGACGATGTCGGTCACCTTGGCGCCGCGGGCACGCATCGCGGTGAACGCGGCGTGGCCGGGCGTATCGATGAAGGTGATCTTCTTGCCGGTTTCAGGCGATGTCACCTGATAGGCGCCGATGTGCTGGGTGATGCCGCCGGCTTCGCCGGAGACCACGTTGGCGTGACGGAGCGCGTCGAGCAGCGAAGTCTTGCCGTGATCGACGTGGCCCATGACGGTCACCACGGGCGAACGGGTCTCGGTGTCGGTCGAATCGTCGGTAGCGTCGAACAGACCTTCTTCAACGTCGGAGGCGGCAACGCGCTTGACGGTGTGGCCAAGCTCTTCGGCAATCAGCTGCGCGGTGTCGGCGTCGATCACGTCGGTGATCTTGTGCATCGCGCCCTGCTTCATCAGCATGCGGATGACGTCGACCGCGCGTTCGGACATGCGGTTGGCGAGTTCCTGGATGGTGATCGCTTCCGGAATGACCACTTCGCGGATGAGCTTTTCCTTGGGCTCGTTCGAAGCGTGGCCCTTCAGGCGCTGGGTGCGGCGGCGGAACGAGGCGATCGAGCGCTCGCGCACCTCATCGGCATTGAGCGCGGTGACGACGGTCAGGCGGCCGCGCTCCTTCTGCGGGCCGGGCTTGTGGGTGGGCTTGGGGGCTACCACGGGACGCGCGGCGCCGCCGGGACCGCGGCGGATCTGGCGCGGCGCCTCGTCGTCGTCAGCTTCGGCCGCAACGGCGGGGCCGCGGCCAGCCGGTCCACCCGGACGCTGCGCGGTCGTGGTTGCAGGGCGCGCCGTCGTGGTTCCCGGACGCGCTGTGGTGGTGGTTCCAGGCCGGGACGCAGGCGCACCGGGGCGCGGTGCGGAAGCGGCGGGTGTTGCGGTCGCGGGGCGCGCGGCGGATGTCGGCTGCTCACCCTCGCCGAAACGCTTCTTGGCCTCGGTCTCGGCCTTGCGCTTGGCTTCGTCCTCGTGACGGTGGCGCTCTTCCTCGGCCTTGCGGCGGGATTCGGCGGCTTCGCGCTCGGCGCGCTCGGCAGCCTCACGGGCGGCGCGGCGCTGGGCCTCTTCCTCGGCCTGGCGGCGTTCCTCGACCTCGCGCAGCTTGGCATCGGCCAGCGCACTGGCACGGGCCGAACGCTCATCCTCGGTGAGGGTGCGAAGCACCACGCCGGAACCGGCGTTGCGCGGCGGGGGCGGAGCCGGACGCGGCGGCGCGGCGGGTGCGGCCGGCGCCGGCTTTGCCGTCACCTCGGGCGCGTGCGGCTCGGGTCCATCGCCAATGCGGCGCTTGCCGCGCTTCTCGACCACGACCTGCTTGCTGCGGCCATGGCTGAAGCTCTGGCGCACGGTGCCCGTTTCGACGCGCGGCTTGAGCGATAGCGTCTTGCTCGGAACGCTCAGCTTCTTGTCGCCAGGGGTCTTGGTATCAACCATTCAGCAGTCCTAATCCTGATTTATCAGTGTTGTGCGTTGCCGCACCATCCAATCGGGTCGTCGTTGTCTCTCAGAAATCCTGGCCGGGTTTTTCGGCAGTCTTGTCGTCGTCCGCCATCCGGTATCGGACCAGGATCTGGCTACGTGACAGGAATGACTTGCTCGCCGGGCCCGCGAGCAGGGCAGCATGTATCACATTTGACCGGGTCAGTGCCAAATCCAATTCTACCGATTTCAGAGCGGTGACGACGGGAATCTGCGCCTTAGCACCGCGATTCCCGGCATTCTGACGCGCCAGCATGTCCAATTTGCGGATTCCGTCCGCGGCCCCGTCGCTGGCATGGATCAGGACCTCGACCGTTCCTTCCCGAAGGGCGCTCTCGACCTTGCCGAAACCGGCCACGACCTGGCCCGCCTTGGCGGCGATCCCAAGGGCTTCGGTCACGCTCCGGACCAGGAGCGCCTCGATGTCGGTGGGAAGCGTCTGAGGGATGCGCAGCTCGCGCTTGAAGGCCTTGCTAAATTGGTGACGCCGCACCGCTTCCGCAACCGTCTTGCGGGAGGCGGTGAGCCACATCCCGCGTCCGGGCAGCTTGCGCTTGAGATCGGGAACTATTTGTCCGTCAGGCGATGCAACGAAGCGGATCAGCTCGTCGATCGGCCGGACCTCGCGGCTGACCGCGCACATGCGCATGGTCGCGGACCTTTCGGTCCGCGGCCCATGGTCAAGTTCGAGGTCGGAATCTGCAAGCATCCGGGCGACATTCTCCTTTGCCCTTAAGCCGGTTGATCTTCGGTCGCCTCGGCCTCCTCGGTGGGCTTGGCGAGATCGGCTTCGGTGATCCAGCCGGCCTTGACGCGGGCCTGCATGATCATCGCTTCGGCGTCGTCACGGGAGATGTCGATGCCGTCGAGCGCGCCGGCGTGCTTGGTCGGCTCGCTGCCTTCCTTGCGCTCGGTCCAGCCGACCAGATCGTCGGTGGCGCAGCCGGCGAGGTCCTCGACGCTCTTGATGTCGTTCTCGCCGAGCTTCACCAGCATCTTCGAGGTCACGCCGGGCACGTCCTTGAGCGCGTCCTCGACGCCGAGCTCCTTGCGCCTCGCCTCGAGCTCGGCTTCCTGCTGCTCCAGATATTCGCGGGCGCGGTTCTGCAGCTCCTGCGCGGTCTCCTCGTCGAAGCCCTCGATGCCGGCGAGCTCCTTGACGTCCACCATCGCGAGCTCCTCGACCGAGGTGAAGCCCTCGGACGCCAGCAGCTGGCCGACCACTTCGTCGACGTTGAGCGATTCCATGAAGACGCGGGTCGAGTTCTCGAAGTCGGCCTGGCGGCGCTCCGATTCCTCCTGCTCGGTCAGGATGTCGATATCCCAGCCGGTGAGCTGCGAGGCCAGGCGCACGTTCTGGCCGCGGCGGCCGATCGCGAGCGAGAGCTGGTTGTTGGTGTCGGGCACCACGACCTCGATGCGCTCGCGGTCCTCGTCGATCACGACCTTGGAGACTTCCGCCGGCGCCAGCGCGTTGACCACGAAGGTCGCGATGTCGGGCGACCATGGAATGATATCGATCTTCTCGCCCTGCAGCTCGTTGACCACGGCCTGCACGCGCGAGCCGCGCATGCCGACGCAGGCGCCGACCGGATCGACCGAGGAATCGCGGGAAATCACGCCGATTTTCGCGCGCGAGCCCGGATCGCGGGCCACCGCCTTGATCTCGACGATGCCGTCATAGATCTCCGGCACTTCCTGCGCGAACAGCTTCGCCATGAACTGCGGATGGGTGCGGGAGAGGAAGATCTGCGGGCCTCTCGTCTCGCGGCGGACGTCGAAGATGTAGGCGCGAACGCGGTCGCCGTTGCGGAATACTTCGCGCGGCAGCATCTCGTCGCGGCGGATGATGGCTTCGCCGCGGCCGAGATCGACGATCACGCTGCCATATTCGACGCGCTTGACGACGCCGTTGACGATGTCGCCGATGCGGTCCTTGAATTCCTGGTACTGCCGGTCGCGCTCGGCCTCGCGCACCTTCTGCACGATGACCTGCTTGGCCGATTGCGCGGCGATGCGGCCATATTCCAGCGGCGGCAGGGTGTCGGCGATGGTGTCGCCGACCTGGGCGCCGGGATTGGCGCGCTGCGCGTCCACCAGCGAGATCTGGTTGGAGTGATTCTCGACCTTGTCGACCACCAGCATGTGGCGCGACAGCCGCAGCTCGCCCTTCTTCGGGTCGATCTCGGCGTGAACGTCAGTCTCGCTGCCGTAACGTGCGCGCGCCGCCTTGGCGATGGCGTCCTCCATCGCCGCGATGACGATGCCGCGGTCGATCGACTTTTCGCGTGCGACGGCGTCGGCGATCTGAAGCAATTCGAGTCGGTTGGCGCTGACTGCCATGGCTAGTCTCCTTGGTCAGGCTCGATCTCGCCGCGCCGCGCGCGTTCGGCGGCAAGGCGATGTTTCTTCGTGTTGGTCGGGGCCGGCTTCTTCTTCGGCTTGGTGTTCTTGGTGATCTTCGCACTGATCTCCGCGTGCGGTGCAGCCGGCGGCTCCAGTCCGAGATCCCTGCGCATCTTGCGCTCCTCGGCCTTGCCGCGGCGCATGGATTCGACGATCAGCTCGTCGGTCAGCACCAGCCGGGCCTCGCCGATATCCTCCATGGTCAGGAGAACGTCGGCATCGTCGCCAGCCTTGGCATCGTCGCGATGCAGATGCACGCGGTCGCCCTCGACCGCGCCGAGCGTGCCGCGGAAGCGCTTGCGCCCCTCATGCGCGACCGCCATCTCGATCTTCACCAGGTGCCCGGAATAGCGCTCGAAATCGGAGCGGCGCACCAGCGGGCGGTCGATTCCCGGCGAGGAGATCTCGAGCCGATAGGCGCGGTCGATGGGATCGGCGACGTCGAGCACGGGCGACAGGGCCCGCGAGATCGCCTCGCAATCCTCGATCTGCATCGAGCCGTCCGGCCGCTCGGCCATGATCTGCACGGTGCAGCCGGCCTCGCCGGAAATGCGGATCCGGACCAGGCGGTAGCCCATGCCCTGGAGCACGGGAGCTGCCACCGCGGACACCCGTGCCGCGACGCCGGGCTCGACCACGAGCCGCGGCTCGGCCAGCAATTCGGCATCCGTGGAACCAGGGTTCGGTTCGGTCATGTCCAGGGTCAGAGCGCTCGTTGGTTAAGGCTTGGGTTAAGGCTTGGTTACGATTTCAAAGCCCGCTTCGGAACTTTCCCGACAACGCGTCGGGCGCATCTCCCGCCGAGCCGCGTTCAGGTAATAAAAAAGAGCGGGTCCTTGCGGGCCCACTCTCACTACGCGGATCGTATGAGAAGATGAATTGGCGCTGATATAGCGCTTTCTTAACCCCCGGACAAGGCCCATTGCAGCGGGAACGGGGCCTTTTTGCGCCCGTCGGACCCTGCGCAACGCTTCCTTCATCAAGCAGGCCTAGATTTCCCGATTGTGGGGCGGCTTGGACCAAGGGCGCACCCGCGGCGTGCCCCGTTCGAGTTGCGTTTTCATGACCGTTGCCACGTCGCTCATTCCTGGACTGGACGATATCGTCAAGCGCGGCGATCCGCGCCGCCGCGGCGAGATCGCGCGTGCCATCTCCCAATTGTTCTTCCGGGATGCGGACAAGCTCCGCCCCGAGTTGATCGATCTGTTCGACAATCTCCTGATCGATCTCGTGCCCCATGCCGAGCTGGCATCGCGCGTCGATCTGTCCGAGCGCTTCTCGCGTCTGAACAACGCGCCGCCGCACCTCGTCAATCAGCTCGCGCGCGAAAACGAGATCGCGGTCGCCGGCCCCGTGCTGCGCCGCTCACCAGTGCTCGACGACGCGGCACTGGTCGAGATCGCGCGCTTGAAGGGCCAGGGCCATCTGCTGGCGATGACCGAGCGTCCCGCTTTGTCGCCCGTCGTCACCGACGTGCTGGTCGAGCGCGGCGATCGCGACGTGGTGCGCCGTGCCGCAGCCAATGCCGGTGCAGTGTTCTCGCCCGGAAGCTATTCCGAGCTGATCAAGCGCGCGGCGCAGGACGGGGTGCTGACGCTGAGGATCGGCCAGCGCAACGACCTTTCCGGGGAGCACCTGAAGCAGCTGCTCGACGGGACGCTCGACGTCATCCGCCGTCGCCTCTCCACCGTGGTTAATCCCGCGCGCCAGGCCGAGATCAAGCGCGCGATGGCGGCGATCGAGGAGGCCGCATTGCCGCCGGGTCCGCGCCGCGACTACTCCGCGGCACAGCACACCGTGCTGACCTTGAATCGCGAGGGCCATCTCGGCGAGAGCGCGCTGCTCGGCTTCGCCAAGGCGCACAAATACGAGGAATCGGTCGCCGCGCTGTCGGCGATGTCGGGCGTTCGCCTCCAGGTCCTCGACCGCCTGATCGCAGGCGACCGCTACGATCCGCTGCTGATCCTCGGTCGGGTGCTGAACCTCGGCTGGCCCACGGTACGCGCGCTTATCCTGCTCTGGTACGGCTCGAACCGCACGCCGGCCGACGCCGACATCGAGGCCGCCCGCATCAACTTCACGCGCCTGATGCCGACGACCGCCGAACGCGTCGTGAATTTCTGGCGCAACCGGCAGACGATCTAGCGTCCCACTCCGTCATTGCGAGCGAAGCGAAGCAATCCAGAACTCGTTCCGCGAAAACGCTCTGGATTGCTTCGTCGCCAGCGCAAATTGCCTTGCAATTTGTCGCGGGCTCCTCGCAATGACGGCTAACCCACCCGCCTGAACCGCAGATAAGCCGCCTTGCGTCCCTCGCGCGCGGCCTTTTGGCCGTAGCGCGTCATGGTGTAGCCCGGCCATGGAAGCCGGAAATCGTCGGCGCGTTCGGCCAGCCAGACGAAGTCCTGCGAGCGCGCAAGATGCGACAGTGTCCAGGCGCAGTAATCGTCGATGTCGCAGACGAAGCGGAATTCGCCGCCTCGCTTGAGCACGCGCGCCATCGCGGCAATGGTGCGGTCCTGGACGAAGCGCCGCTTCCAGTGTCGCCGCTTCGGCCAGGGATCGGGATGGATCAGGTCGATCCGCGACAGCGACTCCTTGGGAAGCCAAGCCAAGAGCTCGGCGGCATCGCCCGCGAACAGGCGGATGTTGCCGATGTTGGCCGCCTCGATCTGCGCGAGGATCTTGGCCATGCCGTTGACATAGGGCTCACAGCCGATGAAGCCGGTGGTGGGGAAGTTCTGTGCCTCGGCCGCGAGATGCTCGCCGCCGCCGAAGCCGATCTCGAGCCTGACGTCGTCGGCTGCGGGATCGAAGATGTCGCGGGCGTCCGCCGGCGCCTCACCGTCGATATCGAGGGCAAGATGCGGCAGCAGCTGCTCGATCAAGCCGGCCTGGTGTTGCCTCAGCTTGTGGCCCTTGCGGCGCCCGAAGAAGGCGCGCTCGCTGTCGTCGCGGTCGGGGCTTGATTTACGTTCGCTCATCGCAGCGTCTGATAAAGCCGATGGAGCAGCCGCGCGCGTGGGGCCAGCGAGGAGACATAGAGCTGCTCATAATGGGTGTGTGCACCCTTGCCGTCGACGCCGAGCCCGTCGAGCGTTGCGGTGAAGGGAGCGGTGAAATTGCCGTCCGAGCCGCCGCCGGTGTGGGTGTCGATCAGCTCGAAGCCGATCTCGCTGGCGAGCGTCTTGGCATGCTCGTACAGCGCGGCACCTGCATTGCTCTTCTCGTAAGGCGGCCGGTTGAGCTCGCCCGTGACCGTGACCGTGACGCCATCGGTCTTCGAGGTCAAAGAGAGAATCTTGCCGACGAACTCGTCCGCGTCCTTGAGGCTCACGACGCGCAGATCGACTTCGGCATAGGCCTCCTCGGGCGTGACGTTGGGGCGCGTGCCGCCGCGCACCACGCCGACATTGACGGTCACGCCGCGCGCAACATCGTTCATTCCTTCCAGCGCGAGGATGACGTTGCCGAGTTCGCGGACGGCGCTGCGGCCGTCTTCGGGCCGCGAGCCGGCATGCGCGGGCACGCCCTTGATGAATACCCGGAAGCGTCCGACGCCCTTGCGCCCGGTGACGATCTTGCCGCCGTCGCGCGCCGGCTCGGTCACCAGCACGTATTTGGCCTTGCGCCCTTCCTGCTCGATCAGCGCACGCGAGGTCGGGCTGCCGATCTCCTCGTCGGAGGTGAACAGATGCGTGATGCCGAGCGGCGAGCGATCGCCCGTCGCGCAAAGCGCGCGGAAGGCGCGGTGGGCGATGTAGGCGCCGCCTTTCATGTCGTAGATGCCCGGACCGAACGCGACGTCGCCTTCGACCTTGAACGGCAGGCGCTCGATGAAGCCGATGGGATGGACGGTATCGAGATGGCTCAGCACCAGGATGCCCGGCTGATCTTGCCCCCAATTCGTGCGCGCCACGAGATGATCGCCGCAGCCGTCCGTGCCGGCGATGCGCTCGAGCGTGACGGGCAGGTCGCCGTATTGCTCCGCGACCACGGAGACCAGCTTGTTGACCTGTTCAGGTGCTTCCGTCGGCGTCTCGATCTCCACCCAGCGACGGATGCCATCGAGAATAGTTTGTGAATCGAACCAATTGGAGCCGGTCATGGACGCATCTGTGCCTTTGAATCGCATCATCGAAGCGGACGCGCATCAAAGCGCGGTCGTAAATGACGACATAGGCCAGATTTGATGCAGTCTCAAATCGCGGGGGACATGAGCTTCAACGCTTGTCCGGACCTTCGCGGGCCGCAATCTGCTCGACGAGATCGACGATCGAGCGGCGCATCTTCGAATCAGTGATTCGCGTGAACGCCTTGGTCAAAGCGAGCCCTTCGGAGGTGGCGAGAAAGTCCGAGACGTAAGAGGGCGAGGCGCCTTCGCTGAAGCCATCCGGACCCGGCACGCCGCTCGGGCCGCCCTCGAACAGGAAGGACACCGGCACCTGCAGAATCTCCGCGATCTGCTGGATGCGGCTTGCGCCAACCCGGTTGGTGCCCTTCTCGTACTTCTGAATCTGCTGGAAAGTCAGGCCCAAAGCTTCACCGAGCTTCTCCTGGCTCATGCCCAACATGATGCGGCGCATGCGCACGCGACTGCCGACATATTTGTCAACAGGGTTGGGCGCTTTCGACATTTCCTCAGCCCTCCAAACACCACCTTCGGCGCAATGATCAAGCATGCCTCGGGTGCAGCACCGTCAAAATCAAACCCTGTTATTGGGAAACATTGCGGAGAAATTTAGCAATGCACCGCCATCTTTCGCAGCCGGTGCAGAATGGGGAGCCCGCGTGCGGTCTGTCAACCGTGGGACTACGGTTGTCAAAGGATTCCGGCCGCTGCGGCGGCGGTGCGATCAGGGCTGGCGTTTGCCTATTCGTCGGCGGACCGCCAACAGCACGGCCACCGCGACGAGCATGATTGCGGGCACATCACCCACCCGTGCATAAACCGTCGGTGGGATCGCGGCCGGCAGGTTTGCGTCCAAAATGCCTTCGAGGCCGAGACCGAGGCTCGCGACGGTGCGGCCGACCGGATCGATCACTGCGGAGATGCCGGTATTGGCCGAGCGGACCAGCGGCAATCCGAGCTCGATCGCGCGCATCCGCGACTGTTCCAGGTGCTGGTAGGGACCGGTCGAGATGCCGAACCAGCCGTCATTGGTCAGGTTCACGATCCAGCCCGGACGTTCTTTGCGTACAGCCACTTCGTCGGGAAAGATCGCCTCGTAGCAGATCAGCGGCAACGCGGGCGGCGCGCCGGCAACGGGGAGCGCATGCCGCACGGTGCCTGGAATGAAGCCGCCGCGCACACGCGTCAGTTGCTCGAAACCGAGCTTCTCCATCAACGACTGGTACGGAAGAAATTCTCCGAACGGTACCAGATGCAGCTTGTCGTAGACGGCGAGCACGCTGCCGTCGTGATCGATCACGTAGATCGAGTTGTAGGCGCGCGTGATCGGCGTGCCCCGCGGCACATCGGGCGCGCGGACCGATCCCGTGATCAGCACCGTGCCCTTCGGCAACAGATCGGCGATTTGCGCCATCGCGTCGGCTTCGCGGGTCAGGAAGAACGGGAAGGCGGATTCCGGCCAGATCAGGATGGTGGCATCGCGCACGCCGGTCGATTGCGGGCCGGAGGCGCGGTCCGACAGCGCAAGGTACTTCTTCATCACCTCCGGCTTGGCGGCATAGTTGAATTTCTCGTCCTGCTGCAGGTTGGGCTGCATCAGGCGCAGCTTGGCGCCGGATACGATCGTGGTCGGATGCAGCGACAGGCGGATTGCGCCAAAGATGCTCATGACGAGCAGGAGCGCGACGGCCGCGGCCGGCACCCGCCATTGCAGGCGCCGATCCGGCGTGCGGTCGATCAGCGTCGCCGGGCTCGCGAAGATCGCAATCGTCAGGAACGTCACGCCCCACAGGCCGATCAGCGAGGCCGTCTGCGCCAGCGGCAATGGCTCGGACAGCGCATAGCCGAACGTGTTCCAGGGAAAGCCGGTCAGCGCATGGCCGCGCAGCCATTCGCTGATGGTGAGGCTCGCTGCGAGCGCCAGCACGCGCGTGGCGTTCTTGCTCCAGAGCAGGCGCGCCAGCGCAAAGCCGATCGCCGTGAAGATCGAAAGATAGGCCGGCAGGCCCAGCACCGCGAACGGCGTCAGCCAGGCGAATGTGTCGGCTTCGACGAAGAAGGCGTAGCCGATCCAGTAGAGGCCGGGCACGAAATAGCCGAGCCCGAACCAATAGCCGGTCAAGGCGGCGGCGGGCACGCCGCCATAGCGGCCGGCCCCGGCGCCGTCGATCAGCCAGACCAGCACCGGGAAGGTGACGAACAGCACCGGAAAGAGGTTGAACGGTGCCAGCGCCAGCACCGACAGCGCTCCGGCCGCCATGGCGACGACTGCGCGCTGCCATCCCCAGGTGAGGATGATGGCGAGCGCAATTTGCCGAAGGCGCTGCGATGGGCTCACTGCGAGGCGGCCCCGTCGCGCGGCGGCGATGTCGGCGTGTCGCTGGCCGGCGCTTGTCCGCTCTCCGGCGTGGCTTCACGCCGCCGGCTCTCGCGCTGGGTGCGGGGCGCCGGGCGTTCCTTCCGCGTCGCGATGCGCAGCCGCTTGACGCGGCGCGGATCGGCATCGAGCACCTCGACCTCGTAATTGCCGGGGCCCGAGATCACCTCGCCGCGCACCGGCAGGCGCCCGACGAAGCTGACGAGATAGCCGCCCAGCGTCTCCACCTCCTCGCCGGCCTCGCCGGTGACGAAATCCTCGCCGATCACAGAGCGGACGTCGTCGAGGCTGGCGCGGGCGTCGGCGATGAAGGCGTTGTCGGGCAGGCGCACGATCGAGGGCGGCTCGTCGCTATCGTGCTCGTCGTCGATCTCGCCGACGATCTGCTCGACGATGTCCTCGATCGAGACCAGCCCGTCGCTGCCGCCATATTCGTCGACCACCAGCGCCAGATGGATGCGCGAGGCCTGCATCTGCGCGAGCAGGTCGATCGCCCGCATCGACGGCGGTACGTAGAGCAGCTTGCGGATGATGTGTGCCTCGTGAAGCGGCAGCGCGAGATCGACCGCGCGCAAATCGAGCCCGGCCGGCAGCGGCTTCTTGCGCTTGGTCTTGGTGGCTTCCGACACGCGGGCGCGCGCGGTCATGAAGGCGAGCAAATCGCGGATGTGGACGATGCCGACGGGATCGTCGAGCGTCTCGTTGAAGACGACGAGGCGCGAATGGCCGGCGCTCTCGAAGCGGTCCATCAATTCCCCGAGCGGGATGTCGCGTTTCACCGCGACGATGTCGGCGCGATGCACCATGACGTCGGCGATGCGGCGCTCGTGCAGGCTGAGGATGTTGCGCAGCATGGTGCGCTCGACCGCGGAGAAGCCGGTGTCGTCGGGCGTCGAGGCGTCGAGCACGACCTGGAGGTCGTCGCGCACCGACCCCGCCTTCCAGCCGAACAGCGTGCGGATGGCGCGCAGCAGCCAGCTTTCGGCGCTCGGGCGCAGCACCTCGCCCGGCGTCACCACAACCGGCAAATTGGCCGTGGTGCGGGGATTGTCGTGGGTAGGCTCGGAATCCGGCATCTCAGTGCGTCCCCGGGCGGTCGGCATAGGGATCGGGGATGCCGAGATGGGCGAGGATCTCGGTTTCGAGCGCTTCCATCTCCTCGGCGTCGTCGTCGTTCTCGTGATCGTAGCCGATCAGGTGCAGGAAGCCGTGCACGGCGAGATGGCTCAGATGATGCTCGAACGGCTTGTGTTCCTCGTCCGCCTCGCGCCGCATGGTCTCATAGGCGATCGCGATATCGCCGAGCATGCGCGGGGCATCGCCCGGCTTCCACGCGCCCTCCGGCTGCAGCGCCGGGAACGACAGCACGTTGGTCGGCTTGTCGATGCCGCGCCAGTTGCTGTTGAGCGTGCGGATGCCGGCATCATCGGTCAGCATCACGGCCACTTCGGCGTCGGCAACGTCCTCGTCGACGCTCTCGGCGGCCGCCGCCAGTGCGCGCTGGATCACGGCTTCAGAATCGGGCTCGCGCTGCCAGCAATCGGCGACGACGAGGACCTCGGTCATGGGAAGGTTGGAATGGGACATTGTGTTGTCTCGGACGAAGGGTGCCGTGCTCGCGCCCTGTTTGGTCCGGTGTTGCCTCGTCAGGATTGACCGGTGGCCGGCCGCTGCGGCGGCCCTTCATAGGCGGCGACGATCCGCGCCACGAGCTCGTGGCGGATCACGTCCTCCGCCTTGAAATGAACCTGGGCGATGCCCTCGACGCCGCTCAGGAGGCGGGTCGCCTCGGCCAGGCCCGAGGTCTGGCCGTTCGGCAGGTCGATCTGGGAGGGATCGCCCGTCACGATCATGCGGCTGTTCTCGCCGAGACGCGTCAGGAACATCTTCATCTGCATCGACGTGGTGTTCTGGGCCTCGTCCAGGATGATGGCGGCGTTGGTCAGCGTGCGGCCGCGCATGAAGGCGAGCGGCGCGATCTCGATCTCGCCGGTCTGCAGCGCGCGCTCGACGATGCGCGCATCCATGAGGTCGTAGAGCGCATCGTAGATCGGCCGCAGATAAGGATCGACCTTCTCGCGGAGATCGCCGGGCAGAAAGCCGAGCCGCTCGCCGGCTTCCACCGCCGGGCGCGACAGGATGATCTTGTCGACCTCCTTGCGCTCGAACAGCTGCGCGGCATGCGCGACGGCGAGCCAGGTCTTGCCGGTGCCGGCGGGGCCGATGCCGAACACCAGTTCGTGCCGTTTCAGCGCGCGGATGTAGGAATCCTGTGCGGCGGTGCGCGCCCGCACCGGACGCTTGCGCAAGTTGATGCTGTCGAAGGTCGATTTGGCCGATTTGGCGTCGAACTCGAACAGCGAGCCCTGCGCGATCACGGCGCGGATCGCGCCCTCGACCTCGCCCTGGTCGAGATCGTGCCCCTTCGCGGCCTGCGCGTAGAGCATCTCCAGCACGCGGCGCGCAGCGTCGCAGCCGTCGCGGGTGCCGCCGATCGTGATGTGGTTGCCCTTGGAATCGACGATGACGCCGAGCCGCCGCTCGATCTGCGCCAGGTGCTGGCCGTAGGGGCCGACCAGCGCGGAAGCGGCGCGGTTGTCGTCGAAGTCGATGACGACCTGGGTCTCGGGCGGAACTTGCATGTCGCGGTCAAATTTGCGGCTGGGAGCGAACGAAGACGAATCCGATGCGCTTTTGGGCAAGGGTTCAGGCTCCACTGGCTTGCGATAAAGCGGGCTCGCGCGCCTTGCGCGGCATCACGAGCTCGCCGAGAAAACTGTAGCGCTCGAGGCTGTCGATTCTGACAGGCAGGATCTGTCCAATGATGTCGGGCGCGGCCATTACGTGGGCGGGCTGGAGGTAGGCGGTGCGGCCCACGATCTGGCCCTCCTTGCGCGCCGGACGCTCGAACAGCACGTCGACCGTTGAGCCAATCGCGGCCTTGTTGAAGGCCGATTGCTGGCTGTCGATCAGTTCCTGGAGCCGCTCCAATCGCTGGTCCATCTCGGCGGGGGACACCGTCTCCTGCATATCCGCGGCCGGCGTTCCCGGCCGGGCGGAGTATTTGAACGAATAGGCCGCAGCGTAGCCGATTTGCGTGACAAGCGCGAGGGTGGCGAGAAAATCTTGCTCGCTCTCGCCGGGGAAGCCGACGATGAAATCCGATGAAAAAGCAATGTCTTGGCGTGCGGTACGAAAACGGTCGATGACCCGCCGGTAATCATCGGCGGTATGTTTGCGGTTCATGGCCGCCAAAATGCGGTCCGAGCCCGACTGCACCGGCAGGTGCACGAACGGCATCAGGGCACCGAGGTCGCGATGGGCCGCGATCAGGCTGTCGTCGACATCGCGGGGGTGGCTGGTCGAATAGCGCAGCCGCGCGATGCCGGGAATCGCCGCCAGATGTTCGAGCAGCCGGCCGAGCGGCCAGGTTTTTCCGTCCGGTCCGTCGCCGTGATAGGCGTTGACGTTCTGCCCGATCAGCGTGAGCTCGCGCACGCCGTTGTCAGCGAGCCGCTTCACGTCCTCGACGATCTTCGCGACGGGGCGCGACACCTCTGCGCCGCGCGTATAGGGCACGACGCAGAAGGTGCAGAACTTGTCGCAGCCTTCCTGCACCGTGACGAAGGCGGAAATGCCACGCGCGCGGATCGCGTCCGGCTTCGGCTGGGCCAGGAAGCCGAACTTGTCGGCGGCGGGAAATTCGGTCTCGATCGCGCGGCCTTCGCCCTCGGCGCGCTTCAACAGCTCCGGCAGATGATGATAGCTCTGCGGGCCCACCACGACGTCGACGACAGGCGCGCGCCGCACGATCTCCTCGCCCTCGGCCTGCGCCACGCAGCCCGCCACCGCGATCTGCATCGCGCGGCCTGCACGCGCGGCCTCGTCCTTGGCGACGCGTAGCCGGCCGAGCTCGGAATAGACCTTCTCCGAGGCCTTCTCGCGGATATGGCAGGTGTTGAGGATGACGAGGTCGGCATCCTCCGCGCTCGCCGTCTCCACGAATCCTTCCGGGGCCAGCGTGTCCACCATGCGCTGGGCATCGTAGACGTTCATCTGGCAGCCATATGATTTGATGTGCAGCTTGCGCGGCGGCGTCATGGAACCCGAAATGGAGCTGGAGGACGGCCCTCAGATATAGGCTGCAGGGCCGAAAATCCAGCGAATGGAGCCATTTCCGCCCGTCATTCCGGGGCGCGACGCAGTTGCGAACCCGGAATCCAGAGTTTTGCTGCGAGATTCCGGGTTCACGCGCCCACGCGTGCCCCGGAATAACGGTCTGGGCGAAAATCAGCCCGCCAGAGCGTCCGCCTCAACCCGCCGGACCAGTTCCGGCAATTGCCGCATATCGTCGAATGTCAGGTTGGCGCCTGCGGCGCGCAACCGTTCGGCGTGGCCCGGCGGGCAGTGGCCGCCGCCATGAAAGCCGAGCACGGTCATCCCGGCGGCGTGCGCGCCTGTGACCCCGGGGACGCTGTCCTCGATCACGAGACACCGCTCGGGTGGGACCTTCATCTGCGCCGCGGCGAAGAGGAACAAATCGGGCGCGGGCTTGCCGCGCGCGACTTGGTTGGCGGAAAAGATGTTCGGGGCGAGCAGGTCGTAGAGCCCGGCGCAGGTCAAGCCGTGGTGGATCTTGTCCGGCGTGCCGCTCGACGCAACGCATTTGGGCAGGTCGATCGCGGCGATTGCTGCCGCGACATGGATGATCGGCTGCAGATCGCTGGCGTAGGATTGCAGCGTGGCCGCATTGATCTGCTGCTCCAGATCGTCGGGAAGACTGCGGCCGATCTCCTGTTCGACCATCCGCCGCGCGTCTTTCTCGGACACGCCGAGAAATCGGACCAGCACCTGCTCCGACGTGATCGGATAGCCGTGCTTCGTCAGCACGTCTGCATGCGCGCGACAGGAGATCACCTCGCTGTCCACTAGCACGCCGTCGCAATCGAAGATGATGAGATCGATGGGCATTAAGGCATGACCCGGAAAAGTGTGAAGCGGTTTTCCGACCAGGTCATGCCCAATCAAGACGTCGGCTTGTCGTCGTCGAGCGGGACGCAATAGAGCTCGAGCCGGTGATCGACCAGGCGATAGCCGAGCTTGCGGGCGATCTCGGCCTGCAGCTTCTCGATCTCCTCGGAGGTGAACTCGATCACCTTGCCGTCGCGCAGATTGATGAGGTGGTCGTGATGGCTGTCGCGCATCTGCTCGTAACGCGCGCGGCCCTCGCGGAAATCGTGGCGTTCGATGATGCCGGCGTCCTCGAACAGTTTCACGGTGCGATAGACCGTCGAGATCGAGATCTTGTCGTCGACCGCAACGCAGCGCCGGTACAGTTCCTCGACATCGGGATGATCGATCGCTTCGGCCAGCACGCGGGCGATGACGCGGCGCTGCTCGGTCATGCGCATGCCCGTTGCGGCGCAGCGCGCCTCGATCTCGGATGTCTTGGACGCAGAAGAATGTTTCAGTGTGGTCATAGCGTTGTCTGCCTGGGCGGGCGCTTTCTGCCACCGATGTTACGACAAGTCACGCCGCATCAGAAGGGCGTTCAATTGTTCCCCGTTGGGCTGCTTATAGTAGCGATCGCGGCGTCCGACCACCACGAATCCGGCTCGATCGTAAAGCCGCCGCGCCGGCCGGTTGTTCTCCTCCACTTCCAGAAATATGGTGCGTACGCCGCGCCCGGCGAGGTGGCCGAGATGGGTCATCAGCAGCGTGCGGGAGAGGCCGCGGCCGCGATAAGCCCCGTCCACCGCGATCGAGAGAATCTCCGCTTCGTCCGCGCCGATCCGCGACACCGCAAAGCCGATCGTCTTGCGGCCGAGCCGCAAGCGATGCACCAGCGTGTTGCGCTCGCTCATCATGCTCTCGAACTCGCCTTCGCCCCAGCCGTGCGCGAAGGAGGCGCCGTGCAGCTGCGCGAGGCGCGCGGCATCGCGCATGGTCGCGGGCTCGACGGCGGCGGTGCCGCCGCGCCACCACTCCGACAGCCATCCCATCATGAGGTCGCGGCTTGTGCTGCGAGCGGCGTCGATGCCGCCGGCTTGGCGTCGGGCGCTTTCAGATAGAACGGCCGCGCTGGTGTGGTGTCGGGATTGGCCGCCGCGCCGAGCCAGGCGACCCAACTGATGTCGGGCGCGGGCTGCGCGTCGACCGCGATGGGTTGCGGTCCGTCCTTCGGCCAGCGACCTGCGAGGATCCCGGCGGCATTGCCGACCAGATGCGGCGCGCCGAATTGCGAGGCCGCGATCGCCGCGTCGATGGAGGCGACAGCCGGCCGCACCAGCTGGCTGCCATCGCCGGCGACGATCTGGAAATAGACGTGATCGTGCCGCGCATCGATCGCAGAGATCACCGGCACCGTTCCGCTCTTGGCGACGACCCCAGCGGCATAGGCCGACAGCGTCGTCAGCCCGACCGCCGGCCGTTTCGCCGCAAGCGCAAGGCCCCGCGCCGCCGAGATGCCGACGCGCAGGCCGGTGAAGCTGCCGGGCCCGACCGTGACGGCGATGCGGTCGAGCGAGGTGAAGGAAAGGCCGGCCGATTGCATCACGCGCGCGATCATCGGCATCAGCGCCTCGGCATGGCCGCGCTTCATCAGCTGCGATTCCCGTGCGAGGAGCTCGCCGGCGTCGGTGTCGAGAACGGCGGCCGCGCAGGCTTCGAGCGCAGTATCGATGGCAAGGATCAGCATGATGGAGCAAATGGCGAGTGGCGAATGGAGAACACTCTAGCGAACCAGGCGCCTGTCCGCCATTCGTCAGGCAGGATTTGCACTTCCGATATGCCCTATTGCGCAAGGAGGGCTATCGCTTTGAGAGTTTTTCCCTGCGGCCATCCATCGAGACGCCCGCTTGGGCGGGCTCCTCAGGATGAGGGCGGAGTGCGCGGCAACAGTTTCAAGGAGCACTGACGCTGATTAGCCTCATCCTGAGGAGGCGCGTAAGCGCCGTCTCGAAGGACGAGGCGTGCGCGCAGGCCGCTGCCACAAATCATATGCGATAGCCCCGCATTTCGCTGGGTGGGCAGGATTATCCCTCGCGTGCGTTCCTGAATTCCTTGGTCGCCTTGTCCAGCACGAACAGCGATCCCTCCGCCACGCCGAAATAGGCGCCGTGGGTCTGCATCCGGCCGCTCTCCACGGCCTTGCGGACGAACGGGAAGGTCATCAGGTTTTCCAGGCTGCGGAACACGGCGGCCTTCTCGATGCGCTCGACGAATTGCGCCATGGTCTCGTGCTCGCGCTGCTCCACAACCTCGCCCGGCTTGATGAACATCTGCATCCAGCGGCCGATGAAATCGCCGGGCGTGAGCGGCTCGATCTTGTCGATGAAGGCACGGATGCCGCCGCATTGGGCGTGGCCGAGCACCACGATGTGCTTCACCTTCAGCACTGTCACCGCAAACTCCAGCGCTGCCGAGACGCCGTGCGCGCCTTCGTCAGGCTGATAAGTCGGCACCAGATTGGCGATGTTGCGGACGACGAAGAGCTCGCCCGGCCCCGCGTCGAAGATCACCTCGGGGGAGACCCGGGAGTCGCAGCAGCCGATCACCATGGTCTCAGGCGACTGCCCTTTGACCGAGAGCTCACGATAGCGGTTCTGCTCGGTCGGCAGCCGCTGGGTGGCGAAGGCCTTGTAGCCTTCCAGCAAGTGCGTCGGGAATGTCGTCATGGCCCATGCCTAATCACATACCGCCAAGGCCGACAAGCCTTTCGAATGGGCAGGCCAAATGCTATCGCCTGGGGGACGACAGACCAGGAAGGAACGCCAGCATGACCCGCCCGCGCCGCAGCCATCTGTTCATGCCCGGCTCCAACCCGCGCGCGCTGGAAAAGGCGCGCAATCTCGCCGCCGACGGCCTGATCCTCGATCTCGAGGATTCCGTCGCCCCGGAGGCCAAGGGGGCGGCGCGCGACGGCATTGCGGCGGCGATCGCCGCCAAGGGTTTTGGCAGGCGCGAGGTCCTGATCCGGACCAACGGCCTCGATACGCCCTGGTGGCCAGATGACGCCGCCATGGCCGCCAAGGCCTCGCCGGACGGCATCCTGGTTCCAAAAGTTTCAAGCGTCGAGGATCTCGACGCCATCGGCCGCAAGCTGGCCGAGCTCGGCGCCGCGCCGACCGTCAAAGTCTGGGCCATGATCGAGACCGCGCGCGCCGTGCTGCATGCCGAGGAACTGGCCGCCGCCGGCCGCGATCCTTCGCGCCGTCTCTCGGGCTTCGTGTTCGGCCCGAACGACATCTCGCGCGAGACGCGGATCCGGATGCTGCCGGGCCGCGCCGCGATGATCCCGATGATCACCCATTGCATCCTGGCGAGCCGCGCGCACGGCCTCGAGATCCTCGACGGCCCCTACAGCGACATCGCAAATTCCGACGGTTTCGCCACCGAATGCGCGCAAGGCCGCGACCTCGGCTTCGACGGCAAGACGCTGATCCACCCCTCCCAGATCGACGCTTGCAACGCCATCTTCACCCCGCCGGAGGAGGAAGTCGCCCGCGCGCGAAAGATCATCGCGGCGTTCGAACTGCCGGAGAACGCCTCGCGCGGCGCGATCCGCCTGGATGGTGCGATGGTGGAACGCCTGCACGCCGACATGGCCCGGCGCACGATCGCGATTGCGGACGCGATCGCTGCGATGGGGAAGGGCTGAGGCGCGAGATCCACTTCTCCACGCGCCGCAGGTTTTGCACTCTATCGTCCCGCCCGCGAAACGGCTTTGAATTCACCGCCTGCTCCGTGGGAGGCGGCGATGGCGCTTTGCCGGAATCGCGCATCGGCAGGCTGGGGCGCCGCCAATTCCTGGCAATACATTCGATCGATCGTGCGCTGCATGAGCGCATAGCAATCGCATGCGATCCTCTCGAGCCGCGACCGATGGATCTCGACAAACCCGCGCCGCTCGGACGGGATGGCGCCGGCCTCGCGTAGCTTGCTCATCGTCAAAGTCACCGTCGTCCGCCGGACCCCAACCAGTTGCGCCAGCGCCTCCTGCGTCACCGGAAGCAGGTCCTCGGGAACGCGGTCGTGAAGCTGCAGGAGCCACCGCGCCATGCGGCCATCCACCCGGTGCAGCGCGTTGCAAGCGGCGACATGCTGGAGCTGCAGCAACACGGCGCGGGCGTGGACCTGCACGACATTCCTGATCGCTGCGCTTTGCACATGGGCAGCGCGAAATTTGGCGGCGGAAATCACCGATGCAGTGCCGGCTGTGCGAGCAATCGCGGTCACGGATGAAGGCGAGGGGCCGAGCACGGAGAACGAGGCCAAAGCGCCTTCGCGTCCCATCAAGCTGGTCGCGACCGTTTGCCCGTCCGGCATATCGAGCATGAAGGCGATCGCGCCGCTATGGGGAAAATAGACAGGGTCGAGTTCGTCGCCCGATCGCACCAGGACGGCATCGGGTTCGAACGAGACCTTCTGGAAGTGGGGCGTCAGCAAAGCGAGATCCGCCGGCGGCAGCGCCGCCAATAGCCGATTCCCGATGCCCTTGCGGTGGGCAGTCACGGTGTCCTCTGTTGAACGAGCACCCAACGAACGACGGGAATCATCTGTTTCATTCGCCATGATTATCCGAAATGCGAATTGCGGAACGGCAGCGATCCAAACAGAGCTAATAATCGAGATCAAGCACGGATATTTGCGGTGAGCTTTCCCCGCATCCTCGCCGCGCAAACAGTCATACTATTTACGCCCGTTGCCATCCGACGATGCGCACAAGCGAAAGCTCTGCTGTACGCTGCCATCAGCGGTCCGGCAGATGGTCGGGTCTTTCTCGGTGACGGTAGCGGTGACGAAATCGCGGATGCGATCGCGGTGATGCGGAAGGGCTGAGGGCTCGCACACTCCGTCGCCTCGCGACGGAGTGCGCCAATGCCGCCGCACTCAGATCGTCTGGCCGCCGGACACCTCGATGCGCTGGGCCGTAACCCAGCGATTCTCCGGACCGAGCAGGCTCGCGACCATCGGCCCGATGTCGTCGGGCACACCGACGCGGCCAAGCGCGGTCATTTGCGCGAACTGCTTGTTCAAATCCGGCACGTCGCGGACGGCGCCGCCGAGGAAGTCGGTCTCGATCGCGCCCGGCGCTACGACGTTGGCGGTGATGCCGCGTTCGCCGAATTCTTTTGCCATGTAGACGGTCAGAACCTCGATGGCGCCCTTGGCGGCGGCATAGGCCGAGAAGCCGGGGAAAGACACGCGCGTCAGCCCGCTCGAGAAGTTGACGATCCGGCCATTGTCGCCAAGCAGCGGCAGCAAGGCCTGCGTCAGAAAGAACGGCCCTTTGACATGGGTGTCGAAGAGTGCGTCGAACTGCTGCTCCGTCGTCTCGGCTATGGCGGCCATTTCGCCCTGGCCGGCATTGTTGACGAGATGATCGAACTTGTCGGCGTGCCAATGCTCCGCCAGCGCCGACGCGACTTTTGCGGCGAACGCCGGAAAGGTCGATACGGAGGTGACGTCGAGCTGGAGCGCGACCGCTTTTCGGCCGAGCGCCTCGATCTCGGTGACGACCTCGCGGGCGGCGGCGGCGCCGCTGCGATAGGTCACGATGACGTCGCCGCCGTGACGCGCGATGGCGATTGCGGTATTGCGGCCAAGGCCCCGGCTGGCGCCGGTGACGAGCGAAATGGTGGGCATTTGAGGCTTCCTCGTGAAGTTTCGGTGGGGCCTTTCTGCCTGTGATCGAGCATCCGATGTTGCCGGATCCTGTGATCGTCTTGCCCAATCCTCCAGGAATGCGGCCGGCGGCAGCCTTGCCTGAAACTCCCGTCTTCTTGCCCGATCGCCCCTCGGCAATTGCCCGCATGCATGGCGCGGCCTAGATTGGGCCCGTGACCGAAACGCTGCTCCAGATCGCCAGCCGTTACGCCGCAGCTCACGCCGACGGCAAAGGCCTTGCGTCCACGCCTTTCGCCGGCATCTCGATCATTCGTGAGACCGCGCCGAGCGCGCTCCAATTTGCGATCTCCAAGCCGCTGGTCGCTTTGGTGCTGCAAGGTGCCAAGCGTGTTGCGGT
This sequence comes from Bradyrhizobium sp. NBAIM08, assembly GCF_020193935.1. Classification (NCBI taxonomy): domain Bacteria; kingdom Pseudomonadati; phylum Pseudomonadota; class Alphaproteobacteria; order Hyphomicrobiales; family Nitrobacteraceae; genus Bradyrhizobium; species Bradyrhizobium sp. NBAIM08. The sequence continues at coordinate 15,239 of NZ_JADYVR010000008.1, read as the reverse complement.
CGGCGCCACGTCGTTCGACCTGGGTGCGGGCGATTCGCTGGTGATCTCGAGCGACGTGCCGACGGTCAGCCAGATCACGCGCGCCACAGCCGCGGTGCCCTATTTGTCGCTCGTCGTCGAGCTCGATCCCATCGTCATCGAGGGGCTGGTCGTCGAGATGGGGGCCGCGCCTTATGTTCCGTCGCAGCCGCTTCGGGTCGAGCCAGCGGAGCGGGATGTGAGCGATGCGGCGCTGCGGTTGTTGCGCCTGATCGATCGGCCCTCGTCCGCCTCAATTCTCCAGAGCCAAGTGCTGCGGGAGCTGCATTATTGGCTGTTGGTCGGTCGGCACGGTGGTGCCATCAGGGCGCTCGGTATGGCCGACAGCCATGCGCAGCGGATCGGCCGTGCGGTTGCGATCATTCGCGCCGACTATGCCAAACCTTTGCGTGTCGACCGGCTCGCCAAGGCCGCGGGGATGAGCCACTCGGCCTTTCACCTGCACTTTCGCAGCATCACGTCGCTGACCCCGCTTCAGTTCCAGAAGCAGTTGCGTCTGATCGAGGCGCGCCGCACCATGCTGGCCGATGGCGCGAGCATCGCGACCGCCTCTCATCGGGTCGGCTACGAAAGCGTCACGCAGTTCACGCGGGAATATTGCCGATTGTTCGGCATGCCGCCTGGGCGCGACATGCGCGAGGCGAAGCGGCGCGTCGAATCGGCGGCTTGAAGAGTTCTCACATGGCGACGATCGACAGGATCTACATCCTCGACGGAGGCATTGCTGAGGTCGAAGACGGTTCGATCTATTCTCCCGGCATCAATGTCGGCATTCCCATGACATTGAGCTGCAATGCCTATCTCATTCGTCACCGCGGCGAGTGGCTGATCTGGGATACGGGAATAGCGGATGAGCTGGCGAAGCATCCGGAAGGACGGATCATCGCACACGGCATACGCGGCATCGTGCGCCGGCCTCTCGCGGACCAATTGGATGAAATCGGGGTGCGGCCCCGCGATATCGGCACCATCCTCCTCTCTCACGCGCATTTCGATCATATCGGAAATGTCGACCTGTTCGAAAACGCAAGATGGATCGCTCAACGGGCCGAGTTCGAAGCCATGTTCGGACCTGACCCCGACGAGTTCGGCTACTCACTGCCGCACTACGAGGCGTTGCAGGAGCGGCCTTTCGAGATTGTCGATGGCGACCACGACCTATTTGGCGACGGCGCGGTGCGCATGATCTTCACGCCCGGCCATACTCCCGGGCATTGCTCGCTGCTGGTGAAGCTGCCGCGGCGCGGCGCCGTGCTGCTGAGCGGTGACGTCGCGCACAACCGGGAGAACCTCCGGCACATGCGCGTGCCGTCGTTCAATGCCGACCCGCAGGCGACGGTTGCGTCGATGGCCAAGGTGGTCGAGCTGCTACGCGTCGAGAACGCCGAAATCTGGATCAATCACGATACGGCGCAAAGCCAAGGAATGGCTTACGCGCCGAAATGGATCGAGTAGCGCAATGCCTCACCGTGGCACGAGGTCGGCACGCTCGAGCGTCTCCAGGGTCGAGGCGTTGGCGCAATAGCCGTGGTAATTCTCCGCGGCGGTGCCCTCAGTGAGATCGCGGTCGCACTGTCCCTTGTGATTGCAGAGCGAGCAGACCCGCTCGAGGTCGCGGAGCAGCAGCGGCTGCGCGCGGCCGAGCGCCTCACTGCTGATGCCGAGCTGTTCGAGCATCTTCGGCAGCTCGTCGGCGGCGTGCCGGCCATGACGGACCAGCTCCTCCAGATCGTCCGGCGCGATCCTGAGATCATTGGCGATCCGGTCGAAATCGGCGCGGTCGAGCTGCCGCATTTCGTTGATCTCGCGGCGGTGCTTCACCCAGTTCGCGAAGGACTCGATGAGATCCTGGACGATGGGGTAGGGCCTGGTTGCGGTGCTCATGGAAAGCTCCATTCGGACGGTCGGAATTGGAGCGAGATAAGCACAATGATGCAGAAGCGCGTTGCGCTGGATCAAACAGGAAAGAGCGGGGTTGCCAACCTCTCCCGCTTGCGGGAGAGGTCGCGCCGAAGGCGCGGGTGAGGGCTCTTTCCTCTGGGGGATTGTCCCATTGCAGAGAGACCCTCTCCCCGACCCTCTCCCGCAAGCGGGAGAGGGAGCGCACCTCCTGCGCAGCAGCTACCTGAATCTCTCCGCCGCCCAGGCATACAGGCTGCCGGGAATCGGCTTCTCGCCGCCGCGTCCCTTCGGCGAGATGTGCAGGCCGATGATGGCGGGGTCGGTGACCAGGCCAAGATAGCTCGAGGGATCGAAGAACAGCTTTGGCTCGGCATGCACGGCGTAGAACGATTGCTTCGGCAATGCGTTCTGCAGCTCGCCGGCACGGCGCGCGAGCGCGGTGAGCGCCGCGGGCCCGTAGATCGCGACGCGAATATCGGCGAGCCGGTTCGAGCCGCCGCGCAGGCGGCGCATCATGAAGGTGATGCGATGGCGCACGGACAGCCAGTTCGGCGTCAGCTCCTCCTGCTCCATCAGCTGTTCGAACGCGCGCACGATGCCGTGCGCGGGCGGCAGATAGAGCACGGAATTGCCGAGCTGGCGCGGCCGCTCCCAGGCGAAGTACGGTTTGGCCGGATCGATCTCGACCGGCCTCAACAGCAGCACGTCGGCATCCAGCCAGAGGCCGAGGCCCTTCGCCATCAGCTTCATGCGGAAGAAGTCGCTGAACTGCAGAATGGTCCAGTCGCGCCAGCTGCCGTCCGGCTGCGGCGGGCGCAGGCGTTCGGAGAACGCATGCGGCAGGATCGCCTCGGCCTCGGCATTCGCGACGCCGGCCGGCAATCCGGGAATAGTGTCGAAGCTGTAGACCGTGACCTTGTGCCCGGCAGCCAGTTGCGAGCGCAGACAGGTCTGGCGCAGCGCATCCATCGGGCCATGCCAGAAGGTGACGATCTCGGGCAGCATGCGGGAAGTCATAAGGGATAATCAGAACAAAGAAAAAGCCCCGGCGCTTGCGGCACCGGGGCTCAACAAAAACTTGCGATCAGGCCCAGGCGCGTTCGCGCTTGAGCTTGTCCTCATAGGAGTCGATCGAGGCCTTCTTCTCCATGGTGAGGCCGATGTCGTCGAGGCCGTTGATCAGGCAGTGCTTGCGGAACGGGTCGATCTCGAACTTGACCTTGCCGCCGTCGGGGCCGCGGATCTCCTGGTTCGGCAGGTCGATCGTCAGCGTCGCATTGGCGCCGCGCTCGGCGTCATCGAACAGCTTGTCGAGGTCTTCCTGCGACACGCGGATGGGCAGAATGCCGTTCTTGAAGCAATTGTTGTAGAAGATGTCGCCGAACGAGGTCGAGATCACGCAGCGGATGCCGAAGTCGAGCAGCGCCCAGGGCGCGTGCTCGCGGCTCGAGCCGCAGCCGAAATTGTCGCCGGCGACCAGCACCTTCGCGTTGCGATAGGCGGGCTGGTTGAGCACGAAATCCGGATTCTCGCTGCCGTCGTCCTTGTAGCGCTGCTCGGAGAAGAGCCCCTTGCCAAGGCCGGTGCGCTTGATGGTCTTGAGGTACTGCTTCGGAATGATCATGTCGGTGTCGACATTGATGATCTTCAGCGGCGCCGCGACGCCTTCCAGCGTGGTGAACTTGTCCATGGTTGCGCTTTCCCGCACGTGGTTCAGGGAACCGGCTATTTATCGCGATCGGGCCGGAAATCCTAGGCCGAATTCGGCAGGGCTAGTCTGCCGTAGGGGGTTTGAAGCCGAACTGGCGCGGCATCGGGATTTCACCTCTCCCCGGTGGGGAGAGGTGGACCGAGAGCGTCCTACTCCGCCTTAGCCTCAATCGCGGCCATATCATCGTCCGACAGACCAAAATGGTGGCCGATCTCGTGGATCAGGACATGGCGGACGATGTGGCCGAGGCTTTCGTCGTGCTCGGCCCAATAATCCAGGATCGGGCGGCGGTAGAGCCAGACCATGTTGGGCAGCCGTGCCACGTCGCCAAAGCTCTGCTGGGGCAGGCCGACGCCCTGGAACAGGCCGAGCAGGTCGAACTCGCTCTCGCATTCCATCTCGTCCAGGACCTCCTCGGTCGGGAAGTCGTCGACGCGGACGATCACGCCCGCGCAAAGCTTGCGAAATTCCGCCGGCAGGCGCTCGAACACGTCGTGAGCCATCGCTTCCATTTCGGCCAGCGAAGGGGCTTTCAATTCCGTCCACATGAGCACCTCTTAGCGCGGGTTTCCCGCTGATGCATCTGGCTTTATAAGCGCGGCGAGGTTGACGGGCGCCGCAAAAACGGGGAGCGTGGGTCGTCAACGGGACGGTTCAGGGTGGGCGGAAAAATGCGAACGAAAACAGCGCTGACTCTACTGTGCATGGGGTTGTTTTCGCAGTTTTGCGTCGGCGCCGAGGCGCAGGCCGCCAGTTCCGAAATCCGGATGGCCCAACTGGTCTCGCCGGACGATGTCCCCCCGCCGCGCAAGCGGCCGCGCCTGCGCATCACGCCTTATTATAGCCCGGACGGCGTCTATCCCCGCTACAATCCCGGCCCCGACGCGGTCCGGGTCTGCAACGCCACCTATGTGCAGGAGTACCGGCCGAGCGGCACGGTGATCGTGCCGCGCGTGAGCTGCTACTGGCGTCGGGGCTGACTTCGCGGCGACCTCGTGAGGGTGTGATGGCGAGATGGATCGCATGGGCCTTTGCCGTCGCGCTGGCCACTGGGCTGCCTCGCGCATCCGCCGCGCCAAGGGCGACGGTCCCGGAGGCATCGGCGGGAATCGCGGTTTTCGATGTGCGACGACACGCGCGAACCTATGACATCGCACGGCCTGCCATACGCCGCGATCCGCGCTACTACGCGCGGCCTGTCTACTATCGTCCCTATCCCTACGGCGTGCCGGCACCGTTTGTGTTCACCTACGGCCCCTTCTGGTAAGGCGCCGCTTTGGCGGCCGGCTTTGCGATCACGCGAGGCATGGGGTCGCATCGCGGCGCCGCGCCTTGTTCATTCATGGCGCGTTCACATCGCTGTCCGCAACTTGATCCCGGGAGCGACCGCAATTGAACGGCAATGGCGCGGCGGAGACGTCGCAGCTCTGCCGTCCGGATTCAGGGAGGATTCCATGCTGAGGATGTTGGGCCGCCGGGTCGGCTCGGTGCGCTTGCTCGGGCTTGCGGCCGCCGCGACGCTGATGCTGTCGGCCGGCAGCGTGCGCCGCGCTGAAGCGCTCACCTTGATCAATCCGGCGACGTCGCCGATGACGAAGGCCGCGACCGACGATCTCGTCACGCAGGTTCGCCGTGGCGGGCACGGCGGACATGGCGGCGGGCATTTTCACGGCGGCGGTTTTCGCGGCGGCGGCGGGCATATCGGCCGCGGTTTCCACGGCGGTGGCTTCCGCGCCGCGCCGGCCTTTCACCACAGACATGTCGGCATCCATCGCCATGGCGGCTTTCGCCACGGCGGATATGGCGGGGTCCACCGGCACTGGGGCCATCACCGCCCCCATTTCCGGCATCGTCACTTCTACCGGCCCTATTATGTCGGCGGCTACTATCCTTCCTACTCTTATCCGCGCCGCTGCCGGATCATCTGGACCTATTACGGCCCGCGCCGCGTCTGCCACTGGCCGCGGTGGCACTATCCGTACCGCTATTGGTGACGTGAGTGAATTGCTGGCTCTGCATTCGTCATGGCCGGGCATAGCCGTCCGAAGGACGGCGTCGCTTCCGCTCGCCTATGTCCCGGCCATCCACGTTCTTGGGGCTTGTGCAGAGAGTTCGTGGATGCCCGGGACGAGCCCGGGCATGACGGAGAACTTGATTACAGCCAATCCTTCAGCTTCCACGACGAAGCCTTCCACCGCATCAGGTTCTCCAGCTTCCATTGCTTGAACATCGCCGGTGGCCAGCGGCTGAGCTTGGAGATCTCCTCGACCTCCGGCTTGGCGACGATGCGCAACGGCGGCGCGCGTCGCCGGTGCTGGCGCGTGGCCTCGCTGATGAGATCGACATATTCCGGCTTGTTGGCCATGACGTGTCCTCGCGAAACCGTCGCGAGGACATCGTCGGCGCCGTCGATTAACGACGCTTTGCCGCGATTGCTACAATTGCAGGGACCAGCTTAGCGCCAGTCCCTGACGTCGACGAAGTGGCCCGCGATCGCCGCCGCTGCCGCCATCGCCGGCGACACCAGATGGGTGCGACCCTTGAAACCCTGGCGGCCTTCGAAATTGCGGTTTGAGGTCGAGGCGCAGCGCTCTTCCGGCTTCAGCTTGTCCGGGTTCATCGCAAGGCACATCGAGCAGCCCGGCTCGCGCCATTCAAAGCCGGCCTTGATGAAGATCTTGTCGAGACCCTCGGCTTCGGCTTGCTCCTTCACGATGCCGGAGCCCGGCACGACCATGGCATTGACGTTCGCCGACACGGTCTTGCCTTCGGCGATCTTCGCCGCGGCCCGCAGGTCCTCGATGCGGCCGTTGGTGCAGGAGCCGATGAAGACGCGGTCGAGCTTGATGTCGGTGATCTTCGTGCCCGCCGTCAGGCCCATATATTTCAGCGCGCGATGCTTGGAGATGCGCTTGGCCTCATCCGCGATCATGTCGGGATCGGGCACGATACCGGTGACAGAAATCACGTCTTCAGGCGAGGTGCCCCAAGTCACGATCGGCGGCAGCTTTGCGGCATCGAGGCGCAGCTCGTGGTCGAAATGCGCGCCGTCATCGGAACGCAACTTCTCCCAGTAGCGCATCGCCGCGTCCCAGGCCGCGCCCTTCGGAGCCTTCGGACGATCACGCAGGAAGTCGAACGCCTTCTGGTCGGGCGCAACGAGGCCAGCGCGCGCGCCGCCTTCGATCGACATGTTGCAGACCGTCATGCGGCCTTCCATCGAGAGCGCACGGATCGCTTCGCCGGCATATTCCAGCACGTAGCCGGTGCCGCCGGCGGTGCCGATCTCTCCGATGATGGCCAGGATGATGTCCTTGCCCGTCACGCCATCAGGCAATTGGCCGTCGACGGTGACGCGCATGTTCTTCGCCTTCTTCTGGATCAGCGTCTGCGTCGCCAGCACGTGCTCGACCTCGGACGTGCCGATGCCGTGGGCGAGCGCGCCGAACGCGCCATGCGTCGAGGTGTGGCTGTCACCGCAGACGATGGTGGTGCCGGGCAGCGTAAAGCCCTGCTCGGGGCCGATGACGTGGACGATGCCCTGGCGCTTGTCGAACTCGTTGTAATATTCGATGCCGAACTCCTTGGCGTTTTCGGCCAGCGCCTTGATCTGCTCGATGCTTTCAGGGTCGGGATTCGGCTTGGTGCGGTCGGTGGTCGGCACGTTGTGGTCGACGACGGCGAGCGTCTTCTCGGGCGCATGGACCTTGCGCCCCGTGGCGCGCAGGCCTTCGAACGCCTGCGGCGAGGTCACTTCGTGCACCAGATGGCGGTCGATATAGAGCAGGCAGGTGCCGTCCTCGGCTTCGTGCACCAGATGGTCGTTCCAGATCTTGTCGTACAGGGTGGTCGGCTTGGACATGAGCTTGAGCTCCGAAGAATGTGTGTCAGCGATGAGCGCGGCAGAGCGCGCGGGCAACAAAATCGTCAGCGCAGCTTTTAGGCTGCGCGGCTAAGCTCTGACGTTGCCGAGGTCGCGAAGCGTCCGAAGAACCGGCCAGGCAGCCGCGAGCGATCGTCGATGACGATGCGCTGGATGGGGGCGAAGCTGGTCAGATCTGGAAACATTCTAGAAGCTATATAGCACGCGGAAGCTAAAGCGCGAGAGCTTCAGCTCGTCATTGCGAGCGGAGCGAAGCAATCCAGAAATGCATCCGCGGCCACAGTCTGGATTGCTTCGTCGCAAGGGCTCCTCGCAATGACGGCGGGGACAACAAAAAAGCGCGGAGCCGAGCCCCGCGCTTTCGAAAGACCTGCCTGGTGGCGAAAGCTTACTCGCCGACGGCAGCAGCGCGGTCCTGCTTCTCGACGATGCGGGCCGACTTGCCGCGAAGATTGCGGAGATAATAGAGCTTGGCGCGACGCACCTTGCCGCGGCGCACCACCTTGATCGAGTCGATCATCGGGGAGAGCAGCGGGAACACGCGCTCGACGCCCTCGCCATAGGAGATCTTGCGCACGGTGAAGCTCTCGTTGAGGCCACCGCCGGAACGGCCGATGCAGACGCCCTCATAGGCCTGCACGCGGGTGCGGTCGCCTTCGACGACCTTCACGTTGACGATCACGGTGTCGCCGGGGGCGAATTCCGGGATGTCCTTGCCGGCCGACAGCTTGTCGAATTGCTCCTGCTCGAGCTGCTTGATCAGGTTCATGGGTAAATCTCCATCGGCGCGCCCAGCCCTGGAAACGGGGGGCTGCGCAAAATTCGTCTATCCAGCCATTGCGGATTTGGCCGCTCCTATAAGGCAAGCCGGAGCGTTTGTCACCCGTCTGTCTTGGTTTTTGGCGTTTTTTGGCCGCTCCCCCGATTCGCGGCCTTTTCCCACAAATCCGGGCGCCGAGCGGCCGTCAGGGCCTCGGATTCGACCCGCCGCCAGGCGGCCACCTTGGCGTGGTCGCCGGAGGTGAGGACAGCAGGGATCGGAACCCCCTCGAACAGCTGCGGGCGGGTGTATTGGGGGTACTCCAGCAGGCCGTCCGAAAAGCTTTCCTCGGTTCCGGAGGCTTCCTTGCCCATCACCCCCGGCAGCAGCCGGACGCAGGCGTCGATCAGGGCTAAAGCTGCGATTTCGCCCCCGGAGAGCACGTAATCGCCGATCGAGACCTCTTCCAGGCCGCGCGCGTCGATCACCCGCTGGTCCACCCCCTCGAACCGCCCGCAGACGATCAGGGGGCCGGGGCCCTCGGCGAGCTCGGTGACGCGCGCCTGGGTCAGTGGCCGACCCCGGGGGCTCATCAGCAGGCGCGGCCGCGCTTTTGTCGGGTCTTGCCCGATCTCGGCAGCATCGATCGCCGCGGCCAGAACGTCCGCCCGAAGCACCATGCCCGGCCCGCCGCCGGCCGGGGTGTCGTCGACGCTGCGGTGGCGGTCGGTCGCGGACGCCCGGATGTCGCGAGCCTCGATCTGCCAGAGCCCGGACGCGAGCGCCCGGCCGGCGAGGCTCACGCCGAGCGGCCCCGGAAACATCTCCGGAAACAGCGTCAGCACCGTCGCGCGCCAGGGTGAGGGATTGGTCATTGCATCCTAGTCTCGTCGTCCCGGGGCGCGCAAAGCGCGAGCCCGGGACCCATAACCACCGCAGCCCGTTTTGCGATGGCTGGAGCGATCAGCTTAGCGAAAAATTCCGGCCTGTGGTTATGGGTCCCGGCCTTCGCCGGGACGACTAGCGGAAGAAGCTTCGTCACGATCCTCCCCCTCGATCTCCTGCGGCAACGCGATCACGACGCGGCCGCCTTTGAGGTCGACTTCCGGCACCACCGCGTTGGAGAACGGCAGCAGCATCGTCGGGCCCTTGAGCGGCGCGATCTCGATGATGTCGCCGGCGCCGAAATTATGGATCGCGAGCACGCGGCCGAGCGCATCGCCATCAGTTGTGACGGCGGCGAGCCCGATCAGATCGGTGTGGTAATATTCGTCCTCGTCCGTCGCGGGCAGTTTTTCGCGCGCGACGTAGAGCTCGATGCCGTTGAGGCGCTCGGCCTCATCGCGGGTCACGACACCCTTGAATGTCGCGACCAGATGATCTTTGGCCTCGCGCACCTGCGCGATTTCGAACTGGCGCCTGCCGTCCTTGGTCGACAGCGGACCGTAGCGGCGGACGGCAAAGGGATCCTCGGTGAAGGTCCACAGCTTGACCGCACCGCGCACACCATGCGCGGCGCCGATCCGCGCGACGCAGACCAGCGCCGACATGATCCGGCCTTACGCCTTGGCGGCGGCTTCGGCCTGCGCCTTGCGCTCCTTGCGCGGCACGGCCTTCTCAGGGTTGTTGCGCGCTTCGCGCTTCTTGACGCCGGCGGCATCGAGGAAACGCGCGACGCGATCCGACGGCTGCGCGCCCTTAGCGAGCCAGGCCTTCACCTTGTCCATGTCGAGCTTGAGGCGGGTCTCGTTGTCCTTCGGCAGCAGCGGATTGAAATGGCCGAGACGCTCGATGAAGCGGCCATCGCGCGGAAAGCGCGAATCGGCGACGACGACGTGATAGACGGGACGCTTCTTGGTGCCTGCACGGGCGAGACGGATAACGACGGACATTCAGTTCTCCTTGAAAGTGTGGTTTGCAAAGTACGTTTTGTTCGGTGGATTGGTATTTCCGCGCCGCGCGAGATGCTGATGATCCCGTGCGACGAATTCCTCATTTCTTCTTGCCGGGAAAGCCGCCCAGACCCGGAAGGGTCGGCTTGCCGCTGAGACCCGTAAGTCCCGGCAAATTCGGTAGGCCCGAGCGAAGACCAGGCGGCAGATCCTTCGGCAGATTCGGCAGGCCTTGTCCGCCGCCCGCGCCTTGCATCTTCTCCTGCAGCGCCTTCATCTCTTCGGGCGAGGGCATCTTCATGCCGCCGCCGAAGCCCATCGCCTGCGCGATGCCGGCGAGCGGGCCGCGCTTGCCCGAGCCCATGGCCTTCATCACGTCGGCCATGTTCCGGTGCATCTTCAGCAGCTTGTTGACGTGCTCGACGCTCTGGCCGCTGCCGGCCGCGATGCGCTTCTTGCGGCTGGCCTTCAAGAGGTCCGGATGACGCCGCTCATCGCGCGTCATGGAATCGATGATCGCGACCTGACGCTTCAGGATCTTGTCGTCGATGCCGGCCGCCGCGATCTGGTTCTTCATCTTGGAGATGCCGGGCATCATGCCCATCAGCCCGCTGATGCCGCCCATATTGGCCATCTGCAGCAGCTGCTCGCGCATGTCGTTGAGGTCGAACTGACCCTTGCGCATGCGCTCGGCGGTGCGCGCGGCCTTCTCGGCGTCGATATTGGCGGCGGCGCGCTCCACCAGCGACACCACGTCGCCCATGCCGAGGATGCGGCCGGCGATACGATCCGGGTGGAAGTCTTCCAGCGCGTCGGTCTTCTCGCCGGTGCCGATCAGCTTGATCGGCTTGCCGGTGACGGCGCGCATCGACAGCGCGGCGCCGCCGCGGCCGTCGCCGTCAACGCGTGTGAGCACGATGCCGGTGAGGCCGACGCGCTGATCGAACGAGCGCGCCAGGTTCACGGCGTCCTGGCCGGTGAGCGAGTCCGCAACCAGCAGCACTTCATGCGGATTGGCCGCGGCTTTGATCGCGGCCGCCTCCGCCATCATCTCTTCGTCCAGCGTGGTGCGGCCGGCGGTGTCGAGCAGCACGATGTCGTAGCCGCCGAGCTTGCCGGCTTCCAGCGCGCGTTTGGCGATCTGCGGCGGCTGCTGGCCGGCAACGATTGGCAAAGTGGGAATGTCGAGGTCGCGGCCGAGCACGGCCAGCTGCTCCATCGCCGCCGGGCGGTAGACGTCGAGCGAGGCCATCAGCACCTTGCGCTTGTCGCGCTGGACCAGGCGGCGGGCGAGCTTTGCGGTGGTGGTGGTCTTACCGGAGCCCTGCAGGCCGACCATCATGATCGGCACCGGCGGCACCGAATTGACGTCGATGGTCTGGCCTTCGGCGCCCAGCGTGTTGACCAGCTCGTCATGGACGATCTTGACCACCATCTGGCCGGGCGTGACCGACTTGACGACGGTGGCGCCGATCGCCTGCTCGCGGACGCGCTCGGTGAAGCTGCGGACCACTTCGAGCGCGACGTCGGCCTCCAGCAGCGCGCGGCGCACCTCGCGCATCGCGGCGTCGACGTCCTTCTCGGTCAGCGCACCGCGCCCCGTCAGACGATCGAGAATGCCACCAAGCCGTTCCGACAGATTGTCGAACAATGCCGTTGTCCTGTTGCTGTCTTCCCGATGGGAAGAGCGCTCCGTAACTCACCGCTGTCATGCCCCGCGAAGGCGGGGCATCCAGTACGCCGCAGCACCTCAGATCAAGCCGAGCCGCCTCTGGGATACTGGATCGCCCGATCAAGTCGGGCGATGACACCTTCCTGGATAAGCATCTTCCAAACACCTTTGCGCCCGAGGGCGCACAGCGCTGTCGGGCGTTGACCTCCGGCCCCCGGGGCCGGTCGGCGGGTCGAAAAGAAAGCCTTTCCGAGAAAGTGGCGGGGTTAAACGCCGCTCCCGCTCAAAAGTCAAGGAAAGTTAGGGTGTCGGCCCGCCCTTGGTAAGGCAAGGTTTTGAAAACGTGATCCTTTTGTCGCAGGTTCCTTTTCCGCCAGCCCCGCCCATATAGGCGGTGATGTCTTACCCCTCCAACCATCCCTAGAAGCCCGCCGTGCCGATCACCCGCCGCCGCCTTTTCGGACTATTCGCCGGAACCGGTGCGCTGGTCGGCGTCCCCTCCCTCTGGATGTCCAGCATGAAAACCTATGACGGCCCCGCCTCCGATCATTTCGACGGCCTGACCTTCTTCGATCCGGACGGGGCGCCGCCGAAATCGCTGCGCGAGGTGCTGCGCTGGCAGCTCGGCGGCAAGCGGCAGCGCGCGACCTGGCCGGATTGGGCGCCCAGCCCACACGCCGACACCCCGCCGGCGCGCGTCGACGGCGACAAGGTGCGGCTCTCCTTCGTCGGTCATGCCAGCTGGCTGATCCAGGCCGGCGGCCTCAACATCCTGGTCGATCCGGTCTGGTCGGAGCGGGTCTCACCGGTCGCCTTCGCCGGGCCGAAGCGGCACAACGACCCCGGCATCGCCTTCGAGAAGCTGCCGAAGATCGACGTCGTGCTGGTCTCGCACGGCCATTACGACCATCTCGACATCGCGACGCTGTCGCGGCTCACCAAGAATTTCGCCCCGCGCGTGGTCACCCCGCTCGGCAACGACGTCACCATGCGCAGCTGGGATCCCGGCATCAAGGTGGAGGCGTTCGACTGGCATGATCGCGTCGAACTCGGCGAAGGCGTCGCGGTGCATTTAGTGCCGACAAGGCACTGGACCGCGCGCGGCCTGTTCGACCGCAACAAGGCGCTGTGGGCGAGCTTTGTCCTGGAGACGCCGGCCGGGAAGATCTACGTGGTCTGCGATTCCGGCTACGGCGATGGCCGCCATTTCCGCCGCGTCGCCGAGAAGCACGGCAAGCTGCGCCTGGCGATCCTCCCGATCGGCGCCTACGAGCCGCGCTGGTTCATGCGCGACCAGCACATGAACCCCGAAGATGCGGTGAAGGCGCTGGCCGATTGCGGCGCCGAGCAAGCGCTCGGGCATCACCACGGCACGTTCCAGCTGACGGACGAAGCGATCGACGCGCCGGCGACAGCGCTGGTCGAGGCGCTGGATGCCGCGAAGATTCCGCAGGAAAGATTCGTGGCGATGCTGCCGGGGCAGGTGGTGGAGATTTAGGTCGTGTATCCATAAACCCGGCGGCTTGATGCGACGAAAGCAATGTCCGCTTTGCTCCCATTGCGGCAGGTGCGTGCGGTTCTGCGCCGTTGAACCAGAAAGCCCATGACGCAACAAAGCACCATGGATTTCTTTTGGTCGGAAGACCTTTATTAATCGATGGATGGAGCCGGCCTGTGGGATTTTTGCTGAGAATTGTGCTTGCAACCGCTCTCGTGAACCTTGCTCCGGCCGCCGCCCAGGCGAGGAACGCCGTCGCTTCTCCTGCCTTGCAGAAGGAATTCGATGGCTTCATCGAGAAGTTTCGCGCGGCGCTGAAGGCAAACGATTCCGCCGCCGTCGCCGGTATGACACGGTTGCCGTTCATGAACGACAACGCAATTCGCGACGCCGCGCAATTTGGCGCCAAGACCTATCGGACCTCGTTCACGGCGAAAAATCGCGCGTGTATCCAGCGCGGCAAGGCCGTCTACGATCGCGATGACTATAAGAACGACAGTTACTTCGTCTTCTGCGGCGAGCTCATCTTCGTCTTTACCAAGACGCCGACGGGGTTTCTTTTTACTGATATCAGCGTGAATGATTGATCGGGCAACAATGCCATCCCCTGCCGCCGGACGTATGATCGGGTCGCCGGCCCATTGGTATTGCGGCGATGCGCCTCTTACGAAAGAGGCTACTGCCCCTGCTTGATCGCCCAGCTCACATTCACCGTCACCGTCAGCGTCTCCTCGCCCGGCGCGACCGCGGCCTGTGGGGCTGCGGCCATCCGTTCGGCCATACGGCCCTTGAACAGCGGCACCGGGCCGCCGCCCTCGGTGACGCTGAGCGGCGCGCCCAGCGTGACGCCGGCAGCCTTGGCATAAATCTCCGCCTTGCGCCGCGCATCGGCCACCGCCTGCTCGCGCGCGCCATCCAGCAGCTTCGAGGCCTGCGTCACCTCGAACGAGATATTGCCGATGTCGTTGGCGCCGGCGGCAACCAGCGTGTCGATGATGCCGGCCACTTTGGTGACGTCGCGAATCTTGACGGTGACGCGGTTACTCGCGCGGAAGCCGACCACCGGCGAGGCGCCGGTGGATTTGTTCTGGCCGTATTGCGGCTGCAGCGACAGTCGCGAGGTCTGGTAATCCTTCTCGGCGATGCCTGCGCCCTTCAGCGCCAGCAGCACCTTGCCCATCGCGGCGTTGTTGGCATCGGAAGCCTCCTTCGCCGTCTTGGCGTCGTTGGCGACGCCTGCATCGATTTGCGCGAGATCGGGCGCCGCGGATACGGAGGCTTCGCCGCTCACCGAGATTGCGGAGGGAAAATCCTCGGCGCGCGCGGGTGCGGCGAGCAGCGTGATGGCGAGGACGGCGGCAAGTAGGGCAGGCTTTTTCATCAGTCTCACTTCAGTGGCACGTAAACATTGATCACGAGCTTGTCCTCGGACGTCTTCAGGGGATCGGTGAGGTACTCCTCGATGAAGGTGTCCTTGGCTTCCAGCCTCTTGTCGTCGAGGTGGTTGGTGATCGCCTCATAGGTGTTGTCCATGTTGTCGTAGGAGCCGCGATGGACGAATTTCAGCGCCTTTCCTTCAGGCGATTTGCCGATGCTCATGTCCTTGGACAGGTTCTTCGGGTCCTGATCGACCGGGATTTGGGCAAGGAAGGTGAAGCCGGTATCGTCCGTCGAGGTGTAGACGATCATCGAATTGCCCGATGGCTTGATGCCCTGCTTGTCGAGCAGCGTGGTCAACGCCTTGAAGGCGTCGATCAGCGTGTCGAAGGCGGAGTCCCAATTGGCGGTGCCCTTGACCATCACGACCTTCTTCGGCTCGAGCGTGGTCTCGAGGCCGAAGGGATCGGCGGTCTGAACCGGGGCGGGGGTCGCGGCGGCGGCC